>NZ_JBIVXF010000024.1:0-81965 GCF_044769045.1 Streptomyces sp. NPDC090741 | reverse complement strand
TGTACAACCTCGCCCTCGCCGGATAGGCCAGCGGATCGCACCGCGACCGACCCTGCCCAGGGCGACTCGAAGATCATTTACGGGACAAGTCTTAGCCGCAGGCGGAAAGGGCTGAGGGCGTACGTGAACTCGGTGACGTATCGGCGGAGACCGGTGGGTCGGAACCGCCCCGGCCGGGGATGAGGCCAGGGTCTGCACCATGCATACGACCCTGTCCTTCACGGAGCAGGCCGAGACCGCCCTCGCGGCCACGCGCACCGCTCATGTCTCCGTCGGTGTTCTCCAGGCCGCCATCGCGGTCGCCTCGCTGCCGAGTCGCTGGCCCAAGACGAGCGGACCCAGGCCGTAGCTGGGGAGACCGTCGCGGCACTTCTCAGTGCCATGGACGACCTCTGTTCGGACCGGCCGACGCAGCCGAGCAAGCGGGTTCGGCTCGCGCCTCCGCGCCCACGGCCGGCGCCCGTCGGGCACGCGCCGCACGGGGGGTGCCTCGACCCTTCGTAGCGCGCACCGGACCCGCCACCTCGTGCACCCCTCCTGGGGCGCCCCTGCTCGGCGTTTACGCACGCCAGTCCCGTTTCATAGGTGGTGGTGGGCGGCGTCGATGGCGGTCCCGTCCCAACGCACGCGGCGCCACCCTGGGCATCACGGCGCGGGGCATGCTCGGCACGTCGGCGGGGTCGACCAGGACGAGCGCGATGGCGCCGAGCACGAGCACGGGCAGCGCACGGGCGGCCGTCGTGAGGACGACGGGAACGTCGGACGTGGCCGCGCGGCAGGGCGGCGCTCAGGGGGGATCGGAACGGTCGCGGGGCTGTGTTCCTCGGGCGCGAAGCGGAGTGGCCCGTCTCCCGGAGTACCAGGCGACTCGGACGAAGAAGCGATACCTCTTCGCCTGTGCGAGTGATGCCGGGCATTCAGCCATGGTGGTTGTGGGTGGTGAGCGATATGCCGGGACGCGAGCGTCGCCACCCGTCCCGGCTGCAGGTTTCAGGAGCCCTGGGCGCGCCCCGGCGATGACGCCTGCCTCCAGAGAAGGAGTACCTGTGGCCAACCAGCTGCCTCCGCCGCCGAAGTCTCACACGGCGAACCTCACCTCCTACAACGAAGAGATGAAGGAGCGTGGCCTCGACCCTGAGAGTTGGGAGAGCTTCCCCGTCATCGACCCGGCCAAGGCCCCCTACGCCGAGTGGATGGCCGACGGCGGCAAGGGCGTCGTGGCCGTACGGCCGGACAAGCAGTGGTTCACCTATAGCCCGCAGCACCAGGTCAGTCCCAACAAGGTCTTCAACCCAGGCCCGGCTGACGCCCAGTACGGCATGAACTGGTCAGACTCGGTTTCCTACCAGCACAGCCTCGGTGTCTCCGGGACCGGCGGTGTGACCCTGAACGGCATCTTCCAGGCGTCCATCACCGCCTCCTACCAGTACTCCTGGGGGAAGACGACGCAGACCGGCGAGAACGTTCAGGTCACCGTCAAGCCGGACTACTTCGGGTGGATCGAGCGCGGCACGCTCATCAGCAGCGTCGAAGGTTGGATCATCTGGACCGGCGTGTTGGTGGTCAACCTCCCCGGCGGAAGCGCCAAAGCCAAGCTCGCAGGTGAGGCCGGCAAGCCCGTGCGCTGGCGAGGGACGATGTCGGGGCCGGGCAAGGATGGCTCCATGAGCGGCGTCCTGGTGACCCAGCAGAAGCACAAGAGCGAGATGGGCACCCGGATCCTGCAAGACGGGTTCAAATTTGAGCGCGACGGCGACCTGGTCCTCGTCCCCGCTGACTTCCCCGCCATCGCACTGACCGACCTCACCGACCCCGGCATTCGAGAGGTCCTGCCCACCCCCTGACGCGAGAAGTCTCGTACTCCGTGCACGGGAGGGGGCGGCCACCTTGCGGGGTAGGCAGCCCCCTCGCGACGGCTTGTTTCATGAGTGGTCACACGTGAAGCATCTGCTTGGCGTGCCGCCCACCTGCAGCGACCGTGTTTCACGGGTCGTTGCAGACGGCCGGGCGCCTGACGTCTTGCCGAACTGCCTTTCAAGAGTTGCGAACCACGGCTCCCGAGATGAACCACTGCACCAAGGCGGCGGCGATGTGAACACCGGCCCGGGCAGCTTCCAGGGTCTCGGGCACGGTCGGGCTCTGGGCGCCGTGGCGAGAGGTCTGCCCGTCCCACAGCGCCCGCATCATCGCCTCCGCCGGCGCGATCGGGTCGTTGCCGACCGGAGCGCATAGCGCGGTGGCGAACTTGTGCCGAGCGTTCTTGATCTCGCCCAGCATCGTGCCGAGGGTGGCCTTCGCGTTGTTCGGCTGGATGACAGCGTGAGCGGCGGACTCGGCCGCCTTGATGGACTCGCTGTACGCCCGCACTGGGTCTGGGCTACGCCCGTACGCCGCCTGCCACGCACTAGCCAGGTGGTCGGCGGCCGACCCGGCGGCGGACACAGCCGCCGCGCCCGCGATCGTCTGGCGGACAGCGTTGCGAACGGCGGGGGTGACGCGTTCTTCCAAACTGTCCCAGGCCTCGGCGACACGGTAGGCGGACCCTGCCGCGTCCAGGATGTCGGTGAGGAGACGTATGTCAGCCTGATCGCATACCCCGCGCTCGGCCTTGTAGGCGAGAACCGCATCGACCACGTCGAGCAGCTGGGAGCCGACGGCTGTGCACAGAGCGCGGTGGTACTTCGACCCACCCCGGTTTGGATCATCAACCGTGGCTATGCGCAGCCGGAGGCAGAGGGTGCGCTCTACGCCATCCTCGTCGACATAGTCGACCAGGCCCTCGGCGTCCAGCGCGTACGCCACCCACTCCTGCAACGGCAGCTGCAGGTGCTCCGGCACGCCGTCGAAGGGACCGTCGTGATCGGGGGCGGCCATGAGGCCGGCGCGGACGGAGAAGCGCGGGCGGGGCGTCGTCGTCATGACGGAACGGTAGCGGCGCGGTGCGTTACCGGTGCGCCATTTTGTCGCCGCCCTGCGCCACCAACCAGCGTCAGGGTGTGCTCGGTGCCCCACAGGGAGGCGTCGCGTGGGGCACCAAACAGGGGTCTCCTCGACGGGGTGCTAGGTACGGCGCCAGTTCCGCCGCGCCCGCCGTCGGTGGCTAGGTCTGATCGTTTCCGTCAGCGGGAGACTCGTCACGGAGTCGCCGGTTGGCCGTCTTACGAAGGAGCCAGGCGCTGGCGGCACAGACCGTGGCGGCGCCGAGGCTGCCAAAGAATTCGGGCAGGGCGGCGCGGAGAACTTCGTACATGCGGGATGCAGGGCACGCCACAGCGGGGGCCCTGGCGTGCCGTGCTCCGTTCATGGTGCGGCGGACAACAAAGGTGCACCCGGACCCCTGGGTGCGTTTTGGGCAGGGACGGTCGCACGTAGCTCTGAACAGGTAAGAGCTGCGTGCCCCAGTGATGGGGTTCAGTCTGTCCAGTCGGCTTGGCCTACGCGACCACTTCGGCCCTACCTCCTGGTTTGGCACGAAAGATCCAATAGGGCTCAATTTCCAACCCGGTAATTACTCGGGTGAGTCACGAGCGGAAGCCACAGATAACTGGCCTGTTATCTGTGGCAAGGAGAACCGTGGCGACGCTGCTCCTGCTCGAAGGTCTCCATGACCTGCATCGTGCCGCGCAGGCCGGGGCGGGACCGTTTCTTACGGCGGCGGCGGCCACCCGAAGGGGGACAGCCGTTGCGGCCTCAGGCGGCGCCGTCCACCTGGAGCTCGATGGCCGGTCCGCAGAACGGGCAGGACTCGGTCCCGCCCGCCAGGAGCCGGCGTGCTTCGTCGCGGCTGACGGGCTTGCCCTTCCCCTGCGGGCAGTCGCCGCGATGGACTCGGAACGGCTGGGGCCCGCGCCCGGTGCGGATCGTCTCGATCACCCAGTCCGGAGGCGGCAGTGCGGGCCTGCGGGCCCGGAGCGCGGCCTCCTCGATCTCCAGGCGGGCCAGGTCCTCACGGATCCGCCCGAGCTGGTGCACGAGCCAGGACTCCACCGCGCGGTACCGGGTGATCCTCTCCGCAAGACTTTCGTTCACGCGTTCGATTCTAGGTGCGTGCGCGCTCCGCCGGTGTCGACCAGGTCTGACCCTGTCGGACCTGTTGGGTCCAACGGGTCCGGGCGCGGAACGCGAGGGGCCAGACCGTGAGTCGGCCTGGCCCTTCGGGTGCGCTCTCGGGGGCGTCAGCCGAGGCGGCCGACGTGGATGACCACGATGGTGATGGTTGCCTCGGTGATCTCGTACATGACCCGGTAGCGCCCGACGTGCATCCGGCGCAGGTCCGGGGAGCCGTACGGGGTGCTGCCTTCGGGTCGGGGCTGGTCGGCGAGCAGGTCGACGGCGTCCATCAGCTGGCGCAGCCCGTCGGCGTCGTCCTTGAGGAACCGGGCGGCCGCGTCGATGGCGGGCTCGTCCCAGACGATCTCGTAGGTCACACGTTCTCCAGGCCGAGCCGGGCACGGACGTCATCGTGGGGCGTAGCCGTTGCGGTCCCGGCGGACTGGCGTTCGCGGTACCTGGCCAGGGCCAGGGCGTCCTCGAGGTCGGCCAGTTCCTGGGGGTTGATGAGCACGGCCGCCGGCTGGCCGTGGTCGGTGATCGTGATGCGTTCGCGGGCGTTGGACGTGCGGCGGACCAGGGATCCGAACTTCGCCCGCGCCTCGGTGATCGGCAGAGTGTCACTCATGTACAGAACTGTACACTTCACGCGCCTTGTGGCGGGGCTGTTCTCGGTGAACGAAGCCCCCAGGTGTTCCCTCTCGGGGAACGGTGCGCGAGAACGGACGCTCGGTCAGCACGTCCAGCCAGCCGCGCGTGCTTTCTCCGCAGCCCCGAGGAGCAGTAGGAGGCCCGCTCCTGCTCGGTGACCGTCCTGTATCAGGTTCGGCTCGTACGGGCTGTAATCGGTGTCCGGCTCAGAATGAAGCCCCGCCAGGAACACGCTGCCCTTGGTGTAGACCTTCTTCTCGTTTTCGCCCACCTTGCCGGCTTCGAGTCCCTTCTCATCCCAGACCCTGCCGTGCTCGTTGACCCTCCCCCTGATGATCCCCAACGTGTCGTAGACGCGTCCAGAGGCATCTACCGAGCCGACTTTCGATTCGGATGAGTCATACACAGAACCGGAGCGGTACCAGCCACAAACCATTCTCCTGTCGTCGTAGATCGCGCCCATGGGCTGCTCCGATCCGTTGAACGAGCCGCACAGCAAATGAGTGGATGTACCGCCGGAGTCCGGTGCGGCCTTGGAGGCGAACGAAATCCCTCAACTTCCATTGCATCACCGCAGCCTGAGGAGTGCATTTGGGCTCCGGGCCAGCCCGGCCTGAGAGCATTCCCCCGGACTGCGGGAAGAGACCGCCGGATGCGTCCTGTGGTGGGGTGGGCGCGAGGCGGCGGACCGTGCTGATCCTGAAAGCCTGCCTCCCCGCGCCCGGTTCGCTCTCCCGCGTTCCGCGATGGGATTCGATCCCGCGTAAATGCGGGATCGCGACGGGCCGGGGTGGAGGTTCTCGTTGCCCCTTTGGCGCGTATCTCGGTCACACCCCGAGGACGACGACGAGCTCAGCAGCGGTTAGACCCGTTGGGGTCAATGGGTCCATTCTTCCGCTGCGTCGACGCCGTGGCGGGCGGCGATCAGCTCCTCCAGGGGGTCCAGCCAAGGTGAGCCCAAAAGGGGCAGTGGAATGATCTTGAAGGTCTGAGCCGCTGCTCTTGCGGATCTACCACTGAGGGCCTGACCGAATCGCGCCTACGCGGGCACTGGTCACGATGACGCTGAGGTCCTAGTGGGGCGTCCGAGCCGGTTCTGCGACGCAGGTTGGCTTACCGGAGGGACGGCGGGAGGCCGCGTGCTCCCTTGAGCGTGGCGCCGCTGAGCTTCGTACCTGTAAGGATGGCGCCGGTGAGATTCGCATCGGTGAGGTCGGCCTTCGACAGGTCGGCATCGGTGAGGTCCGCCCCAGACAGATCCGCGCGCGCCAGGTCCACTTCCGAGAGTTTCGCATCGCTGAGCTGCACACCCCGCAGAGTGGCACACATACGCCCGGCCTCCGCCTCCTTGGTGCCTCCGACCGGGGCCAGGAATACTTCCGAGCACATCGTCGCCTTCCTGAGATCCGCCCCTACAAAGCCGGCACGGGTCAGGTCTGCACCCGCAAACCTTGACCCCGTCAAGTCCGGGCACCTGATGACCCAACTACAGACGACCGCATCGGTGAGGTCGGCCCCGGTGAATCCCGTGTCCCGCAGCTGCGCCTCCTCGAAGACGGCCCCAGTGAGAGTCGCCCCGGAAAGATCTGCCCGGCTGAGGTTCGCCTTCTCCAGGTTCGCTTCCGAGAGATCCGCGCCGCCGAGCTGCGCATCGCTGAGGTCTGCCCCCGTGAAAATCGTTCCCTGCAGGTGGATGGCCCCCTCTTCGTACGGATGGGCGGGCTTCCAGCCCCGTAGATCGGTGCGGCTCAGGTCCAGTTCCAACCCCTGGTCGCTCTCCGGGCGCCGCCGCACCAGCACGTTCATCGCCGCGCTGATGTCGGCCATCGGCGCGGCTATGGGAATTGGGGCGTGACGGCGGACGTACGCGGACAGCACCGACACAACGGTGGCCTGGTCGCGAGGAGAGTCGTTCATGATGCGCTCCAGGGCGTAGATCCCGCCCAGCCGCACGTCAATGGAGCCCGATCCCAGGTTGCCGATGGCCGCGTTGAAGCGGTTGGTGATCTGGCCCTCCTCGGAGATCCGCAGTTCCTTGCTGGTCTGGCTCACCTGGAGCCAGGTGAAGAGCAGGGCGGCCACGGCTGCCAACCCTGGCAGGCTCAGGAGCAGCAGGGAGAGACGGGAGGACGGGCCGCCTTCGGATCCCATGCCTGCGGCGCTACGACGCCGGTTCCTCAGGCGGCGTCGCGCGGCATGCCGGGACGCGTTCCGGCGGAGTCGGGTGAAGGGGGACGTTCTGGTCATCTGATCATTGGCACACGCCGGGGTGGAACACTCTGGCCGCCACACCGCGCCTCCCCCCTTTGGGAGCTGCGGTGCGGTCATGGTGGGTGCGGTAGGAGACCACGCGGACATCGGCCGTAGCGGCCGTCAGGTCCCACTGCCCCTTTTGGGCTCACCTTGGCTGGACCCGGGGCTTGAGGAACATCGGAACGGAAACTGGCGTTAAGCCCCGTCGGCCGCCCAGAGGGCTTTGACCTGGGGTTCTGTGGTGCCAGAACCTTCGGCAGTCGTATTGATCGACTGTTTGGAGGTCCGGGGTGCCGGTCGAGTTTCTGACGGATGAGCAGGCCGCTGGGTACGCGGCGTTTCGCGGGGCGCCGCCCCGCTCCGAGCTGGAGCGTTTCTTCTTCCTGGATGACGCGGACCGGGAGCTGATCGAGTCCAAGAGGCGGGCCCACAACCGGCTCGGCTTCGCGGTGCAGCTGACCACCGTGCGGTTCCTGGGGGTGTTCCTGGACGACGCGGCCGACGTGCCGGCGGAGGTCGTGGACTACCTCGCGGACCAGCTGGACATCGCCGACTCCTCGGTGCTGAAGGCGTACGGCGAGCGAGAGAAGACCCGGTTCGAGCACATGTGGGAGCTGCGCCGGCTCTTGGAGTACCGGGAGTTCGCCGAGATGGAGGCGGAGCTACGGGCGTGGGTGGACGCGCGGGCCTGGACGACGGGCGAGGGGCCGAAGGCGCTGTTCGACGCGGCGGTGGGGTGGCTGCGCGAGCGGCGAGTGCTGCTGCCGGGAGTGACGACGCTGGCCCGGCTGGTGGCGTCCGTGAGGGAGGCGGCGAACCAGCGGCTGTGGGACACCCTGTACGGGCTGCTGAACACCGGCCAGCGGGCGGTGCTGGACTCGCTGCTGGTCGTGCCGTCCGGTCAGCGCGTCTCGGAGCTGGACCGGTTGCGGCGCGGACCGGTGCGGGTGTCGGGGCCGCAGATGAAGTGGTCGCTGGAGCGGGCGCGGGAGATTGCTGACCTGGGCATGGGCGAGCTGGATGTGTCCGGGATTCCGCCCCGGCGGCTGGCGGAGCTGTCGCGGTACGGCGTGGACGGCAAGGCGACGCTGCTGCGGCGGCACGGCGATTCCCGGCGTCTTGCCACGCTGTTGTCCACTTCGGTGTATCTGACGACCCGCGCGGTCGATGACGCCCTGGACCTGCTGGAGGTACTGGTCGCCACCAAACTGCTGGCCCGCGCGGAGCGCGACACGGCGAAGGAGAAACTGAAGACCCTTCCGAAGGTCGAGCGGGCCGGCGCGAAGCTGGCCACCGCCTTCCAGGTCGTGTTTGACACCACCTCCGAGCAGGTCGACACCGACACCGGGGAGGTCAGCCCGCCGAAGGTGGCCACGTTGGACGCCATGTGGGAGCAAATTGAGGCGGTCATTCCGCGCAAGGAGCTGGCCGCGGCGATCTCCGCGCTGTTCGAGTTGACGCCGCCGCTGGACTCGGACGCGGACGAGGCGTGGCGGGCGATGCTGGTCACCCGGTTCAGCACCGTGAGGCCATTCCTGAAGCTGTTGGTGGAGGTGGTGGACTTCGGCGCGACGCCGGAGGGGTTGCCGGTGCTGAAGGCGTTGAAGTCGCTGCCGGACCTGATGGGCCGCAAGAAGGTGGGCCATGCCGAGATCGACACCGGCCTGCTGGTCGGTTCGTGGCGTCGACTGGTGCTCTCTGCTCCGCATCAGGAACCGGGGGGGGGGGGGGGGGGGGAAGGCGTACACCTTCTGCGTGCTGGAGCAGGTCCACCGGATGCTGCGGCGCAAGGAGGTGTTCGCGAAGAACTCCTCAAAGTGGGGCGACCCGCGGGCGAAACTACTGGCTGGGGAGGCATGGGAGCAGGCCAAGCCGACAGTGCTGGCCTCCCTGGGCCTGCCCGAGGGAGCGGGCGAGCACCTGGCGGCGCGGGCCGCTCTGCTGGACGGCACGTACCAGGAGGTCGCCTCCCGGCTGCCGACGAACGCGCAGATCGTCTTCGACGACGCCGGGCGGCTGCACTTTGCCGCGCTGGAGCCGGAGCCCGAACCGGTATCGCTGCTGGAGCTGCGAGCGGCGGTGAACGCGATGCTGCCCAGGGTCGACCTGCCCGAAGTGCTGCTGGAGGTGTTCTCTTGGACCGGCGCCGACCAGGCGTTCACCTCGGTCACCGGGGGCGAGGCGAGGCTGAGGGACCTGCACGTCACGATCGCCGCGCTGCTGGTCGCGCACGGCTGCAACGTCGGCTACACCCCTGTCATCGGCGGCCTGGACGCGTTGAAGTACGGCCGGCTCTCCCACGTCGACCAGACCTACCTGCGGCTGGAGACCTACCGGGCCGCGAACGCCGCGCTGATCGGCGCCCAGGCGTCAATCCCGCTCGCGCAGGCGTGGGGCGGGGGCCTGGTCGCCTCGGTGGACGGGATGCGGTTCGTGGTGCCGGTGCCGTCGGTGTACGCGCGGCCGAACCCGAAGTACTTCGGCCGCCGGGGCGGGGCGACCTGGCTCAACATGATCAACGACCAGGCGGCCGGGCTCGGCGGCAAGGTGGTGGCCGGTACCCCGCGTGACTCGCTGTACGTCTTGGACGTCCTCTACGACCGCGACGGTGGGCGCCGTCCAGAGATGATCGTCACCGACACCGCGAGTTACAGCGACATCGTGTTTGGCCTGCTCACCCTGGCCGGGTTCACGTACGCGCCGCAGCTGGCAGACCTGCCGGACCAGAAGATGTGGCGGATCGACCGAGCGGCCGACTACGGCGCCTTCCAGGACGCGGCCCGGGGCCGGGTCGACCTGGTGCGGATCGAGCGGCACTGGGAGGACATTCTGCGGATCATCGGCTCCATCCACACCGGCGCGGTGCGGGCCTACGACGTGATCCGGATGCTGTCGCGCGACGGCCGGCCCACCCCGCTGGGCGATGCGATCGCCCACTACGGGCGGATCGCCAAGACGCTGCACATCCTGCGCCTGGCCGACGAACCCGGCTACCGGCGGCAGATCAAGACCCAGGCCAACCTGCAGGAGGGCCGTCACGCGCTCGCCCGGAAGATCTTCCACGGCCGGGCCGGGCAGCTCTACCAGAACTACCAGGACGGCATGGAGGACCAGATCGGCGCGCTCGGCCTGGTCCTCAATGCCTTGGTGCTCTTCAACACCCGCTACATGGACGCTGCTGTCGCTCGGCTCCGAGCCGACGGCTTCGATGTCCGCGACCGAGACGTGGCCCGCCTCTCCCCATTCGTGCGGCACCACGTCAACATGCTCGGCCGGTACTCCTTCCAACTACCGGAGCTGCCCGGTGGCCTGCGGCCCCTGCGCGATCTGAGCGCCGTCGACGAGAGGTGATTGAGGGCGAGTAGCCGTCCTCCGTCCTCCCGGGCCAGGCGGGTCCGTATCGTAGGTGCGAAGGTTGCTCGCATGTTCGGGGGTTGGGTGCGCGTCGCAGATCACGCCAGGTGGGGCCGGGGTTTTCCGGTGAAGTACCTCCTGGTTCAGGAGGACGAAGATGGCGTGGAACAGCTCTGGGGGAGGTGCGCGGGTGTTGAAGGGTTGTTCGTCGACCCCGTCCCGCCGTCACGGGAGGTCCTCACCCTCCGTGGATGCCGCCCCGACGGTCTCCTGAGCGAGGTCCTGGCCGAGCCCGACGTCTCGCTATGGAGTCTGGGCGACGTGTGCGTCGAGGTCTGGGACGACGAGAAGCCCGTGCAGTGGTGGACTCTCGTCGATGCGGTCGTGGTGGCTCATCTGCCACACCCGGACGACCCAGCACGGCACGACATCGTGCTTGGCGCCGGCGTCAGGAGCGAGGAGAGCTTCTTCGAACTGCCCACGGCTCCGCGCTTCGAGCTCTTCGCCGGAACGACGACCACTGCGGCAAGCGCAGGCCGCTGCTCTGGCGTGGACGGCCTGTTCAAGGCGCGAGTGGACCCCGCCCCCGTACCAATGGAGCTGATCGGCTGCGAGCCTGCGGAGCCCCTGCTCGCGGCGCTGCGGCGCCCTCGTCGGTCGGAGCGGGACTGGGCCTACCTCCTGGTGCTGGATCGCCATGGTGCCGTGATGGCCTCCCGCACCGTGGGTCTGGCCATCACTGGAGCGCGACCGTCCGTGCTCGGAGGCACGCTCGTCGACATCACCCTCACCGATGGTGGAGACGATCGGCCATCGTTGGCGGCCCGCCCGATCTGGGCGGAGTGGTATCAGGGCCCGCCGGCACAGCCCAACATGTGGGCTCCGTACGACTCGCAGGGCAGGGCAGCGTGGTTGGACCTCGCCACCCGCGCCTGGCGGGTGCCCGCGCCCCGGCCGGATCGGTCCGGTGGTGAGTACCATCTCGACGGCCGGTTCGTCACGGATGTTCCTGGGCTGCACTGCGCGATTGCCGAGGCCCTGCTCGGGCCCGGCCGCTACTACGGGCGGGAGTGGAACGCCTTCAAGGACTGCCTGGGCGGTGGATTCGGAGTGGCCCCTCCCTTCACCTTGACCTGGCACGACTCCGAGGTCGCACGCCGCGCGCTGGCGGACGTTGTGGAGGATCCAGAGGACGGGCTCTCCTACTTCGGGGACATCGTGCGGCTCCTCGAACGGTGCGGCGTCACGGTCGTGCTCCAGTGAGCCGCAGGCGTCCGAGCGCATGCGGTTTCGGGACAGGCCGAGCGAGCTTCAGCGCCTGCTGTTGCCGGGCGCGAGCAGGCTGGTGACCTCTGCGATCGCCTCCGGGGACGGCTTGAAGTAGCGGCGGACGTTCTCCGTCTTCTTGTGCCTTGACTTCGCCATCAGCATCAGCAGGCTAGCGCCGGCCTCACCAAGGTGGGTCAGGCCGGAATGGCGGTACTCGTGCAGGTCCCAGCCGGTGCCCGGCCCGGGCACCGCGGTGTGCTCATCAAGCAGCGCACGGGCCTGCCCGTAGGAGAGACGGGCGAGCCCGGTGTCCGGGCAGACGTCGCGCGGGCTGACCACCTTGCCGGGGCCGGGACGGCGGTGAGTGACGAACACGGGCCCGCGGGTGCGGCCCTTGAGCAGCCGGGGCAGCAGCCGTGCGGTCCCAGCGTCCCAGTACACCACCTCCAGCACGTAGTCCTCTCGGGCGCCGCCGCGGCGGCGGACCTTCGGCTGGGCGCCCTTCGCCTTCACCGGGCAGCGCCGGCCGGCCAAGTCAAGGTCCTCGATGTTGACGCCCAAGACCTCCTCCGAGCGGGCGCACGTCTCGTAGAGCATCCGCCACAGCGTCTTCTCCCGCAGGTGGACATCCCGGCGGGCCATCAGCCGTTCGATCGCCAACTTCGAGTGCACCCGAGTGTCCGAGTCCGGCGGCGGCAGCCGCTTCACCCATGCTGGGACCGCCGGCCCGTCGTACCCGCGCTCTGCGCACCAGCCGGTCCAGGACAGCACTGCGCCGCGGCGGGCGTTCCAGGTGTTCACCGCCGAGCTGCCCCACAACAGCTCCAGTGCCTCGCCAATCTCGTCGTCCTCCACCGAGGCGAACGGCCGGCCTTCTCCCAGGCGCTCGGCGGTCTTCGCGACGGCGATGCCGTAGTTCCGGACGGTGTTCGGGTTGCCGAGCGAGTTGAGGAATAGGTCGGCCGCCGTCCGGATGGTCACCGCCTTCCCGGCCGGCAGCTGAACGACGGTCGGCACCGCTTCTCCCTTGCCGCAGATAACAGGTCCGCTTCACGCGGTGTGCGGAGGAGGTCGCCGCAGGTCGCGCTCTGCAATACCGCAGATAATAGGGCGTTATCTGTGGGAAGAGTTCACGACCGCCTCGACACCGACGGTCCGGCAGCGCCGACCAGCGGAGATACGGGCTTAGCGCCAGTTTCCGTTCCGATGTTCCTCAAGCCCCTAGACGCACCCCCGCTAAGTCGGCGTGGGTCCGCGCAGGTCACACCGTGAACCGGTCGGCCGGTCGGCGGGAGGCGCGCAACACGCTGTGCGCCTCCCGCCAACGATTCAGGCGATGACGAAGGGCAGAAACGCCACCTGGGCGCGCGGAGCCCTGCCCGGGTCTCCACTGCCCCGATCAGTGTGCCCGGCTCGCCCACGACGGCGACGCCGGGCGTCCTGTGGGACCGTCCTCAGCCGTGTCCCTCTCCCAGCTGCAATGCGGGGATGAGGACTGCGGCCGCGTCGCAGTCGTGGCATGCGTCGACTCCGGACAGCATGAGTGCGTTCAGGGCCTCTTCGGTCTGCAGTTCCGCGCCGGCTCGCTCCGCGTGGCGGCAGTTGCTCTCGTGGACGACCGCCCGGCCTCGCTGGCCGAGAACGGGGCGGAGTACCCACCCCCACGTCTCGGGCTCCGGCGGCAGCGTCGGTACGCGGTGGGATGGAATCGTGTTGTAGGCAACGCATCGGTACGGGCGAAGGACGTCGGCGGTCACCCATGTGGTGAAGCCGACGGCCTCCACGCCGCCGTCGGCGGCCGCCTGCCACATTGGGGCCGCGATCTTGTACCGCCAGACCCGACAGCCGCTGTCGAGCTCGATCTGCTGCCGCTCGAAGAGGCGTACTTGAAGATGCTGGCCATCTGGCGTGACGAGCCCGATCGGTACGTGCGGCACCGGGCCGTCGGCGGTGGCTGGAACGCTCACGCCGTCATGCTGCCGCGCCGGAGAATCTCTGCCGCTGGTCGTGCCGGCCATCGCTCACGCAGCTTCCTCCCACCGCCGAGACGCCGCTCGACGCCGCAGCGCCGCCAGGTCTGCACCACCTGCGCCCTGGCGGGCCAGCGCGCAGGAGAGTCTGATCAAGGCGCGGCGGTGCCTGGTCGCCCCGGTGTCGGAGGGCAGCTGGGCCATGGCCTCGTAGGGTCGGGTCCACGAGATCTGGAGCAGCTGTCCTGTCGCATTGAAGGTTGAGTGATCTCATTGAAGTCTGAGTGGCGGCCGTCGCGGGATGTGACTGGTCGAGATAGTTGTCACCGGCGTCGGTTCGGCGGGCTGCCATCATGCTGAGATGGCCCACGACATGGTGATCTTCCTCGCCCCCGACGACGAGACCGCCGCTGCGACGCGCCTGCGGGGACCTGGTGAGGCCTTTGAGTCCGTGACCTGCCATTTCATTGAGCCGGACACTGCCATCGCCGAGTGGGGTATGTACTTCGAGGAGCCTTCGGCCGAGGCCCCGCCTCTTGAGCAGATCTATGCGTGGCGGCCGTGGCCGGAGTGGGTCACTGCACCCTTGAATGATGGCGTTGAGGTATTTGCTCTGCCGCAGCGGCTGACCCGAGCACTGGCCAACGCGACCTCCGCCGAGCTGGAAGAGCTTGCAGGTCGCTGGACCACACGACTCAGGTCCGAAGACGGGGACGATATGACCGACGATGATCTACTGGCGGTCCTGCAGGGAATTGCCCGGCTCGCAGCGTCTGCGGTGAACACGGGTGATGGCCTCTACGTCCATGCCCACCTCGCCCCAGCTTTTCACCCCTTGCCGGTAGCTCTGGAGGATCACGAAGGGGTTGATCCCACGGCTGCCGAGGTGGCTGAACAGGTCGGGAAGGTCGGCGATCTTGCAAATGTTCGCGGCCTCGTCCAGGACGGCGCGCATGGGTTCGGGCAGGCGGCCGCCGTGCCGCTCCCCCGCCTCGGCGCGCCGCGACGCTGGACGTGTGCGAGGAGACCAGCCGGGCCCGGCTCTCCTACCGCCGGGCGGAGGAGATCTTCGAGGAGTCCACCCGGCTGCTGGCGAACCCGCTCGCCCGGCCCGAGGACGTCGAGGACCTGGAGGGATGGACATTGCACCGGCTCAGGCACGGTGCGTTGACGCACGACGCGGAGAACGGCGCGTCCACACCGATGCTGCTGGCCCGCTCCCGCCACGCCTCCGTACGGTCCCTGGAACGCTACTCTCGCCCCGGCGTCGACGCGGTTGCCCGGCACGTCGCTGAGCGCGACCCCGCCGCTCGCCGTCGGGGTTGATCACAGCGGCCTACGGCACGTTTCTGGCGTATTCCGGCTGCCCTCCATGAACAGCGACTGGGACGGTGGGCCGGCCGCGGTAGAGACAACCGCGTCGGCGGGCGCCATCGGCGACCGCGATGTGAGGGCCGGGTTGAGCGGCGCGATCGTGGTCGACAGGAAGCGACCGGATGGAAGCCGTCGCCGCTCCAGCCGACGATGAACGTCGTCGAGATCGGACAAGCGGCCGGGCTCTAGGTTCCCGAACTGACCTGACTGCGGCGCGGCCTGGGGCCACATCCGACGCGGCAGGTTCCGCGCCGCGCGCATGAAGCAGAGCCGACCGCTACCAGCGTTGTGCGGCGGTGAGGAGCGTGGTGTCAGCTTGATGTCGGGCCACCAGGTGGAGGCCGACGGGCTCGCCGTTTGGTGTCACTCCGGCAGGCAGGGTGAGCGCCGGGTGGCCGGAGAGGTTGAAGGCCCAGGTGAGGGCGACGCTCATGCGGGTTCCGGGGCCGTCGTGGCCGTGCGGAGGGTGAGGCGTGGTGGGAGTGGCGATGAGGTCGGCCTCTTCGAAGATGGCGTGGAGAGCCTGGGCATTGGCTGCGATGAGGTCCTCGGTGTCCCGGTCGGAAACGCCTGCGCGCAGTGCGGTCCAGGCGGGGGCCGGGTCGCGCAGCATCACCGGTTGCTCGACGAGGTCGCACAGCCCAGCGCGTGCGATCCGGCTGAGGGCGTGCAGCGCTGTGTCAGCGACGTTCGGCTCTGTGGCGGCGTAACCGAGCGTGGGCGTCCAGGCAACCCTTAGGATCCCGGCCGCAAGGGCCGGAGAGCTGCTGGGGGCGACGACGCGAAGGTAGGCCGCGGCGTCTGCCGGGGTACGGGTTAGCACACCGGGGCTGTTGAGCCCGGCGCGGTCCCGGGCGGGCAGCAGGCCGTTGGTGGGCTTGAAGCCGATGATGCCGCACCAGGCCGCGGGGATGCGGACCGATCCGGCACCGTCGGATCCGGTGGCGAACGGTACGAGGCCGGCGGCTACCGCGGCTGCGGACCCGGCCGATGACCCGCCAGGTGACCATGTCGGATTCAGGGGGTTGAGGGTGGGGCCGCGGTCGGTGGAGCCGTAGGTCTGCCAGCCGGTGCCGGCGCGGGGGACGGAGGTCGCCCCGATCGGCACGCATCCGGCGGCGGCCAGGCGCTGGTTCTGGAACGAGGTCGGGCCTTCACTCGCCTTGACCCCGATCGGTACCCCGGCCAGCGGCAGGTAGGCCCCACCGGCCACCGCAGCATCGACCTCCGTCGCTGCGGCGCGGGCGGCGTCCGCCCAGACGGTTGTGAAGGCACGCAGGGCACCGTCGCGTTCGGCGATCAGCGCCAACGCGGCGTCGACGACGTCGCTGGCGGTCACCTTGCCGTGTCTCACCAGGTCGGCAATCTCAACGGCGGACAGTGCCATGTACAGGTGTTCTTCGAGCATTCAGTCTCCCCTGTGTGAGGGGCCGGTCCGATCTCGGCGGGGCGCCAGGCGTTGAGGAGACACGGTGCCGTGGCACCCGGACCGGCACTGGTGCGGCAGGGTCGGCGTCAGGTCCCGTGGTCAGGCCGGTGGCTTTTCGATGGGTGCGTCGCTGCCGGCCCAGAGGTAGACGCGGGTGGTGCCGGGCTGGAATTCATGCGTGTGGATCTTCGTACACAGTCGGAGTGCGCCGCTTTCGTGCGTCTTCGCGTCGTGAGGGCAGACACTGGTGATGCGCATGCCTTCGACGAGGGTTTCCGGCTCGGGGAGGCCGAGATGGGTGAAGCCGTCGCTGCGGGTGTAGCCCGGCTCTTCCGGGTGCCGGTTGCGGGCCATCTGGGTGCCTTCGCGTAGAAGCGGCTGCAAGAACCGGTCTGCTTCCGCGGTCGGCACCGTGAAGGCGAGCAGCGCGACGTCGTACTGCACGTTGGTGTGCAGCCCTGCCCGCCGGTCGGTCGCCGTCTGCGGTACCTGGAGGCCCATCGTCTTCGCCACCCACTCGGGCGTGGCGTTCTGTTCCCAGCAGCACTTCTTCTGATCCTCGGTGGGATACCGCAACCCGTACATGCCCGTCAGGACCATCCCGAGGACCCCGAGAATGCACAGGCCCGAGAAGACCCAGGCGCCGATGGCGAGGCGCCGCTGCCAGGGCTTGCGCCTCCCGGCACCGGCCGGAGCCGCAGGACCGTTCATCGGTCGATATCCCCTCCGCCGTCCCGGGCATGGCGGCCCGGATCACTCCGCTCGCCGGCGCGCCCGGGTTCGTCGGGGGCGGGCGCTGCCGCTCCGTTGCCCAGCTCGTAGTGCTTGACCGAACTGCTTCCCGCCATGTTGAACTCCTGGGCCAGACCGACCCTGTGCTGCTGACTCGGCTCGCCGTCGGGTATCTCGAGCGTCCCGATGTGCACGCCCTTGCCCTGGTCCCAGTTGTACCGGTCCCAGACGTTGACCTGGTAGTCGAGGCCGACCACCGGTTTGCCGTCCGCGCCCGGCGTGACGGTCACCACCCCCGTCACGTTCGACTGGGCGCCGCCCACCGCGTAGTACCAGTTGGGGTCTGCCGCATCGCTGAAGTAGTAGCCCTCATTGGGTGTCTCGACCGGAATCACGACTGGACGGCCGCCGTTTCTGTCGTACTCCGCCAGCGCCTGCTCCCGCCACTCCGTCTCATGGCCCTGGAGGAACAGCTGGTCCACGTGTGCCTGGAATCCCCTGTTGTCGGTGAGCATCTTGTCGACCGGGAGTTCCATGGGGGTGCCGGTGTTGTCCAGGTAGTGCTTCATGTGGCGCGAGGCGTCGTTCAGGTCACCGCTGTCGGCCAGGACGACGAGTGCCTGCATCTTCGTCCTGGTGACCCAGTCGTTCCATTCGATGTCCTCGGCCCCGTGCTTGCCGGATCCCCGGTCGGCCGCCACCTGCTTGACCGACGGGTTGAAGAGTCCGGCCGCGAGGAGATCGCCCCTGTGGGCCGTCCACAGCTGTGCGCGGGCGTCAGGGCTGAGCGACTGCCACAGTCTGCGCAGTTCGGCCTGCTGGGCCGGCTTGGCGTCCTTGCCCAGGGCGGCCAGCTTCATCGCCCGCGGCAGCTGGTCCTGGTCGAGCGAGGTGTACTCGGCGTGCCCGGCGTTGTACGGGTCGGCGCCGTGCGAGGCGCGCAGCGCCCGGGTTGCGGCGGCGTCTACCTCGGCCGCATGGCTGACCAGGCCGGTGAGCGTGTCGGCGTACCAGCGGATCATGTCCTGGGTTCGCTGGTTGGGGCCCTTCGCATCGCAGATGGATGATTCCACCCTGACCTTGCCACCGCCGCCGTCGGACACCAGCAGCCCCGGATCCGGCTCGGGCGTGTGCGCGGGGTCGCCCTGCCTCGCCTCGTCGGCCAGTGCCTTCGCCTGCTTCTGGATCTGTGTCAGCTCGGCATGTGCATCGGCGAGGACCAGGTGGATGCTCTTGGCCTCACGCTGGAGGTCGTCCGCCTCCTTGGCGGCGCTGCGGACGAATTCCCGGGTGACGGTGGCGTTGACCCCCTCCCACCGCGCTGCCTCGGACTTCTTCACCAGGCCGTCGCGCACGGTGCCGTGCAGCTTCGCGAGTTCCTCCGCGGCCGTCTTCCACTCCGCCACCGCCTCGTTGAGCTTGCCCAGATCGAGGGTGATGAGGTCGGTCCAGGTGAGGGTCACTTCACGTACCTCTGTATCTCGGAGACCGACAGCGCGGAACCGTCGCGGTGGCGCATGCTGGCGGCAATGGCCTCGTCGTCGTTCGCGTGGGCCTTCTTGGAGAAGTCGAGGTGGTTGGAGATGTGCGCGTACATCTGCAGCACCGTCTTGACCTGTGAGTCCCAGGTGGACAGGGTCACCGACAGCTCCGACCCCATGCCCAGGTTCCGGGCGGAGCATTCGGTCGCGGCCCGGGCGGTTGCGCCGGTGCCGGCGATGTCCGCCTTGGCACGCAGTTGGCTGTGGACGAGGAACGCCTCGTGCCCGACGGCGCCCAGGTCGTCCTGCGTGACGACCAGGTCGTAGGAGGAGCCGCCCGCCGCCGTCCTCTTGGCATCCGCCCATTCCTCGTCGAATGTCACCGGGCCCCCTCCGTGGCTGCACGACACAGAAGGATTCACCCTAACAAGCGGTAAATCAGCAGGCGTTCAGTGCGTCAGGTCCAGCTCGGCGACGACGGTCTCGCCCACGGGAATCCCGGTCATGCACCTCCCAGCGGGCCGCCACGGCCTGTACGAGGAGCAGGCCCCGGCCGGTGTCGGCGAGCGGCGGGGGCACCGGGGCCACGTCGAGAGGCCAAGGTGTCGGCCTCCCGGGTGTCGGAAACCCTGGATTCGCAGCGCAAACGAGGCCGCGTCCTGGAGCGCGCGGACCCGGGCCCAAGGTGTCGGCCTGGGGTCCCGCCGGTAATGCTCCAGGATTGAACGCTAAGAAATGATCACGGGCTCTGGTCTGTCCTGAGAACGCGGGGCGGCTGTGTTGGCCTGGTCGTCCTCCAACTCGATGGAGATGCGTCGTGGCACTGGTGGCCTCCGGGGCACGGGGTGGATCAGTGTGTTCGGACCGGTTGGTGGGCGTCTCTACAGGACGATGTATTCGCGGAGCTTGCCGCGGACGTGCGGCCTCGGGGCGCCGATGCGGATGCCGAGGGTGGGTAGCTGCTCGGCGATCTGCCAGTAACGCTAAGGACTTGATCTTGGTCTTGGGCTGGCCCTACCAGGTCTCGGCGTTCGGAAGGGGTTGAGCCGGAAGCCGTTCGCGCAGGTCGATCTCCTCGGCGGTGAGTGGTTCTTCTGGCCGGCGGATGCGGACGGGATTGGGCCGCAGCGGCAGGCCGTCGTCTACCGCTGCGGCTTCGGCTTCCGCGAGTGCCCGGTACAGCGAGGCGACCGAGGGTGACTTGCCCGCGTTCTTCCCGACCTTGATGGTGAGCTTCTTGGCAATCTCGGGAACGGGAAGTGCCGGCGGATGAGAGGTTGAGTCGGCGGGGCCGTGCGTCGAGGTTGACGGGTGGATCTGAGTTCGGCTTCGCCCTGCTGTTTCCGTAGGGTGACCGGCTTGGTTGGGCGGTGGCGCTGCGCCGGATCTATGCCCCGCTGGGCTCAGGTACCAGCTCCGCCATTACGGCCGGTGGCAGGGACGGGTTGGCGGCAGCGGCTTCCACCACTTGCCAGTCGTGGTCGGCAAGTAGTTCGACGATGACCTCTGGCGGCAGGGCCGGGTGCCCGGCAGCCACCCGCCGTGCCTGCCTGTCCGTCAAACAGGCGAGCAGCGCCGGGCCGGTCGCGTTGGGGTGCCGGGCGATCTCACGCAGTGCCTTCTGAACAGGCGGTACGTGCCTGGTCAGGTCCTCTAGCAGGGCGGGAGGGGTCTCCGGGTTGGCCGCCACCTTGGCGACGACCCGGGCTCCGTGGCGTTCGACCATGGACCGCAGCTGAGTCTCCGAGAGGCCAGGGTGGCGCGCGATGGACTTGACCACCTTCGCGTCGGGGTCGTCGGCCAGCAGGTTGCGGGTCTCGGCCGGCAGATCGTGCCGTTCGGCCAGGAGCATTCGCATCACCGGATTCGACGACGTGGACAGGTCCTCGATCTCGGAGGGAGAAGCGGCGGCGATCCGCGGCAGTAGGGACGGGCCGATCTTGGTGGTGGCGGCCAGGTCGGAGAGTACGTCGAGCGGCACGTGGGGGTTGTGCGCCAGTCTGCGCTGCACGTCGTGGCCTCGGTCGGCGGCCAGCACACGGATCAGGGCGTCGTCGATCGTTGGGTTCTCTGCGAGTTCGGCTCGAACGCCGGGAATAGGGTCATCGGTGAGCCGCGCCGCTGACTCCGGCGGCAGGTCGGGGCGGGCGGCGAGCCGGCAGCGCAGCAGCGACGAAGGGTGGTCGGCGAACCCGAGGAGAGCCCCGACCGGTGTGGTGGGGTTCCGCAGTGCCTGCTCTGCCAGCTCGTGGAGGGTGGACTCGTGCGAGCCGGCGCACGAGGCACCCGACCGCAGGTCGCAGTCGAGCCGCGGACAGTACGGATCGTGCGTGTACGGCGTCTCTTCGCCGTCGCAGACCAGGCACCGCTCTGCCGGTGACAGCCCCTCGCCGGTGATCAGTATGGCCAGGACCTGCGGTGGTGTCGCCTCGTTGGCCGCCACCGCGCGGCGGACCTCGGCATGCGGGTGGCGCGCCAGACGGGCCGCCAGGTCCGCCGTGGTCCACAACGCGAGTTCCGAGACGACCTGTACGTCCGGGTCGGCGGTGAGCGTCTCCCTCACATCGGCCGGAAGTCCGGGACAGGCGGCCAGCTTCGCCCGGCGATCGGCGTCGGGGTCCTGGGCGAAGAGCCGCGCCCACTCCGGGTCGCCGGCAAGCTCGTCGAGCAGGGCGAGCGCGGCTTGCGGCTGTGTGAGGGGGTTGATGTCGGCAGCGGTCAACCGGCCCTCGTACACGAGTCGCACAGTGCTCTCCTCGACCCGCGCGGCCAGGTCGACCGCCTGCTCGCGGCTGAGGTCCGCGCGGCCGGCGAGGCCATCGGCGATGTCCGCGTCCGCGACCGAGACCAGGCGCCCGACCAGCTCGAAGGGCAGAGCCTCATTGACGGCGAGGCCGCACAGTACATGGTTCACAGGAAGACATCCTGCCCGACCGCGGTCGAACGGCCCAGGACGTTGAGGTTCTTGTGCTTCAGCGGGGACAGCCTGGCGATGTTCCCGCCCGGGATCTGGTGTCCCTCGGCGCGGAGCTGGTCGACGGCGGCGTCGATGTACCGGGTCGTCCAGAGCACCACGGCGTTCAGGACTAGGCCGAGCGAGCCGAGCTGGTCTTCCATCCCGTCCCGGTACGCCTGGTGGATGGTGCCCTTCTTGCCGTGGCAGATGTCGCGGGTGGCTGCGTAGGTGAGAAGTAGCAGCACACGGCAGCGGTAGGACCGTCGGCCAAGTGGGTCAGAACTCGATTCGGCGCGTCCACCATGGAAGATCGGGGGCCTCGAAGGGGTTGTTGACCGTGCGCCGGAGAATCTGGTCATCCACGGGCGCGACGACTGCACGCAGTTCGCGTCGTGCCTTCGTGCGGAGGAGCCGGAGTGTGAGCTCGAGCAGGGTCCGGACGTGGTAGAAACCGCTCCGCAGGTCGGTGTCGTCGTATCCGTAGAAGGGAGTGACATCCCTTCGTGGCCTTCGGGCGGTGGAACTCCATCGGCGAAACGCGTGTGCGACCTCGCCTGCTGGGAGCCCATGGATGCGCTCGAAGTGTGCGATCTGCCTGTTCGCGGATGCGGACAGCCCTCGGATCACGGGAGCCCGACGATGCCTGACTCGGTTGGCCCGGCGTGGGAGCTGAGCCCTGATCTCGCCCGGTGACCGGCGAGGCATGAACACTTCCAGTCAGGAAGACGGTAGGTCCACCGACGGTAGACCGTTTCAGTGCCCAAGATCAAGGCTGAGGGAAGCTCCGGCGGTCAGACGCTCAGCCAGCGGCGGCTTGCTGTTCGGCGCGAGCGCGGGTGGTGGCGAGGCGGCAGGAGTCGGTGCCGGTCTCGATGATGTTGCCGCCGAAGGTGAGGCGGTCGACGATGGCCGCGCAGAGCCGCGGGTCGGTGAAGGTCTTGGTCCAGCCTGAGAAGGCTTCGTTCGAGGCGATCGCCACGCTGTTCTTGTCCTCCCGCTCGGTCAGAACCTGGAAGAGGAGTTCGGCGCCGCGGCAGTCGAGTTCCATGTAGCCGAGCTCGTCGATGCACAAAAGATCGACACGGCCGTAGCGGGCGATGGCCTTGGTCAGCTGCTTCTCGTCGGCGGCCTCGACGAGCTCGTTGTAGTACTCACCGCCGAAGTCTCACAGCCTGAAGTGATCACCAGCGGCGCGGGAAGCTGAGGATGGCCGCGAGTGAGGCCGCGAAGCCAAGGTGGGCTCCGACAAGGAACACCCATTCCAGAGCGCTCATACGCCAACGACTACGGGCGAGCAGCCGCCACTCGTACGCCATGAACCCGACAGCGAGGACAAACGCCGGCGCCCACAGCAGAGCCCACCAGGACCAGACGCCGGTGAAACGGAAGAGGACGGTGACCACACCGAAGAGCACGACAAGCAGGGACCATCCTGGCTTCTCCTTCTCTTGGAACGACTGCGGTGCGGCTGAAGGCTGGTTCACGTCTCATGAACCTCACGGTTTGTGACAGGAGGCAAGGCAAGAGGGGGCTTCGCAGCTCCGTGCCCGCCCGTTTCCTTGAGTCCTATCGAATGTTTCTAGCGTGCATCTCTTTTGATGTACGACCATGCGCCGAGGGCAGCTATCAGCGTGGTGAAACCAATGAAAACCGCAGTTCCTGTGCCGGTTGACAGGTCACTCCCGACGAAAGCCTCCACAAGGGCCCGGTCTGTCTCGGGCAGCGTATCGACACTGGCTGCCATCGCCGCCCGTCCCGCACCGAAGGGAAGCCGGCCCGCGAGTGCTTCCACACCGGGTACGAGGCGTAGCAGGATGCCTGCGATTCGTTCGCCGAGCAGCGGCCACAGGACCAGCAGGAGTGCGGCCGCGACGCGGTTGCGTACCAGGGCGACGACTGAGGCCGCGATCACCGGCCAGCAGGTCATGAAGATCGTGTATCCGAGGAGTCCGGGAAGGGTTTGCGCCCAGTTGGGGTGTGCCTTCCCGGTCACTGCCAAGGCAGCCGTTGCGGACGAGGCGACCAGTACGGCTCCGCCCAGTGCGCTCAGTGCTCCGAGCGCCCCGCCGACTAGGAGTTTGGCTGCGAACGCGGTGCGGCGGCCGGCCAGGGTGAGCCATGTCGTGCGGGCTGTTCCACGCGAGAGTTCCGTGGCGACCGGTCCGGTTGCCAGAGGCAGGAGGATGAGGGCGCTGAGCGGTAGCTGCATGGAGATGGCGTCCATCTGGAACGCGGTCACCATCGACCAGGAGGACGGGGCCGTGCCGGGTTCCAGGCCGATGGGCGCCGTCAGGCCGGCGACCAAGTCGAGTGCCGCGAGGGCTCCCAGGAGAATCCAGGTGGAGCGCAGACCGGTGAGGTGGCGCCATTCGTAGCGCATCGCTCGCTGGAGTGCGGTGGCGCGCGTGGCCGGGGTGGCGTTTGCGTGAAGGCCTGGTGTCGTGTGGCTCATGAGATCTGGAACTCCTCTTCGGCCACCGACAGGTAGTAGTCCTCCAGGGAAGGTGCCTGCTCATCGAGCCAGTGCACGGGGATGCCGTGTTCGGCGGCGAGGTCGCCGACCTGGAACCGGGTGATGCCCCGGATCCTGGCTCTGCCCTGGTCGAGGAGCTGGAAGCTTGCGCCCAGCTGCTTCACTGGCTCGGCGAGTTCGTCGACGCGTGGGCTCTGGACGGTCACCTCGGCTCCGAGGCGGGCCAGGTCCTCGATCGAGGTCTCCGCCACGACGCGTCCTCGGGCCAGGACCACGACCCGGTCGGCTAGCTGCTGCATCTCGGCGAGCAGGTGGCTGGATACGAGTACCGCTTTCCCTTCATCGGCGAAGTGCCGCAGGGTGTCGCGCAGCCAGCGGATTGAGTGGGGGTCGAGGCCGTTGGCCGGTTCGTCCAGGAAGAACACGGCCGGATCGCCCAGCAGTGCCTGCGCGATCCCGGCGCGCTGTGCCATGCCCAACGACAGTGCTTCGAGGCGCTTGTCCGCGGTGTCGGTGAGGCCCACCCGCTCGATGACTTCCCGCACGCGGCTGTCGGGCACTCCTGCGCCGGCCGCGACCATGCGCAGGTGTGCGGTGAGGGTGTGTCGGGGATGCCCTGCGACACCGCCCATCACCACGCCGACGACCTTGGCCGGGTCCCGCCACTGCGTCAGGGGGCGCCCGAAGTACCTCGTGGTTCCCTGGCCTGCGGTCAGTCCGAGCATCAGGCGCAGCGTGGTCGTCTTCCCCGCGCCGTTTGCCCCGAGGAATCCGGTCACCACTCCTGCGGGCACGTCCAGGTGGACGTCGTCGACGATCCGCTTGCCCTTGTGATGCCAGGTCAGGCCCTGGGCCCGCACCGCTTCAAGGTGGTCGGCGCCGGTTGTTGCGGGAGCGGGCCGGTCAGGCATGGTTTAGCCAGAAGAAGAACCCGAAGAGAACAAGTACGGCCAGCGCGAAGGCTCCCCCGGCGCCGGGGCTCTCCTTGCGGGCGGCGCAGATGCCCAGCGCGGCCAGCGGCGGCAGCCAGCCGACGGCGTACAGCAGCCATCCCACACGGACCGCTGTCTCCGAACGCACCACGACAAAAGCGATGACGGCGGCGGTGATGAACAGTGCGGGCGACGCCCACAGGTTGCGTACAACGGTCTCGCGGGTCACAGCCACGCGTTCACCTTCCCAAGTCGCGGGGCCCTGCCGCCGCCGGGGGGAATACTCGGCGGCGGCAGGGCGGTCGGTCAGCCGGTGAAGTTCTGCAGGATGTAGTCGATGAGTTCCTGCACCGCGTAGCCCGGCAGGGCCTTGATGGCCCACTTGGCCGGGTTCCAGTTCGACAGGCTTTCCACCCACCCGACGAACGAGCCGTAGCCGCCCTTCGCCGCCTCCCAGGCCTTATTCGCCAGGCCGGACTTCTTGATGGCCTCCCATGCCGCCTTGACCAGCTTGCCGGCGCCAGCCTCCGACGCCTCACCGTTCGAGGGGCCACCGACGCCCGGCGCGGTGGTCACGCCCGCATCGGACACAGGAACCGGGCCCGTCAGCTGGACCGCGGCCGGCTGGACCACCGCGACGGTCCGGACAGGCGCCGAAGTGGCGGCACTCGCCGCGGGCGCGGCGATCCCGAAAGCAACAGCAGCGAGCGCCGAGACACCGGCAGCACGCAGAACAGTGCGCTTCACGTACACTCCTTGGTGCGTAGCCGGGGAAGAAGGCATGCAGGAGCGCAGGCGATGGTTCCAAGCAAAACCCGTGCCCCCGCGGTCTTCTTCCCCGTTAATTCTCCCCGTATACCGACCCGGTTGGTCTGGCCGGGGCGTGCTCAAGGAACGTAAACCACAGTGCTACGTCTGATCAATCCACGAGCACGGTGAACAAGATCATGGGCGACACGCCCCGGAATCACTTTGTTCCGCATGAGCTGATACCCACTCAAAAGCCTGTCTGCTGAGCTTAATAGCTTCTCGCGGATCCACTTTGCCGACAGTATCGGCCAGCGTGTCGCAAAACAATATTCGATTCTGCACGGCCGGCTGCGGAACGGCAATTTTCGGACCCGCTTTGACCGAAACGGGAACGCCCATGAACTCAGTTGATCAATGCTCACGCCGAGGTGCCGCGTAGAGTGGCGCGAAATAGCATTCCGGTGACGCAATTCCTTCCCTGCATAACCGAAGCGGTCCTGACCCCGTCGGCATCGCTGCTCCCGCACTGTGGGGCCTAAGGCTGCGACGCGCCCGGGCGACACGCGTCCAGCGTTGGGGGTTGGCTTCGACACCATCCGACTGACGATCGCGGCAATCGCCGACATGAACGCCCGGGCCGGACACGAGAAGTGGCCGCCCACAGCCAAGGCGTTGAAGATCTACGCCGACGCCCGGCACGAGCAGCGCCAGGCCGGACGCAGCTCGAAGTCCGCGCCCCCGCTGGACATGGCCCGCCTGGTCCAGATGGCCGACGCATGCCCGGACACCCTGGCCGGGCTCCGCGACAAGGTCATCGCGTACGTCCAGTACTACACCCGCGGCCGACGCAGCGAGGGCGCCCACTTCCGGGTCGCCTCGGTGGAGCCGGTCAGCGATGACCTCCTGGTCGTGCGGAAGTGGACCAGCAAGAACGACAAGCAGGACCAGGGACGGGAGTACGAGATCGACGACCCGACGGCCATCGCCGTCATCCGGGCCTGGATCGAGGAGCTCACCAAGCGCGGTGAGGGCGCTCCCCACATGCCGCTGCTGCGCCGGGTGAACAAGGGAGACAACCTGGACCCTGTCAGCAAGAAGGGGTGGGGCCTGACCCCCCAGGCGATCAACGAGGTCACCAAGCGGATGGCGGTCCGGGCGCAGCTGGATGTGGCGGCGGACGTCACCTCGCAGGGCTGGCGTGCCGGCGTCCCATCCGACCTCGGTGCCCTTGGCTACTCGGCGGAGGAGATCAAGGACATCACCGGCGACTGGTCCTCGACCCAACAGGTGGAGAAGTACCGAAAGGTGGGCCGACGCAGGGCCGGCCTGAAGGCTGACGAGAGCCGCCGCAGCCGGGCCATCTCCGACCTGCACAGGCTGCGGGCCGGGGCGCACCCGGCGGAAGCGGAAGGCGGGCAGGAGCGGTGAGGGGCGGTCCGCTGCTGGACGAGGGCGCGGTGCTGAACTGGGACGACGAGCTGGTCCGTACCGTCCGGGAGCAGTACAACGCCCGGGCGGACGAGCTCGTCGAGGAGCACGACCTGTTCGAGGTGCCGTCCTGGCTGGCTGCCCGGCGTGGCTGGGTACTGCAGCTGGAGGGCGAGCGCGCGCAGGCGTGGGCGGAGCTGGAGGAACGGCGCCGGGTGTGGGAGCGGATCTCCCTGGCCTGGGCCGAGGGCTGGTGGGCCGACCTCGCCCGGCGGGCTGTGTAGGTGAGAACCAGGTTCTGGCACAGATCTTGGGGAGTTGTCGCGGAGTGTTACTCCGGTGTTCGATTGCGAGGAGACGGTTCGCGTGAGACCGCGTACGCCTTGTCGTCCGACGAACAGAATGGACGCTCCCTCAGGTGCCTGCCGGCCGCTGCTGCGGCCGGTTGTGGCCGGTGATGGTGCTGGTCATGCAGACCGTTGCACCGTTCTGGGACTCGCTGGTGTTCGAGGGGATCGACGATGTGGATGTCGAGGCGGTTACGGCTGCGTTCGGCACGGTCGAGGTGGTGGCGAGAGGCCGTGCGGCCGGGGCGGCGTGCCCGGACTGTGGGTGCTTCTCGGGCCGGGTCCACGACCGTTACCAGCGCAGGCTGAAGGACCCTCCGCTCGCTGAGCAGGGCTTTGTGATCCGGCTGACGGTCCGGCGCTTCATCTGCGGACCTGGAGCGAGTGGGGCTCGCGCCGGCCGGGCGGGCCGGCGTCCGGCTGGCTGCCCAGCTGGGCTTCGGAGCCGGCCGGATGACCTTGTTACGCAGGGTCATGGCCTTGCCCGATCCGCAGTTCGGTACTCCGCGGGTGCTGGGCGTGGACGACTTCGCGATCCGTCGCGGCCAGACCTACTCCACCGTCTTGACCAGCGTCGAAGACCATCGCGTGATCGACGTGCTCCCGACCCGTGAAGCCGGGCCACTGGCCGCCTGGCTGATCCGCCACCCCGGCGTGGAGATCATCTGCCGGGACCGGGCGGGCGCCTACGCCGAGGGCGCCCGGCGTGGCGCCCCCGACGCTTTGCAGGTCGCCGACCGGTTCCATCTGTGGCAGGGCCTCGGCCGAGCCGTGGAGACTTGCGTCGCCGCCCACCGCGACTGCCTGCGCAGCCCATCGCCCAGCGGCATGCTGCCGGAGGCCACCCGGGGTTCCGCTCGGCCGCAGGACGACCTGGCGCCCGTCGGCCGGCGGGCCGAGCGAAAGAAGGCAGCGCACGCCCTCGTCCAAGAGCTCCTCGCCCAAGGCCACTCACGCCGGGCGATCGCCCGGCACCTGGGCTGGGGCCTCAACACCGTGCTCCGGTACGCGAA
The DNA here is from genome assembly GCF_044769045.1 of Streptomyces sp. NPDC090741. Classification (NCBI taxonomy): domain Bacteria; kingdom Bacillati; phylum Actinomycetota; class Actinomycetes; order Kitasatosporales; family Streptomycetaceae; genus Streptomyces; species Streptomyces sp. NPDC090741. Next base: position 53,503 of record NZ_JBIVXF010000024.1, on the reverse strand, counting down.
CGCCGCACGCTGGCAGGACACCATCCGCGACAACCGCCCCCGGCCCAGCAGACTGGACCCCTACAAGCCCTACCTGCAGCGACGCATCGCCGAGGGATGCGCCAGCGTCACCCACCTCCACAGCGAACTCGTCGCCGACAACGCACCTGTCACCTACCAGATGGTCCGCGCCCACATCGCCACCCTGCGCGGGGCTCGACAAGGCCGCGGGACACGTCCGCGACTTCGGCGAGATACTCACCGACCGCCTCGGCACCACACTCCCCACCTGGATCGACGCAGTCGACGCAAGCCAGCTACCGGGCCTCACCGGCTTCGCACTCCACCTGCTCCGAGACCTCGACGCCGTAACAGCCGGGCTCACCCTCGACTGAAGCTCCGGCAGCATCGAGGGCTCCGTCAACCGCATCAAGAAGATCAAGCGACAGCTCTACGGCCGAGCCGGATTCGAACTACTCCGCAAGATGATCCTCCTCCAGTAACACTCCGCAACGCCTCAAGATTTCTCGCCTACGGAGCCGTATCGCGCAGGTCGGGGCGGTTCCTTGGCAGTCCGAAGCCTGCCATCTCCTTTTCCTCGTAGGACAGGAAGCCCAGGCTCCGGTAGAACGCGTGGTTGCGGTTGCCCCCTGGTGACGACTCGTGGTCCGTGGACAGGAGGAAGAACCGGCAGTGGGAGTAGCGCCGCATCAGGTGCTCGACCAGCGCCCGGCCAACCCCCTGCCTGTGGTTCGCCGGATTGACCACGACGTCCTGGACGTAACAGATGTGCTCGTCGTCGGAGACGGTCCGGGCCAGTCCGAGGAGCGTTCCCGATCCATCTCGTGCCGTGATGACGAGGTGAGAGTTCACGAGACCGCGACAGAGCTTGTCTACGTCACTGGTGTAGCCCTCCCAGCCGACCGAGTCGTAGAGCTTGAGCATCTCCGCAGGATCGAAAACGCCCTCTGCTGCTATGAACATGCCGATCCCCTATGCGCTGGTGCCACTTCTCACCCTCAACTCGACACCACATACTTCCGGCACGTCAAGATCGACTACTGCCGGACCCGGCCGCCTCTCGCAGGCTCCCCGGCTCGTGGACGGGTGCCGGGGAGATGGACAGGACACGCGGCGGTCTCATGAGGCCCTCGCAATCGAAGGCCAGGATGACGCTCCGCGACGACTCCCCAAGATCTGTGCCAGAACCGAGTTCGGGAGTCACTCATGTCGATCAGGCCCCGGAATCCCAGCTCGGACACCACGGGGCAACTGACCCGCCAGTAGTCGCGAGCCGGACATGACGCCGTGGGTACCGACCGCTGTGGAAACGACCCCTGGGGCCGATCCCCGGGTCGATCCTTAGCGCCCTGAGGCTCTCCAAGGCCGGACCCCTGACCGGTGATGGGACTTCATTCGCAAGGTCACGCCAGCCCCCGCCAGGGGGCTGTCCGTCGGGGGGAGCACGATAATTGGTGCATGAGGCGCTTCTCCGGCTTTACCGGAGGCCGTACGCGAGTGCGGCCGGGGTTCTGGGTGCAACCAGAACCCCGGCCGCAGTGTGCGGGGCGTCGAGGTGGGTCCGGCCGATCATGTGCCGGTCGGGCCCGCTTCACACAGGCCGCGACTTGCCGTCCGGTACCTCACCTGCCCACATCGCTGCTAACGCGCGAACTGCGCCACACACCCTGCGATCGATGTGACCGCGCCGAGCACAGCAATGATCACCTGCGCCCGGATATCTGGGCCGATCCGTTTGCGCTGGTCCGGCCGCTTGGCCCGCTTCCGCATGTTCACCTCCCTCCGGAAGACTCCAGTTGGCAGGCACGCCCAATCCTCAGACTGGGACGCCCCACGCCTACCTGACACCCGGGCGCGGGTGGCGGACCAGGGTGCGCACCCTGGCGACTGATGGCGAATACTCGCTGAAGCATCTGACAGCAGGTAACTGTCAACTCAGCCGAGTTTCTAGGGGCCTCCTGGTCGGCTACCACGACGTCTACGGCGACCAGGAGCCGACAGCCGCACCGGCTGCGACCTCCGGCCGATACCGCACCTGGCGGAACTCCGGTCCGTACTCGCCGCAGGACACAGAAACCACTACCGCAGCCCCAGGCTTGGGACGACGTGGCACGGGCCTCGACAGACTGACCACAGCCCCTCGCCGGCCGGGGAGGCCGCGAAGAACGCCACACTCCGGCAGGCCGGCGCGAGCCTCCTCGCCATACGCGGACTTCAAGCGGCCGTGGATCGAAGCCCGGGATGACTGCCTCCCGTTCTCGTGAACATCGTCTATTCGGCGCGAACGTGCGACTCCCAAAGTCGCGTCAAAACGACGTCGCTACTTGGGTTCTGGCACACATTCCGTGAACCGCCTGTCCGGGGTCTGCCGCAGACCTCGGACAGGGGTGGTCTGCCACCGGAAGCTACTCGCTATCGACGGGAGCGTTGACCTGCTTGTACATGTCCTGGAGATAGGCAAGGTCGCTGGCGTAGAGACTCTCGATCACCCCGGCATGGATGTCCGAAACGGTTCCCAGCCGAGTGACCACCAGGCTTAGCAGAACTACACCGAGGTAGGCCGGGTTCTCGTGCACTCGCCGGTCGGCCAGCGGAGCCAGTTCGTCCCGAGCGGTGGCCAGACGCATCGCACCCTGCTTGTGAACGGTGCCCAAGCTGTCGACGTACCCGTGCGGCAGTTCGAAAGGGAACTCAGTGGCTGTGGTCATGCTGTATCCAGCTCCTTGAATGGGGCGAAGGCCGTTCGGATTGGACCGTCCAGGGTCCATGTCCGCGTGATGATCTTCACCAGGGTGGCACTCGCCTCTACCGGCGCGAGCGCAAACCAGCCGGTCAGGCAAGCATCCGGTCGGCCCAGCACTCACCACCATCCGCTTTACCTCGAGCGGGGTTCGCTGCTGTCGCCATCTTGGTTCTGTCATTTCGTGAACGACCTTGAACTACTGCCGCTCGACGGTGACGCTGTATGGACACGCGCAGCTGACACTGCGACAGTGCGCATCCGAGATCGTTCACGGAATGTGTGCCAGAACCGCTACTTGTGTACAGAGCCAAACGCGGTGAGTACGAGCCCGATCAGGCCACCGATCAGGGTCAGCGTGCCGTCGAAGGCGACGAAGCCACCGGTAATAGCGGCGGGCACCGTACGCCCGGCGCACAGCGGATGCCCTTGATCCGTAACCCGGGGTGGAACTGGCGGCCGGTGCGCAGGTCCGGCACGAAGGCGTCCAGCACCACGCGGCGGAAGCGCCGGCGCTGTGCGGGGGTGAGGTGGTGGAGGTCGGTGGTGAAGCGGGGGAGTGTCTCGAAGGTGGGCACGCTGGTCTCCTCCGGGCAGCACGACGAAGCCCCCGGCGGTCGCCGGAGGCTGCTGTAGGCGGTGCTCGTTGGTGGTGTTCGTTCCGTGGTGCTGGATGGTGCTCAGTGGTGCTGGATGGTGTTGTCCGGGCCGAGGTGTGAGAGTTGCCGGAGAGCGATGACATTCGCGTCCAGCCCGGGGCCGCTTCCCGCCTGGCGGGCGCACGAGAAGAAAGTTCGACCGTTGCTCCCGCCTGGCGGGACGTCCCGCTGATCGGCCTTTTCTTGCAGGTCAGAGCCGTGTGGCGTGGTCTCCATGACAGTGGATATCAGGGTCGTCCGGGCCGGTCAGATGTACCGCTACTTCCTGCGCCAGACCGTCGTCGGCGACGGCCGCCGCCCTGCCCGCACGCCGCTGCGCGAGGCCCAGGAGCAGGCCGGTGTCCCGGCCGGGCGATGGATGGGCCGCGGCCTGGCCGTGCTCGGACTCGCGCCGGGTGAGGAAGTCACCGAGGCGCAGCTGCGGAACCTGTTCGGCGAGCGGGGCCGGCACCCGTACGCGGACCGGATCGAGGCCGACCGGCTCGCCAAGGGCGAGTCCCCGAAGAAGGCGTTCAAGGCCGGCGCCCTCGGCCGCCGGGTGATGGTCACGGGCGTCGACTTCCTCTTCCGGCCGCAGCCGACGATCTACCTCCTGTGGGCGCTGGGGGATGAGGAGACCCGACGGGTGATCGAGGCCGCGCACGAGCGCGCGATCGAGCGGGTGCTGGAGTGGATCGAGGACGAGGTGGCGGTGATCCGGTACGGCAAGGACGGCATCTACCGGGTGCGGCCGCCCGGCGGTCTGGTCGCCGCGCGCTTGCGCCACTACGAGGCACGCTCCGGGCGACCCTTGCTCCATGACCATCTGCTTCTGTCCGTGAAGGGGCAGCGCCTGGACGGGAAGTGGGGCTCGATCCACACCACGGCCCTCCACGAGAACACCGTGGCCGCCTCCGCGCTCTACAACGAGCTCGTGGCCGCTGAGGTCTGCGAGACGCTGGGGCTGGCGACCGAGCCGCGCACCGTCACCCCGGGGCGCCGGCCGGTGATGGAGATCGCCGGGGTGCCGCACGAACTGATCCGCTGGACCTCCCGGCGCAGCGACCAGATCGCCGCCTGCCTGGCCGAGCTGGAGCACGAGTACGTCACCGCCGTCGACGACGACGGCGAGCTGAAGTTCCTGCCCGTGGTCTCCGAACGGGCCCGCGCAAAGCTGAACCAGATCGCCGCCCGCAAGACCCGCCCGCCCAAGCAGAAGACCCGGCCGCTCGCGCAGCTGCGCGCGTGGTGGAAGACGAGCGCGATCCTCACCTCCGGGGTGGCCGTCGACATCATCAACTCCCTCCTCGAGCACGCCCGCGCCGCAGCCGCGGCGATCCGGGCCCGGGTCGCCGCCGTGGTCGACGTCGCCCTGGCGGCCGTCGACGTCACCGCGACGGTGTTCGTGATGAACGACGGCGGCCGCTTCCACCGCAGGCACCTGCTCGCCGAAGCCCGCCGCCAGCTCGCCCTTGTTCTGCGCGGCCGCCGCCGCGAGCCGGGCCTGGACGACCGGATCGTGGCTGCCGCCATCTCCACGTACTGCTTGGACATCAGCGAGCCGAAGACGGTGCGCGGCCTGGAGGCCGGCTACCGCCTCTACACCGCCCGGTGGTCCCTATCCGACCTCCCCGCCCGCCGCCGCCCACCCACCCCCGCACCCGACCCGGACCGGCAACCCCCGGCCGACCCCGGCGAGCCGGCCGCGCCCCGGCCCCCGGGCCAGGACGCGGCGGAGTGGGAGATACCCCGACTCCCTTTGCAGTACGAGCGGGCCGTCCTCGCCGGCGTGGTGGTGCGGGAGAAGCTGCGCAACACCACCACCGCCACCGCCGTTCGGGGCCGGGCGTACGACGTCGTCGCCCACCAGCAGGCAGCGACGCCGGAGCAGCTGCTCGCACCCCCGGCCGCCGAAGCCGAGCACGACGACCAGGAGCCGGAGGCCGGACGCCGGGAGGCGATCGACATGACGGCGCTGCGGGCCTTGCGGGAGTCCCGCACGGACGTGGAAGCCCTCGATCTCACTGCCGAGCGGCTGCGCCGCCTCCAGGACGCGTTCACGAAGGCGGCCGACCAGGCCCGCAACAGGATGGACCGATACGCCGACCCCAAGGACGCCACCGCGCCGCGTCCGGTGCGCGAGGACGACCAGCGCGCACCCCGTCCTCATCCAGGCTCGCATCGCGGTCCGGAAGCCGGCGGCTGAGCCCACCCGATGCGGTGCACTCGGTGTACGCCGACCCTGTCGTGCACTCTCCGCACGGACGCCCGACATCCTCAAGGAGCGCAGGCACGCCGGGCCGCGGTCGGCTTCTGGCCGTTTCGGAGTTTCGCATCGCGAAACGTTCTCATTCCACTTGGCTGTTCGACGCCTCGCGCCGCCAGATGTCGCACGGGATTGTCGTAGGGGCCGCGGCTTCCGCTGCAATAAAAGGTCAGCATGTACCCCGACGTCAGAGTCGGCGGGGTACAAAGCGAAACAGTCGTGTCGACCGCCGAGGGCAATGACACCTGGACCCATGCCCGGGTGATCGCTGCCGGCGAATACGGGATGAACGACTGGGAAGACGACCTCTTCGTCCGCTGGTCCGACGGTGAGGTCACCATGTACGGCAACACTCAAGCCGGCGCCATGGGACGCGAGTACGTCCTCGTGCCTCCGTCGCCCCTCCTCCGCGCTACCGCGCCGGCCATCGTCGGCCGCCCAGAGGACCCATGCGCCACAGTCTGCGGCCCCGAGCTCTACCGCCGCACGCACTGACGCCACCCACCCGTACGACCTTCCGGGGCCTCGCCAACACCACGCGGGGCCCCGGGCCCCTCTAGGATGCTGCCATGCGGATAACCCGTGCCCTCGCCGTTCTGCTAGCCACCGCCGCCTTAACCACCGCCTGCGCCCAGGGCGACGGCAGCCGAGCCAGGGAGTGGGAACCCGACGACGCACTGCAACGCGCGCAGCGGGCTTTGGACGCCGACGACGCAGACACCACGCAGGTTGCCGAGGCATCCAGCTACGTCGCCTCTGGCATTGACCGGACCCTGGACACCCCGGGCGACAAGCCCTACCGCTTCGACATCGCCTGCGACACCGATGGCGTCTCCGCTGTCACCCTTACCATCACCCGCGGCGCGGTCAAGCGGCCCCTCGAAGTCCGCTGCGGAAACCGGCAGGCCTTACGTCTGAACGTACCTGCAGGTTCGGCCTTCACCGTCAAAATCCCAAAGATTGACAAAGAACCCATCCCGAGCGGCGTCATCGTCTGGAATCTCAACACCCTCGAGCCCCACGACATCCACGGCTGCCCAGACGACATCCAGGGCTGTAAGCAGTGACATAGGCCATGAGCGAACCGGCGGACCCTTTTACCAAGGGACCGGTAAGGATGGAACGGGTGCCGACCCGGCGCCACAACGATGTGACGGTCCCGCTGCGAAGCTCCCGTACGACCACGTCGCGCGTCCGTCGGCGCACAGGTAGACCCCAGGTGGCGACACGCACGCCCCTCACGCGCAAGCCGGGCCGGAAGGATGGGTCAGCGAGTGGCCATCTCGACGCAACCAGCCACGGCACCGGGCGGACAGCGGGATGCACCCGACCTCGTCCAGGGCGTGGGAATCCGCGTGCGGCTCCCTGTCGCCCAGGACCCCCATGACGGGGAAGACGATGTTCTCGGCGAGCCGCAGCAACAGGAAGGCCAGCTCCGGAGTGGCCGGCGTGCGGCCGGACGCGTAGTTCCCGCCGTCCATCTGCAGAGCGAGGATGTAGTCGAAAGCGCGGTCGACCTCCTCCGGGGTGAGCGGGGTACGGGCCGGTATCAGGTACGGCATGGAGGCCTCCTCAACTGTCGGCCGCCGTGCGCATCACGGCGACGTCCCGACAGCTTCAGGTCGCGGGCCTCTGGACAGCGGCCGGAGATTTCTCCTCCCCTCGGAAACGGACAAACCCTGCAGACGAGGGGCGTTACCGGACCCCCTTGACCAGCGCCCCGTTCGACGCTGTCTCCGCCCGCTGCGCTCCTGACCAGGTCGACCGCACGGCCGCGAACGCTGTATCGCCCCCTGACCTGCTCTGCGACGGGCGACCGTTAGACAGTGGTCAAGGGGTACCTCTGCAGGCTCTCTCTCCTCGGCCCCGGTGCGGGGCAGTGAGTGAGCGAAGGAGATACAACGATGGCGACGATCCACTGCCGCCCGGGAGACGGCCTGCGGCCGCCGGCCCCGGCGGGCGCCGAGCTGGAGGCGGGCAAGCCCCGCACTGGCTGGGCAAGCCGAAGTGGGCTCCTTGAGTGGGCACTTCGGAGCCTCCTTCGGTACCCACTTGGGGGCCCGACACCCGGCAGGGTGGCAAACATGCAGGTCAGCACGCGAATCAGCGTGGAAACTGCGCCGTCATTCCCCTCTTCTCCCCTCTTGTTGTCCGTATGGGAGGAGATCATCGGGTTCCAGGGGGCCCGGCGCCCTCCACGACCAGACGGGTCCAGCTCACGGCGGACCGGTGCAGCTGGTCGCGTACGGCGTAGGGGTGGAGCTGATGGCAGGCAGGCGGCTGACGAATCCGGCGGGGTCCTCGAACGACCTGCGCGGGGATGTGCTGCGCGTGCTGGGGGTGCTGAAGGTGGCCACGGCCGACCAGATCCAGCGGATCGCCTCACCCCATCTGACCTACCGGCACACCTCGAAGGCGACCGCCTCCGAGCGGAAGACTGCCCGGACGGCCTCGCATGCGGGTGCGCTCTCCGATCTGCGCAAGCACGGTCTCGCCGAGAACGGCGGCACCACCCGGGTGGGGGAGTCGCTGCGGAACCTGACCACCAAGGGTCTGGAGGCCGACTCCTACGAGCTCGGGCGCCCCATGTCGGAGATGGGCTCCACCGCTCGCGGTGCGGGCTCCAGCGGGGCTACCCACCCCATGGCCGTCAACGAGGCGGTCATCGCACTGCTCCGCCCCAAGCCCGACCTTCGGCTGCTCACCGGGGAGCCGGCTGAGGCGCAGGCGGCCGCGCAGGCCGCCGTCGACGCCCCGGCCGGTATTGGCACGATCGCCTCCTACGCGACGGAGGTCCCGCTGCCCGCCACCGGCACCTGGGGTGCGCCGGGCAAGGGCGGTGTCCAGGCCGACATCGTGCTCACCGCCCCGCAGGACGGGATCCCGCTGTTGTTCATCGAGGTCGACAACTGCCACGAGACCGCCGAGGAGATCGCGGCGAAGCTCGCGAAGTACCACCGCTTCTTCAAGCGGCAGATCAAGGACACCGACGGCAAGGACAAGCCGATGTGGCGCACCCGCTGGATGGCCCGCGTTCCGGAGCGCGGGGAGGCCCCGCACCCGCCGGTCCTGATCGTCTTCAACCACATCGGCGCCCGCGACCCCAACCGCACCGTCCCGCGGCTCCAGGAGCTGACCCGGCCGCTGTGGGCTGGCGAGCCGGCCGACGGGTTCAGCAGCTACGACCGGAAGATCCCGAGGCCTGCGCAACCTGCGCGAACATGGTCCCAACGGACCGGTCTTCCTCCGCTTCGGCCGCACCCACATGCAGCCCCTCCACGACGCGATCGGCAACCCCCGCCGCGACGCCGTCCTCGCCCGCCGGGCAGGGCGGATGAAGGCGCAACAGGCGGAGTACCAGGAGCAGTTGCGCCGCGCGGCCGAGCAGAAGAGGGCTGAGCGCGAGGCCGCCCGCCCTGCCTGCGCCGGCTGCGGGACGAAGTTCGACAACGACCGATGGGAGAACACCCAGCTGTCCCCGGGGCCGGGTCACCGGTGGTACCCGACGCTGTGCGAGCCGTGCGAGGCCAAGACGGTCGCGGCCGCCGACCAGGCCGAGCGCGACCGCTTGGAGGCGGAGGCCGCCGTGACTGCCGAGAAGGCCCGCGGCTGGCGCTCCCGCTTCCGCCCCGGGCAAGCCTCCTGATGGGCTGGGCAAGCCTCTCACCGACAGCGAGGGCAAGCCCAAGGCGAACCTGGGCAGGCCTCGCTGTCGGTGGCGGCTGGGACGCATGGAGGATTGATGTCTTGGTCCTCGACGAGGCGGTGATAACGGACGACCGGTCCTCGCCGTTCTCCCGGTGAAGGTGTTCGGCCATCGGCTCTTCGGGCGTGGCCCGTGTCGGTCACGTGCTGCGTTGGTCGTGGGTGTCCTGGCGGAGTTGGTTGGTGTGGCGGGTGAGGGCGTCGATGCGTTTGGCGAGCTCGGCGTCCTCAGGGCGGAGGTGGTTCCGGGTGTCGGCCAGGGGGCGGACGAGGCGGGCGGCGTCGTTGTCGGCGAGGGCCAGGTTCAGGTCTCCAATGGCGGTCTCGGCGCCTGCCGGGAGGCTGGTGAGGGCGGTCACCTGGCCGGCGAGGCGGCGCAGGTCGGCGGCGTTGTCGCGGGCCCAGGCGGTCACGGTGCGGTCGGCGGCACGGGTATCACGGGTGGCCTGGACGCGTTCCTCGCCGGTGCTCCCGGCGGTGCCGGGGCGCAGCCGGAGGTAGCGGCGTTCGGCGGCCTGGCGGCTGGCGACCCCGAGGGGGCCTGCGAGGTCGGCCCAGCTGGCGCCCTGGCCGCGGGCGGTTTCGATCAGGCCGCTCTCCCAGCCGGCGAGCTGTTCGCGGATCTCGCGCAGCATCAGCAGTGCGGCCAGGGCCGGGTGCGGGCCCGCGTCGGCCTCGGTTGCGCGCGGGCCAGGCGTTCCCGCGGAGGGTTGCTGCGCATCCTTGACGGCCTGGTCGATGGCCTCCAGTGCCGCCGCGGCGGCAAGGAAGGGGATAGGTGCGGTCGGCTCTGCGGCCTCGTTCATGGCACTCTCCGTGGTCTGTCATCCTCCTGATGACGTCCTGCTTGTCATCGCTTCGATGACATGCTACAACGGTGGCACGTTGAAGCGCATTGGCAGTTTCTGCCTGAACCAACTGGAGGTGTTTCGCGATGTTGATGCGCACTGACCCGTTCCGCGAGATGGACCGGATCGTCCAGCAGCTTTCCGGCACGTCCGGGACCTGGTCGAAGCCGTCCGCCATGCCGATGGACGCTTACCGTGAGGGTGACGAGTACGTGATCGCCTTCGACCTCCCCGGAGTGAGCACCGAGGCGATCGACATCGACGTCGAGCGAAACATGCTGACGGTCAAGGCCGAGCGTCGGCCCACGGGCAAGTCCGACGGCGTGCAGATGGAGCTCTCCGAGCGGCCCCTCGGTGTCTTCTCCCGCCAGATCGTCCTGGCCGACACCCTCGACACCGAGCACATCCAGGCCGACTACGACGCGGGTGTCCTGACTCTCCGCATTCCGATCGCCGAGCGCGCCAAGCCCCGCAAGATCAGCATCGGCGGCGGGGCCGGCCGCAAGCAGATCTCCGGCTGAACCCTCCCGTATCAGCCGGCAGCGGAGGGCGGGAAGAGCCGATTCCCCTCCGGCAGCCCCGTCCTCCGCACCCTCTTTGACCCCTTCACCCCTTTCCGGAGGTGACGTGATGTCGATGCGCAGGGAGTCGTTTCTGGCCCATGTCCAGGAACGCGGCGGGTACGAGACAGCGGAAGAGGCCGATCGCGTTGCCCGCGTCGTCCTGGCCCTGCTGGGCGCACACCTGGTCGGCAACGTGCGGGCCGAGCTCGCCGCCCGGCTTCCTGAGACGTACGCCCTGATTCTCCTCAACCCGCTGCAGGCCGCGGAACCGCTCTCGCCGGAGCGGTTCGTCCGCGCGACCGCAGCCTGGATCGAGGGCGCCACCGAGAAGACGGCTCTGTGGGACATCGGCGCGGTCCTGTCCACCGTGGCCGCCGCCGCGGGCGACGTCCTCACCCGCGAGGTCCTGCTCCAGCTCCCACCCGGCTACGACCTCCTCTTCGGCCACCCCCAGCCCACCTGACTGCCGACCCACCTGACCGCCAAGCCCACCTGACCACCACCGGCCGGACGCCGGACCCTTCCAAAAGAAAGGCAACCGCAGTCATGTACGACCAGCTTCGACCGAACCTGGGCCATCACGCCATGACGTTCGACCAGATGCTGGAACGCGTGCGCTACGAAGGCGCCTACCCCACCCGCGAACGCGCCGCGGAAGCCGTCCACCACGTCCTGGCCGCCCTCGGCCGACAGCTCACCGGCGACGAACGCGTCGACCTCGCCCAGTGCCTGCCCGTCGAGGCCGCCCTCACCCTGACCGCCCAGATCCCCGACACGCAGCAGCTCACCGGCTGGAGCTTCGTCAAGGACCTGGCGGCCCGCACCGGCGTGAGCCCGGCCGTCGCCCGCTGGGACACCGGCGCCGTACTCGCCGTCGTCACACGCCTCGCCGGCCCCGACCTCATCGCCCGGATCCTCCGCCAGCTCCCCGACGGCTACGCCCTCCTCTTCGGCCAGGCACAGCTGCGCCAGCCCGAGCCCGCCGCCTGACCGGCGGCCCCGGCACACGGGAACACGAGAAACGGGGCCGGAGCCGCCACTGCGGTCCCGGCCCCGTCGCGTGGGGCGGGAGTCTCAGTGCTTGAAGGTGTCCTTGACCTTCTCCTTGGCCTCGCGGGCATCGCCCTTGGCCTGCTCCGCGCGGCCCTCGGCGGTCAGCCGCTCATTGCCCGTCAGGCGCCCAGCGGTCTCCTTGAGCTTGCCCTTGGCCTGCTCGCCCTTCGCCTTGCCCTTCTGCTCACCAGACACAGCTGATCACTCCCTCTTCGGTGGAAACGTCCTACCGACCCCGTATGGCCGCTGAAAGCACTCCCAAACAGACAGAGCCCACCACTGGCCAACCTGGGGCTCTCGCTGGCCCGGCGTTGGCCGTGGGTAGGTGATGGCCCCGTCCGGGCGGCTTCAGGCGGGCCACGGGCGGCCACTCATCAAGGCGCATGCCGCGCCGACCGCATTGGTGTCAGCCGCAACGGCGCTTCAGCGGGGGAGGAGGGCGCGGACGGTCTTGCCACCTTCGGGCGTGGGGGTGACGTCGGTGGCGAGGGCGAGGTCGTTGACCATGTGCCAGCCGAACCCTCCGGTGCCGTGGTGCAGGTCGGGAACGCGCTTGCGCGGCGGATGGGGGCTGGGGTCCTCGACGGCCACTTCGATGCTGCCGGGATGGGCGGTCAGGCGCAGGGTGCAGGTGGCGCCGCCGTGGCGCACGGCGTTGGTGACGAGTTCGGAGACGACCAGGACCACGCTGTCCGCGGCGTCCGGACCGACGGCCGGCCGCAGAGCCCCGAGGAAGCCCCGGGCTGCCTCACGGGCCTCGGCGACAGCGCCCGCGGAACGGACGGCCGGGGCGTCGATGCTCAACGTCTCCATCAGGTGCTCCCTGCTCTGTGACCGTCGATGCCGGATCCCTGCCCGCCAGTTGTGCCCCGGTCCGAAACCGGCCAACCCCGCCGGCTGCGATTTCCTCATCACAGAGCACCCGAAATCTATGTCGGCCAGAGTAGACATTGGGCTGTGGCGTGGTTATGGTTTCTCTCGTAGCGCAGAGAGACAGCAGGGCCTGGCAGAGACGAACTGCCGGGCAGCAAGACCCGCAGTTGCAGTTTGTTGGACGGTGCGGTGGTGGAGTTCCGAAGCCAGAGCGGTTGCAGGGCGGTGACGGGACTGACGGCCGGACCGGGTGGCCCGCAGTGATCAGGGGCCGCCACAAGCAGTACCGCAGTAAGTGCAGTTGGCAGTACCCAGCAGTGAAGTCTGTGAGTGGTACCTCGGTGAAGGCGTCGGCTGCAGGCGCGCGCACCGGGAGGTTCGGCAGTGGGGTTCTAAGCCAGAGCAGACGCAGGATGGGCGACGGGGCTGGCTGCCGGAACGTGGCGCTGGGCGAGGCCACGAGCAGTACGCACCACCAGCAGTACAAGCGGTTCGCAGTATCAGCAGTAAGAGCATTACCAGCAGTACGCAGTCCCCCGTTTGGTAAGCAGTTGATCACCGAGGGAAGAACGGAGGAGTTGAGGCGCCATCAGGATCGCCCGGGCGGAACTCTGAGCCCGGGTACCGCAGGACATCGATAGTGAGGTGGTCTCCGGTCACGCAACCGCGATCCCCGCATTCCCGACAGAGCTCAGGTCGGGTCGGCGGAAACAGAAGGCCGGCGCAGTATCAGGGCCGGCAGATGGTGTAGCAGTTCCTTCGGGGCCCGGGTGCCATTACGGCACCCGGGCCCCTCCACGCGTTCCACAGAGAGGTGCAATGACCGCAGACGATTCGTTCGGCCGTCTCGATGACGACGACTACCCCGCCTACACCATGGGCCGGGCCGCAGAAATGCTCGGCACCAGCCAAAACTTCCTCCGCGCGATCGGCGAAGCCCGCTTGATCACCCCGCTGCGCTCCGAGGGCGGGCACCGCCGCTACTCGCGGTACCAGCTGCGCATCGCCGCCCGTGCACGGGAGCTCGTCGACCAGGGCACCCCCATCGAGGCCGCCTGCCGCATCATCATCCTGGAAGACCAGCTCGAGGAAGCCCAGCGCATCAACTCCGAATAGCGCCGCACTACCGAATCCGTCAATCCGACAGCCGGGGCTTGAGCTGGGGCGCGCCTGCCGGTTCTCGGCGGGCCTGCGCGCCCCTGGACAGCCGACGGTGGCCGTGGTCACGACGACGCCCATCACGCCCACCGCATCCCGACACCTCGGACAGCTTCTCCACCCGCTCCGACGTCAGTGTGGCGGCCCGGCATCGCTGGTTGTCGACCCACGTCCCCAGCTTCAGCGAAACGTCCCGCTGCGCCCGGCCGTCGCCGTCGAGGGTGATGGTCTCGATGTGCTTGCGGGGCACCGTGAGGTGGCCCTCGCGGGCGAAGAACTGGGCCGCGGCGGCGTAGTGCATGGCCCACTTGTCGGCCTGGCTGGTGCGCGGCTTCGGCTTCTCGTCCTCGCCGGCGGGCTCGATCCCGAGGACCTGCTCGCACATCCACTGCTGCACGGCGGTGAGCTGGTCCCACCCGTGCCGGACCGAAGTCACCGACCGGCCGAGGTCCTCGCCCTGGCGCACGACCTCGCCGGCCGTGGTGGGCACTGCCTGGCCGGTGTCCAGGTGTTGGCGGACGAGGTGGAAGCAGCGCTGCCACGTTACCGGCCATGCCGGGCACCAGGAGGGGTCGATCTCTTCCAGCTGTTCGCGCCGTTCCCGCGTCATCGCGCCTGCCGGCGATTCCACCGGCAGCCCCTCGGCACGCCGCTGCTCGATGTCCTGTGCCTTCCGCGCTGCGGTCCGTGCGTTCTTCAGCCAGATCCCAACGGCCGCGCCCCGGTAGGCGGCGTCCAGCGGCGCGAGGAGGTGGCCGTGTCCGGTGGCCCACCCGTGGGTGGCGGCCAGGCCCTCGGCCCAGGCGGTGTCGGCGTGGGACCAGACCATGCCGAGCTTCTCCAGCTGGGCGACGCGGTCTGGGTCCATGTCGCCGCGGTTGTAGAAGCGGCGGGCGTCGGCGGTCCACTGCCCGAGCGGGAAGCCCGCGAGGGCAGCCGGCCACCCGGCCGCCTCCGAGTTCTCGACGGCCGGCACGCGGCAGACGAAGGGGACCCGCAGGTTCCCGTGCATGCGGGCGTAGATGACGGCGGCTTCTACCCCGCGCCGCCAGTGCTCGTGTTCGGGGTTGAGGACGCGGAGGTTGATGAACGCGGCGAGCGCGGCCGGGTCTCGGGGCGTACTGAACTTCAGGAGGGCCTTGGCGGGGGCGCTGACGCTGCCGGTCCCGTTGCCGCTCGTCGGGCTGCTGTTCTCTCTGACGGGCTTGTAGCGGCTTGGCGCCTGCTGCTCGGCGAGGGTCTCCACGATCCGCGCGTCGTGCGCCCGGAGCGCCTCCAAGAGCTTGGCGAGGCCGCCGTACGCGCGGCTGGTGAGCATGTTGTCGGCGGTCTCGCCGGGCCCGAGGAGGATCGGCACCACGAGCGAGGCCACCTTGTCCTCGCCAGGCTGCATCCGCAGGGCGCGGCCGACGGCCTGGACGAGGTCGGCCATGGAGCCGCGTACGTCGGCCCAGTAGACGGAGTCGCAGTTCTTGGTGTCGACACCCTCTCCTAGGGCCTGTCTGAAGTCGTGATCAGGCGGCGGGGTGGGTGACAGCTTCATGCATGGGGCCGGTTAGGGTCTGCGCATGTTCGCTGAGCCTGTTCCCGCCCCCGTTCTTACGTTGCGCCTCGCAACCCGCACCGACCTGCCCGTGGTGCTTGCCCTGCTTGCCGATGAGGAGCGGGTGGTGGACCCGGCGACTGTCATGGTCACGGAGGCTTACGAGTACGCCTTCGCGGAGATCGACGCGGACCCGCGCAACGAGATGATGGTCCTGGTTGAGGACGCCGACGGTCAGGGTGAGGGCGGGACGGTGGTGGGCTGCCTGCAGGCGACGTACATCCCCGGGCTCGGCAAGGGAGGCGCCGAGCGGGTCCTGATCGAGGCGGTGCGGATCCGCGCGGACCGGCGAGGCGGGGGGCTGGGCCGGATCTTGATGGAACGTGCGGTCGCGCGGGCACGCGAGCGTGGCTGCGGACTGGTCCAGCTGACGAGCAACAAGCAGCGCGAGGACGCGCACCGCTTCTATGCCGGACTCGGCTTCATCCGCAGCCATGACGGGTTCAAGCTCGGCCTCTGAAGTCCGCCGCCAGCAGCGATCATGTGGGGCTCAGGCTGCGGAGCCAGATCACCGCGCCGCGCAGGTGGAGTCCGGCGAGGTAGCTCTGCGGCGTCTTGTCGTAGCGGGTGGCGAGCCCACGCCATGCCTTGATCTTGTTGATGCAGCGTTCCACGGTGTTGCGGTCGCGGTAGAGCGTGGCGTCGTGGTCGACGGGCCGTCCGCCCCGGCTGCCCTTCTTCTTGCGGTTGGCGGCCTGGTCCGCCTTCTCCGGGATCACCGCTTTGATCTTCCGTTTGCGCAGGTAGGCGCGGTTGGCGCGGGAGTAGTACGCCTTGTCGCCGGCGACCGCGTCGGGCCGGGTGCGCGGGCGGCCGACCGGGCCCCGGACTTTGACCTTGTCCAGGACTGGGACGAACCGGGGGCTGTCGGCGGCCTGCCCCTCGGTCAGGACGAAGGAGAGCGGGCGGCAGCGCGGATCGGAAGCGAGGTGGACCTTGGTGGTCAGGCCGCCACGCGAACGGCCTAGCAGGGCTGCCTCCAAGCGGGCCCGGCGCCGTCGCCGGATACGCCGCCGTTCCTCCCGGTCCGCGTCGACCGGGCCCTGTTCGCCTTCAGCCTGCGGCTTTCGTTCTTTTCCGCGGCCCCCTTTGACGTCTCAGCGGCCTTCTCCAGGGACGACAGGACCTCCTCGTCGACCCGCATGCCCGCGGCGTCGTGATGGGCACGGGCGACCGTGGAGTCCACGCTGACCAGGGACAAGTCCGTCTGCCCGCGCCGAGCCGCCTCGGCGATCATCCCGTCCATCAGCGCCTCGAAGATGCCCGCGTCACGCCACCGGATGAAGCGGTCGTAGACGGTCTGCCAGACCCCGAACTCCGGCAGCATCTCCCGCCACTGGGCACCCGAGCGGAACTTCCAGATCACGCCCTCGAACTGCTCCCGCAGATGCTCCGGATACGGGCCGGACCTGCCTATTGGCAGGAACGGCTCGATCAACTCCCACTCATCGCTCGCGAGTTCCCTACGCGCCATCCCAGAGGTCTACCAGTCGCCGAACGATCACCGGAAGACGCATCTCACCCATTGATCACGACTTCAGACAGGCCCTAGAGGCGTTGCTGTTACGTCCGTGCTATGCAGGAACTGCCGGGCCCCGCGCAGTGTGGTGCGCAGACCTCGCTGGGTGGCCCGGCTGTCGAGGCGTACGTCGAGGGCGCCGGGCAGCGTGCTGGCGGCCCGTAGGCCGGTGGGGAGTTGGGACGCGTCGAGCCCGTCCCGCTCGGCGATGAGGATGCCCAGCTCGTGACGGCTCACGGCGTCGGGCCCTGCGAGGTGGTGGACTCCGGTCGCGTCGGCGGCTGCCAGCTCCAGGAGGGCCGCGGCCAGGTCGGTGACGTGCACGGGGCAGCGGATGTCGTCGGTGAACAGGACGCCGTCGCGCATGCCGTCGGCGAGTTCGTGCACGGCCTTCTCGTGCACGGACCGGCCGTGACCGATGATCAGTGACGTTCGGGCGACAGCGGCCTTTGGGTGCACGGCGAGGACGCCGGTTTCTGCCGCGGCCTTGGCCGCGCCGTAGGGGGTGATGGGGTCGGGGAGGCTGGATTCGTCGTAGTGGACTTGCGAGCCGGAGAACACTGCGTCGCTGGATATGTGGACCATGCGGGTTCCGTACTTCGCCGCGGCCATAGCGAGCCGGATGGGGCCCTCTGCGGTGGTCGGCCAGTGGGCAGATCCGCTCGACGCATTGAGGACGAGCTGTGGGCGCACCTCGGACAGGACGGCGTCCAGGCTTCCGGCGTCGCGCAGATCGAGGTGACGCCACGCGGTGGAGGAGGCGGGGCCGGGTTTGGTGGCGTATGTCGCGACGGTCGTGTGGCCTGCTGTGTTCGCCTTCCGGACCAGTTCGGTCCCGAGGAAGCCGCTGCCGCCGACGATCAGAACTGTCATTGAGCCACCGTAGACCGGCTCTACCACGGTGAAGGCGCTCACCCGGGAGTCCGGGTGACCGCCTTCACCGTCAGCGTGCCGGTGGGCCCTGCCAGACGTATCGGACGTCCGGCTCGCGCTCGTCGTTGCGCAGGCCGTCCGTCCGCTCGACCGCGATGAAGCCGTGCCGCTCGTAGAACCGGTGCGCCGATACGTTGACCTGGAACGTCCACAGCGCCAGCCCGTCTGGCTGCCGCTCCTTGGCCAGGGCGATGAACCGGTCGCCCAGGCCCCGCCCACGCCACGCGGGGTCCAGGTAGAACTGCTTCAGCTCCCCACCATTGATCACCATGAGCCCGACCACGTTTCCTCCGGTCACCGCGACCCAGGTCTCGTACCGGGGCACGAGTACACGTGCGAACCAGTCACGTACGTCGGCTTCTTCATGGGCACAGCGCACGGTCGGTAGCGCGGTGGCGAAGGAGCGCAGCCAGACGTCGGCCGCGGGACGGGCGTCGAAGTCGTCGGCGCGACGGAGAAAAACGTTGTCACTGGTCATGGCAGGGCTCCTCCGGCTTTCCAGACGGTTGGTGATGCGATGCGGGCTTTCTCCTCGGGGACCGGTTCTACTTCCCCGGTCGTCCGAGCTGGTGGACGGTCCAGCCGGCCGTGCGCCAGGGCTCGGGGTCGAGGGTGGTGCGGCAGTCGACAGCAGGGCGTCGGCGGGGAGGCCGACGAGGGCGTGGGGGTCGGCCTTGCCGTACTCCGGCCATTCGGTGGCCAGGACGACGAGGTCGGCTCCGTCGACGGATTTGGCGAGGTTGTCGGTGTAGTCCAGCTCAGGGTTGCGGGTCATGGCGGAGGCCACTGCCTGCGGGTCGTGAACAGTGACGTTGCCGCCGGCCTGCTGGAGGGCGTGGGCGAGGGCGAGCGCCGGGCTTTCTCGGACGTCGTTGGTGCCGGGCTTGAAGGCGGCGCCCCACACGGTGATGTTGGCGTTCTTGACCGGGTGCCCGCTCAGGGCTTCGCGGATGAGGCCCATGGCGACGTCGGTGCGGCTCTCGTTGATCTCTTCGGCGGCCCGCAGGAGGGTGGCTGCCTTGTCGGCGCCGAGCTGGTGGGCGGAGGCGGTGAAGGCGCGGACGTCCTTGGGGAGGCAGCCGCCGCCGTAGCCGATGCCCGGCCGCATCCCGCCGCTGCCGATGCGCGGGTCGATGCCGAGGATTTCCACGATCTGGGAGACGTCGCCGCCTGCGGCCTGGCACATGTCGGCGACGGCGTTGATGTAGCTGATCTTCAGGCCGAGGAAGGTGTTCGCGGCGCCCTTGGCCAGCTCTGCCGTCTGCGGGTCGGTGACGAAGAGGGGGACGCCGGTGTCCAGGATGGGGGCGTAGACGGTACGGATCGCCTTTTCGGCCTCGGTGGTGGTGAGGCCGGCGATGATGCGGTCCGGGCGCAGGGTGTCCTCGACCGCGTGGCCCTCGCGGAGGAACTCCGGGTTCCATACGACGTCGACGCGTTCGCCGGCCGGGGCCAGGCGCTGGGCGAGGGCGGTGACCTGGACGGTGGTGCCCACGGTGACCGTGGACTTGCCGACGATCGTGCACGGCCGGTCGAGGTGGGGAGCGAGCTGGCGGATGGCGCCGTAGACCTGTGCGGTGTCGTAGGAGCGGCCGTCCGCGTCGATGGGGGTGCCGACGCCGATGAAGTGCATGTCGGCGAAGGCCGCGGCTTCCTGGATGTCGGTGGTGAACCGCAGGCGCCCGCTCGCGGTGTGCCGTGCCAGCAGCTTCGGAAGGCCGGTCTCATAGATGGGGCACTGGCCCGCGTTCAGGCTGTCGACCTTGGCCTGGTCGACGTCCACCCCGATGACTTCGTGACCCAGTTCGGCCATCGCGGCCGCGTGCGGGATGCCGAGGTGTCCGCAGCCGATTACTGAAATGCGCATTCCTTGACTCTCATCCTGGGAGGGGCCCGCGTGGCGGGGCCGGGGAACGAGCCCAGAGGCTAGCGCCGTTGCCCGGCCCCGCATTTCACGCGCTGGTCGAGTTGGGGTTCAGCAGCCGCTCCAGCTCGCCGATCGCGACGGCGGCCGTCTGCCGTACGACGACGTCACCGCTCTGCGGGGCTTCCAGGGGGTACTCGAACCAGGTGCCGTCCGGACGGGGGAATCCCTCCGGGTCGACGATGAACACCTTGAGGCCGGCCGCGCGGGCCCGCTTGGCCACCCACCGCCGGTCGGCGTGCAGGCCGATCACGACCAGCGCCTTCGCGTCGGGGTGGAAGCTGACCGGCGGGATCCGCTGGTCGTAGCGGCGCATGAACTCCTCCTCGAACCCCGCACGGGCGCCGAGCGCGTCGAAGTTGTTCGTGATGAACGGGCCGACCATGTGCCCGGCCTCCTCCATACGCTTGAGCGCATGCAGGGCCGGGGTGACCTCGGTGTTGAAGCAAGCCCGGTACATGTCCGACAGCTCGCCGACCTTGTCCTCGGTGTCGAGGAACATCTCCGCGAGCAGCGGGTCCCTGCCCGGCGCGAGGACGAACGTGAAGCCCTTGCCGAGCTGCTCGTCCTCGATCTCGTTGACGTGGTACATCTCGTGGAGCCGGTGCAGCGGCGGGATCCCGGCCTCGTAGGAGACCCCGCAGCCGACCTCGACCTGGAACGGCAGGAAGTCCGTGAGTTGCGCCAGGTCCTCGGCGTAGACCGGCTGTCCAGGGGTGTCCTTGACCCGCACCCCGTGGGTCAGGACCTCCCACGGCCGCCGCCGGACTGCCCTTGGGGGGAAGCAGTTGACGGACGTGAAGACGGTGTCGATGACCTCGTAGTCCGCCGGAAGCCGACGGCCTGCCCGCAGGTCCTCCGGGTGCTCCTCGACGCGGATCATGTGGACGCGCAGGTCCCCCAGCTCGAACCGGCCCGCCCCGACCTGCTTCCAGCCGCCCTCGGACAGCATGGCGTGGTTCTGCTCCCACGCCTCCTCGATCTCGGACCGCGGGGCTGCCACCGAGTGGTACAGGTACATCTGCGTCATGGCGAGCGACGGCGCCGCGGTGGTGTCGACGAGTCCGTACTGGTGCCAGTAGTGGACGATGCGGCGGCGCGCGTCGCCCTGGCCCGTCCAGCCGGAGTTGGAGGCGGTCTCCTCCTGCTGGGTGCGCCGCCAGATGCCCTCCTCCTCGAAGCGGGGCCGGTCGGCGCTCACCCCGTAGAAGTCGTGCCACTTGCGGAGCTGGGCCTCGTCGAGCTGGTCGATGACCGTGACGGGAAACTGCATGACGTGTCCTCGGATTCTGCTTCGAGACGGTCCGTCCCCACAGCAGGGGAGCGGCGGGGCGGGTCAGCTGAGGGTGGCGACCGCGTCGGTCAGCGCGGTGGTCAGGAAGTCGATGTCCTCGTCGCTGGAGTTCAGCGGGGGCGCGACGACCAGGCCCTCGCTGCGCGGGTCACCGGCTCCGGTGAACGGGTAGAAGAAGACGCCGCGCCGCTCGCACTCCTCCATCAGCGGCCAGAGCAGACCGGGGGCGACTTCCACCCCGTACAGGTGGCCGACGCCCCGGACCCCCCGCACCGGCGCCCAGCCGGCCAGGGACCGCAGCGACGTGCCCAGACGCTCTCCACGCGCGGTGAAGGCGCCGAAGTCCATGGCCTCCAGCTCG
The DNA here is from genome assembly GCF_044769045.1 of Streptomyces sp. NPDC090741. Taxonomy (NCBI): domain Bacteria; kingdom Bacillati; phylum Actinomycetota; class Actinomycetes; order Kitasatosporales; family Streptomycetaceae; genus Streptomyces; species Streptomyces sp. NPDC090741. Next base: position 32,025 of record NZ_JBIVXF010000024.1, on the reverse strand, counting down.
TCCAGGACCCCCAGACAGGCCGCCGCCTGGAGGGGGTGGGTGGCCATGGTGCCCATTGCGGGCAGCGGGTCCACGTCCTTGTGCCGCAGCAGCGGCGCGATCTGAGGCGACATGAGTACCGCTCCGACGCCGGTGTAGCCGGCGCCCAGGCCCTTGGACAGGATGACCAGGTCGGGCTCGCACCCGTCCCAGTGATGACTGGCCAGGGGCGTGCCGGTGCGCCACAGCCCGGTCAGGACCTCGTCGTGGATGACCAGGACGCCCCGCTCCTGGCAGATCTCCGACACCCGCCGCAGGTAGCCGGCCGGGGGCACGAACGCGCCGCCCGTGGTCCCGTTGATCGGTTCGATCAGGACCGCGGCGACGTTCTCTACACCCCTGCTGTCGATCGCCCGCGCCACCTCCTCAGCGCATGAGGCATCGCACCCGTGCCCTTCATGTGCGTGGCCGTGCGTTGGCGGGTAGGGCGCGGGGAAGGCAGGGCCGAGGCCGTAGCGGTCTTCGGGACGGGGGTTGCGGATCTGGTTGCCCGCGACCCCGAGGGTGAACATGCTGTTGCCGTGGTAGCTCAGGCTGGACGTCAGGATGTCCCCGCGCCGCTTTCCGTCGCGGACCCGCACGATGTTCCGTGCCAAGCCCACCGCGACCTCCACGCCGAGCGTCCCGCAGGTGGTCAGCGCGACGGAGTCCTCCGGACGGTCCACGGCGCGGCACAGGCGGTCCATCAGTTCCATCTGGATGTGAGGCTGGACGACGGCAGCGCCGCCGAACGAGTAGCGGGAGAACTGCTTCTCGATCCGGGCGAAGACCGCGGGGCTGCCCTGCCCCACGTTCGCGCAGAGGAGGCCGCTCGATCCGTCGAGGATCCGGCGGCCGTCGGCACGGTGCAGCCAGGGCCCGTTGGAGCCCACGGCTTCGAAGTCCGGCAGCGGCCTGGAAGACGTCAGCAGACGGTCGCGCTGCGGCAAGTACTGATCCACGGAGAAGTCCCTTCTGGGGAGTGCTCACAGGGGTGGGGAGTGCGCGGCGTTGGCGAACCGCCGCAACTCCAAGACCACCGCACCAGGACGCGGTAGAACAGTCAGTAGCCATTGGGCTGCAAGGAGTTTGCATCTCGTGCAAGTACGGACGGCCGCGTCCGGGCCCCCGCTCTCGGGGACCACGCAGCCTCGGCTACACCGGGACGGGGTTATGGATGCAGTTCGAAAGTCACAGGTGACACCCGATGCGCCATCACCGGGCGAGGTGGTCCGCACAACGCGCAGAACCCAGGGCATGACCCTGGCCAAGCTGGGATCGCTGACCGGCTACTCGGCCGCCCAGGTATCCCGTCTGGAGCGCGGGAAGTCGAACATGACCGACCTCTCCGTGCTCCAGCGGTTCGCCCAGGCTCTCGACATCCCGCCCCAGGCGCTCGGCCTCGCCCCGACGACCGGCGCCCATCCGGACCCGCTGAGTCCGCAAACCGGGCCGTATCCCAGCCTGCCCGCCCCTACTCTGGGCACCCCAGGGCGCGACGACGGAGAGGACCCGGTGCGCACGCGAAGGCAACTGCTCGCGAACCTGGCGGTCACCGCGGCGGCCGCCATGGGAGCCCCCCTCGCCGGCGCCACCCCGGCCAACACTGAGGAGGCGCAACTCGGCGAGACGCTCGTCGCGGGGCTGCGCGACGCGATGCTGGGACTCGGCCGCGCGGCCCCTGACACGCCCCCGGACCGCCTCTCGGCGGAACTGCACCGCGCCTCGGCCGACTTCAACGACTGCGCGTACTCCAGCCTCGCCCTACGGCTCCCACGCCTGATCTCCGCCGGGCACCAGTCCAACAGCGACAACTTCCCCGTGCTGGCGCAGGCCTACCTCCTGGCGACACGCATCCTCATCAAGCTCGACGAGCCGCAACTCGGCTGGATGGCAGCCGACCGCGCCCGGCAGTTCGCCGCCGCCGGCGGCGCGCCCGTCGCGGTCGCCGAAGCGGCCCGCCAGCAGGCCGTCCTCGCCCGCAAGGCGGGATGGCACGACCAGGCCCTCACCCTCGCCCTGAACGCCGCCGACGACCCGGCCCTGCGCGAACTCGGAAACGCCGGGATCGCCCAGCGAGGCCTGCTGCTCCAGTGCGCCGCCTACACCGTCGCCCACCAACGCGACCAGACAGGCATGCGCGAACTGACCAGCGAGGCCACCGCCATCGCCAAGAGCCTGGGCTCCATCACCCACCTCCGGGACACAAACGGCGGGTTCAGCTGGGCCACCGTCCAGCTCCACCTCATCTCGGCTGAGAACACCGCCGGAGATCCCTCGGCCGCCATCGCCGCAGCAGACGCTCTCGCCCCCCAAGCACTCCCCACCACGGAACGGCGCGCGCTCTACTTTACCGACCGCGCGAAAGCCTTCGCCCAATGGGGCCGACGAGACGAATGCATCCGCGCCCTCCTCCAGGCCGAATACTGGGCCCCCCAGGAAACCCACGCCCGCCCAGCCGTGAAATCCCTCGTATCTGGCCTGCTGCTCTCCGGACGCACTACGCCCGAACTCCGAGGCATCGCCGCCCGCACCGGAGTCCTGCACAGCTAGCTGAACCCCGAACCCGCCCTCGCGCACCTCACCGCCGAGACGGAGCCGGTCGCCGGGAGCACGGCACCACGAGTGCCGCGGCGACGACTTGCGGACGTGGAGGCCGCCCCTGTTGGGCAGTTGGCGTATCCGCAGGTCGCCCGTGGGGAGTACCGTCCGGGTGAGGAGTCCAGAACGGAGAGGTGCCGTCAGGACCCATTCCCCTGACACGGGCATCGGGGCGCGTGTGCGCGTGGCCCGGATCGCGGCAGGCCTGACGCACGCGGAGATGGCCGGTCTGGTGGGCCGCTCCGAACGCTGGGCCGAGGACGTCGAGACCAGCCGCCTCCCACTGGACCGGTACTCACTGATCACGGCCGTGGCCACGGTCTGCGAGGTCGACGTCGTCTGGCTGCTCGGACAGCCCTACCGGCTCCGCCGCGAGCAGGGCTCGGCGGTCCCGCACGTGCCCGCGCTGCGCGCCGCGCTGCGGCGTTCATCCCTCATTCTCTCCGGTCACCCCGGTCTCGTTCCGTCCGCGCCGGCTGCCGACGTCCAGCGGGTCCGGGACCAGGCGGCGGCGACGAACCGGCACCGCCAGGGCGCGAACCTCCCCGCGGTCGCCGGACTCCTGCCCGCCCTGCTGGAGGACCTCAACACCTTGATCCTTATGCATGAGCGCGGCACGGCCGAGTGGGACGAGGCCCTGCGCCTGCTGGTGGACGCGGCCCGCAACGCGCGCCAGACCCTCAATCAGACCGGACTGCCTGATCTGGCGTGGGTGGCGGCGGAGGTCGCGGCCGGGGCCGCGACCCAGTTGGACGATCCGATCGTGAAGGCCGCGGCGGAAACGTGCTCACCGTGTCAGGGACCGTGGTGCAGCCCCGGAGTCGTGCGGCGGGAGCTGGAGCGACGCGTCCCGGAAGGCCATCACCCGCATGTGACTGGAGCCGACGGCCTCCTGCCCCATGGGGGTGTTGATCCACTTCTGGAAGCGGGCCGTGACCTCTTCGGCGGCTCGTACGGCGTCGTCGCGGGTGGCGTACGCCGTTGGGTCCTCCGCTCGACGAGCCGCTGCATCACCGGCTCGGCGGCGTCGGCCGCGTTCTCGGCCACCGGTGGCGAAGGCGTCGAGGCAGCCTCGGCGGTGCTGTAGGTGATGGTGGTCGTCGGAGAGCCATCACGGAGCGTGTTGGCGCACGCCCCGCTGAAGAGCCGGTGCCGCTAGGGCCTGTGTGATGTTGTGATCAGTCGGCGGCTTTCAGGAGGTCGTCGATCCAGATCATTGCGGCGCGGAGGTGCAGGCCGGCGAGGTAGCTCTCGGGTGCCTTGTCGTAGCGGGTGGCGATGCCGCGCCAGGCCTTCAGTTTGTTGATCAGACGTTCGACGGTGTTCCGTTCCTTGTAGAGATCGGCGTCGTGGCTGACGGGCCGGCCGCCTCTCGCGCCCTTCTTCTTCCGGTGGGCGGCTTGGTCCCTCCTCTCCGGGATGACTGCCTTGATTCCGCGTTTGCGCAGGTAGGCGCGCTTGCCGCGGGATGAGTAGGCCTTGTCTCCGGCGGCCGCGCCGGGCCGGGTTCGGGGACGGCCGACGGGGAAGCGGATCCGTACTTTCTCGAGCACGGGGATGAATTGCGGGCTGTCCGCGGCCTGTCCGGCGGTCAGGACGAACGCGAGCGGACGGCATCTGCAGTCCGAGGCGAGATGAATCTTGCTGGTCAGTCCGCCACGGGACCTGCCGAGCAGGGCTTCCTTCAGACGGAGCTTGCGTCGGCGTCGGACGCGTCGACGCTCGGCCTGTCCGTTCTGTTCCTCCGGTCCGCCCCTTTTTGCCGGGCCTCCTCCTGTTCCCGCGCAGCCTCTTCCAGGGCCTCCATGAGGCTCTTGCCGACGCGCATCCCGGCGGCGTCGTGGTGGGCGCGGACCGTTGTGGAATCCACGCTGACCAGCGACAAGTCCGTTTTCTCTACGCGGGCGGCCTCGGCGATCACGCCTTCCAACAGCGCGGAGAAGACGCCGGCGTTTCGCCAGACCCGGAAACGCCCGTAGACGGTGGCCCAGGGGCCGAACTCGGCAGGCATCTCCCGCCACTGGCCGCTGGAACGGAACCGCCAGATCACCCCCTCGAACTGTTCCCGCAGCCGCTCGGGGTACGGACCGTACCTGCCGATCGGCAAATACGGCTCGATGAACTTCCACTGACCATTGGTGAGTTGCCTACGCGTCACGACCAATGTCCTACCGGGTTCCGCCCCACAGAGAAGGCAAAACCCAGCAACTGATCACGACACCACACAGGCCCTAGTCGGCCCCGGCTCTTCCCATGCCCGGACGCTCCATTCGCCCAAATTACCTGTACGGGAGTCGGGCCCCGTGGTCCCCTGCATACGCTGCCTGTTCGCCGTAGCGGGCGGGCGGATCTGAGGGGGCGGCATGGTGGTCGGGCTCTGGCACTGGATCGAACAGAACGCGGCGGGGTTGAGCCTGCTGGTTCCGTTCCTTGCGATCGGGGGCGGGCTGCTGGGGAACTGGCTGGGCGCGAGGATTCAGGCGGCGGGCGGGTTGGCGCAGGCGAGTGCAGCGAGGGAAGCGGCCCGAATTACAGCGGAGGCGTCCCGGCTGGCGGCGCTGAGAGATGAGCGCCGGCTGGCGATTGCGGAGTTCGTCCGGGCTGCTCGCACCCTGTTCCGTATCAGTTGGGACCTGTACCACCAGGACCACGAGGAAGAGGCGAGCCGAGCGCACGCTGCGCTCTCCTACGCTTATGCCGAGGTCGAGCTGTGCGCCCCGACGAGCATCGTGCTGCTTGCAGCTAGTGTGCTGGAGGCAGCCGAGGATGCCTGGTTCCTGGCGCGTTCCAGAGGCCCAGCCGCCAGGATCGTGCGGTTGCTGCGTGTGCCGGCGGCGGACGGAGGCACGCCGGGCTTGTTGGCGTATGACACCGTGAGGGCGGCGCGGATCGCAGCGGCCAACGATCGCCCGGACCGGGACGCGATCCAGGTGCAGGCTCTGAGGGAACTGCGACGGTGTGGCCTTCTCGATGAACGGCAGGTCATGGCCGTGTACATGGACATCCCCCATGGGTATCTTGTCACCGCGCAACAGGAGCGGGGCGACGCGTACGCGGCGGCGCTACACGCTTTCGTCAATGCGGCTCGGCAGGCACTGGGCGCCAACCGGGAGGGCGGCGTGGAGTGGATTCCCGCGTCCGGAGGCACCCGTCCCGTCCAAAACTAAGTCACTTGTAACAGACCCGTACGGGTCATCGCCGTGGCGGCGCGCGGCAAGATCGCGGTTCTACCGCCAAGGCCTGCGCCGCCGGGAGGCTGCGTGTTTGACCGTCCGTCTGTCCGCGCCGGCTCTCCCATGTGGGTGGTCTCGTGGTGTGGCTCCTCAGCCGCTTTCGCCGTGGGGTGTGGCATAGGTGGAGTGACCGGGACACGTGGCATCGGAGGGCTCCGCCGGATCGTGCATCGGCGTGCGGCGAGGCGAAGGCAGCAGCTGCGGAGGGGCCGGTTCGGGGCGCGTGCGGCCGCTGGAGGCAGCCCGACGCAGGGGATCTCACTGCTGATCCTCAGCCTGCCAGGGCTGGCTGCCCTGGCGGCGCTGCTCTTCACTTGGATGCAGGTGAGCCAGACCGGCAAGGAACTGCGGATCAGCGAGCAGGGCCAAATCACCGGCAGGTTCAACGCCGCGATCGGCAACCTGGGGTCGAGCTCGGTGGACGTGCGCCTGGGCGGCATCTACGCGCTGGATCGCATCATGCACGACTCCGCCCGGGACCAGCCGACGGTGGTCTCGGTACTGTCCGCGTACGTACGGCGGCGCGCTCCACTGCCGACGGGTACCAAGTCGACCGAGGGGCCCCCGCCCGCCGAGATCGACGCGGTGATGAACGTCCTGGCCGGGCGCCGCCCCGAATACGATAAGGGACTGTCGATCAACTTGAGTCACACCGACCTGAGCGGGTGGACACCTTCGTACGCGCATGGCGAGCGTGGCATCTCCCTGGTGGGTGCGGACCTCACCGGGACCGACCTCAGCGACACCAACCTCAGCGATGCGCAACTTCGCGGCGCCTACATCTCCGAAGCCAACCTCCGCAATGCGGACCTGAACGGCGCGAACCTGAGCGGCGCAGACCTGGGCATGACGAATCTCCGCGAAGCGAGTCTCATCGACGCGAACCTCTCGGACGCATCCTTCTGCGGCTATTCCGATCCCGTCCAGTGCGCGGACCTGACCGACGTAACGTTCGACAACGCAAACCTGACCGGTGCCATGCTCGCTGCCGCGGACCTGACCAAGGCGACTCTCTGTTCAGGTAATTTCTTCATTGATATCAGGACGGGAAGGGAACGTGGTGGGGGTTGCGCTCGCCTGACACACGCGGATCTCGCCAATGCGAACCTCTCGAAAGTGGACCTCTCCGGGGTAGCCCTGAACGGCGCGGATCTATCGAACGCCAACCTCAGCAAGGCCAACCTCACGGGCGCCGACCTCACTGGGGCGAAGCTGGATGGCGCCAGACTGGACGGAGTCCGTGGCCTTCCGCCGTCCCCCCCGCCGAGCGCCCTAAATTCTGGGCTGCGGCAGCTCAGTCCTGGTAGCGAGGCTGGTTGCGGAGTTTCTGGCACGTATCGAGCCCAATGTCCGCCGGACTGTGCTTCGGCCTGCAGTGCCATCCGCGCCCGGGTCGGGGTCGCCTTCATGATGGAAGGCGACCCCGGTTCCCGGGAACGCTCGTACGGCCGGGTGGCCTCGGCTCCCACGCAAAGGCGGTTCCACTGGCGTCGGCGGTGCGCCTCCGCGCGATGGGGTTGGTCGGCGGGCTTGATTGTCGCTTAGGTATGTGGAGACGTCTCGTCCGAGCCCTCGCCCTGGTGCTATTCCTCCTGGCCGCCACTCTCGCGGCGGTGCCCGCCGACACAGTCGCGCATCAGACGTGTAAGAGGACGTCTGGTTCGTGTACCGAGCTCACCTTTTCGACGACGTCTTCGGATCCGATACCGCCCAGGCCGCGTGAGCGAGGCTGCTGCAACGGCGGTCCCGGTTGGCGACCCGGGGTTCGTCTCGGAGCAGCCCTCCGCAGTGTCTGTCGGTGGCTCGCGGAGGGCCGCGCGGCGGGATGCGTACGCGAACGATCTTGGCCAGTTGTCCTCGCTGGTCGCGGTGACGGCCCGCCTGACCGGAGCAACGCCGCCACGCGGTGGCGTACGCGCGGACGGGCCAGGCGTGCGTGTGCAGACGGCACGACTGCGCCGGCGTGGTCCCCGTCTCCTGGTGCGCCGAACACGGCGATGCCCTCGGGCCGGTGCTGGAGTGGCACGTCGGCGGCGGGATCCGCTGCGCGGAGCCGTACCCTTTCCGCTACTTCGGTGAACTGAGGGGGGAACCAGAAGGGCCCCGCGTCCGAGGACGCGGGAAGGCGCGGATCCGGACCGCGCGTCGCTCGTCCGCGAGTCCGGCAGCGGGCTGTTGCCGCTGGGGAACGGTCGTTGCGGCCGAGATAGCCACGGATGAAAGGCAGCGGCGTCGGGTACCACTTGCCCGTAGGGGTCGATCAGCTCCGGCTCGTCGGTGTCTCCTGTGTAGCGGGAGCTCAAGTTCAGGAGGCCGTCCATGCCCCGGAAACGCCGGGTGTCCTTCCGGATCCGAACTTGCCCTCCGCGTCCCGTATCGATTGACCGAATACCGCCACAATTGCTCGATCGTGTCCACGATGTTCTCTCTCCGGCCGACGTTAGCGAACGCTTTGGGGAATCCACTGACCGGGCGCTTGTCGCCGTCTTCAGCCATCGGGGAGCGTTCTCATCACGTAGGCGCGTCCACTGCACTGAAGGGAAGTCAATGAGCTTGATCAGCGAAGCACTCCCCCTCGTCGGTGTCGTTGTGGGTGCCGCAACGTCGTATCTGGTCAGCAGTGCGAACGAGCGCACCCGATGGCGTCGGCAGCAGTCGGTCCGCTGGGACGAGCGGCGGCTGAACGCCTATGCCGAGTACGGCCACGCGGTCAAGGCATTGGCGCATCGCTACCTACGCATCGCTGTCTTCCGTGGGATCGCGACGGGATCCGCCCCGTTGGAACCCACCGATGAGGTACTTGGCGAGTTGGGGGAGGCCGAGAGTCATCGCTCGGCTCTGAGCGAGGGGCTCTGGCTGTTGGGCGACGCGGCGACCAACAGCGCTACGGTCCGGGTGAACCACTGTCTGTGGCATCTCGAGTGGCTGGCTCGTGGTCTGATCCCCGCGGACGCCGGAGCATGGGACACAGCATTCGCGGAATACCGAACTGCCCGCCAGGCATACCTCGAACTTGCGCGAGCGAGTCTTGGCCTGCCCACTGGGGAAACACGGTCGGATGTCGCCTGGCCGCCGTCCTGGCGGACTCCGCCGGACCGCGCGAGAAGGAATCCGGGACAATGACGCGCGTCCGGTTCATGCGCCGCCACCGGGGTAACGAGACAACGTTCCGTTGTCCAGGGACGAGAGGGTGGCCGCAAGGATCCTGAGGTGCGCGAAGAGTCACGTGAGCGGTTGTCCGCGCTCATGGACGAGCCCGCGGCGCACTGGCCCCGGCGCGGCACCTACACCCCGTCCCACCTCGCCGGACAGAAGACCGGCTACTGGCCTTCCGGTCGCCGACCGCCTTGCCCACGAGCCCGGCACTGTCCTACACGTCGCGTTCTCCCCCGACGGCACCCTCGTGGCCGTCGCCGAGGCCGCCGGGGTCCGCCTCCACAGCCTGCACCCGGGCACCTGAAGGTCCGGCGACAGGCACCGTCCCACCAGCCATTCCGGTTCTTTGTCACGGTGACGCAGAACTGGAACGGCTGCACCCGCCCCACTCGCTACAAACCAGGGCTGACCTGTGGTGCTACCCATCTCAAACAGTCACTGAAAGAGCGTTTTGTCCCGGCAGGGGTGTTTGATGGGTTCTTGAGTGGGTGACCTGCCTGTGAAGGTTGAGGCTGTTGGTCGCCTTCGTGGCATCTGTGGCGGGTGACGACGGTCGAGGGTCCGCTTGGGTCCCTTGGCTCCTGTCTGATCCCAAGGCGCCCCCCTCACCCCCGTTTGCGCCCTGTGGTCGAGGGACTGGTCCCGGTACTACCGAAACATGCGCCGACAGCGACCGTACCCAAGCGATCTGTCCGATGCCCGGTGGGAGTTGATGGAGCCCATTCTGTCGGCCTGGCGGGCCGAGCGGAGAGGGAAGGGCCTGGACATAGGCCGGCCGCCCGAGCACGATCTGCGGAGGATCATGGACGCGGTCCTCTACGTCGACCGCACCGGCATTCCCTGGCGCTACCTGCCACACGATTTCGCACCGTGGGAGACGGTCTACGGCTACTTCGCCGCCTGGCAGAAGGACGGCGTCTTCGACCGGCTCAACGGTGTGCTGCGGCGACTGGTACGTGAGGCCGAGGGCCGCGACCCCGAAGCAAGCGCATGCGTCCTGGACGCGCAGAGCGTCAAGACCTCCGCGAACGTGCCCGCGGCCAGCCAGGGTATCGACGCGGGCAAGAAGATCGCCGGCCGCAAACGCCACATCGGCGTCGACACCCTCGGCCTCCTCCTGGCCGTCCTTGTCACCGCCGCCAGCGTCTCCGACAATGCCGGCGGCATCCAGGTCCTCTCACAAATCTCGGTGGCTCACCCGCTCGTCACCAAGGCCTGGGCGGACAACGGCTACCGCACCAAGGCCATCGACCACGGCGCCCGCCTCGGCATCGACGTCGAAGTCGTCCACCGCGACCCCGGCCAGAAGGGCTTCAAAGTCATCCCGCGGCGATGGGTCGTGGAGAGGACGTTCGGCTGGCTCATGCACCAGCGCCGCCTGGCCCGCGACTACGAAGCCCACCCACACCGCTCCGAAGCCATGATCCACCTCGCGATGATCGACCTGATGAGCCGCAGACTCACGCGAGAGGCGACTCCGAACTGGCGCGACCTCTAACCAGAGCCTCCACCCCCGCCAGACGCTTCACGCAAGGCGGTGAAACGCCAGTCGAGGAGATCCACGCATTCATGAATCCCCGGCATCAGGCCGTCGGCGCACTCGCGCATCACCAAGACGGCCTGCACGTTGCGACCGGCGGTGATCAGGCGGTCCACCTCCCGCTGGCCCTCGACCGAGAGCCGGCCCCACAGAGAATCGTTCATCCCTGCATTCAACCGCCCGACCCAACCAGCGATTGCACCGCCTGCTTCGTCAGGTCAGAAGGGCCTTTACCAAACACCCCTACCGGAACAAAATGCTCTTTGAGGGCTTGGGCACGGAGGGTACGACGTTCGCCCGGGCCTCTGGCGACTTCGGCTTCAGCGGCGCTACGCCGTAGTAGACGTCGGGCAGGGGCCCCGCCGCATCCGCCACAAAGCAACGGATACGGCTGGCCTGGGTGCTTCGCCTGCCGGCTCCCACCCGCCCTGGAGAAAACCGGCCGTACTGCGTGTAGAACTTCAGCAGCCCGGCGAGGCCCAGTCGCGTCGCACCGCGCTTGCCGGACACGATCTCCTGCCCGTCGTTGGGGCGTGACCCAGCCGGGGTGAGCTTTGGCTGGCGCCCACCGACCCGGGCGCGGTCAGTCGGCAGCGAGCCATCCGACCTTGTGGTAGTCCCCGGCTTCGGGCCTCTCGTCGTATCGGCCGGTTCCCTCATAGAAGTCCAGTGCGCCGCGCATGTAATGCCGGAAGCACGTCACGAAGGTGTCCAGCTTCTCGCGGTCTTCGGTCGATGCCTGGGGCAGGACGCTGGGGAGTGACTTCTCCAGGGAGAGGTAGTGCCTCATGTAATTGTCCGCGAGTTCGATGGTGCGGCGGATCGCTTCCTCGCGGGTACACCCGAAGTCCCGTTCGATGATGGGCACCGCGTTGATGTCGTCCCCCCAGGACGCATCGCGTTCCAGGCCGTAGACGTCGTTGGCGAGATGGGCAAACGTGGAGCAGCTGTGGAGCATGGCGTTGACAGTGGGTGAAGCCAGGAGGGCCTCGCTCATCTCGCAGTCGTAGGCGAGCGTGGTCAGGTGGATGTAGGCGGGCGAGGCCCCGGACCACAGCCGGTTGTCGATGTAGCGTTCCAGGCTCGGGAGCCTGTCCTTGGCGCGGATGTCGGCGTCGCGCAGATAGGTCTCGATCCACCGCGAGAGCCGGTCCGCCAGGCGCTGGTTCCAGCGCGGTGACATCCCGCGTTCGCGGGTCGTGCGCCAGATGTCCGCCAGCGCGATCTCCAGCGGATGGGCCCCGGGCCGGGCGCCTTCTGCGGTGTCGGGGGCGAGGATCGCCAGGCAGCCCTCGATCATGGGTTTCACCAGGCTGACATCGCGGGCCTCCATGTAGTCGTCCGTGAGGGTGCCCCACATGTCCCAGTCGTGCATGAGCTTGAGGGAATCCTCGTCGCAGTCGGGGTGGACGCACGCAGACCACACCTCGATGCGGTATCCGCTCGCGGCCTCGGCGCCCTTGTCGGTGAGGACTCCGAGCCTCCGGTAGAAGTCGAGGGTGTGTGTGCGGGCGGCCTCGATGTGCGGATTCATCGCGTACGGCATCGGACAGAAGAACGCGTACCGCGGCGCCGAGCCCAGGCCCGGACCGTAAGCCGCCAGATCGCGTGTGGCGGACGCGGTGGTGTCGGCAGTCGTCATGGTTGCCTCGATCCTGTCGGTGGTTCGCTCACGGGGGCCTGGGCGCGCCGCTTCGTGCAGGGCTGTGTGGACGCGGGTGGGAAGGGGCTGTGGTTCATCTGGTTCTCACGGCGGCGGGCGATCTCCCACAGGGTTGCTGTAGCAGGAGGCGTGCCAGCCGATCACGCACAGCAGGGGGCCGGACCCGTTTGCCACCCGAGAACAGCAAGGCGCGCAGCACGTCGACGAGCTCGCCGGGCAGACCCTGCTCGGCGGCGGCGCGGGCCTTGCGGTCCAGGAAGCCGGCCAGGCGTGGGTCGAGTTCGCCTCGGTCGGCGGCCGTGTAGAGCGGGTCACCACCCAGCACGCTGTCGGTCCCGGTCACGCAGACACCACCAGGTCGCGAGCGGGCGCCGAGCGGAGGCACCCGAGCGAGTACTGCCCAGCTGGAGACCGCTGCAACCCCCACGGAAACCGCGCTCCAGGACAGCAAATCCCTCCCGCTGTACATGCTTCTCCGTACCCGACCACAACTTGCAGCAACGAGTTCGCTCACAGTGTGTTACTGGCCAACTAGGACGCCAAGTCTCAGCCGCTGTGACCGAGGACTTCGCTTGGCGAACCTCGCCAACTCAAGCGCTCATAGCGTGCGACCTGAAGGCGCCGGCAGGGCGCAATCATCGCGGATAGCAAGCGCAGGAAGGGCGCCATCCCTGCAGAGCGGGCGAGCCGGCCGAGCCGGTGGCGGCGGCTGGGACGCGACTGATCCGCGTGCGGCTCGTTGCTGAGGCAGCGCCGTCAGGAGCGTCTCGGTGACGCCCGTGTATTTGCCTCCGGCCGCAAGCATCACGTTACGCAGTTGATCCAATACGCTACGTTTATGGCTAGTGATCTGATCGAAGACCGAAGTGACGAGTCCTACCTCCTGGAAATCCAGGACATCACCCTCACGCCGAGCTTTCCGGTGCCCGGACAGCCTCTGACCGTGGAGCTGGTCGGCAAGCTCCGGGAGCAGGTCGACCTGACCAAGGTCATCGTCAATGTCCAGGTGAAGTTGGGGAACATCACGCTCTCGCGACGGACCCAGACACTCCTCTATTACCTGGAGTCGGTGGGGGCACCCGGGGATTACAAGCCGGCGGCTGGGCCCTGGAAGCAGACCTGGACCTTCCCTGTCCAGCGGGCGATGCCGAAGGCGGACTTCCGTATCTACGTGCAGTCCAGCACCACAGGACCGGAGGAGAAGGACTTCGCCGACCTCAACGTGCGCTTCGACTTCCGGACCAAGCAGTAACCATCGCACCTGACCCCCGTCCTCGCCCCGCCTCGCCCCGCCCCGCCCCGCCCCGCCCCGCTCCACTCTGCGTGGCGGGGCGGCAGGAGTCCTGCAATGCCGCAGTGAGGGCTCACCTGCTGTGACAACGCACCCACGCCACGGGCTTACAGCCCGCCAACCACAGCGCTCAGATTCCCCACCCCAAGCGCTAACCCGCCAAGTGAGGCGCTCAGTCACACACGGTGTGACTTAGCGTTGTAGTTGGCCCGGGTGGCCAACTACAACGCTCATCGTGTCGATGGCGCAGTGCCCGTGCACGCCAGTGTCCGGCGCCAGGTGTTCGTAGATGGCTGGTGCGCGGTGAGCTCCGCCTTTTGCAGCCAGTCGATGTACCAGTGGGTGAAGGTGACCGGCTTGCCGGCCTGGTCGAGGAGCGGGGCGAGGTCGGCGTCGTCTGCGCGGCAGTCGGACCAGAGGGTGCCGCGGTGGGTGCCGCTGATGATCAACCACTCCCTCTGGGCGCAGCCGATGTGGGAGATCACGATGGCGCCGGCGGTGCGCTCGGGGGCGAACATCAGGGCTTCCCAGCGTTCGTCCCACGCTTCGATGGCGTCGTCGAAGTCCTCGATCTGGTCGAAGTCCTCTTCTTCAGGGCGTACGGCGAGAAGTGCGTCGAGGTCTTCGGGATCCGGGCCGTGGTCAGGAAAGGGCCAGGCGAGCATGGCCGGGTCAGCCAGGTCTGCACCGTCTCCTTCCCAGCGCCAGCGGCCCTGCACGCGGCGAACCGGGAAGACACCGTACGCAGGACCCGCGCCGCCAGCGCCCACGCAGGAGAGGAAGCTCCGGTAGTCATCCGGCAGCCGTACGCCTATCTGTGCTTCGAGTTCGGCAAGCCCATCATCGGCCAGTGGGTCTTCCAGGACCCACACCGCTCCATTGCTGATCAACCATGCGCAGACCGTACGCGGAGCCAGTGACAGCGGAAACGGCCAGGAGGCACGCACGCTCTGCGGGCCACCTAGAACGCTCAACCGGCCAACTACAGCGCTAAGTCACAGCGCTGTGACCGTGCACGATGGTTGGCGGGATTCGCCAACTGTTGTGCTCAATCCCCGCAGCCCTGACCTGCGAAGATTGCGCACGAGTTCGTCAGCCGTGCTCGGACTGCCGGTAGAGGTTCTGCGCGAAGGCGCCGAGTGCCGTTCCGTAGCTGGTGTCCTCGTCGCCGCTGATGTTCACCGCGACGACGCTGCCGGCCGCCGGGTCGCCCGAGAGGTACGGGCCACCGCTCGACCCCACCCCCATGTGGCAGGGGATCCGCACCAGGGCTGTGCCGGCTGCCCAGGCAGTGACGCCCGAGCAGTGCAGGACCCGGTCCGTGTACGGGTAGCCGAAGAAGTGCCCGGACGCGCCCGGTGCCGCGGTGAACGAGATGGGCTGGGCCCCGACTACATCCGAGATGTTCCGCCCGTCGGCGCCGGGGTTCATCTCCAGCATGGCGACGTCCCGTCCGTCCGCCCCCCAGTCCTCGGCCATCCGCACCCGGCGCACCGTGAAGCCGCCATGAGGCCCCGACCCGCCCTGATACCCCGGTACAAAGTAGAGGTTCCGGTCCCAGGCGGCGGCTCGTGCAGGCGATCCCTCGGTCGATGTCCTGACACAGTGCCCGGCAGTGATCACGGTACGGACCCCGACGACGGTCGCCGTGCAGGCACCGGAGCCGCCGTCCACACCCGACATCCCGTACAGCCGGCCGACCGTACGGGCTATCGAGCCACCGCCGGTCCACGCCGGCTGGACCAGATTGTCCTTGGCGTCCACGCTGGCCACCTCGGCCATGCCACCAGCAGCCCAGTGGGTATCTACCCAGCGGCGGTCCTCCTCGGTGGTGGAGCCGTCGTGAACCACGGTGCTCACCTCGACGGGCGCCGTCCCGCTGCTTCCGGCAGTCGCTGCCAGACCACAACCCACGGCCCCCGACAGGACCAGAGCGGCCACTGCCGCTGCGCCCAGTGCACGTGTGTTCCCCATACCCCTTACAACCTCATCCCTGTTCCCACTCGCCTCCCGGGCCCATCGGGGCATCGTGCCCTCCCCGGTCGCAGTCCGACTGCCTGCATGTGTAATCGATCAACCGCGCGGAGCTTACGACAGCCCCGGACAGCGGATGCGCGAGGGGGTCGCCCACTTCAAATGCGTCGTAGTTGGCCAGCCTGGCCAACTAGTTGCTCAGGCGCGAGTCAGTGGAACCAGGCGACGAGGCGTACGTTTTCGGCGCCGTGGATTTCGCTGAGGATGCGCATGACCTTCCAGACTGGGCCCCAGTGGGTGTCGATCCCCGCGGCTGAGCCGCGGGTTCGCGTGCCCGAGGCATCGGTCCCCTGCCAGTCCGTGGTCTCCAGCTCGGACCAGGTCAGCCAGGTCGTCCCGTGCACATCAGGGGGGCCGCCCAAGTCGGCGAACTCACGTCGCAGCCGCTCCGAGGCATCATCCGGAAAGCCGCGATCCTCCGCGAGGGGCCGGAAACCGAAGTAGTTCCGGATTCCGAAAAGACAGGCCAGGCCGTCGTAGGCATTGCCCGTGTTGAGGAGCCAGAGATCGATGCCGGCCTCCCATACGGAGTCCTCGTCGTCAGGGCCCCACAGGCGAGCCCCCGGCCGGCACTCGATCATTCCGCTGACATCTGTTGACATGGGGAGATCCTGCCTGCGCAGGCCAGGGGGCAGCACCTCCATTTTGCAGAACGCGCGCGCCACCCGTCGAGGCTCCGGCTCTGCCGCTACGTGCAACTCCGGCCAACTAGAACGTTCAGTGGCCAACTGGTTGCTCAGCCGCCTGGATGGCCCTTCGTGACTCGTCGAGTAATCCGTTTGGGATCATGCCCGCATGGACTTCGACCTTGCCCCACCGACCGGCGTTGGCCCGTTGCGGATCGGTATGACTCGGCACGCGGCCAACACGGCGCTGGACTCGCTCCGCGATCTATCTGCGCTCTCGGAGTCTGATCGGCCAGGGCAGCACGTCTTCCGTCCCAGCGGGCTGATGATCAGTATCCACTGCGTGCGCGACATGCTTGAAGCCATCAAGCTGGGAAGGCCGTCGTCCCCGACGGACCGAGTGTCGTTCCAGGGCGTGGACCTATTCGCGCTTCCGGCCCGCGAGGTTATCCGGCGCGTCGGTGAATTCACCTTGATCCAGGAAGATCCTGACGACGATGCTTCATTCATCGCCGCAGACTTGCTACTGAGCTTCTGGCGTCCGTTCGCAGCCGACGATGAGCCGGAGGAAGAACAGGGCTACTACTTCAGCTCGGTCCTGCTGGCACGGCCTGGCTACTACGACACCCCTGCTCAGGCTGCGGAGCGCCTCCAGCAGAGCTCGTGACAGGCAGGTGAGGGCCTGTTGTGAAATGGTCCTGGTCGCGTGCGGTCTGGCATACATAGGGGGCGCCGTTGTCAGTGGTGCTGTGCATGATCGGCACATCAGCTCTACGTGGGAGTAGGAAAGCGCTATGCCGATCACAAACCAGCAGGTAGCGGGACACGCCTTCCTGTGGCAGATGTACGACGACTCGTACTTCCCTGATCGCGTAGTCGACCAGGGGAAGGCGGTCCTGCTGCGGCTGTGCGAACGAATTGAGGCCGAGCGGCCGTCGGATCTGGCGACCTTGTACGAGCTCACTCAGGCTACGACGGAGGAGTTCAACCTGCTGGACAGGGAGTTCGTGGCGGCCGGGAGCGGGATCGAGACGGTTGCGCGTGAGTGGATCTGTGACGAGTTTTGTTTCGTCGCGTCGGCGTACGGGTTCACCGGCGCGGATGCGGAGGAGCTGACCGCCGGCCGGGACTGGTGACCGAAGACGGGAAGGCCGCTTCCGGTCAATGCCATTCGTCAAGGACTGCGACCAGGCCGGTCGCCTCGTAGCGCGAGCCAGGGCGGCGTACGGAGGCCGGACCCGAGCAAACTGGGACGTCGCCTTCGGCAGGGCGTGTCAGGGGCGCCCGCCTCGCGGGTTTCGATGGTCAGCGACTCGCAGACCACGCCCAGAAACGCTGTGGCCTGCCGATCCCACCGATGAACTCGCAAGCTGACCTGTTGTGGCGGTGCGCCATAGATGGCTCCGACGGCCAACTTTGGTGCTCAGAATCCGTTCGCGTAGATGCTAAGGGTGCCGGTGCTAGAGGGTCCGCCCCCGCGGCCGCTGTGCGGTGAGGCCCTCGGCCGGCCTTAGACGTCATCTCATTTGGCCAGTCTTCGGTAGCAGATGAGGGTGCAGGCGATGCTGGTGAAGGCAAGGAAATGCTCGGCTTTGTGTTCGTAGCGGCGGTGGAGGCGGCGGCAGCCGGCGAGCCAGGCCATAGTGCGTTCGATGGTCCAGCGGTGGCGGCCCAGTCGCTGCGAGGACTCGATGCCCCTGCGGGCGATGCGGTGCTTGATACCGCGTCCGCGTAACCATCTCCGCAGGTGGGCGTAGTCATAGCCCTTGTCCGCGTGGAGCTTGCCGGGCTTGCGCCGTCGGCGTCCGCGGCGCGAGCGGATGGGCGGTATGCCGCGGACCAGGGGCTCGAGGGCCTGGCTGTCGTGCAGGTTCGCACCCGAGATTCCGACGGACAGGGGCAGACCGGTCCGCTCCGTGATCAAGTGGATCTTCGACCCGAACTTGCCCCTGTCGACAGGATTCGGACCCGTCAGATCCCCCTTTTCAGGGCCCGCATGTTCACCGAGTCGATTGCACAGCGGGACCAGTCCAACTCACCGCGAGCGCCGAGCTCGTCGAGGACCAGACGGTGGAGCTTGGCCCACACCCGGGCCTTGCTCCACTCGGAAAAACGCCGATGAGCTGTCGCCCCCGACGGCCCGAACGACGCCGCCGGCAACTGCTGCCAGGTACAGCCCGACGTGGCCACGAACACGATCGCGGCGAGCACTTCCCGGTCACCGTGCCGGCGCCGGCCACCCCCCTGCGGCCGCGACGGCGCCTCCGGCACCACCCGCTGGAACAGTACCCACAACTCATCCGGCACCAGCCGCTCAACAATCCCCACCACGACCAACAGCCTACCCAATACTCCAAATGAGATGACATCTAAAACACGGCCTAGGCGAGGTCGCTCCGGAACCAGTTCCAGGAGCTGGTGCTCTCCCACTTCTTGACCGGGTTGTTGAAGCCGCTCCCGGTGCTGGTGAGAGTCCACAGCGCGGTGATGTTGGTGCCGTCTGCGTCCTGCCCGTTGTTGTAGAGCACGCCCACGTCGGCCTTGCCGTCGCAGTTGAAGTTGCCCGTCGTGACCTTCGAGCGGTCCCAGTTCCATGAACCGACCCCGCCGCTCACGTTGTCCCACACCTTCACCGGAGCGTTGAACCCGCTGCCCGTGCTGGTGAACGTCCACAGCCCCGAGTGGTTGGCGCCGCCGTCCTCCTGGCCGTAGTCGTACAGCACCCCGGTGTCCGCCTTGCCGTCGCCGTTGAAGTCGCCCGAGGCCTGGGTGGCCGTGGACCGGTTGGCGGTGAAGAAGGAGACCCCGGCCGAAGCGGGGCCGGGCTGGCCGGCGTCGTTCACGGCCTTGACCGTGAGCGTGTGCGGGCCGTCGGACAGGGCCGAGGTGTCGAAGAGCACCCTGTACGAGGGGCCGGTACCGGTGTCCGTGCCGACCGCCGTGCCGTCCACGTAGAAGGTGGCGCCGGTCGGAGTGCCGACCGCGTCCGTCGCCGAGGCGGTGAGCGAGACCGGGCCGGTCAGTACGGTGCCCGCGCCCGGGCCGGTGACCTTGGACACCGGCGGGACCGGGTCGGGGTAGGGGTCGGCGTGGTCCGCTCCGAGCCCGGAGGACGGCCCGCACAGCGGCCAGGCCCGCTCGCCCTGCCCCTTGAGGACCTTCTCGCCGATCAGGATCTGCTGCTGCTTCGTGGCGCGGTCCGCCCGCGAGGCGTAGGCGAGGCCCCCGTACGCCTGCCAGGTGGACTGGGAGAACTGGAGGCCGCCGAACCTGCCGGCTGTAGCCCTGTACGAGCGGCTGGGGTTCTCGCGCGTGGGGACCTCGGAGCCGGCGCCCGGCCCGTGGATGGCCGATTTCCGGCTGAAGCGATCCGGCTGAGCGAGAAGGCGATTCGCCCCAACAGCCGGTGCGGGACCTGCCGCGGTCGGCCGCCCTGTATCGACCACCGACGCCCAGGGCGCCACGGTGTTCACCAGCTACGACGTCCTGGGCGGGCCCACTCTGCGCAACCCGGCCACCGGCCGTCTGTTGCGCACCTGGCTGGACAAGCAGGATTCGGTCACTCGCGGAGCCTGCGAGCACGACCCACGCATCGGCACGCCGGTGTGCGGAACTCGACTGCCCGGCACGCCCCTGCCCCACCCGCCGCAACTCCAAGCGGTGAGTAGTGAGTGGAGCGGCGACTCACCGGTGCGTGGGGCTGGTGAATGAGCTCGGTGCGACCGGAGGTGCGAGCAAGACTGCGACGAGGCACTGCAACAGCGTGCTGCCTCGCGGTCTGCTGCCGGCGTCCGGAGCTCACATAAAGTGCTCCGCGGCCACCAATCGGAGCCGAAGCTCTTTGAGTAGTAGTTTTAGTCAACTGCTCTGAAATGTAGGGCGGTTGAGAGGAATGGATCGGCGCAATGGGTCCCAGTACCCCTCAACATGCTTCCGTTGTGCAATCGTGACTATCCCTTGGTGGTCAAATGTCCAAAATTGTCGGATCTTAATAATGTTTAAATGATCAAGTCGCCGAGGAGGGCTTGACCGCACCTTCGACAACAAGGCGACTCACTAAGACTGCGCATCCAAGGGGTTGGCCGCGTCTGGGTGCATGGGGGTGCGTATGCCCTGCTGCCTGCGCGGCATCGGGTACGCCTGTCTGGTGCCGTTTGGGCTCCAGTGCCGACTCTCTCCTTGCTTGCCCGGGCCCCTTGCTGCCTCGTGGGTGCGGCCGGTAAAAGGAATTGATTATGAGTTTCGCAAAATCTCGTTTCGTGATGGCCGCGATTGTCGCCACTGCAGCAACGCTGCTGATTGCACCTTCCGCTCATGCAGGCTCTGCAGAGGATGAGGCGAACTACTGGGGGAAGGATGTGTGTGTGGACCCGGGATACGGGGCGTTCAAGTTCACGCTGTTCTATAACTCCAACTTCATGGGTGCCCACCGGAACATGGGCTACAACGTCTGGGATTTCGGCGGTCCGCGGCCTTTGACCTATTGCCTGGACGGCGCGAGTGCGCCTGCCCCGGGTTACGGGCAGAACCTTAAGAACAATGCTGCTTCCGCGAAGAACTTCCATGCCACCTTTGTGGCTGATGTTTACTACAACAGCGGCTTCAAGGGTGCGGTCGACGATGTCTCCTGGGGGCGCAACTTGAACTACACATACAACAACAATGCGTCGTTCGCCTGGCGAGGGTGACATGAGTTAATTCGCTTGAATTGCCAAGCGGATACTCGGCTGGCAAGTCCCCGCCGGGTTCAACGCCGGCGGGGGCCCAGCCTTCCCCCACCCAATTCCGTCGTCAGTTCACCCGAGCACGTCCCGTAGTCCCAGAATGGTAGACCGCATGCGTTTCTTGATTTCTTTCCCAGCCAGGTCGACGGGTACGTTTGTTTCTCTCGGCTTGGTGGTTATCACTGCAGCCGGCTGCTCTTCTACGTCCGGGTCGACTCCGTCTCTCCGATCCGCCCCCACGCGCGCCTTCAATGGAGCGGACCCTGCAACGTGGACGCTACCGATGGAGGCGTACTTGCCCTCGGAGGACGAGCGGCGACAGGTATCCCAGGCGAAGGCCATGCTCATCGGTGACTGCATGAAGGCTGCCGGGTATGGGCAGTGGCGTGCGGCGCCTGAACTGCCGAAGATGGGGCCGAAGACGCTGACTGACTGGCGTTACGGCATCCATGACGGGGAGTTGGCCAAGAAGCGCGGCTACAAGCCGGAGGAAGCTGAGCAGGCTGCCTACGACGCGGCGGTGAATGTGGGGGCGGTCGACGGAACCTCGGCCCTTGGCCCTGACGGGCAGGCGCTCCAGGTATGTCGGGGCGAAGCACGCACCAAGCTCAAGGGGGACGTGGTCGATTACTCGGATGAAGCGCAGAAGCTGGGTAACGAGGCATTTGTACGGTCGAAGGAGGATCCTACGGTCGTCGCCGCGTTCCAGGCGTGGTCTGCGTGCATGAAGGAGCAGGGATACGACTACAAGCAGCCGCTGGACGCCAGTGATGACCCGCGTTTCGGTAGTCGCAGTGTGTCACCTGAGGAGATCGCGGCGGCGACCTCTGACATAACCTGCCGCGACCGGACTCAGGTCGCGAAGATTTGGTGGGAAGCGGAGACCAAAATTCAGGCCGCTGCGCTGGAGAAGCACGCTGAGTCCCTGAACAAGTCCCGCAAAGACATGGATACCGCGGCGAAGGCTGCGGCCGATGTTCTCGCCGGCAAGAAGTAGGGGCGCCGGACGGTGAAAGACTCCACCGCCTTCGGCGAATCCACCACAGAATCTCGTACGCCGGGACGCAAACGCACTGCTGCGCAGCGCGGCGGGCTGGTGCGTCGCCGTCGGATCCTCATCGGCGTCGTCGGGGGGACGCTGGCACTCACCGGTGTTGGCGCAGCAGCGGCCGCCCTGCTCAAGTCACCGGCTCAGGTTGCTGCGGAGACCGCGCCTCCGACGCCTGATGTGCTGACGGCACCGGTGGAGAAGAGGGTGCTTTCGGCTTCGCTGGTCACACGCGGCAAAGTCGGCGCGTCTCAGCGGGTGGAGGTTTCCTCCGCCGGGCTGAGCGGACCGGACACCATCCGACCGGTGGTGACGAAGGTGAACGTGAAGCCGGGCGATGTCGTGAGGCCCGGCTCGGTTCTTGTCGAGGTTGCCGGCCGTCCCGTGCTGGCCTTGAGCGGTTCGCTGCCGGCCTACCGAAACTTGGTCAACAGCGCTGTCGGTCAGGACGTAGTACAGGTTCAGCAGGCACTGGCTGCGCTCGGCCATCACTGCGGGAGTGACGCGTCGGGCTATTTCGGGCCCGGTACCCAGGAGGCCGTCCGTGCCCTCTACAAAGCCGCCGGCTATCCGCCGCCGACTGGCGGGGGTGGGAAGGGCGACCCCTCGCCTAAGCCGGGCAGCGCGAAAACTGGAGAAACCCTCGACAAGCCCGCATCTCCTGGGGCGTCTGTAAGCGCGTCCGCAGGCGTGACGTTGCCGGCCTCTGAGGTGGCGTTCGTGTCCGACGGCCCTGTGCGGGTCGAGGCTGTCGATGCTGTAGTCGGCGGGACGGCAGCTGAGAAGCTTATGACCCTCAGCGCTGGAGCACTAGTCGTCGATGGCGCCTTGGAGGGCTACCAGAAGGACACGGTGCGGCCGGGTCAGAAGGTGGAAATATTCTCCGAGACCACGGGGGGACGGGCTGTCGGTACGGTGACGTCAGTGAACGCTGCGCCCGCTCCTACGGCGAAGGACGCCGCTGCCGGGGCAGCGCCCGCTTACGTGGTCAAGGTCAAGCCCGACACGGCGCTCCCAGCCGAGTTCGCTGGCCAGAACGTCCGACTGACCATCACCGCGGCAGCATCCAAGGGAGAGGTCCTGGTCGTTCCGGCATCGGCCATCTCCTCCGGAGCGGATGGACGAACCACTCTTACCGTCCTCTCAGGCAATGGCAACCAGACCCGAGTGGAGATCCGTTCCGGAATGGCCGGCGACGGGTATGTGGAGGTCACCCCCGCCGGAGGCGCTCTCGCGGCCGGTAACCGTGTGGTCATTGGTGTGGGCCGAACCACGGTCTCTCCGGGGGACAAGCCGTGATCCAGGCCGCGCCGATTCCTGTCATCGAGTTTCGCTCAGTGGGGCTCACCTACCCCGGACCGCCGCCGGTCCCCGCTTTGCTGCCGTGCGACCTGACCGTGCAACAGGGTGAGTACCTCACGATCGTAGGGCCGTCAGGATCGGGGAAATCGACCTTCCTCAACATAGCCGGGCTGTTGGACAGCCCCACCGGCGGCACCTATCTCCTCGACGGCATTGACACCACCGGCATCCGTGACAAGGACCGCACCGTCTTGCGCGGATCACGGATCGGATTCGTCTTCCAGGCATTCCACCTGCTCTCACACCGTAGCGCCCAAGAGAACGTCGAGATGGCCATGCTCTATCAGCGTATTCCTCGAGCCCAGAGGCGTGAGCGTGCCAAAGCCGCGCTCGTCCGCGTCGGTCTGCGCCACCGGCTCCAAGCCCTGCCCACCCGGCTGTCCGGTGGCGAACGCCAACGGGTCGCCATCGCGAGAGCGCTGGTCACCGAGCCGTCCCTGCTACTTTGCGACGAGCCCACCGGGAACCTCGACACCGCCACCGCAGAATCGGTTCTGGAGCTGCTCGACCAACTCCATGGCGACGGGGCAACCATCGTTGCCATCACGCACGACCCCCACGTTGCCGCTCGGGGCCAGCGCACCGTGTCGATCCGCGACGGGCGCCTGACCCATAGCAGCACCGCACGGATCGGCGTATGACTCGGCACAGAACTTCCGGTCCTGCGCTCAGGCGATCGACTCTGGGCCGCCGTTCGGGGATGACACCACGTGACCTGCTCGCCGAGGCTCTCGCCGGCGTGCTCCAGCGGCCCGCCCGCTCTGCCCTCACCGCACTCGGTACAGTCCTGGGCGTAGGCGCCTTCATTGCCGTCCTCGGACTCACCGGCACTGCCGCCTCACAGATCGACAGCCGCTTCAGCGAGCTGACAGCGACCGAGGTCACCGTCAAGGACACCGGCGGCCACGACGCCGGCCATGTCCCTCTGGCCTTCCCGCCAGACGCTGATGAGCGCATCACGGCACTGAACGGAGTCTCCGCCGCCGGCGTCTTCTGGAACGTGCGGCTGCGCGCCGACCAGGACATCACCACGTCGTTCCTCGGAACAAGCGGAACTGGCAGGAGCGCCGTACGCCCCCAGGTCATCGCCGCATCCCGGGGAGCCCTCCAGGCAGCGGGCCCTCACCTTGCCCAGGGAAGGACCTTCGACGCCTTTCATGAGCGCGCACATCAGCAGGTCGCGGTCATCGGCTCGGCGGTCGCCGCACGGTTGGGCATCACAGGTGTCCAGAACAATCCGGCGATCTTCATCGGCAGTACACCCTTCACCGTGATCGGCATCCTGGGAGACGTCGACCGCAAACCCGACCTCCTGATGTCCGTGACGGTCCCCCGCTCCACGGCCGAACACATCTGGGGCCCACCCGCGGACGACCGGGCGTCCATGCTCATTTCCACTCGGCTCGGCGCTGCGAGCCAAGTTGCCGGCGAGGCAGCCCTTGCCCTGCGCCCGGACCACCCCGAATACTTCAAGGCCCTGGCACCTCCCGATCCCAGAACTCTCAGGTCCGGCGTCGGCGGAGACCTCAGCTCCCTGTTCCTCCTCCTCGCTGCCGTATGCCTGGTCATAGGAGCGGTGGGAATCGCCAACACCACCCTTGTAGCCGTCATGGAACGGACGGGCGAGATCGGTCTGCGCCGAGCCCTGGGCGCCCGCGGCCGCCACATCACGTTGCAGTTCCTTGCGGAGTCCACTGCGTTGGGACTCATCGGCGGACTCATCGGCACATCCATCGGCACCGCAGCCGTGGTCGTCGTTTCCGCCGCCCGGCAGTGGACGCCGGTACTAGACCCCACGACCCTCGCCACCGCACCCGCTCTCGGCCTCGCCACCGGGCTGCTGGCGGGCCTCTACCCCGCCTGGAGAGCGTCCCGAATCCCACCGGCAGAGGCACTCCGCCGCTGAACAGACCATGCCGACCACGCCCGGACAGGGGTGGGCGCGGCTCGGATACAGCCCTCACATCAGACAAGGAATCACGTGGACCAGAAAGTTCTCGACGCGCAGAAGTGGGTCAACAAGACCTACGCCTCGAAGCCGGGCTACAATGCCTGCCCGGAAAACGGCCAAACCGGATGGAGCACGATGTTCGCGCTCACCCGGGCTCTTCAGATTGAACTCGGCATCGCCACCCCGTCGGACAGCTTCGGTCCGACCACGGAAGCCAAGTTCGCGGCTCTCGGAACTGTGGGCCCCGGCTACACGGGCAATCGAAACATCGTGCAACTTATTCAGCATGCCTTCTTCTGCAAGGGCTACTGGGGCGGTGAGGGCGGCGACTTCGGCATGGCCACCCAGAGTGCTGTGATGCAGATGAAGGACAATATGGGCCTGGACAAGGGCGGTCCGAATGTCGAGCCCAAGTTCATGAAAGCGTTGCTGACCCTCGACGCGTACGTCGTGGTCTCAGGCGGGACCGAGAAGGTTCGCGACATTCAGCGTTGGCTCAACGGGCGCTACTCCAACCGGTCCTCGTTCAGTATCGGCCCGGCTGACGGCATCTACTCGCGCGACGTGCAGAAGTCGTTGATGAAGGCAATCCAGTACGAATCCGGTGTCGCAGACGACGCCGCCTCGGGTAATTTCGGGCCGACCACCCAGGCCAGCCTCCAGGCACACCAGGTCGGCACCGGCAGCTCGGGCATCTTCGTACAGCTGTTCTCGGCCGCGTGTATATTCAACGGCCTCGCCGTCTCCTTCGCCTCGTCCTACAGCGACGATCTGAAGTCCAAGGTCTCCACGTTCCAGGAGTTCTCCGCACTGGAGAACACGGACGGCCGCGGTGACTACGACACCTGGTGCCAGCTTCTGGTGTCCATGGGCAACCCGGACCGCCGCGCCACCGCCTGCGACACCCGGTTCTCGATCACCCTGTCACGGGCCAAGGCCCTCAAGGCAGCGGGCTATGAGGTGGTGGGCCGATATCTGGACGAGGAAGTACTCGATCCCAAGTACGACCTGAACAAGGAGATCCAGCCAGGCGAGCTGGACCAGATATTCGATGGAGGGATGAGGTTCTTCCCCATCTCCCAGTACAACGCGCGCAAGCTGCCGGACTTCACCTACACCGAGGGATATCGTCACGCGTCCAAGGCGCACGACCGGGCCGAGCAGGTCTACAAGCTGAATCGGGGCACGGTCATCTACTTCGCTGTCGACTACGATGCCACCGACCCAGAGATCACTTCAAACATCATTCCGTATTTCAATGGGATCCAGGCGGCTCTGAGCTCGAAGGGAAAGAGGTACCTTGCCGGGGTCTACGGCTCCCGCAATGTGTGCCAGCGCGTCAGTGATGAGGCGTACGCGCTGCATTCGTTTGTGTCCGGCATGTCCTGGGGCTTCTCCGGGAACCTCGGATTCTCCATGCCGAACAATTGGTCATTTACCCAGATCAAGGAATTCAAGTTCACCTCGGGTGGGGACACCTTTGACCTCGACCGGAACGTGATGCGGGGCACGGATCGTGGCCTGGGGAAGGAGAACGTCGGACTGCAGGACTCTCCTGTCGACCTGATGCTGAAGTACATCGACGACTTGTACACGGCAGCCGTCTCCTTCGGCAAGGGCAACCCCAACGAGCTGGTCTGCGAATACTTGCGCCACCCGAAGTACGACGGCCTGTCGTCGGGTTGGCAGACGCTGCTGTACAACGCGGATCCGGCATGGCTTTCGTACGCCGACCAAAAAGTGGGTCGGCGAACGTCAAGCTTCACCGACCCGTCGTATGGCGTTTCTCTCAACCTCGACCACCTCGGGGCCGCAGCCAACGCCGTTATCACCAAGGGCTCCAACTCGAGCACGAAGGCCAACCGCGGTGACTTCGCAGGCTGGGGCGGGGACCTGTGCACGTTCTACGTGGACTGGCGGCTGAACGCGGACTCCTACGCCTCCGGCTACCTGTTCTGCCAGGACCGGTTGGCGAAGATCACGGTTCCGTCCTCGTTCGGCTTCGGCGACCTCGTCGAGGACGCCGACGGCTACCTGATCGGCACTGCGGCCGGGATCAACAGCAGGCCCATCAACCAGGTGTTCCGGGCTCACTACGCACCTGGCGGGAAGACCGGCCACCTGCGCCGTTTCGCGGACTTCTACGCGCAGCGGTTCGGCAACAGCATGGACAAGGTGAAGGCCGCGGCCAACGACATGCTGGAAGGCGAACACGAGTCGGTCGTCGATAGCCTCCGCACCGCCGTATTCATCAAGTTCGGCAAGGGCATCCTGACGCCACTTGCCCTGCCGGACGACAAGCTGGCGCCGTTCGTGTCAGGTTTTGCTGATACTTTCCAAAAGATCCTGGGTCAGGAAAATGCTTAGGCGCGGGCGCGCTGACCGACCTCCGCAGAAGAGGAGTACGTGGACGTGATCCAGATGGTTTGGAATGAGGTTCGGGGCAAGCTCTGGTCCCGCGCAGTCTGGTGGCTGCTGCTGTCCATCGTGACCGCCGTGCTCACGGCCGCGGCGTATGCGGCCGGAGCCTTCGCCGGGTGGGGAGGCATGGATATCGGAGAGACCTGCGGCGATTTCTACGACGACGCTTTCAGGGCAAAACACCTCGACGACCCGCTGTTCCCGCTGCACAACTGGTGCAACGCCGATCAGGACCTCGTCCCCTCCTGGGTCAACCCGACCGTCGCGGGTCTCGCCGTGCTGTGTGCGGTCTGCCTGGTCATGACCATGGTGCTGGGCGTGGCCCGCGTCATCCGCAAGAAGAAACAGAGGGAACTGAAGGTATGAGCAAGTCCATAGGCAGGCTGTCGCGCCGCCGGTTCGTCGGGGTTGCCGCGGGCGCCGCCGGCGCTGCGGTGTGGGGGATGGTCTCCGCCGAGAACGCTGCGGCCGTGCAAAACCCACAGACCGCGGGCGGGATCTCCGCCTGGCGGGGCGGCAAGTCCGCCAACGGATGGCCCATTGTCGGTAGCGTGCCCACACAGCTGATCGAGGGCAGTGAGGTGTCCGTGCCGGTCCTGGACGGCGATGTCGCCACGATCCTGCTGCACGTGGCGCGCCGCTTCCATTATGAGATCGACACCTTGCGCGGTGGTGAAGTCGTCGGCCACACCACGTCCCGGACCGTAGCCGCCGAGTACGAGTCGAACCACCTGTCCGGCACTGCCATCGCCATCCGGCCGTCGTCCTACCCTGTCGGTGTGCGGGGCGGGCTCTACCCGCACGAACTGGTGGTGGTCCGGGACGTCTTGGCGGAGTTGAACGGGACTGTCGCATGGGGCGGCGACAAGAAGACACCAAAGGAGTCGCATTTCCACATCGCGCTCCAACCCGGTCACCCGAAGATCAAGGGAGTGGCCCGGAAGATCCAGGGATGGAACGACACCCCGGGCCAGGGCGCCGGCGCGGTTGACGCATTCGAACCGTCCCGGCGCCGGGCGGCGGCGGCTTTTACAAGCTGACCACACTGTTGTTACTGACAGGACCGGGCTGAGGCCGTCGGCGGCATGGTCCGTCGACGGCCTCGGTACCCAGGGCACCGTTACCCGGGCCGGATTCGGAGGGGTCGATGCCTTGGACGAGCTGCTCATGGTCTTCCTGAGAACCCTCAGGCGGACCATGGTGCCCGTGATGATCGGTATCGGACGCTCGTGGTCGATCCACGCCGCCCGCCGGGTCAGCCGCGGGTGGTGCCGGTCCCATGCCTGCGCGGTCGCCGTCCCGTACCGCGTGGTGCTGGTCCGGGGTGCCGCGGTGCCCCCAGGCGACAAGCCCTACCGCTTCGACATCGCCTGGGACACCGATGGCGTCTCCGCTGTGACCCTTGGACACACGGGTGGTGTCGGCCGCGAGGTGACTCGGTGCTGCTGCGCCCGGTCGGCGACCATTGGGTCGGACCGCTGACGCCGCCAGGATCTGCTTCGTGGCCGTGAAGGCTGGGCCGTCTCGCGGTGAAGCCCTAGGGGCCAGTGCTTCACTTCCTCGCGGGCGTTACGGGCGCTGTTCTTCACTTTGGTGATCAGGTCCTGCCGGGTGGGCTCGTCCATGGTGCGGGCCTGTGCCCAGGTGCGGGCCATGTCAACGCCCTGGGCACGCAGGCGTTCCGCGCGCTGCTTTTCGGGGGTGTTCCTGAGTTCCTGGAGCCACGCGGCGGTGAGGGGACCGGCCGGCTCCGCCTGGTCTGCCTGTTCGGTGAGCAGACGGCCGAAGACCGTAGCGTGCCATTTCCGGGCCTCTTGGGCGTTCTGGCTTGTGGCTGCGTCGGCGATGCCGTCCAGGACGCCGAGAGCGCGGGCGTTCTTCGTCGGCTGCAACAGGTCTGCGCCGGTCGGCTCCGCAGGGACGGCCGCGAGCCGCCCAGCCGCGGTGCGGGTCTCTGCCATCCGCAGCAGGGCGTATGCCCGGGGGTCCACTGCCACCGCCCGCAGGGTTTTTGTGAGCACGCTGTTCCAGACCGACAGGTGGTAGGTGCCCTCGGCTTCCCAGGGCGGCTTGTTGTCGCCCGCCTTCACTATGTACTCGTTGTCGAAACCGGCGAGCACCTCATGTACGTCGGGGGCGTAGTCGGCCAGGCCGTTGCAGGGTGGGGGCGTCTCGCGCCTGTCAATCCCCTCTGATCGTGGAGTCCTTCCTATGCAGCCAGGCCCATTGTGAGGCCGGCCCTGTACTCACGTTCGTAGTCGATGGGTGACTTCCATCCGCAGACGCTGTGTAGCCGACGTGTGTTGTAGAAGTCGGTGATCCAGGTCGCGATCTTGATGCGGGCCTCGGTCCGGGTGCCGAAGGTGTGCCGGTGGACGTACTCGACCTTCAGGACGCTGTTGAACGCCTCGCTTACGGCGTTGTCGAAGCACGACCCGACGCGGCCCATCGACTGGAAGACGCCCAGCTTGCGGCAGGCCTGGTTTAACTTCCGTGAGGTGTATTCGCTGCCGCGGTCGCTGTGGAAGATCACGCCGCGGACGTCCCCGCCCCGGGTAGCCGCGGCCATGTTCAGCGCCGCCACGACCAGGTCCGCGTCGTGACGGGCGCCCATGGCATAGCCGAGCAGGCGACGGGAGTGCAGGTCTATGACCGTGGCCAGGTAGAGCTTGCCCTCGCCGGTGACATCTCGGTCATGTCGCCGACCCAGACCAGGTCGGGTTCCTCGGTGGTGAAGTCACGCTTCACGAAGTCTGGCGCGGCCGGCCGCTTGCCGGGCCGGGTCAGCCCCCGGCGGCGTCGGACCTTGCGGCCGGCCAGCCCGAGCTCGGCCATGATCTTCGCGACGGTGTTCACCGAGACCCGCCAGCCGGGGATCAAGCCCAGGGCCTCGGTCCGAGGCTGTCACTCAACCGATGATGAGGGCGGGTAGACGCTGGTTCTCCACCTCATCGCGAGGGAGGAGGAGACCGAATCGGGTCTCTATGAGCGCCAGTGTGTGGCGGTCACGGTCACGGTAGGGCTCGCCTTCCGGTCGTGCGTACGTGCCGTCTGGGTGGAGCACACCAGCCGCAATCAGCTCCGGCAGTAGAAGGTCCGGCTGGTCGCCCCATCGCCATACTTCTTCGCCGATTCCGAAACTGCAGAGGTCCGCACCGTTTCTCGCGTAGGAGAACATCGCCGGAGGATGGTCGGGGGAAGGGTCCAGGTGGATCGCCTCCACTCCGTCTCGCGAGATCTCGGCCAGCCTCCCACCTCCGTCTCCCAGCCCGTACTCGACAGCGAAGGACCAACCGCCGCAGGCACCGACCCGCACAACGTCATCGTCGTTCGTCGCCAGGTCCAGGACCCTGTTCCAGGCCTCCGCGTCCGTGAGCGGTGACAGCACAGATTCCGGCACGCCACCCATCCGCACTCCCAGCACCTCCGGCTCGATGCCGCGCGCGAAGACCACGCCGTGATGCCAGTCGTCCTGATCCACAAGCCACTGAATGCCGCCACCCATGACACGCCTCCCTCACAGGCACAGGTTGTCCCGCCATCCGTGCCCACCGAAGCAATCCCCCTAGCCAGGGGGACTGACAAGCCCTGCGAATCTGCGGTTCGTTGTCATTGGGGAGTTGTCCGTTGTCATTGGCCGGGGAGTGTTGTTGTGTTGGTGACGGGCTCGGCATGGTTGGGCTGGTGACAGGTCGCTGCGGTTTTGGTGGTGACGGGTGGTGACGTTCTTGCTGGACAGGATGTTGCAGATTCTCAGCGAGTGCTGCGCAGCTTCAGCGATCCTCGACACTTGCCCCTGATGGACGTCAGCCCGGTTTGGTGTTCCAGAGTGTATCTGCTGAGCATTTTGAATCAGTGGTGGACTGCGCTCCCGACCGGCGTGGTCGGCACGGGGCCGGAGAGCGGCTGCGAACGTGCCGGATGTTAGTTTCCTTCGCGCGGTGGAGCACGAGGACGAGACCAGGGCGGCCTACGACGACATCGTCGAGCTCTATGCGTCGATGTTCGCCGACCGGCTGGAGACGCGGCCGTTCGCGCGGGCCATGATCGGGACCTTCGCCGAGCTGGTGCGCGCGGCGGGAAACCTGCGGACGGCCGACGTCGGGTGCGGGCCCCGCCCAACGGGCCGGAGGCCCGGACCCCGTGAAACGGGGTCACTTCCCGCGCGCAGCACGGGAACACCAAGGCCCGCGAAGCGGGCCCGTTCGGGTGGAGCGCAGCGGAACCCGAACAGTCCGAAGCGCAGCGCAGGACCCCGGCCGAAGGCCGGCCTTGAGTCCGCGAAGCGGACTCCCGCCGAGCGAAGCTCGGCGGTCCGTTGGCACAGCGCGCAGCGCTGTGGGACCCGCTCCGCGGG
>NZ_JBIVXF010000023.1:0-106941 GCF_044769045.1 Streptomyces sp. NPDC090741 | reverse complement strand
GAACGGGGCTATCCAAGACGGCTCCGACGCCGTGATCACACCAGCCACACCAAGATCATCTCACCTGTGACCAGCAGTTACGGGACAACCCTTAGCCATCCGCAACCGCGTCAAGCGCTAGCGGTTCAGGGGAGGACTCGCACGGCGTGGGTCACGCCCCTCATCCGTATCGGCCTCTCATGTTCCGCAGTAAATGCCGGATTTACTGCGGCAGGGCCTCTACGATGATCATCGCGACCTGCGGCGGGCTCTCCGGCCACCACGGGTGAGGTGTACGCATTTACTGCGGCAGTTCCGGGAGGGCGAGGCGGACGTGGCGATCGAACCGGTGACCGAACTCGGGAGCGGGCGCGCGCTCCGCCTGCCGCGCGCCCGGGTCGTGCCGCTGTCCGCCCCGCCAACGTCGTACACCGCGGCGGTCGAGCGGTACCTCACCGCCGCCGGCATCGCGAAGTCCTCCGCGCGGATCTACCGGATCTCCCTGACGACATGGGGGTGGATGCTCGCCGACAAAACGGTTCCGCGACCAGCAGCGGATCGCGTCCAGCATTGGTGTCCACGAGGTCCGGCCAGTCTCCAAGGCGGCGACGATCGAGTACGGCCAGCCGGGCACCATCTGGTGCTTGCCCAGGCCGCGGCCGAAGGTGTGGCAGAAGGAGCGGTCCGAGGAAGTGTCGGCGTCCGGCCGCAACCACGGCGAGACATCCACCGCCAGCACCAGCCGACCGTCGCCGGCTCGGGGAAGCGGGACGCTGGTCAGTGCCCGCCGCAGCCGGGCAACGTCGATCCGACCGTGGTTGATCCCGGAGTACAAGGCCCAGTGCCCGCGCCGATGCTCGGGAGCGAGCGTCAGGTCCACGAGGGTGCGGACCGGTCCATCGGTGCACAGCAGCACGTCGCACAGCTCGAACAGAGCGTCGCTCCGGGCGGAACTCCGCCACCACCGTCAACGCGTCTCGTTGAACCTCATGCTCGACCAGTCCCACGATCCCGGCCTCCGTGCTGCGTTGTCGCTCAGCACAGGATCGGCCCGCAGCCCCTCACACATCTGGTGAACTGGGAAAACACCGAGCAAGTTCGATCCCCGTTCGACGCTGACCATAGACGGCAAGTTTTATGGTCTGAGGTCGATTTTCAACCTCCATACGGTCAGGTAGTGGTGTCCAGGCCGACCAGGAGCGAGGCAACATCGAGGCCTGTGGTGAGGTACTCCACGAACATCTGATTGTTCAAAGCCCAGGGCGACCGCCCTTCCCGGCTGAGCTGGATCGCCGTCATTGCGGGCTGGCCCAGCTCGATGAGGGCTTGCGCCACCACCGGGCCGGAGCGGTTGTAGCCGGCGTTGCAGCGGACCAGAGCCGTACACCCGCGCCGCACCGCGTGGGCCGCGGTAGTGGCCAGCTGCTAGACGACCTGGATCTGCTCGGCAGTGAGCGGGCCATCGGGGATCTCGGCGATCAGATGGTCAACGCCCGGCTCAGGGCCATGGCCTGGTCGGGAGAACAGGCTGATGACGAGGTCAAATTCGCTGCCGACGACCGCGGCATGCTCTGCCCAAGAGCATCGGTCCACTGGTGGCCGCCCATCCACAGCCTCGGTGCGACCTCGCTCCAGGGGGTCGGCGGCCCAGGTGTGCCGCCGCGTTTTTGACGCGTTCTCATCCGAGATCCCCCTTCAGCCAGGCAAGCGGGGGAGGCCACAGCCCTCCCTCAACCCGAATGGTCCCTCGAACATGCTCCCTCAGGTGAGGATCTCCGGACAGCTGACCGGCCTCCGCCCGATTCTGTGCTCCGACGGCTCACCAGCCGCAAACGGTGATGGCCCCCGGCATCGGCCCCGGCCCCCGCACAGGGCAGGCCCCACCCGGCATCCAGTCGGGGTCTGCCCTGTCAGGAGGCGGCCGTCGGGGATCTGGGTGAAGGATCAGCTGCGGCGGCGCTTGACGATCAGCGTGCCGGCGAGGCCGAGGCCCGCGGCGACGACGGCGCCGAGTGCCAGCCACTGCCAGGGCAGGCCCGCTTCCGCAGACGCAGCTTCCGCCGGGGCCGCAGCTGTCTGGCTGGGGGTGGGGGTCGGGGCGGGGGTGTTCGTGGGGGCCGGGGCCAGGGGGTCGACGTCAGGTGCCCCCGGGTTGCCTGCCTTCTCCAGCAGCACCATGCGCGGGCGAGCCGCCCCGTAGCCGGTCCAGTCGGTGCGCTTGTAGCCCTCGGCGCCGCCGGCGGTCTCGATGAGGACGCGGGCGACCTGATTTGCGGTCCAGTCGGGGTGAGCCGACCATACGAGCGCGGCGGAGGCGGAGGCCAGGGCAGTGGCGTACGAGGTGCCTCCGTCAGACACGCACCAGACGGTGTTCTCCTTGCAGCGGATCCGGGCCTTGCTGCCGTATGCGGCCAGGTCCGTGTCCGGCCCGTGGGAGGAGAGCTTCAGCGGCATCCCCGTCTCGTCGATGGCTCCTACGCCGATGACTCCCGGAACCATGGCGGTCAAGTTGTTCGCGTTGTTGCCCTCGCCCTCATTTCCCATGGCAGCGAAGACGAGTACCCCCTTGCTCTGGGCATACTGGACAGCCGCCTTGATCTTTTCGAAGACGTAGTAGTCGCCCCAGCTCAAATTGATGATCTTGGCCCCGTGGTCGGCCGCGTACCGGATCCCCTGGGCACCTTCGGCGCCTGCGGCAAAGCCCATGGCCGTGCCGAGACTGGTGCGGACGGGCATGACCTTGGCGCCGGGAGCCAGGCCCTTCGGGCCGCCTCCTGAGCCGTCGCCGACGATCGCCGCGGTCATGGTGGTCCCGTGCCCGTCGACATCGTCGTGCGGCGAGTACTTCTTGTCCGGCTCCTCGACCGGCGGCGACATCATCGACACGCCTGGAAGGACGGACTCGCTCCGCACGCCCGGGACTTCCTTGAAGCCGCTGTCGACGACGGCCACCGTAATGCCGCTGCCGTCTGCGACCTTCCACATCTCCTGAGCCTTCATGGGCGTGAGGTAGTCCGGCGGGGCCGTGTCGGCTGCCGCAGGCATCACCGATCCTGCGCTAACCGCCAGCGCTGCGACGGTGACGCCCGCCGCCCTCCGCCACGACCCTCGTCGTACGGTGCCCTGCATTCCTGCCCCCTTGTGTACATGCGCTGCAATCTCGCGCAGACCTACCTCATCACACGGGACGCCGACCGCCTGTGGAGGCATCGGTATGAACCGTGTCACCAGGTGCAAACGGTGATGGTCACTGGCGACTTTCCGCAGGCAGGGCACTGGACTTAGCCGGGGTTGGAGGCCGCGCGGGCGCGCAGGGTGGCCACACTGATCCGGAACGGGTCGTATTGGGAGCCGTCCTCGGTGATCTCCATCATGGCCGTACGCGCCTGCTCGGGGCGGTCGTTCAGGGTCAGGGGGCGCTCGGGGTCGGGGTGGGGAAGTGCGGCGAAGGCCAAGGCCTGTGCGAAGACGTCCGGGCCGGTGCCGCCGTACCCCCAGGTGATGTCGTCGAAGGTGTAGCGGGGATCGGTGGGCAGGATGTCGCAGCGGCCGTCCGGCAGCAGCACGAAGCCGGTCATGTTGCCCGGGGTGGCCAGGATCTCGGCGTTGTCGGGGTACGGCGTGCTCGGCAGCGCCCGGGGGCGTTCGAGGGCGAGAGCGCCGGTGGTGGGGTTGTGCAGGACCAGGCGGCCGTACGGGTCGTAGCCGGTGCGCAGGCCCATTTCTCGTGGACATCGACCTCGGCGCCGACCGGGCGCCTTCCAAACCCGTGAACAACTGACTTCGCAACGCGGTTCTGGCACACATTCCGTGAACGATCTTGATTCGGGCTTCATCAGCCTGCCGTGACATCGAATCCGGGCAGCTCACGTGGTGCGCACCGCCATGCTGGCGGAGAGTCAGCAAGATCGTTCACGGAATGTGTGCCAGAACCCGCAACGCGTGAACAAAGCCACGTCGTGGTCAAGGCAACCAGCCGGGCCTGTCCGACGCGTTGCGGTCCCTGCCGTGGAACAAGGTCACCGCGCGCCGATACGACCGCGAGCGCGGACACGGCCGCCGCGAGAGCCGCTCGACCCGGGTGCTGACCGTCACCGACCTTCGGCCTGGACTTCCCGTACGCGGTGCAGGCCGCGAAGATCCTGCGGCATCGCACCGACCTGAAAACTGGCAAGGTCACCCGGCAGACCGTCTACGTGGTCAGCGACTTGACGGCCCGCCAGGCATCGCCGTGGCGGATCGGGCACCTGGCCAGATCGCAACGGCTGATCGAGAACCGGGTCCGCTTCGTCGGGGACACGCCTTCGCCGAGGACGGCTCGAAGATACGCACCAGACCCGAACCGGAGAACGTGGACACCCTGCGGAACTCGGCGATCAATACCCTCCCTGCGGCATGGCACCTCAGCATCGCCGCTGGCCTGCACAAGGTCTCCTACGCACCCTTCAGCAGCGCACTCGATCTACTCGGCGTGGCCTGACCTGCACTCCATCAAGATCACCCATACCTTGAATCAGCCCTGCGCCGGGTCTGGTTCGGAAGCACGCTGCGCATGGTGCGCTATCGGGGAGGAGGGCTGGCGTTTCGGGTTCCCTGTGCTTTCGCTCCGTCCGCGATCTGTTCGCGTACCTTCCGCTCTCCGACGATGATCCGTGAGGTCACTGGACGGTCGGAGGCCTGCGTGACTGTGACATGGCCACGCGGATTCACTGGTGCTTCGGATTCATCGGAGGCATATTCGATCACCATGGCGTTCTTGCTGCAGAGCAGTGATACCCATTTTTGGGGGCCGCCGCCGGAGACGCTGTTGTATGGTCCGGCAGGGTAGCTGTTACTGCCCTCATCGCCGGTCGGCCACTTCGACACGAGGTGAATCCGATTGGCCTTTTGATCTCCTTTTGCGCCGACCTGAATTCCGCAGGAGTCGCCATTCGCGAACATGATGATGCGATCCTGCCCGTCCTGAAGTTCGGCGAGGATTTTGAGAGTACCGGAGGAGGTGCCCTCTGCATCGGCAAGCGGATCGTCGGCGATGCTGATCGCTTCCAATTCACTCAGAGCAGTAACCTGCATGCCGGTCGAAGTGGGTTCAGCGTCCGAATCTGGCCCGCTTTCACATCCGGTAAGTAAGAAAATGAAGGCAGCCCCAAAGACTAGGGGCTTCTTTTTCCAGGCCATGGGGCTGCACCTCATTCTGATCGTATCTTCAGTGTGTGATCACTGTACCCACTGGTTGAAGCAGACGCCCACGGGCTTGTAGGCCCATACCCTCTTCCCCGTGGGGAACTCGCCGCCAGCGCCTGACCAGGCCTCTCCTTCGAACACGTCGTAGAGCGGGAAGGCCTGGACGGTCCCGAACTTGCCGTCGGGCACCTCGAAACGCGTCTCGTTCTTGACGCCGTAGGTGCTGGTGACGCTCCAGCCCATGCCTGCCGAGACGTACTTCAGGTCGACGTTGATCTCCTTCGTGACGGTGGCGGAGACAGTCTTGTCGACCGTCAGGACGAGGGTGGTCTTGCCCCCGCCACTGGTTTCCTGGATCACATCGGTTCCGCACGACTGGCTGATCCAGTGCGCGTTCTTGATCCAGTAGAAGTCAGTCGTCCCTGCGGGCGCAGGGGATATGGAACTCGGGGCTTCAGTTGACAGTTCGCCGCTTTCGGCCGCGCTGGAGTTCCGCTTGACCAGCGTGTTGGGGCCGGGCGTGAAGAACTTGCCGTCCGCGGACAGCGAGCTTTCGGGGACGCCTAACGGCTTGCCGTCATCCGCATAGGACACTCCGGCACCCGTGGTCGCGGTCAGCGCGACTGCCACGCCCGCCATGGCCAGAACCGTGGCGATTCCACGCCGGTGAGGCGAAAAATGTACGCGCTTCATTTCACTCCTAGGTCTCTTCAATTCAGAGCCACCCGCCTCGTACTCGACATTCGCTGGCGGGTGATCTTTCCGTCCCTCAGAGCTTGTACGGCTTCACGCTTAGCTATCAATCTTTTTCATCAGACTGTGCCTTAGGTCACATGGGAATCTCAGATTCACCTCAAGAGCGATGTTTGATTCAAGCCAGCACTCTCCTTAAATGACCGCACATAATCAGATACGAATCTCGGCGTTTTCCGGCGGAGTGATTCCATGCTTCGTCACACGTGGATCAGGGACCCCACCTGGGCCATCAGCATCACGCCGGGTCCTGGTCGAACCTCGCGAACCACAGCCGCCGCGCTCCCCATGCGCCGCCTTCCGGCCGCACAGCATGGTGTCTGGAAGGGCTCAGCCCGCCGCCGACCCCGTGCGCTCCCCGAATCCGGGGTGAAGCCTCTTGCGGCTCTGACACTGGCAGGTCCACAGCGGCCTCCTGACGAGCGCCAGGCCGGGTCAGGGATCGGTGACGCCGAGCTCGCGGCCCGCGCCGCAGACCGCACATGTTTCAGCTGCGGGATGGCGCAGTGAGTGGAGGGCCTGGGCGCGGGTGGCGGGCCGGGTGCGGTCCGTCGCGAGGCGGCATCCGGCCGTGTGGACGAGGACGGCGGTGCGGCCGTGGCCGAAGCCGAGCTCGATGACCTGAGCAGTGTGAAGGTCCGGGCGGTGAAGGCCGTGAAGCATGGCATCACCCCTGCCTGGCACACCGACCGGGAAGACTACGCACGGCGCAGCGACACCCAGTGGACTCGGAGCAACAACCTGCCGGCGCACGTCATCGCAAAGACGGGTGACCTCCGCGTGATCTCCGGATACCGTGCACTGGACTTCTGGCTCTGCGACCTCCGGGCTCTCTACCCCTGCCCGGATGGGGTCCGCCGGTGCGGCAAACCCCACGTCACTCCCAAACCGCGCGACGTACTTTTCGATGACCTCGTGCGCCAAACGGCCGCCGGAACGATCGTACCCGTCGAACTTCGCAGGGGAACAAAGCTCGACAGGTTCTGGGTGACGAGCGTGGACCGCGACCGGCTGAACGACCTCCAGGACGGCGTCATCGAGATGCCCCCGGCACCAGGGGATGCCGCCGTTGCGTCCAAGTCCAGCCCGAGAGAGCCCCCCTGTCGGCCCTTCGGCGCTTCTGAATGGAGCCGCGGCTCTGACTTCCGCTCCTCCCCCGCGAGAAGGTGGTGGAAGCCCGCATGGCGCTGAAGAGGCAAGCCCTCCCCGCCTGCGGCGTCTTCGCCCCGCGGCGGCATCCACCAAGCGGACCGTGAGCGGCGCGGCGACCATCCGGTTCAGCGTCCCCGAGGAGGACACCGCCGACGACTGGCTGATCCTCTGGTACGGCGGGACGTCACGCATCTCGCTACAGCTCGCGGAACCCGGTGGTGCCAAGCTCACTGGCCCGGTCGCACCCGGCGACCCCGTGTACAGGGCCGCGCTGGCCAGGCGGACTGAACCTCGCGATGTCAGCGGCGACACAGGGGCGCAGGCCGCTGTCCAGTTCGCCTGCGAGTGGCAGAGCATGAAGGGACGTCAGGGCTTGCTTCGCATTCAACGGCACAGTGCGGGTTCGCGGGGGTCAGCGCCGCAAGGCCGTTGCCTCACCAAAGCGCGCGGCGCCCACCGTGCTGCTGCCGTAAAAAGCACTGTGCGTTCGCTATCCGGGCATGTGCCCGACTCCGGGCCCTGCAAGTTTTCCCCACGGGACAAGACAAGGGCCCAGCCGATGGCCTGGCCCTCGCTTGTTCTGCTGATCTACCGGGGTAATCCGCCCGGTGTGGCCACGGCGGTTGCCGGGGCCGACGGGTTCGACGTCTGCGTCGCGCCCCCGCCACCTGCGGCGGCCGCGGCCGCCGGAGCCCCGATTCGCCGACGGTGAGGCCGCACGTAGGTACCGTCCGCCCGGTAGTGCCCCCGCACACCCGTGGTCAGCACCACGTCCGGCGGGAGCGGAGGACGAGATGCCGCCCGGGACGACGGAATGGTACGAGCCGACGTGGGCCGGCTTCGCCGCGAGTGCGGCCGGACGTAGGTGCCGTCCTTGCGGTAGTGACCTCGAACATGAGCCATGGGTGGTCCATCCCTTGACGAGTCGGGGAGGTGCACGACGACGGCCCGCTCGGCCGCAACCTCCCAAGGTAGACCCGCCCACTGACAACGCCAGGGCCACGCACATCGCGTAAGGGCAGTCCCACTTGCCCCTAGGAGAGGGGGGACCGGCGCCGCGGCGGAGGTACAGCCCGCAGCAGCTCCCACAGGGGGCGCGAGCCGGCGGCCCACTCGGCGAGCACCCTGCGGTCCACCAGGTGCAAGTGCTGGGACTCGGCGAAGTCCACGGCGTTGCTCGTGATGCGGCCATTGGTGAGCATCACCAGGACGTCGCCGCTGTGGACCTGGCGGCCGGTGCCGTTGAGGACGTGGAGATCGGGGGTACCGACCGGCTTCCCGGACCAGCCGGCCTTGCGGTGCTTGCACTGGATCACCCAGCGCCTCCCGTACGGATCGGTGGCCTTCACATCCGCGCCGTTGTCACCGCGGCCACCGACCCGCTGTGCGTCGGCGCACCCGTCCCGGTGCATGAGGTCGCGCACCGCGAACTCGAACTGCGTGTGGTGCAGACGGTCCAGCTGCTCCACCGCGTAGCGCAGGCCCTGCGCGCGAACCTGGTCCCATCGGGCTGCTTCCCCGCGCCGCCACATCCAGGCCCCGCACGTCCCGGCCGCCGCCAGGACGGCGAGGACCACGACCCACGGGTGCTCGGCCAGCCACCGCAGCGCGGCGGCCGCCAGGCTGAGAACGACCGTGAC
Source organism: Streptomyces sp. NPDC090741 (assembly GCF_044769045.1). Lineage (NCBI taxonomy): Bacteria > Bacillati > Actinomycetota > Actinomycetes > Kitasatosporales > Streptomycetaceae > Streptomyces > Streptomyces sp. NPDC090741. The sequence goes on along the minus strand of NZ_JBIVXF010000023.1, from coordinate 98,233 downwards.
CGCGAAAGCAGCCAGGAGCACCTGCCCCATGTGCTGGTTCTTCCGCCGCCGGGACCGCCGAGCAGTGCGCCGGACCGGACGACGACGCGCACTCACAAGCCACTCCGCACAGGCGACGAGTCCGCCGTATGCCGCCGGAGCGGTGCGTGAAGGGAGTTGGCCAAGGTCACTGGCCCGCCTGGGAGATACCGCTGACGAGCTGACCGAGGAAGCCGGCGATGCCCTGGCCGACGCCGGTGGGGGCAAGCATGATGCCCAGCGCCAGGACGATGACCACGGTCATCTTCTCGTCGAACCGGCTCCGGGCTTCGGTACGCCGGCGCAGCCGCAGCGCAACGATGACCACCAGCAGTACCGCCACGTTGATCGTCAGCAAGCGCCCAGCCCCCCGCCAGAACCGGGGCAGCGGACGACAGCCCCGGCTTCTTGTCTAGCGCGAGGTCAGCGGCGAAGTGGCCAGAATGCCGGGGATTGGCGGCAATGCAACGCGCTGGCCGAATTCAGCGGGCGTTGCCCGCTGATCTTGTGATCCTGAAAACCCGTACGCGGTGTACGGCTGCGGCTTAGGGTCGTGGCCATGGAGCCCACTTCACCGAGCCCGATACCCACCTCTCTCCACAGGCCAGGGCAGCAGATAGTCCTGTTCCTCGTGGGGTGTGTGTTTGCGCTGTTGGCCGGTGGGATGCTGATCAGCGGGTCGGTCGCCGGAGATCCCTTCGGCATAGTGCTCTACGTCGTCATTGGCGCAGGCAGTCTCTGGATTGTGTTCCGCAGCTGGGTCATGGGAGTAGAGATCGACTCCACGGGTCTGACCGAACGTGGCCTGGGACGATCGAAGGTCGTTCCGTGGTGCGCGATCGCCACGGTCATCACCGGTGCTGGTCCCGGCTTGGCCCCGTCGCCGACTCCCGGCTTGGTCCTCAAGAACGGTAAGCAGGTAGGACTCGGCGCCATCGCCTCGTCCTCCAGTCGTGTCGTCGACCGCGACTTCGCCCTGATCAAGTCCCTACACACCACCCACGTCACCGACTGCCCCAACTGCGCGTGAGTGCTGCGGCAGGGTCCAGCCCCGCGCCGGTACGGGGTTGGAAGGCGGTCTACTGCCCAGCATCACAAGATCGCGGGCTTCCTACCCGTGTGGGTCACGCGGCTACTCACCTCCCCCACCCTCGTATAAATTCCCTTATACAAGGGTGATTGTCCAGGAACGATCGTCAGGGGAGAGGCTCATGACCGGGCATCAGGGGTCGACGGGAGAGATGCCGGCCGAGGAGGACGAAGTGCTCGAAGCCGAACTCGTCGACGACGCACTGCTGCCGGCCACCGTCCCGCCCGCAGCGGCGCCTCGCCCCCTGCTCGACCGGCACACCATCCTCCAACCGGGCGAGGCGGTACCCACCGAGGCCGACGCACCGACGTACACGCGCCGGGACTTCGAGGTGTCGCCGACGACGGCGGAGCGCCTGAAGAACAAGGCCGCGCCAGCCAACACCAACCGCAACTACAGCAGCCAGCGCAGGAACTTCGCCGAATGGTGTGAGGCTATGGGCCGGGTGGCGCGGCCCTGCACGACGGCAACGTACGTGGAGTGGGTCGCCGGCCTCATTGCCCGCGAGATGGCTCCGAACACGATCCGGACATACATGTCCGGCGTCCGTACGTGGATGCCGGAGGACCAGCGGCCGGGGACGACCGAGGCGCGCGGAATGCTGGCCGAGTACCGCAAGGAATGGGGCAAACGGAACCGTGTCCGCAAGGCGCCTGCCATCACCGAGCCGATGCTGCGCGCCATGGTCGACACCTGTGACCTGCGCACACCAGCCGGGCTGCGGGACCGGTGCGCGCTGCTGGTGGGCCGCGGCGCCCTCAACCGCCGTATCGAGCTGGCCGACCTGGACATCGACGACGTCGAGGTCGAGGACACGGGGGTCGACCTCTGGATCGCCTACTCCAAGACCGACCAAGAGGGAAAGGGAGAAAGCACGTTCATCCCGGCCGACCTGGCCGGCTCTCCCCTCTACGATCCGGTGTCGGCCGTACGGGACTGGCTGAGCTGCCTCCACCGGATGGGCATCCACGAGGGCCCGCTCATGCGCGCTCTCACCTCAAAGGGCCGCCTCCAGAACCGGGCGGCCGCGACCGCCCGGGGCGAATACGTCACGGGTGACGCCCTCAACGACTGGATTCGCCACCGCGCCTACCTGGCCCGGCTGTCCGGCTGGCACCTGATCACCTCGCACGGCCTGCGCCGCGGCGGCGCCCAGGAAATCGCGGACGCCGGCGGCGACCCCACCCACCAGGGCCGCTGGAAGCCCGGCTCGGCGACGGTAAAACGCGAATACCTCGACCGCGCCCAGTCCCGCTCCCAAAACCCCTGGCACAAAGTCCAGGCCGCACGCCGCAGCGCACGGGAAGAGACACAATGAACGTGATCGGGCGGTCGCCCGGCACAGCGAGGGCTGGCGCCCCCGAGCCCCAGCCCCTCACACCGGACGGACCTGCTTCGGCAGCTCATACGAGAAGCCCAGACGGTACTCCATTAGCGTCTGAGAGCCCGCGCCCAGGATGATCCTGCGCTGATGAGTCGAGAGGTCGCACACCACTCTCAACGGCACGCGATCCTCGCGGGTTGGGGGCGCCGCCCAATTCCTGGATGACGCCGCACTGCCCTTCTCACCTACGCAACAACCCGTCCACCTCGACTACAGAACTCGAAGGCCAGGTGTGCGAAGAAAGTGGTCCATGCCCGCCCACTCGAACAGACATGCGCCAAGGATGGCATGTGCAGTTGGAGTGGGGAGTTCCCAACTTCCGGCTCTCCGTACACCTTTGAGCTCACCGCTATCCGACAATTCGATACGCAATCCATTGACCGAGAAGGCCAAATCAACCACCTCCCCAAAAAGTCGGACTGAGCGTTTCGCCCGGGAAAGAGCCGAGTGAGTTGCAATTTGGCACGCCTTGCCATCCAAGACGGCCACAACACCTCTCCGGAGCAACTTGCGCGAAAGGAACCCAGGAGTTGCAAGTCCGCAGACCTTCAATCTAGGACCCCCCGCAAGAGAAAGGACCCAGTCCTCCCATGCGTCGGCGGCGGACTCGGGATTGCTGCGATCGCCTGGGCCCCGAGCCAAGGAGACCCGACCAAGAGGCGTGCTCGCGCTGGCATAGAAACCCTCTCGGTGAGCTGGCGCAAGCCAAACAGCCGAAGAGACTTCCCGTATGAATTGCAATTTCCTCAGCCTCCGCTATATCCGCGCCTCACGGACGCCACGGCTCGTGAGGCGCCCCGGCCGGCGGCACTCACTCCCTGACTGATCCCACGACCGGCAGCCGTGGCCCCTCTCCAGGCCAAGAGTCCGCCGACAACGAGAGGGCTCTTCCCCTCATTCTTGTACCGGAATGCGCCTTGGAAGGCTCCACTGGACGCCGATTTGACAAGGTACCCAACTGCTTCCCCACCTGTTGTCTCATGACCCATCGCCTTATCTGCAATCAGATGGGCCGGAGTTCCAACCATCGCCCCCACTACCGCACCCGCGACGATGCACCCAAGTCCCGCCGTACCAGCACATATCGCAATAGCGGCAGTACCCGCAATAAATGCGACACCGAAGTTGATGGCCTGATGGATTATAGCGCTCTTATGTTTCTCCCACCAGCTCTTCTTACTGTCTGTCGCACGCTGGACGGCTTTCGCCTTGGCTTGCGCTACGGCTTTCGCATTGTAGTGATAGACCTTGTAGTGAGCCGGGTTTGCCCGGTAGGCCCGATACCGCAGTTGAGAGCTGTAGTCCTTGCGCGGGCTCTGGTGCCAGATCCAGGTGCCGCTCTTGTAGGTGTAGCCGGCGGTCATGCCCCGGTCGTTTGCCCAGCGTTCGTCGTTGTACGAGGCGCCGCCGGCGGGGCCGTCGGGGCGGAGGCCGTCGGGGTCCGACTTGGTGACCGGGTTGTTGTGGGCGTAGCTGTAGGCGTTCATCTGGGCGGGGTCGCCGGTGTCGATGATGGGGTCGACGGAGAGGAAGCGGCCCAGCGTGGGGTCGTACTCGCGGGCTCCGAGGTGGGTGAGGCCGGTGGGGTCGTTGGTGCCGCCGACGAAGCCGCGGGGTCCGAAGGCTGAGGATTGGTTGGTGCGGAGTTCGCCGAACGGGAGCTGTTTGCGGCGGGTGACTGCGAGCGTGGTCAGGGCGATCGCAGTCATCGCCGTGCCCTGGTGGTCGGAGATGAGGTAGGAGACTTCGGATCCGGTGCGGACCGCGACGGTCTGGCCGGCGTGGGTGTAGTAGCGGGTGCCTGTCTTGGCTCCGGTCGCCGACGCCTTGAGCTCGTCGCCGTTCGGCAGGGACAGGATGCTGCTGCCGTCCGGATTCTTGGTGACGAGCCGGTCGCCGTCACTGTCATAGAGGTAGCTGGTGGTCTTGCCCGCTTCGGCGAGGGTCTTGAGGTGGCCTTCGGTGTCCCAGGTGAGGTCCTGGGCCTTCGTGCCGATGACGCGCTTCGTCGTGTTGCCGACCTCGTCGTACTTGAAGGTCGACGTGCGGCCGTTGTCAGGGCCGCCCGTGACGGTCGCCTGCTGGACGCCGTGCGGGAGGCCCGTGTTCGGGGCCGAGTGGGCGTAGGTAGTGGCTGCGCCGGCGAGCTGGTCGGTCTGGGTGGTGCGGTTGCCCAGCTTGTCGTAGCCGTAGGAGAGCCAGTAGGCGTCCGGACCGCCGACGGTGCCGGTGGACGGGGCAGAGGCGCAGTCGGTCTTGGCTGTCCAGGCCGAGGTCAGGCGGCCGAGTACGTCGTTGGCGAAGCACTGACGGTCGGTCGAGGCATCGGCATCCTGGCCGCTGACCGTGGTCGTACCGGTGATGTTTCCGGCCGGGTCATAGGTCCAGGTGGTGTCATCGACCCGTTGCGGCGCCACGTCACGGTCCACCGTCTGACCCGTGGGCCGTCCCGTGTGCTCGTCGTAGGTCTGAGTTTTGTAGACCTTCTTGCCCAGGGTTCCGCCGAACTCGGTACGGGTGGGACGGTCGAAGGTGTCGTACTGAGTGGAGTTGACCAGCGTCAGGGCACCGGCGGTGGTCTTGTACGGAAGGTGTCCGTCGACGAACACCGTGGTCACGCGCTCGCTGGGCACGTCACCGACGGCGGGGTTGAGGGTCCACTCCAGCGCCCCGGTCTCCTCGTCGTAGCCGTAGCTCCAGGTGTACGTGCCGGCCAGGGGCCCGGCTGCCGAGGGGACGGTCAGGGTGCCGGACGTGGGCTGGTAGCGGTCGGTGTATCCGCCGGTGCTGGTGGTGTAGGCGGCGCCACCGTCATAGCGGGTGGTGGAGCTGAGCTGCCCCTTGGCGACGGTGTCGTAGGTCCAGTCGGTCAGGGTGGTGCTGCCGTTCTTGACGGCGGTCTTCCGGCCGAGCTTGTCGTAGACGGTGGTGAGGGTGATGCCGCGGGCGTCCTTGGCCGAGGTAGGGCGCCCCTCGTCGTCATAGGTGAGGCTGGTCAGCCCCTTGTCGGGGTCGTTGACGGCGACCTGCTGGCCGCGGTTGTCGAAGGTGTAGCTCCAGATGTTGCCCGCGGGGTCGGTAACGGTGGCCGGCTCGTCGTACTTGCCGTACGTGTACTTCGTCGACTGGTAGGCGGTGCGCGCCGGATCGGTGTACTGGCGCAGTTCGGTCTTGCGGCCCTGGGCGTCCGTGATCGTGGTGGACGCGGTGCCGCCCTTGGGCGGTATGACCGTGGTGCGGTCACCGTCGTACTGGGTGACCGTGCGCCACTGCTCGGTGCCCTTCTTCAGGGAGAGGGCATCGGTGACCCGGCCCGTTCCGTCGAAGAGGTTCTGTGCGGCGGACGGGATCTGGTTGACGGAGGTCGCCGTGTAGAGGGTGGCGGAAGGGGCGACGGCGGCGTAGTAGCTGCCGTAGCTCTTCCAGGCCCAGCCGCGGGTGTCGTAGTGCGTCTCGGTCAGGACGCTGTTCGCCGTGCCGGTAGCGGGTGCCTGGGTTTGGCGGGCGCGCAGCAGTCCGTCGTAGAGGCTGAACGTGATGCGGTAGGTGCCGTCCTGCTGGAGGGTCTTGGTGGTGACGGCGTTGGTCTCGGTCTGGGAGATCTTGTACGCGTACTCGGCCGAGGGCTGGGAGGTGTGGTCTGCTTTGGACCAGCCGGGCTGCCAGACCTTGAGGGTGCGTCCGATGCCGTCGTAAACCGCGTCGGTGCGCTTGCCGTTGGCGTCCACCTTGGCGAGGGCGATGCCCCGGAGGGGGTCGTAGTCGGTGGTCGCGGTGTGCCGGAGCGCGTTGGTCACGGTCTCGGAGGTGGGCGGCGCACCGGTGGCCGGGGTGTAGGCCGTGGTGGTCGTGTTCCCGAGGGCGTCGGTCTGGGTCAGCTCCCGGCCGTGTTGGTCGTACGTGTGCTGGGCCGTGGTCAGGAAGCCGGTTCCGGCAATGTCCTGCTCCTCCAGCCGGGTGACATCTCCCTTGGTCGGGGCGGCCGTGAGCGTGCCGGCGCTGTCGTAGTAGCGACGCTCGGTGGAGATGAGGTCGTTCGGCAGGGACGGCGTGGTCCCGCACGGCTTGGCGACGGTCTTGATCTCGGCCGGCAGTGCGATGAGATTCAGGGCAGTGTTGGCCACGTAGGTGGTGGTGGTGCACTCCTCGTCGCCGGTCAGCGCCGTATCGCCGAGGCGGGATTCGGTCAGGACGTGGCCGAAGTTGTCGAAGGTGCGGACCGTCTCGGTGGTGCGCCATCCAGAGCCGACTGCGGTGCGGGTCTGCTCGGCCTTGCCGGCGGTGCTGAGAGCCTGGCGGTCCGGCAGTCCCTCGGAGCGCTTCTGGATCGCAGTGGGCGCGGAGACTCCGGGCTCGAAGCTGGTCGCGGTTTTCAGGGGGCCGCCGTCACCGTCGTAGGCGGCTTCCTCCCTGGTCATACCTGCGAAGGCCGGGTTGTCGGCGACAGCCGTGCCGGTGCTGTCCTTGACGGCAGCTCCGTCGATGCCCCGGAAGTAGCGGTACTCCTTCAGCGTGGCCTTGTCGGGCGCTGCACCGGTACGGACCTGGACGCGGGCGTAGCCCTTGCGGTCGCTGTACGTGAGGTGCTTGGCCTCGGTGAACTCGTCGTCCTTGGCCATGGCCCATGCCATACCGTCGAGGTAGGCGTAGTCGGTCTCCTTGGCAGGAGCTCCGCCGGTGTTGTCGCTCTCCAGGATCTGGGTGACGACGTACGAGTGGAACCAGTCCAGGTACGGCTCGTAGTTGGCCTGGGGTGCGTCTGGCGGGGACCACTTGACCGGGTAGCAGCGGCGGGTGTTGGAGGCGGGTGACGGGACGTCGCCCGCCTTGCAGTCCTGCAGCGAGTAGGTGATGCCGAGGGTGCCGCCGGTCTCGGTGGTGATTCCGTAGACGCGGTATCGCCACATGGCCGGGACCGGGTCCGGGCTTCCTCCGGTGGTGGCGCCCTCAACGCGGTTGGGCAGGGTCCGGCCCTGGAAGGTGACAGCAGGGAGAGGGGTCTCTCCGGTGCCGGTGTAGCCGGTACGGGTGATCGAGGCCAGCCACAGCGGGGCGCTGAGGCTGTCACCGGTCGGCGGGAACTGGTGTGTCAGGGACCAGGAGTCGACCGGCTTGAAGGCACCGCCGGAGAGGACGGAAGTGTCGATCTTCGTCAGGCGGACCTTGGTCCAGAACGAGGGCGAGTAGAGGTTCTTGCACTCGCTGCCGTTAGCGCAGTACTGGTCGAACGGAACGTCGGGCCAGTTCTTGGCATGGGCCGCGTCGAAAGTGCCGCAGTCGCTGAGGCAGCGCTCGGCGTAGGTGAAGTCGACCTTGGCCGTGGGCTGGGCGTAGTGGTTGTCGGAGCGCAGGCCGTACTCGATGCGCTTGAGATAGCCGCTGCGGTCGTAGCTGGTGGCGGTTGCCTTCCCGGTGTTCGGGTCGACGTTGCGGCCGTAGTTGTTGGTCTCTTCGGCCCAGTAGTAGGTCATGGCGTCGCCGTGCGGATCGACCACGGCATCGAGATTCCACCGCCAGGCTTGCTGGCACCATGCGTCCTCGAAGGCGCTCTTGTAGCAGGGCTCGCCGGAGTGGTTACCGAAGACCGGAACGGTCCAAGTGGAGCGGGTCTCCTCCTTTCCCGTGGTCCAGCCGGGCGGACGGTTGAGGCCGAAGAAGTACTGCGTCCCGTCGGGGGTGGTGACCTTCCAGTGCTCGCCGTCGTTGTCCCCGTTGTTGTTGGTGGTGCTGTTGAGCCGGACGATCTGGGTACCGTCGTCGGACTCCAGGTGCCAGGCGCCGGTGGCCGTGTCGCGGATCAGCTGGTTGGTGCGACCTCCGAGATTGATGACGGCATTGTCCGTCTTCCAACAACGGTCGCCGACCTTGGCCGTGGTGTTGTTGCTGCCCGCCTTGTCGTCGGAGCAAGACGCGTACTGGCGCTCGATGTAGCCCGGCTCCATCGACCAGCCGTCGCCAATGGCGTTGGCCTGGTTGTTGGTGGTGGCGGTGCGTCCGTCGACGGACTGGGAGCTGTAACCCAGTTGGAGCTTGGGGCCGACGTCACCCGGCACGTCCGGGGTTGCGATGTCGTAGTTCCAGGTGAAACCGCCATTGGAGCCGCCGGCTGCCCAGGCACCGGATGGCGCGAGCGAGGTCGCCTTGAAGTCGCCCGCGGACCCGGCTGCGGCGGCGGTGGCGGCCAGCAGGGTCGGGGCCCCAGAGGCCTGGAGCGGAACTGTGGCCGCGAGGGTGGCGGAGGCCGTGTCGTTGGTGGTGGGAAGTTCCCGGGAAACCGCACAGCCCGGAGCCTGAGGTGTGGTCTGGGCACAGGCCGGGAGTTCACGAAGGCGCAGTCTTGACGCCCAGTCACCACCGTAGGCGTGACGGAAGCCCTGGTAGTCCAGCTCGACCTTGACCTCACCCGCGTTCTGCTGGGGCTGGACCGCCAGGACCACGCCCTCTACTCCGAGGTCCCGAGTCGCCTTGCGGTCCAGGACGCGCACCTGGACCTGGTCCCCCGCACCAACCGTGCGGCTGCTCTTGGAGACACGGACCGGGCCGGCACCGAAGCCTCCGGCAGGAGGGGCTGTCTGGGCTCCTTTGAGTAACGAGGTCCTGGGTGCGCCAAGCGCCTGCCTCGTGGTTCCGGGCTGAGGCCAGGTCACATCCGGGGCCTTGACCGGGACGGAACGCTGCTTCCCCTTGGACGCTTTGGTGGAGTCCGCAGCTCTGGATGGCACGGACTGTACGGGAACAGGATCGGGCTTTTCCAGTTTCTCCAGCGCAAGTTGTGCGGCAGCAGCCATCGGCGCACCTAAGAGCCCAGCAAACAGAAAGCTCGTCAGCAAAACACCTATCGCTTTGAACCAGATCCTTTTGCGCACCACCGGCGCGCGCCAACTTCGAACCATGGATATCCCCCCAGAGATCGCACGAATTTTCGGACAATAGCATCGGCCACCGACAGGGGTGGGCCTCAAAGCCTGTTCACCTCGCACCAATCCGGTCGACGGGTGCGCGAGAATCCCCAACCAGATGACCCATCTGCCCAAATATCAGCCGCTTGCATCCAGGTAAATCCAGCCAATTTCGATCACCAGAACGATCGGCGTGGCGTGGCGACCGCACGCTTCGCAGCACACAGCAACCCTGCCTACGACGTCCACCCAGCAGGCTGCCAAACGGCAGAACCTGGTCGCCGAAACAGCAGGAGCCGGGCTACATTGCCCCTTCGAAGGTTCACGCCCGCCACACCAGGACGTGCACCACACCCCTGCAAGACCGTCGGGGAGGAAGTGCGGTCATGCAGGGGGCGCAACGCCGCTTTAAAACGGCTAGCAATCCGGCAGCTCCTACTGCCATCGGGGGGATCCGCATCAAAACGAAGCCATCCATCGCGGGCGGATTCCTTTCCATACAAATCAAAACAAGATTTGCGAAAGGGAATCCAGTGGCAATCAAATCCAAGCACCCCTCGCGAGGGGGCGGAAATCGCCGTCGAACGCTCGGCTCGACGATCGTCTCGGTCGCAGCCGTGCTCGCTCCCGCGTTCTGCGCCATACCGGGTTCAGCGGCTTCTGCGACCGAACGGCCTGCGGCCCCACAGAAGGAAGAAGCTCGCGCGGTCGCCTCGGCCGCGGCCACTGGTCAGCGAGTGGAGGTCCTCTCCCAGCGCAGCGAAAAGGCTCAGACCTTTGCCAATCCGGACGGCTCCTTCACCCGCGACAGCTTCGCGGTGGCCCAGTTCGTCCGGCAGGACGGCAAGCTGCTCCGGTTCGACACCCGACTGAAAACGAACAGCGACGGCTCCCTGTCACCTCGGGTCGCCGCCGTCAAAGTAGCCTTCTCCGGCGGTGGCACCGGACCCCTGGTGTCGGTGGAGCGCGACGGCCGCAGCATGTCCTGGAGCTGGCCGAAGCCGCTCCCGAAGCCGACCGTCGAGGGCGACAGCATCACCTATGCGAACGTCCTTCCGGATGTTGACCTGAAGCTACGTGCGGGCACGGCCGGGTTCAGCCAACTGCTCGTCGTCCGCACGGCCAAAGCCGCGGCCCTCCCCGATCTCGCCATCGTCAAGTTCCCGTTAACCACGAAGGGGCTGAACGTCCGTACCGACGACGGTGGCAACATGCGAGCCACCGACCCCGCCGGCCACGAGGTGTTCACCGCCCCCACCCCGCTGATGTGGGACAGCACCCCACAGCCGTCGGCCGCCGCGCTCGGCGCGAAGTCGGCCCCCGCTCTGGCACCACCACAAAATGAGTTCGAGGCTCCGCCGGGCGCCCGTGACTCCTCGATGGCGGTGAAGGTCGGCGGCGGCGAACTCACGCTGACTCCGAACCCCGAGGTACTGAAGGGGGCGGGGACCACCTACCCCGTCTACATCGACCCTGCGGTATCCGGAGCCCGCGAGGCCTGGGCGATGGTCAGCAACCAGTACCCGAACGGGTCCTTCTATAACGGCAACGGCTGGCAGGAGGGCGACGGCGACAGTGTCACCGACTACGCCCGGGTCGGCTCGCCGGGTGACACGCTGTCCCGAGCGTTCTTCCAGATGGACACCAACAACCTCTGGGACACCAACAAGACCATCACCAGCTCGGTCTTCCGCATCCAGAACAGCTACTCCTACTCCTGCCAGGCTCGATCGGTCGACGTCTGGCGCACCGGCGGCATCAGTTCCTCCACCACCTGGAACAGGCAGCCCAACTGGGAGATGTACCTGGCCAGCGTCAACGAGTCGAAGGGCTGGAGCTCCTCCTGCCCAGGAGGCAACCTCGCATTCGACGTCACCGCTGGTGCCCGGGACTCCATCACGTACCGGTGGAACGCGCTCACCCTCGGCCTTCGCGCCGGCAACGAGAGCGACGCCTACGCCTACAAGCGCTTCGATGCCCGCACGGCCGTGATGTCCACCACCTACAACACCGCGCCGAACACACCCGCCTCACTGGACACCGTTCCGAGCACCGGTTGCAAGACCACGGCCCCCTTCGGCCTGGTCGGTGACACCGACATCTACTTGACCGCACAGGTCTCCGATGACGACGGCGGCACCGTGAACGCGCAGTTCCGCCTGTGGGGCGACAACGACACCGGCGCCGGCGGGATGCTCGTCGACCAAACGGTGGCCGCAACGTCGGGCACCGTCGCCACGCTCAAGGTTCCCAAGTCCACGTTGGAGGCCAAGGAGGCTGTAGCCAAGGGAGTATTCCGCTGGTCGGTCCAGGCGAGCGACGGAATCACGACCTCTGCCTGGGCTCCCTCGGGTGCCCTCTGCGGATTCCTCTTCGACTCCGACCGGCCCTCGAACCCGCCGACTGTCAGCTCTGCACAGTTTCCCAACGGTTCCAACGGATGGCCGCTGAACACCGCCCAGATCCGCACCGCGGGCACCTTCACCTTCGCCGCCAACGGCGTCGGGGACGTCACCCGGTACGAATACTGGACCGACAGTGACACCACCCATCGATTCGTCTCTCCCGCCAGCCCCGGCGGTAGCGCCACCGTGAAGGTCACCCCCACGGTGGTCGGTGCCAACCGCCTCTACGTAGCCAGCCGGGATAAAGCCGACAACATCTCTGACCAGCAGGTCTACCTCTTCTACGCCAACGGTCTGACCGTGCCCGACAAGCCACGGGACATCAACGGCAGCGGTGGCGCCGACCTGTGGGCGATCAGTGGCTCAGGCCAGCTGACCCGCCACTTCGGAGCCTCTGACGGCAGCCTCACCAAGGCCGCCGAGCCTGCAGCAGCAGGTGACTGGACCGGTGCACAGATCACCCACTACGACGACTGGACGGGCGACGCTTTCGTCGACCTCATCGCTCTCCAGAAGGACGCCGCTTCCGCCAACCAGCGTTTGTGGCTCTACGAGAACGACGGAACCGGCGGCGTCTGCGCCACCAGCTGCGCCGCACACCCCCGGACCGAACTCTCCGTATACAACGAGGCCAACAACCACTGGAAGAACGGGGTCAAGCAGATCCTCGCCATCGGTGACATCGATGGCCCGCTCGACACCGACGGCAACGGCACTCCCGACGTCCCCGGCTACCCCGACCTGGTCGTGAACGACGGCACCAACCTGTGGCTCTACTACGGTGCTCCCGGCAACCGGCTCGACTCCACCCGCGACCCCCTGCTGCTCGCCGGGCCGAACGACCCGATCGCGGCCGGTTCCACCTCCCTCAACGAGGTCACGCTCATGGCCGTCGGGGACTTCGACAGCAACGGTCGCAACGACCTCGGCGTCCGCTTCGAATCGGCCAGCATCGGCAAGCTCTTCGTCTACTGGGGAGGCGACAAGACCGGCGCGGGCATGGCCGACCCGGCCCACCGCGGCCAGTACGCCGCGCACCTCAACTGGAGCATCGAAGCGGCTCCGCTGATCACCGCGGCTCCCGCAGCCAGCAGCCTGGGGAAGATCGGGTACTGGGTCACCACGCCCAGCTCCGGAAATCTCCGCTTCCTGACCAACTTCACCCAGCCCACCAGCGCCTTCACGGTCGCCGCGACGGACTTCGCCGGCTACCAGCGCCTCAGCTGACAACCCGCGTCCGGGTCCGGGGCCTGCCGCATATCGCAGGCCCCGGACCCTGCCCGTCCTACTCTGGCACCACAGGAAGTCCCCGTCACATGTCCAAGATCATCGGATACGCATCCGGAGTGTTCGACCTCTTCCACGTCGGCCACCTCAACCTCCTCAAACACGCCCGCGCCCATTGCGACCACCTCGTTGCCGGGGTCCTCACTGACGCGGCTGCAGGCCACAAAGGTCACGCCCCTGTTGTCCCTCTCCCCGAGCGCCTCGAAATCGTCCGTGCCATCGCGTACGTGGACGAGGCCGTCGTCGACACCACGCTCGAGAAGATGGAGGCCTGGCGACAGATCGGCTTCCACCGCCTCTTCAAGGGCGACGACTGGAAAGGGACACCCCGGGGCAAGCAATGGGAGCAGGACTTCGCGAGCATCGGAGTCGACGTCGTCTACCTCCCCTACACCGCACACGTTTCGAGCACCAGCCTGCGGCGCATCGTCGAAGTACTCGCCAGCTCCCGGCGATGACCGCTCTCCCACACACGTCAGCCCCCGTACGGGCCCTTCCGGGTCTGTACGGGGGCTGCCAGGTCTACCGCTACTTCAGCAAGGTGCGGAGCAGTGTCTGCCCGTCAGGTGATCATCGAGTGCAGTTCGGCGAACTCATCGGCGAGCAGGCCCATCATCACGACATCGTGGTGCCGGCCGGAGAGGTACACGAGCTCACGCAGTCGGCCCTCCTCAACGAAGCCGAGCCGCCGATGGAGAGCCAGTGATGCTTCGTTGTGCGCGAAGATCCGCACCTGGCACTTGTGGTACCGGTGCTCGGCGAACATGAAACGAAGCAGCAGCACCGCGGCTTCTGCCGCATAGCCCTTGCGGCGGTGCTCAGCGCCGATCGTGATGCCGTACTCGAACCAGCCCGAACGCGCGTCAGCCTGATGCGAGCCGACGGCACCGACCGTCTCCCCCGTACCGACGGCTTCGACCCCCAGCTGGAAACGGTCGCTGTCCCGCTTGCCAGTCGCCTGTTCATTGGCCCAGGCGCGGTATCCCTCGACGGACCGAGGCGGGCTGACCAGGTCCCCCAGACCCTCCTCGTCCTCCGCGAAACGCATGAACGCAGCCGCGTCATCAGGCTCGATACCGCGCAGACGTACACGCTTGCCCACCCAAAACGATTTCATCCCCTATTGGATCATTCCGGGCTCCCCGAGTCCAGGCCTTCAATATGCCCCGCTCGGCCTGTGAACTGCGCTTTTATGGTCAGTTGGGGGCGGGTGGGCGTTGGCCGCCCGGCCGGGATGCTGTTGGCGAGACGGAGGGTTCCGGTCGACTTCAAGGCGGAGCCGTGTCCGTCGGCCGGTTGGGCCGTCAGAGTCCACTCGTAGTTCCGGCGTACAAGCGGCTGCCCTTCTGGTCGGTGCCGTCCCAGGAGATGTCGATCAGTCCGCGTGCCTCTCCGCCGCTGCGGACCACCGAGGTGATGCCGGAGGCCGTACTGCGTACCGTCAGCTTCCAGGAGGGGAGGCGGCGGGCTTGGACAGCCACCAGCGGGTGGTGCCGCTGGTGGGGTTCTTGGGTGTCACCATCGCCGGGATCGACTGGTCGATGGCCGTCAGAGGGCCGGTCTTGCCGGTGACACCGACCAGGTTGATGACATCCCCGTCCACCTTCTCGTCGATGTAGGCGAATCCGCCGCCGAACCGGTCCACGGTCCTTTCCTTGCCCGGCTTTCGGGCCCGGACGCCTGTCGGCGGCTCCTCTCCAGGGGCTGGGTGGTCGTCTGCTCGACCGCCGTGGCTGCCGCCGTCACCGCTGCCGCCCACTCGGTGTGGGAGGCCTTGCGGTCCTCTTCGGCTGCGATCCGGCAGCGGCCACACAGGCCCTGTGTCTGACGGGCCGGCCAGGGGTCGTCGTGGCCCGGGCAGGTCCCGTCGTCCGCGGAGTCGCAGCCGGGCGGCCTCGATGGCGCCGACGGTGTGGTGGAGGTTCGTTCGGCCTCGGCTGACCCGCCATCACCAAGCCCTGGAACGACGGGCGATGGCCTGGCCGACCCTGCGGAGCAGCCGATACGGTGCCTGTGATCGGATAGAGGGAGGGGACAGCCTTCCCCCGAAAACCAAACAGGCCCGGAACGGGCCTGTCGGTCCGTCTTCCGGGTGGCCGCCCGGGCCGACGGACGCACACCTGGACCAACGACGGAGAGGTGCGCTCATGATCAGCGTACGGGGTGCGGCACCACTGCCGCACCGTGCAAGGCCCCCGGATCGGGGCGGCGGTCTCCAGACCGCCCGAGAGGCCGGCCCGCAACACCAGCCTCTCCTCTGACATATCTGCGGCCGCTCTCCTTTTGCAGAAGGAACGGCCGCCGACTCTCGCCCGAGTCATTGCTCCACCAGCGATGAACCCAAACCCACTCGCTGAGGATGCTCCGGCTGACGTGCGCAACCGCGTCGGCTCTGCCACGGGTACGACGCAAAAGGGCCGCCGTCCGCATCCCGGACCGGCCGCGCTGCGCCGTACCCGCGCATGGTGCATCCCCACGCGTTCGCCCCAAGGGGGAATGCCCTCGTGCAGCGCCCGGACTTCAGCACATCCATCCACCTCGCCTTGCCCGCTCTCCCAGGCCACACCAGCGCGCCCACCCGAGCCGGGGTGAGCCGGTGAAGAAGCGCAGCGGGCGGCCGGCACGGTTTGCGGCCGTACCCAACGACACCATCGACAACGCGGTGGCCATGGACCTCGAAGCCCTGGGACTGCTGGCGGTACTGATCCGGCACCAGGACGGGTGGGACATCCAGCTGGCGACGATCGCCCGGAAGTACGGCTACGGCCGTGACGGGCTCGCGGGCGCCATGGGACTGCTCCAGGTGGCCCGGTATGTCGTCAAGATCCGCATCATGGCCTGGAAGGGCAACGCGTGGTCCACCGAAGTGGTGGTGTACGACACCCCGGCCACGGACGCGGAGGTGTCCGCCCTGCTGGACTCGGTCGAACGTGAGCCGGACGTGCGGCAGGTGCAGCTGATCGAGCCGACGCCCAAGGCCCTGGCCGCGGCCGCCAAGCGCCGGGCGAAGCTCTCGGCGGGGAAGCCTGCGGGCAAGCTCAACATCACCGTTCCCCGACACCCGGTTTCCCGGGAGTCGGGGCTGACCTGCGATAACGATTCAATTGACCAGGTCGTCCCCGACTCCCGGGATTCCCGGGTGTCGGGGAACGCGGGAGTCACTAAGAAGACTGTCAGCCAGAAGACAACAGAAGACGATCAAGCGCCTGCGGCGCGAGCCGCTGGTGACGCCCGCAGGGCTGGTGCGGGTAGTAACGCGCGTGCAGGCGCGGGCGGCTCCGCCGCGTCCTGCGGCGCCGGCGCGCCGACCCCGGGGGCTCGGTCGGCGAAGGGTACGAGGACCGGCCGCACCCGTATGTCGGCCGCGCAGGCCGCCGCGGTGGCCGCGGTGGAGGCTGCCTGGCCCGAGGCCCTGGCCCCGCTGCTGCCGAAGTACCGCCCGGCCGTGCTCCGGGACACCATCCTGGCCGCCTTGGACGGCGGTCGGACCGCCGAGCAGCTGGCAGACCGGGTGCGGCGCCGGTGGTGGAACCACGGCTACGCCATCGACGCGGCCCACGGAGGCAAGGGGATCGGCTCCGCGGTCGGCGTGGCGGTCGGCCTGGTCCGCCCGTCCACGGACTGCCCGGACCCTATGTGCGAGGACGGCGCCCGGATCCACGTGGGCCAGCAGGACGTCTGCCCCAAGTGCGAGGAACGCCGGGCGCAGCGCCGGGCCTCCCGGCGGCAGGGGCTCGTTCCCGGCCCCCGGGCGGCTGCGCCGGCCGCGGTGTGGTGGGAGTGCGAGGGCACCGACGACAGGGGCCTGCCGTGTGAGGCGACCGGGAAGGGCACGAGGCCCGAGGACGGCCTGTGCTGGAAGTGCCATGGCCGGGCCGAGGCCGAGGTGATCGAGCGGGCCGTGGCCGGCCTTCGGGCCGAGATGGCGACGGAGTACGCCGCCCAGGCCGAGCGGCTCAGGGCGGCAGTCCGGTGGGGGGCGATGCCGGCCGACGCATACGCCGAGCACGCCGAGCGGGAAGCGGCCCGTGACGCGGAGCTGCGGGCCCGGCAGGCGGCCGAGGTGGAGGACACTCGGCGCTTGCGCAGGCAGCTGGCCGCGAACCACCCTGAACTGGCAGCGTACGCACAGCAGACCGAACCACCGGCCGCAGCAGCCCCGTTGTAGCCCTTGCCTGCCCCGCTGAGCGCTTCACGGCCCGCTCCAGCCCTTGACTGGGGAGACCGCTGAAAGCCCCTCAGTGGGGCGTCCGTGGCTTCCTGTTGCTCGACAGGAAGACCACGGACGTCGTCATCCGGCTCCCCGGGCAAGCCCGCATGGAAGACTGGACCATATGCGGCGACGAAGGACGAGGAATGGCTGACGACCTCTGGGCGCATGAGTACATACACGGCATGCCGATCGCTACGGACCGCAGGGTGGCTTCGGACCCCGTCAACGAGCACCGTGACGCGATCGCGGCCCTGGAACACGCCATTGGCCAGGGGTTGAACCAGCCCCCGCTCGGAGCCTTCACCGAGGTGCCTGATCGCCCAGGCACCGTGATCGAGAAGTGGACCCGTCGGCTCGCGAAATCCGAGCCGACAGCGCTTCACGCCCTTCTCGTGATGGACGGTTCGCCTGTCGACGCCTGTTTCATCGACCCGCTGACGGGCATGCCGACCCTCCGCAGCCCAGACGGGGCAGATGGGCAACCCATTTGGCGGTTCTACGCCCCTTTGTCGCTTCCTGCTGACGGGGAGGAACTCGCGTCCGTGACCCTCTACCACACCGTATGGATCACGACCAGCGGCGGCCACGTCCACCCCACCCCCTGCGACCCTTTCGAACAGCCGGCTTGGGACCGCTGGGGCGGCACGCCCAGTCGGACCGCAGCTGTCGTCGACGCGCTGCTGGACGATCTCGGGGCCACGGTTGACTCCGTCAGGCACCACGTCGGTCCCAAGGGTCTGTCCGAGTTGCTCAGCAGAGATCACATGTACTGCGCCGAACTCAGTCGTGACGTGCTCCTGGAGGCGCGCCGACGCCCGACGGCCTAGCGCGGTTTGGCGCCAAGCTCTGCCAGCGGGCCGAGACGGTGTGACGATCACGCGCGTCAAGAGAACCGCCGAGGACCGGAGGACCGGAGGAACCGGAGGGGGCTGGAGACGCGCATCCGTCAGCACCTCGCCGGCCGCGAGGACGTGGACATGCCCTACGCCCCCGATTTGAACCGAGGGCCGTGCATTCAAGTGGAAGCATGAGCCTGCTTGGTGCATTTGGTCGGATCGTCCCACTGGATTGAGCCATGCTCATGCCGCATGATCGCGAGTCGAGGTGCAGAAACGGGTGTGGAGCCTGTGCCAGGCGGCGCAGGCTTTGTCACCCGCGACAGAGGAGCCCCCACTCGTGATAGCTGTCCCGCCGTTGTTCTCACCCATACCGCCTGCCATTCACCCCTGTCACGCAGCGGTCAACGCACAGACCGCCGCCTGGGCGGAGACCTTCGAGATAGGGTCCGTCGACCTGCGCCGCCGACTGGTGCGGCACGAGATCGGCGTTTTCGCGGCCCGGATACTGCCGCACGGGCGCGAGGAAGTGGTAAGGGTCGTCGCGGATTTCGTGATGTGGCTGTTCGGCGTGGACGACGGCTACTGCGAGGAAGGCGTCCTCGGCCAGCGTCCAGGAGATCTTGCAGGAACGATGCATCGGCTGCTGCGGGTGGCACAGAACCCCGAGGCGCCCCTTCTCCTCGACGACCCTCTGGCAAGCGGGCTGCGCGACCTGCGGGCCCGCGTGGACATGTACGGGACGGACAGTCAGGCGGCCCGCTGGGTCGCCAACTTGCGCGAGTACGCCCTGTCCGTCGTATGGGAGGCGTCCCATCGCCGTGCGAACACGGTCCCGGCCCTGTCGGACTACACCCTGATGCGGCTGTACGACGGTGCGACGACAGTCATCTTCCCGCTGCTGGAGATGGGGCACGGATACGAGCTGCCGATCAGCGAGCGCGACGACAAGTCCGTCCGGGCCGCCGAGGAGATGGCGTCGTTCGTGATCACCTGGGACAACGACATCCTCTCCGACCACAAGGAGCGGTCTGCGGACGGCTACCACCTCAACGTCCTGCGGGTCCTGGAGGAGGACGGGCTCGGCCCGCAGGAGGCGATGGACCGGGCCATCGCCCAGCGCGACCGCGTACTGGGCACCTTCATGCACCTCACCGACCACCTCTCCGCGGTGGGCAGTCCGCAGATGCGGCAGTACACGGCCGGCCTGCGGAGCTTCGTCCGCGGGTCTCTGGACTGGGGCGTCACATCGGTCCGGTACACCACCCCGGACGACCCGGCCGACCTCCCCACGGCCTTCGCCCAGAGACCGACGGACGACAGCCCGGAACCCCTGGGGATCGAGGCGGTCTCGTGGTGGTGGGACGTGGTGCCGGCGGGCCGTCCCCTGCGAGCGGCCCAGCCGCTCGGCCTCTCCGGTCTGCGGGGCTGACCGGACCGCGGAGGCCGACGGGGCCGACAGGGCCGACAGGGCCGACAGTCGACCAGACTGCGGATCCCGCCGGCTGGAAGCCCGACGGGTGACGCCTGCCCGGACGTCACTCCCGGGCGACCACCGTCATGGGAATGGAGTCCGCGTGCGCCACGGCCGAGGCGACCTCACGCGGCGCGTGCCCGGCGACCGGGACCAGCTTCCAGCGGTCCAGGATCGTCGCGATGGCGATCGTGGCCTCCGTCCATACGAACAGGTCGCCGATGCACTTGCGGTTGCCCGCGCCGAACGGGATGTAGGCGCGGCGGCCCGGTCCGCCGGCCTGCCGTTCGGGAAGCCAGCGGTCGGGGTCGAACCGGTCGGGGTTCTCGTACAGGCCGGGATCGCGGTGCAGCGCGTACAGGCTGAAGGCCACCTCGGTACCGCGCGGCAGCGCGACCCCGCCGAGGGTCACCGGCTCGGTGGTCCGCCTCATCAGCAGCGTGACGCCGTGCATCCGGATCACTTCGTCGATGACACGGCGCAGGCCCTTCAGCTCGGGCACGTGCAGTGCGGTGACGGGGCCGTCACCCACGACCTCGCGGATCTCGGCGACGAGTTGCTCTTCCACGTCGGGCCGGGAGGCGAGCTCGTGGAAGGTCCAGGCGAGCGTGGCGGCGGTGGTCTCCGCACCCGCGAAGAGGATCGTGGACAGCTCGTCCCGCGCCTCCTGGTCCGACAGCCTCGTGCCGCTGTCGGGGTCCTGGGCCGTCAGCAGCAGCGACAGCAGGTCGTCGCGGCCCGTGGGCCCTGCCGCACGTGCGCTGGTCACGACCTCGTCGATGACCGAACGGAGCGCGGTGGCCGCACGGTCGAAGTCTCTGTTGGCACGTATGGGGAGCCGGTCGAGGAGCTTCGGGGAGGCGGCGCGGACCAGGAGGTTAGTCAGCAGCACCGGCAGGTGCTCCCGGACGGCGTTGACGGCCGGAAGTCCTATCTCGGAGGAGAACAGCGTCCGGGACAGGGTCTCGACGGCGTAGCCCGCCATGGCCGGCTCCATGTCGATGACATCGCCGGGCTTCCAGGACTCGGCGAGTGCGCGGGCGCTGCTGCTCATGATCTCGGAGTACCCGGCGATGCGCTCACGGGTGAACATCGGCTGGATCATGCGGCGGTGACGGCGGTGGAGCTCGCCGTCGGAGTTGGCGAGGCCGTTGCCGGCCAGCGGCCTCAGCCTGTCGAAGAAGCGGCCCTTCTCGAAGCTGTTCACCTGCCGGACGGTGACCTCGTGCACCAGCTCGGGTGTGGTCACCACGTACATCGGCATGGTTCCCAGGTTGACCCGTACGAGCTCTCCGTGGCCTCGCAAGGAGGAGAGGAAGCCGAGCGGGTCTCTCCAGAGGGCCAGAGCGTGACCGAGAAGGGGCACGGCTCCTGGTGCACGCGGAACGGATGCGACGGATGTGACGGGCTGCTCTTCGGATACTGACGACATGCCAAGTGGTCCTTCCTGCCGGGGCTGCGCGGACCAGGATCCCCTTGCCGTATCCCCGAGAACCCAGCGGCCCCATCACTCGACACCAAGACCCTCTACACAAGATTATTTTCGGCCAAGTGTGCGACGAGGCTGTCGCAGTTGAGGCGGAGACCTGCGCTCCGGCGGGTTACCGCCCGACTGTAAGCTGCACGTCGCTGACTCCTCGTCACTCTCAGTGCGGGCTCGCCCCAAGTCCCTCAGAGCCCCGCCCCTGCCCGGAGGCCTCGTGACCACGCAATCCCCCGATACGACTCCCCTCTCGGCCGCTTCCGCCCGTGGCTGCCCGATGCACGCCGCGGCATCCGAGGGCGTGCGCCCGCTCTACGGCGCCGAGGCGGAATCACAGCCGTACGCCCTGTACGAACAGCTCCGGGCCGAGCACGGCGAGGTGGCTCCCGTACGGCTGTACGGAGACGTGCCCGCCTGGCTGATACTGGGGCACCGGGAGAACCTCGAGGTGATGCGTTCGAAGAACTTCTCCTCCGACTCCCGCAACTGGCACGCGATCCGGAACGGAACCCTCGCCCCTGATTCGCCGCTGCTGCCCATCACGGCGTGGCAGCCGCTGGTGGCGCTCACCGACGGGACGGAGCACGCCCGTCTGCGGGAAGCGGTGACGGAGGGCCTGGCCGGGGTGAACCGGCACCGCCTGCGCCGCTACATCACCCGGTACGCGGCACGCCTCATCGACGGTTTCGCCGGGGAGGGCAAGGCCGACCTCGTCGCCGACTTCGCGCGGAAGCTGCCCGCGTTCGTGGTCGCCCACCAGCTGGGCATACCCGAGTCCGCCGCCCTGGCGGTGGGAGCGGCCGTTTCCGACATGATCAGTGGTGGTGAGGCCGCTCTGGCCGGCAACCAGCTGGTGGTCGAGACCGTGCACGACCTGGTGGAGAGCCGGAAGCAGCAGCCCGGCGACGACCTGGCCAGCAGGCTCCTGGCCCATCCCCAGGGCCTCACCGATGAGGAGGTCCGCCAGCACCTGCGGCTGATCCTGGTCGGTGCGCTGGAGCCCACGGCCAACCTGATCGCGAACACGCTGCGGATGATCCTGACCGACTCCCGTTTCCGCGGGAACCTGTCGGGCGGCCAGATGACACTGCCGGACGCGCTGGAGCAGGTCCTGTGGGACCACCCCCCGCTCGCCGTCGTCCCGACCCGCTGGGCGACGTGCGACATCGACGTCGGCGGCACCCAGATCGCGGCGGGGGACATGGTGATGCTCGGCCTGGCCGCCGGGAACGTCGATCCGGTGATCCGCGCCGACGCCGACAAGCCCGTTCACGGCAACCGCTCACACCTGTCCTTCGGCGCCGGGGTCCACGAGTGCCCCGGCCAGGACCTCGGCCGAGCCATCGCCGAGACCGGCATCGACCTGCTGCTGGAGCGCGTCCCGGATGTGGCCCTGTCCATCTCCGACGACCAGTTGCAGGTGGTGGGCACGTGGATGTCCCGCCGGCTGACCGGCTTGCCCGTCGTGTTCAAGCCCCGCCGGCAGGCGGCTCCTGCGGCCGCTCCGCAGCGCCCCCGGCAGTCGGTCCAGCCCGAGCCCGCTCCCGCCGCCGCTGCGCCGGCACAGCACCGGTCCTGGCGGTTCTGGCGCCGCTAGCCGGCCGGGTCCGCCGCGAGGTCACCGCGCCGGCGCACGGACAGGTGCACGGGCTGGTGCACGGACAGGGGCACGGACAGGTGCAGGGCCCGGTCGATGCCGGGCGGATGTCGACACCGGTCTCGGACGTCGGCCGGGCGAGCCGCGGCGATCTGAGCCGCCGGCGCGGAGCGCGACCGCTCCGGCGGCGTCCGGTCGACGAGCCCACCGAGGCCGAAGCCGTTCCGACTCAGGCACCGTCTCTCTCCAGATGACGGTGGGACAGCTGCTGGTGGTACCAACGCTCATGCTCGGTGTCGCGGAACTCGAGCTTGCGCCAGCGGGAGTCCTGATGGCCAGGTGCAGAGCGCCAGTAGCCGGCGAGGACGCACAGATGGTTCCAGTCGTCCCGGAGGCGATCCAGCCGAATCTCCGCTCGCACCCGGCGCTCCACCTCAGTGGGCATCGGGGGCGCCGGAATCCCGATCGGACTACGGACACGGCCGGGCGTTTCGCCGGTGATGGTCCACTCCAAGGTGAGCACCAACGTGGCTACTGCCTCCGCGAGCGCCGAGGCCGTGATGCCCTCCTCGCTGTATGACGGGTGAGCACGTGCCGCTCGCTCCAGTCGGGGAAGCAGGAAGTCGCCGATCTCCCACACGACGTCGGCCGTCAGCTCATCGGCGTACCGCGGACCGTCCCCCATCCGATCGACTTCGCTCGTCAAATCGCCCCCTCTGGTTCGGCCTTGGTGCTCAGAATGCCTCACCCCATCCGAAGGTGACCTTGTACGTGCGCCGGAGTGCGTGCCGGCCATGGTCCCCGTCTGCGTGGGCCCATGCGAGGGCCGCGGCGAACCAGAGCAGAAGAACTCCGCTGACGATGCCCAGAGCGACCAGCTTGGCGTACGAGCCGAGGAGGACCAGGGCGACGGTCGCGGCGGCCGCGCCGACGTGGGCACCCCGCAGGTCGAGCGGCGCGGCCTTGCGTGCCGCTCCGCGTCCGGCCCGCTCGGCGGCGAAGCATTCCTCTCGAACAGACTGCGGTTCGTTCTCGTCGAAGTTCATCTCATCCCCCGACACCGACGCCACATGGACTCGAACCGCGCCGGCTGAGGTTCAGGAACCGGTGGAGCGGAGCGAGCCGGTGCTCGGGCCGCTGCTGTCGGCCAGGAAGCATGTGACCTCGCGGTCGCCGAAGGTCCAGGAGGCCAGCTGGGGATAGTAGTAGTACACGTCCACCTTCTCCGAAGGGTTGGCGTCCTTGCCCACGTAGTCGGCCAGCTTCGAACCGCCGCACTTCTCCTCGGCGATCGAGACGACCTTCTCCGTTCCCGGGTACGCCGCGTCCTCCAGATTGAAGACGGCGTACGCCTCCCCCTTGTGGGGCTGGTCGCAGGGCACGATGCGCACCGAGCGGCGGGCCTGGCCGCCGTCCTTGTCCTGGACGCCCGCCAGATCGTCGTCCATGTTGAAGCAGTCACCCGTGCGGATGTCGTTCACCTGGCTGGAGCCCGAGCCGGTGACCTGGCCACTGGTGTCGCGCTTCGGCGCGGGACCGCCGTCCAGCGATCCGGTGAGCCCGAGGACCATGAAGATCACGTAGAACGCGATGGTCGCGCCGTGGATGGCGATGGCCGCGATGGCCAGGACCTTGCCCTTCTCACCGCGATTGCGGATCTGGGAAAGGGCGATGACGCCGAGGACCAGGGGCACCAGCGGAATCGCACAGACGAGCGACATGACGAACGCGACGATGGCCAGCACGTTGGTCTTCTCTGACACCGGCGGCGGGTACCAGCCCTGCGGAACGCCGTGCTGCCCCGGTTGTCCGTACGGTCCGGACTGTGGGTACGGCCCGGGGAACGACGGCGGTTGCGGTGGTGTGGACATGCGGGCGGGAGCTCCTTGCTCAGGGGTGAAACGCAACCAACGGTCAGAAACCGCGGGCCTTGTGGCGCCGCTGTGGAGCAGCAGCCGCACATCGGTCGCCGCAACGGGGCCACACGCCGGATTGCCGGATGCCGGATGCCGGATGCGCCAACACGCCTGCGCGGGCGGGCGTTGGCTCCGGTGATCGTCTCCGGCCCATACTATCCATCATGTACATCACAACCTGCAACTGGCAATCTGCAAATTGCATCTTGGAATGTACAGATCGTCTGTGTCAGACTCTGCTCATTCCGGAGGGGAGGAAAGTTGGCTGCGCCCAAAACGACCACGACACTTCAGTCAGTCCTGGCGAAGCGCCTCACGGACTGGCGCATGCAGGCTGCCCCGCGGATCAGCCGGGCCGATGCGGCCCAGGCTGTCGGCGTCACTCAACACACCGTGCGTCGCTGGGAGATCGGCGAGTCCAACCCTCCGCGGACGACGATCGAGAAGCTGCTCGACCTGTACGGAGCCACGGCGGAGGAGATCGCGGGTTTCCTCGCAGAGGTGGACCAGGCCAAGCAGCCTTCCTGGTGGGCGTCCTATCCCGCCGAAGTCCTGCCCAGGAACTTGCACCGGTTCCTGAGCCTGGAGAGTGCGGCCACCGTCATCCGCGCCTTCGAGCCGTACATGGTGCCTGCGCTGCTGCGCACCGAGGACTACGCGCGCGCCGCCCTGAGTGCCTGTCACCCTGGAATCAGGGCAGGCCTTCTCGGCCGCCACATCGACCTGCTGAAGGAACGGCAGCGCCGGATCCTCGGCACGGGCCCCGGCACATCGCGGGCCGCGGGGGCGACGCGCCCCATTCTGTGGGTGGTGCTCGACGAAAGCGCCCTGCGTCGCAGCGTGGGCGGCCCGCAGGTGATGCGCCGGCAGATCGAGCATCTCCTGGCCATGGCGAAGCGTCCCGAAATCAAGATCCAGATCGTCCCCCGGCACCTCGGCGCCTACCCGGGCACAGAGTCGGGTCCGTTCCACCTCTTCCGATTCGCCGAGCCGGAGCTACCCGACATCGTCTACCGGAGCAGCTTCGACGGCGGCGAGTACCTGCACCAGAAGACGAGTCGCCACCTGCAGGGTTTCGACACGATGTGCGCGGTGCACGCCGCGCCGATCCGCGATACGCCGGCGATCTTGGAGGAGATCACCAAGGAAGCATGGGCCCGGTGACCGGCACCGCAACCGTCCGGGCCAGAAGGATCAAGGAGGGGGAGTACATGGGCGGGGAGTACAAGGCGTTCACGCCAGGGCACATCGATGCCGGCCAACCGCACCCCGGGAGGGTGTACAACGCCCTCCTGGGCGGGAAGGACCATTACGAGGTGGATGCCGCGGTGGCCGCGGCCATCGGGAAGGTCCACCCGAACAGCAGGGCCACGGCCTGGGCGGCCCGGCACTGCATGGAACGCATTGCGACGTTCATGGCCCGTGAGGGCATCACCCAGTTCCTGGACCTCGGGTGCGGTTCTTCGATCGAACCCGACCTGGACCAGATCGTCCGGAGCATCGCGCCGGAGGCCCGGGTGGTGTCGGTCGACAGCGATCCGATCGTGGCCCGGCGCTCCGAGGCGTTCATGTCCGCCCCCGAGTCCGCCGAGGGCCGTTCCGTCTTCCTCCAAGCCGACCTGTGCGACCCGTCCTCGGTGCTGGACTCGCCCGAAGTCCGCAACACCCTGGACCTCACGCAGCCGGTCGGCCTCTGCTTCAACAACGTGCTGTGCTTCATCGACGACGCGCGTCGGCCGCATGAAGCGGTGGCGGCGTACGTCGAAGCCGTGGCACCGGGCAGCCTGATGAGCGTCATCCACCCGACGATGGACTTCCGGGACATGAGCGAGGTCGTCGTCGCCTACAACTCCGAGGACGGCAGCGGCCCTCTCCGGCTCCGCGATCGAGCCGAGATCCTGCGCTTCTTCGACGGTCTCGAGCTCATCGAACCCGGGCTCGACACCTCCCGCGGCTGGCGGTCGGACATCACTGTTCCCCAGGTCGGCGTCAGCAACATCGCTGTCGTCGACACCTCGGCCCTCACTGATGCGGAGGACTCGAAGTACGCAGCCGTCGCCCGTAAGCGGTAAGGCGTAGCCGGAACAACCGCGTCGGGGGCTGTGCAACCAGGCTCCGCACGGAAAGTGGCCGTCCCTCTTTGCAGAGAGGAACGGCCACCGTGACTCGCCCGAGTCATCGCACCACCAGCAGTGGAACCCAAACCAACTCACTGGGGTGCTATAGCAGGCGTGCGCAACCACGCCGTGCCCAAGGATAGCCATGCCCAGGATGAGCGCGATCGATTCCCCCGGACTCAGCAGGTTCTGAGCGTACTGCAACGCCCCAGCCGAGGCCGAGCAGCGCCGAAGCCGCGGCGGACCACACGGCGTGTACGTTGGCGACGGTGAGGGACGCCGGATCTGCCGAATCGTCAGCAAAGCTGCGCAAGGCGTTCGAGCCGCTCCTAGGCTGAGCGGTGTTCAAGCCACTACCAGGGGAACCGCGCATCCGGCAGAGATCCGACCGCGCCAACGGCTCCCGCACGGGCCTCTCCCCGTCTCAGACTCAGCAGCCTCGCCGGGGGTATCCGATGGGTCGTGTACCTCCCCATGGGACGGATCGTTTCTGGGAGAGTGGGGCGGGGGGATCGCTCAGAGGCGTACTCGCTCCCCTCGGCGGCCCGCAGATCGGCTTCGTACGGGGTCAGCAAGAGCCGGGCACGGTCGGCGGCCTGGGCGGGGCCGAGGCCCTCCCGTACGGCGACCGTCGCGGCGACGGATGCCTCCAGCATGGGGATGCCCCGGTCCAGCAGGCGTAGCGGCAAGAGCACGGCCGGCGAGTACCTGCGCACACACCACGGCCACGCCCGCCTCAAGATCGGCTACCTCATCGAGGACGCGGCCGGGCGGGCCGGCATCTCCGACCCGTATCGGCTGGGCTCCGTCGTGCAGGCCGACTGGACGCCTCCGAGACCACACGCGCATGGCGGTGCCTGGCCGGGGCCCAGGACGTCGCCGACCGCGACGTCGTCAAGAGCGCACGTGGCGCGGACAAGATCGCCTCCATCGCCCACGAGGTCATCGGCAACGACGGGCCGCGGTTGGAGCTGGAACGCCGCCTGGACCGCATCGCGCTCGACCGCCGCTGGCCGGAGCACCGGCCCAGCACCATGCCGGTCAACGCGCTCGGACTGCCTGTGCACCTGGAGTCGTACCTGGCTGCATTCCTCGACCGAACCACTGGAACGCATCCACTGATCGATCTGCTGGCCGTCACCGGCAGCGGCGCCCGGGGCAAGTATCAGCACGGCTGGAGCGACCTCGACGTGTTCGTCGTAGCCGATGCTTCCTCCCTTGACGGGATGCGCCGGATCCTCGCGGAGCTGGAGGCCGAACTCGGCGGGGTCAAGCTCGGCCTGACCGTGCTGACCCGGGCCGAGTGCCGGGCCGGCGCTGTGACCTCTCGGCTCCTCCACGTCCTCGCGCTCATCGGCAGCGGGACCCTGGTCCCGCTGTGGTCTGCCCCTGGCCTGACCCTGCCCGCCCCGGACGCGGCCACCGATGTCGACGTGAGCCTGCGCGACGGCATCCAGGCCGCCATCGAGATCCGCCGCCAGCTCCTCAAGGGGGCACCCGACCTCCGCGACCTCTACAAGGTCACCGCGCTGCTCGCGAAGATCCAGCTCCGCTTCGCCGGGATCGAGTGCCCCTCCGACGGCGACGCCCTCACGGTGCTCCTCGACGCCGAGCTGCAGGACACGAACCTGGTCACCACCGCCCGCACCGAGCGCTCCGCGGCCGAGACGCTCGCGGACATGGTCCTCCAGACCTGGTTGGACACCCTGCCGGGGACGGCCCGGTGAGCGCGGGCAGCCGGCTGCCGCTGGCCCCAGCGGCCACCTTCCACAAGGCGGCGGCAAGCCGCGAGCAGGGTGCCACCGAGGCGAAAGGCTGGGCACAGCTCGCTCCCCGCATCGCGGTTCCGGCCTTTCACGGGCAGATCCTTCTGCCGGACAGGCAGCTCCTTGCCTACGAGGACGTCTTCGCCACCGGCCGGTGCGAGCTGCTGTTGGGCGACGTCATCGCCCTGGCTGACCGGGATCCGGCCGTGCTGCCCCGCCTGGATCGCCTGGTGGACGGCGTCTGCGCGGATCTGTGGGCGGCGGCCGAGGAGACCGGGAAGCGCATGCCGCTGACCGACTGCGTTCCGGACCTCTACCTCGACCGGATCCGCCCCGGCGGCCGGCTGGACCACTGGTACCTGCGCCGTGACCTACCGATCGCCCTGCCCCACACCGATACGACCCTCACCCTCCGGGAGCTGGCCGACTTCACTCTCACCGCCAACGGCAGGCAGCTGAGGCTGAACGTCGCCGGCATCATCGACATCCTCCGCCACGCCTTGGCCCCCGACCGCCGCTGGCTGGCCGGTCTGACACAGGGCGACCCGACGGAGCCCAACATCGCCGATCCGCTGTGCTGGCTCGACTTCGAGTTCGCCGGCCGCAACACCGCCGTGGGCGAAGCCGCCAACCTAATCTGGTACTTGATGGCGCTGGGCGGCTGGCTCGTCCCGGACTACCAACCCGACGTGTACGCCCGCACCCTCCGCCTCGCCCTCCCGCCACAGACCCGCCCCCGCATCGAACACCTGGAACTCCACCAGCGCAGCCGGCACATCGACGTCCGGTACGCCTGGAACACCGGACCCGGCCGCAGTGCGGCCATCACCCAGGCCTTGGACGGTCTCCGGGGAGAGGGCGGCACCGCCCTGGAGGAGATCCACGCCTTCCTCGCCCTGCGCATCCTCGGCGTCATTCCGCCAGCCCGGCTGACCGGACACGACCTCCTGCTCGTGCTGATCAAGCTCGCCGAAAGCCAGGACCCGCTCACGACCCTCGACACGTTCTTCACCGCCACACAGGCACCTCACCCCAACCCCGGTGAACGGAGCAGCCATGTCCCTGCCCCTGCTTGAGATCCCCCTCCAGGCCCGCCCGCTCCAGGGCCGCAACGCCCTCGTCACCGGCGGAGCCACCGGCATCGGCGCCGAGACCGGACGGGCCCTCGCGGCCGCCGGCGCCACCGTCGCGGTCAACCACCTCGGCCAGGACCCCGACGCCCACGCCCTCCTTGCCGCCTTCGAGCGCGAAGGAAGCCCCGGCATCGCGGTGAACGCCGACCTGACCGACCCGACCGCCGTGCAGACCATGACCGACCTCGTCCGCGCCGAGATCGGCCCCGTCGACATCCTCGTCAACAACGCCGGCTCCTACCCCCGCGTCCCCTGGCAGGACACCGACGAGACAGCCTGGAACTACTCCCTCGACGTGAACCTCACCGCCCACTACCGCACCTGCCACGCCCTGACCCCCGGTATGATCGAACGCCGCTGGGGCCGGATCGTGAACATCGGCAGCGTCAACGCCCGCGCCGGCCGCACCAACCTCGTCGCCTACAGCACCGCCAAGGCGGGCCTCCTGGGCCTCACCCGGTCCCTGGCCCGCGAGCTCGGCCCGTACGGCATCTGCGTCAACACCGTCCTGCCCGGCGCCATCGAGGTGGAAGCCGAGACCGCCATCCCAGCCCACCACCGCGCTCGCCCGGAAGACCAGATCAACCGCCAGTGCGTCCCGCGACGCGGACGCCCCGAAGACGTGGCAGCCCTGGTGGCGTTCCTCGTAGGCCCGTCCGCGTCGTTCATCACTGGGCAATCCGTCCACGTCGACGGCGGCTGGCTGCTGCACTGAGACCGTCAACAAGCAAGGAGACAGAGCGAAATGATCGAACGAGTCCGAGCCGTCCTCGTCACCGCGGACGAAACAATGCTGGTCATCCGCCGCACCAAGCCCGGAATCCCCGTGTACTGGGTGCTGCCAGGCGGCGGGGTCGAGGTGAGCGACGAGTCCCGGGAGGCCGCCCTCCACAGGGAGATCCACGAAGAGATCGCGGGGAAGGCCGACATCGTCCGCCTCCTTCACACGATGGAGTCCGACAACGAGCGTCAGCTCTTCTACCTCGCCCGCATCGCGACATGGTCTTTCGAAGACCGGACTGGCCCCGAGTTCAGCGCCGAGGGACGCGGCGAATACGCGCTGGAGGAAATCCCGCTGACCATGGAGGGGCTGGACAGCATCGACCTCAAGCCCGAGGAGATCGCCCACGTCCTGCGGGGAGCCATCGGTGCCGACGCCCTCGGTGACGACTCGACACTCTGATCCTTCGAGCACGTCGGCAAGCCACCGGGGCCGGCCCTGAGATGGGTCGGCCTCGGTGCCGTTCAGGTGAGATTCCAGGAAGCACCGTGTTGATGCTGGAAAGCTGTGACGACGGGGCAGCAGCAGTCATCCCTCGGCTGCTCAGGCCGACGGTAACTGCTACTGGACGAGGCGGAGCACCGGCCTCTGTTCCTGGACGCCCAACAGGTCCCGAACTCGCGCGCTGGTCCACGCCAGTTCATGTGCCAGTTGGGAAACCGAGAGGCCGGCTTCCTGCGCAGCCAGGTCGAAGGCCTGTCCGAGCATCGAAGGCTGTTCACCAGGGAAGTTCGAGACTGATTCCGCGGTGAAGCCCGGCTGGCCGTCGAGAGCGCGCAGGCGTTGGTACGTCCGGCTCGTGGTGGCGTCGGAGATCAGCCCCAACTCGCGGCAGCGGTAGACGAGCGAGTGGAGGGAGACCCCCCAGACCCCTCTGAGCTCTGCCAGCCGTGCAATGTCCATCCGCCTGGGCAACAGGGGCAGGATGCTGGACTGAGGTGTCAGGAACTCGGCCGCGAAAGCATCGGCCTCCTTCTCCTGGCGACTGTCCCCGGTGGCATCGCCGTGAAGCACGAGGTGGCCCAGCTCGTGGGCGGCGGTGAACCGGTGCCGGTAGATGTCGTCCGCCCGGTTGGCGGTCAGAACGACGAGCGGCCGCGCGGCCCGGGTGGAGAACGCGTCCACGCTCGCAGCGGAAGGATCACTGGCAGGCGGCATCACCACCACGATCCCGTGGGACTCCATCCGCCTCACCAGGTGCGTGACAGGGCCGTCGCCGAGCCCCCAGCGCCTGCGGAGCTCACGGGCGGCGGACGCGGGATCGGTGGACAGCTCCTCGCCGGGGTGGACCTCCCCCCCGGCGAAACCGGGCAGATCCACAAGCGGCAACTGGATCCGTTGCTCCAGCGCGTACGTGAGCTCCCAGACCTGTTCGGCAAAGGCGAGAGCACGCTCTCGCTGGGACTTCGGCGTGCTGCGCAGGCTTCGGAAGTGGGCCATGGAGGCATCGAGCCGGTTGGCCGGCCTTCCGAGCAGGAAGAACGTCACCGGAACCCCGAGGATCTCCGCGAGACGGGGAATCAGGTCAGGCCGTGGCTTCGAGACTCCCGTCTCGTACTGACCCACCGCGGCTGGCGTCACTCCGAGCTGTGTCGCCACGTCCTTCTTCGTCATCTCGGCCAACCGACGGGCTTGTGTCAGCCGGGTGGGATCGAAGCCGTCGGAGATGGCACGCGGCGTGGCGCCTCGTTCTTCCGTACCGGGAATCAGGTCTTGCTTAGTGAGTCGCATCGTCTTCGCTGCTCTGGTCCTCGACGGGTTCTGCCTCGGTCTGAGCGGGCACGTGCAGGCCCCGGTCCGAGGTGGTACGAGAGGACAGCGTAAGGGTGGGTTCGGTTCCGTCGGCGAAGCTGGTGTGTGCCGTGATCTGGTGCGGAATGCTGATCAGTCGCGGAGTGTACGAGGTGACCGCCTGCGGCAGGTGGAGCGGCTCGGGATCGGTGGCCCACTCCAGCTGCCGGTTCATCCCGAGGGCTGCGATGCCCCAGTACGCCTCGAGCAGCTCGGAGGCGTTGCAGGCGAACGGCACGAGGATCAGCTGGGTGCCCTGCGGGATGGTCGCCAGGGCGCCACGCGGTTCGGCGGTCGGGACAGCCGTCGCGAAGTCGAGGTCGAACGGGTCCTGGGTGTGCTTCGGCGCCGGCGCGAAGGTGAAAAGTTCCCGTACCAGCCGGGATTGGCTGGGGATGCGCGCGCTGCGTACGTCCGACTTGGTCTTGGCGTACCGGAACGGGTAGAGCAGTCCGTTGCCGATGAGCATCAGCTCATAGGAGAACCCGAAGGGCTGGACTGCGCGGGCGCCGGGCAGGTCTTTGAGTTCGTCCTGCAGCCGCTCGTACTGGTTCTCATACCGGGTGGTGCCGTAAGCGCGGGTGGTGCGGGATGCGCCTTGTTCTTGTGCGGCCTGTGCGTTGGCCTGCATGTTGCGAAGGCCCTGTCCGACGGCAAGGCGTACAGCTGCGGCCTGATCGCCGAACACGTCGGTCGCCCACGGCCACGGAGGAACACTCATGCGGACGACTCCTAGGGTCGGACTACGCATCGAACCATTCCAGTGCGGTCATGACTTTAGTTGATGTCGTAGATTTTGCACAACTGCTTCCGCGTTCACAGCGTTTGACGCCCGGGGCCGAGCCGGGATCTAACCCTCCGAAGCATCCGGAACGAGTCGGTGCTCGTCGGCATCGGGGTCATCCCCGCGTGCGCGGGGAGCAGAGCGAAGAGCGCGCACGCGACATCCTGGGTCGGGGTTCATCCCCGCGTGTGCGGGGAGCAGGCTGACACACCCGTTGTCACCGACATCCTGGTGGGTTCATCCCCGCGTGCGCGGGGAGCAGAAGATGGTCTCCATCCACGACCCGCCCTGCACGGGTTCATCCCCGCGTGCGCGGGGAGCAGTCCCGCATCGCGGTCCGCGAGTCAAGGGCGGCGGGTTCATCCCCGCGTGCGCAGGGAGCAGGCTTGCTGAGCAGCAAGTTTAGGCGCGCCACGACGCGTTCTGGAGCACTTTCACCGATCGCGACCCTTCAGGTGAAACGTCGCATATCCGGTTCCCCATCAGCCTGTGGGAGGCATGCCAGCGCGTCGGCCAGCTGGCGTACGGACACGGCGCCGGCTTCCGGGAGGCCCGCCTCCGACCAGGCCCGCTGAGCGACGGCAGTGTCGCCCTCGGCAGCCGCGAGGACGTTCTGCTTCGCGCTGTTCTCGTGGACCGGGTCGGTATCGAGGCCGAAGTCGGCCAAGTGGACCACGATGCGCACCTCAAGTTTCGGATTCGATGCCATCCGCTCATTGAGGCGGTACACCCGTACCCGGTGGCCGATCAGAGCCCGAACCCGCTCGATCATCGCCCGCCCCGCCTCGGAATCACCGCGGTCCGTGCGGATCGGCTGCTCCAGCTCCCCCGAGGTGTTCCGCAACACCAGCACACCGCGCTTACTGGATGCCTCCACCCGCACATCCAGCAGCGTCGCCGTGAACTGCTTCGCCGCATCCAGCCGGGCAATGTCCTGCCCCACCGTGTCCCCCAGGACGTACAGGCTCACGGCACGGTCTCGGACCCGGTCGGTCCAATCGGCCTCCTCACCTGGCGGGCACGGCCCGACAGCATGGACAGCGGCAATGACAAGATCGAGGTCACGGGGATTCACGA
Source organism: Streptomyces sp. NPDC090741 (assembly GCF_044769045.1). NCBI lineage: Bacteria > Bacillati > Actinomycetota > Actinomycetes > Kitasatosporales > Streptomycetaceae > Streptomyces > Streptomyces sp. NPDC090741. The sequence continues at coordinate 64,182 of NZ_JBIVXF010000023.1, read as the reverse complement.
GCCCCATCATGAACGAAGCGAATCGCCCTGCGGCATTGGAGGCCTCCCTCCCATTGACCACCGCCCCATTCAGCCACTTCCGACCAACGCGAAATGCCCCACTGAACGGGTCTGCGGGCAGGCGGGCGTCCCGATCACACCAAGTGGGAACAGGCGGGGCGGTGTCTCGTTTCCCCCAGCCTTGGCAACCCGAGCACCCCCTCACCACCCGGCCCGCCATACCGATAGGGAAAGGCCCTGCTCCCGACCAGGAACCGGACCGAGCGGCGGCACTGCCGACGGAGGCCGGATGTAATTCCCTGCAGTGCCGTACTCACCGTGCGGCTGCCCCCTGTGGCCCGCCATCCGCAGCCTGCCCCGTTCCGCCATTTTGGCGTAGACTCGGATGCGTCGGCGGCGCCGACCACCGGCGACCTTCCAGCAAGCCGGCATCTTTGAGGAGAGGAACCCCGATGACCCGTGCCGGGCGCCACACCCTCAAGCTCCACCGCGACGTCTGGGTCCGGGGCGCTGCCCAAGCCAAGCGCGACGGGCTGGCCGCCACCCGTGCCGTTCAGCACCTCCTCGCGGGATTCGCCTCGGGCACGATCACCATCGGTCCCATCTCCGGCGCCACCACCGGCACGTACCGCGCCAACGTCGAGATCCCGGACACCGTCTGGAACCGCGCCCTCGAACGCGCCGGCCTTGCCCGGGCACAGGTATCCGGACCAGTGCCCGCGGCCATGGCGGACACCGCCCTCGCCCCCGACATCTCGACCCTGTGCGAGGTCCTCATCCAGGGCTACGCCGATGGCGGGATCACCCTGATCGCCCCCTCGGGCACCGTCCGCATCGAATCCCAACGGAAGGCAGCGGCATGAGCACGGCACCCGAATCCGGCCCCGAAGCAGTCCCCCAGCCGGCCGCCCGGCCCGAGGACCTGCGGGCCGCCCTCGCCCGTCTCGCCCCTTCCCGCCTGCCCGAGTTCGACGCGGAACGTGCAGCAGCGGTCGCGCAGGCGCGCGCCGAGGTGTCGCCCGCCCCCCTCCACCGCCTCGTCTCGTACTGGGCCGTGGAAGTCGCGCACGCCCGCAACCCCCAGCGGCTCGCCCGCCTGCGGGATCTGGAGCACCGGGCGCAGAGCGCCGACGACGCAGACCTCCCAGGTGTCCTGTCGCAGATCCGCATGATCCTCCTTGAGGTGCACGCCGAGGCGGGGTTCACACGTCAGGGCGACAGCCGGTGAGCGACCTCGACTGGAGCTGGGAGTACGAACCCGGCGAAGCCCACGTCACCACCGGGCTGGCGGTCTCCGTCATCGCCGAGGCCGAGCAGGTGCTGGCAGACCTGGTCGAGCTCGCCGCCATGGGCGTCGACCCGACGACCACGGGCCGCGGACCGGCCGACGGCGGCGTCCGCCGCATCGACCTCCCCAGCGGGGGCTGGATGTACGTCCTGCCCATCCCGCGCCGACGCACCCTGTACGTCACGGCCGTCATGCCGCCCTTCCACCTCCTGTGACCTGGCTTCGTACCGTTGCCCGGCATGCCCGAGTGAGCCAGGGCGAAAACGACGACGCCCGTGCCTTGGCATGACGAAATACCCAGGCCAGCCAGCCCTTCCTGTGACGCCACCATCGACTCCCGAGCCATACCCGGGCTGCGTAGTTGACTACCTGCGCCTGAGCCGTCCATGACGAGCTGCCGGGTCCGGCTGCGACGGCAGATCGGCTTGCGGCGTATTCCTCCGGGCCGGATGCTTACCCTGCGTTCCATGGAACTGGATGCTGAACTCAGTGCTCTAGCAACCCAAGAGGACCTGCCCGCTGACCTGGTGCGGCGCCTGCTCCAGCACCCGGGAGCCCGGCGCTCTGTCGCGTTGCTGCGCCGGGACCTGACTGATGAACTGATAGCGGAGATCATCGACCTCGGCTCCATACGGACTCTCGCCGCGAACTCCTCCCTGCCCTCTCGGATCAGGGCCCGCTTTGCGGAGCATCCGGAGCCGGCCGTTCGGTGTGCGGTCGCGGCGAGCGTCAGAGATGAGCCGCTGGGGCTGCTGGCCCGCCTGGCGGCCGACCCGGATCCTTCCGTCCGGTCGTTCCTTGCGATGAACGAGCATCTGCGGGCGGAGTTGCTGGCCCTCCTGGCCGCAGACTCGGAGGCAAGTGTGCGGTCGTCTGCCATCCAGCGCTGGCGCGATGCTCCGGACGACGTTCGCAGGATGTTGCTGACGGATACCGACCCAAACATCCGCAGCGGCAGTGTTCGGGCATTCGCCCCTCCCACAGACCTCCTGCCCGGACTGCTGGCAGATCCGGCGACCCGTGCTGCCGCGGTCGCGCATGCCGTACCGACCCCTGAACTGGCGGCCGACCCGGACTCCGATGTCCGGGAGGCCGTCGCCGCGCACCCAGACCTTCCGCCTGGTCTACGTGACCTGCTGGCAGGGGACCAGGACATCTTCGTCAGGAACGCGATCGCGGCCCGGGCGGACACCCCGCCAGCGCTGCGTGAACGGCTTGTGGCCACCCTGGAGTCCGACAGCCCCGTTGCTGAGTGGATGCTGTCGTTCAGTCGCGGCACCCGCACTTGCCCCCCAGCAGCACCGGCCCCGCCAAATCTCACGCGGCAACAGGCAGAATCCTTGCTCGCTCAGGCCGGGCTATAAGCGTGAACTCCTGCGGTCAAGCTGCCTGGGGGGGGCAGGACGGCCATGGATGGTGAGTGTGTGGTGCGTCCTTCGCGACCTCGGCTGATTCGCCGGGTCATGCGTGGCGTCGTCGGCGAATTTCGGGTTCTGGCACACATTCGTGAACGATCTCGACTCGGACTCCACAAGCCGCTTGTCTCCGTTCCCCCTGGACGGCGAGCAGACTTCCCCGACATCGCCCTGCGTATGGCGGGTCACCGGCGGCAGCCTACGTGTGCGGTACGTCGTGCCCTGCGGTAGGCCTTCCCTTCAGCGGCCCGGCTGCGCGAGGGTCAGGAAGTACAGGCCCCGCAAAGTCCCGCTGTGGTCTCGGAAGGCCACGCTGCCGCGTCAGAGCCGTTCACCGCAGACGAGCCTGCGGACGCGCCGAGAAATGGGGCCCATCCCCGCGGGTGCGGGGAGCAGGCGCTCGTCTTCCGGGCACCCGCGACCCTGACGGGTTCATCCCGGCGGGTGCGGGGAGAGAGGTCTTCGCAAAGGGATTAGGCCAGCGCCCAGGGTTCATCCCCGCGGGTGCGGGGAGCAGTCCTCCGATGGCTCCATGGACCTGCTTCGCGAGGGTTCATCCCCGCGGGTGCGGGGAGCAGGCTTTCTGACCTCTGACTCTATGCACGCGGCGGGCCGTTCACGGGCGCTTTCACCGAAACCAGCAAACGACCCATAAGCCCGATGAAGTTGCAAAGAGCCTCGCTGGCCACGCCACTGGACAGGGCCGCCCACCGCCGAGCCCTGATCACCCGATAGTCCACCAGCTGCCGCGTCACCGATGCGCGGACCCGCTTCCCCACCCATCGCACCCCGCTCCAAAGCGGTCCACGACGAGCTGCGCCGTACTACGGAGGGCGTGGTGGGCGCAGCTCACCGCGGTCGATCCCCGGCACCCCGCGTCCGCGCCGTCGCGTTGTCAGCCCTTCCCAGCCGCTGCCCACATCCATCGCCGTCTTCATCCCCGCTCCCGCTCCCGCTCCCGCTCCCGCTCCCGCTCCCGCTCCCGCTCCCAGGACGTGCCGCTGGATGCCCTCGAGCTCGCACGTAGTGAGGGGGAGGTTCTCCTGCGGATGCGGTGCCGGGCAGAAGCGGTCCCAGGCCGTGCGCTTGCGCGGTGCATCGATCGGGTCAACCGGCACCGGGAGGACAAGCCAGGCGGGTTCGGCAGTTTCGGCAGCCTGTTCACCCAGTGCCGCCCGGACGAGTCGGGCGAGCCTCACGTACGCCAATCGCCGAAAGGTACTCGTCGCCGACATCGGCAAACGGTTCCTTGCACGCCAGTTCTTCCAGGATCCGCCTCCGCCGTAACTCCTGCTGCGGCGTGCACACGGGCAGCCGGCCCGGTTCCTCCGCCCTGGTGTGCTCCATGGTCATCGTCCCCTCCCTCTGTCGCGTACCACTACGCGGCGATCGGTCCGAACACGATCGGCACGATCAACGCCTGCAAGATCCGTTGTCTCCGGCCCGGCGGCCTACAAGGGGGCGCTGCCGCGCCCGGGACGCGGCCGACGACGCCATCGGCGGTGTCAGGGGGCATGCCCGGCGGCTAGCGCCGTTTCGAGCACCGCACACCGCTGTCGGCGCATGGCTTGGCGCCTGCTCATGGGTCACCTTCTGGATGTCCCGTATCAGGGCCTGCCGCTCACGGCCGGAGCCGAGCCGGACCCATACGTATGCCTGGTCGGCATCGACTCCGGCCCACCCCGATCCCACCTGAACCACGCGTCCGGTGATCGGCTCCGGTATCTCGCGCCCGCGGTCCTGCGGGTCCACGTACGAGGTACCCGAGACCAGATCGCCGACCCGGTACGGCGCAGTGCGACGCGGTACGGCCATGGTGATCACCGCCCCTTCGGGGGCCTGCCGGCCAGGCTGCAGCGGATATCCTTGTGCGCTTGGACGCTGGCCAGGAACCGGACCAGGCCTTCCGCAGCCCGCGCCTGGAGTTCCCGGCTGAGCCCGCCTTGTGGGGGCGGGATCGGGGAGCGCCCAGAGTCATTCGTGCGGCTCACCCCGCCGCCCCACTGCCAGGGTCTTCGGTGGCGGGGACGAGACTGACCCGGTGGGCGGCCCAGTCCGCGCCGCCGCCTTCGGGCCTCAGAAGGTAGACGCGAGTGCCAGTGTCCTCCGGCAGGGACACCACCACTCCGGTGCGTCCGCGGGTGATGTCGGTGGCAAGGTCGCCACGCTGTGGCCGCCAGTTGCCCGCCGCAGGGAAGGAGCAGCGGGGCGCGGCCTGGTCGATGGTCGGTCGCTCAGGCATGAGCAGACCGTAAGGGCCGGTATACGGGCCTATATGAATCCGGCGTATACCTACAGGTCATCCAGCGAAAATCGCTCCGACATGCCCCGCAGCTTCTGACGGGTCAGCTGTCGCTCGGCGTATACGAGCTGCCGGAGGGTGGCACGGGCGATGGGGTGGTGGCGCACCAGTTGCGGGGCCAGGGCCTCCGCTGTCTCCAGCTCGATCAGAGCCTTGGCCCGGTTGCCGTCCCACAGCCATGCGCGGGCGAGGTCCATGTGGTGGTGACCCTGCCTGGATTTCGGCAGGGCGGCGATGTGGCCCGGATCGGTGTCCCGGTTCAGGCGCAGGGCCTCGCGTTGATTGGACATCTCCAATGCCACGTTGATCTCGTGGATCTGCACGTTGCCCATGGAGAACGTGAGCGAGTGCCGGTCAAACGGGGTGGGGCCAACGTGGGCATCGACCCGGTCGGCGGCCTCGACAGCGTGCCTCATCCGTGCCCGGGTCTCCCCCGCGTTCCCGTTCCGCGCGGCAGAGACAGCTGACCGTAGCTGAAGCGAGCCCCACACCCGCAGCGCCAGCGGGTCACCGTCGTCGTAGAGTTCCTGGATACCCGCCAGTGCCTTGTCCGCCAGGGCGAGGGCGTCGCCGTAGTCGGCGGTGGCCCACATGTCCCACACCCGCATCCAGTCCGCCACGGCCGGCAGGAGCGGGTCCCCGGAGCGCTGCGCCGCCCATACGACCCGCTCGCAGGCCAACGCCACCAACTCGGGCTGACCGAGGGCGTGCGCGGCGGTGTGAGTGAACTTGCAGGCGACCGCGTACACCGCGAACGCCTCCTCGCGCTCCCGGCCGACGGAGACCTCGGCCAGCGCACGGGACTCACGCAGGAGGTCCGGGACCTCCCGCAGGATCGCCGAGTTCGCCGCTGCATCGCGCAGACGGTGCAGGCGCCGCATCTCCTGCCACAGGACGGCCGAGGGGCGGGGGGTGCCGTCGAAGACCGGGGCGAGATCGTAGCGGCGCAGTTCTCGCATGATGGACGCTGCCGCTGCGTGCCAGCCCGCATCAGGCTCGGTCCCCGGCGCAACGCTGTACGGGCGCTGTATGAGCGTGTTCGGGTGGCAGTGCAGCGCGGCGGCCAGGGCGTTGATCAAAGTAGCGCGATCGAGCTCGATCTGGCCTTTTTCGACTCGGAAAGCCCAGGCCTGGGTCTTCCCGACCGCGGCTGCCAGATCGGCCTGCGTCTGGCCCACGTTCAAGCGCTGCCGGCGAATCCGCTGCCCGATAGCCTCTTGCTCCTCAAGCATCCGGAACTCCCTTCTCGGGTCGACACCTTGGACGGTACTCGCACGGCCCCCAGAGCGGACCATCACTCGGTGGAAGGCAGCGACGCGGTACATGGCGCGCTTCGGGATCCTGATCCGGTCACGCTTCTCCCTGAGCGTCAACATCACCTCGCTGGTGACGTCGTCCACCGCGATCTCTCGTCGGCTCGCCGGCACATGGGCGAGGCGTTTGCGGATGAACCTGAAGGCCGCTGCAGTGATGACCTTCTTACGCGTCGAGCGGTCCTCTTCCCCGAGAGTCTTCGCCGACGACGCAGGGCAGGGCAGGGCAGGGCAGGGCCAGCATGACCGGAACCACGCCGAGCGAGGAAGGCTGGAACCGTAGCTGAGGATCGCCCTCGGGATCGACCAGGGCAGAAACGCACACGGCGGCGCACACCAGCAGCGGGCAGGCTGCCGGCCAGCACACGAGCCGTCCGCGTCGGCCCAAGAGCCGAATGGATGCGGCACTCCGGGCCCGCCCTGCGGTGGAGACACACAACGGTCAGGACGAGGGCCACGAAGCCCGGGAAAGCCCCGGCCGGTACCCACTACCAGGCGTGCAGGTCAGCGGCCGCCAGGGTGTAACCGATCCAGGGAAGTCGGGCGCCACCGATCACCGCGGCGATCGCGGGCGGGATGGCCACGGCTCGCTGACACGAACCTGCGCCCTACTGACATCTACTCTGCGCCCGACGCCCGCACCAAGGCGCGGGGTCGCGGCGGCCCGGGACCGGTTCCCTGTCCTGGCTCCGAGCGGCTGCCGGGGCTGGGATCGGGACCCGAGTCTGCTCCGGCTCGTCCCCCCGGACCCTGCGACGGCGGTCCACCTCCACCCTGACGCCAGGCGGAGAAGAGCAGGGCCATGGCGGTGGTGGCTGACCAACTGGCCGCCGCCAAGCTTCGGTTCCCGTTTCCGCGCGCCGCAGCCGACCCCACACAGGGTGTGCGGAGTGCCGTCACCCCCGGCGCGGTGGACGAGGTCCCCGCAGCGGTGCGCTCCACCGACCCCGACCCTGGGGCCACGGTTCAAAAATCGTCTACCGGCTCTGGCCTCTTCGACGTGGCTTTCTCGGCGGTAGCGGATGCCTTGCGGGGCATGCGGGACTTCGAGGCGTTGACGGCGGCCGCCCTGCGCAGGGCATTCGACGGCGTGCTCGACGGCGGGAGAACAGGCCGGTTCGACGTCAACACGCTCGGTACGGCCGAGAAGGTCTACATCGCCACCAAGATCACCCACGAGCTCCTGGGCGCCTGGGGGTTCCAGCCCGGCCGCGGGACCGGTCTCCTCATCGGAGGCCAAGAAGTGACGTTGAAGGTCACCATGGGCCGGACGTGGACCATCGCGCCCGGCGAGGTCGGCACTCTGTGCCTGCTCGTGTCGGCCGACGACCAGCGCTCGTGCTGGAGTCTCGGGCTGATCAGGATCGAACCCGAACACCTGATCCGAGGGCTTGGCAACCGGGATGGCAAGCGTATGCTCTCCGCCGCAGGCCGCCAGGCCACCGCCTGGCTCTTCCCGGACGCGCCTCTGCCGGAGAACACCCTGCTCCACCTTCCCGCACCGCTGCGGGAGGAACTCTTCGCACCCGAAGCAGTCGGAGGCAGCAGCCAGGACCGGACGAACAGTCTGCTCAGGCTTGTCCAAGGCCGGGTACTCAACCGCACCACGATCCGCACCGTTGCCCTGTCGGAAGATGCCCCGAAGCGGGTCAGAGATGCCCGGAACGACCTGCGTCGAGAGGGGATCCTCGTACTCGGGGGCATGCGCCAGCACGCGGAGATCGCTCGCAGCCTCGGCCTGCCCGAACCGCGTAACGGCGAGTGGGTCAGTCAAAGAGTCACTCGCCGGCGCCCCGACCACGGCGGCTCCCCCAGCGTCACCTTGTCCGGCGAGGTGTGGACCGTAGCCGGGCCGGACGACCCGGTGGAGGAGGCCCCGAACCCCAACGCACGCCCATGACATCTGGGAGTCGGACCCTACTCCGCCGCCGTCCTCCGAAGAGTAACGGGCGAAAAGAGCGGGGGCCTCGCCTCAGGCGCCGCAGTCCAAGCTCTGCCGTACCGCCCTATCTCCTGCACTGACTTCTCGGCCTACTGAGTAAGTTGGGGGACGGAGTAGCAAGCGCAGTCCTGTGATACGGCCGCCGGCCTTCACCTTCGGGTCACCCCCGCGGGCGCGGCGAGCAGAAGCTGGCAACCGAACAGTAGGGGTCCAGCAGCGATCGTGCTGCTGGACCCCTGCCTGCTAAACGTCGTCGTCCCCGAACATCGCCACCAGCAGCGACCAGATGGCCTTGCCGATGACGTTGACCAGGACGGCACGACCGAGACTGGTCCCTGCCTTCGACGCCGTCCCGGGTGTGGTCTGCTCACGCTTGTCCACGCCCCTTCACCTCCCCTCGCTGTGCGAATGGACCGACCTCTGACGTCGCGAGGTTCTGGTCCCTATCGCAGGGCGCAGGCGCCCCAGCTCAGGAAGTGATGACGTGAGCGTACGGCGGCGCAGACTCCCATGTCTCCCAAATCCGGTAAGCCGGTCCGCGTTGATTGGTCACGTGCCATCAGCGGCAGGCAGGCTGTGCCACCAATGCCCGCACCCGTCGGAGCAGTAGCGTGTGCGGCGGCGTTCGTCGGCGATCGCGAGGACCGCGACCAGCAGCCGGAACGCCTTGCGGCGTTCATCGAGCGGCGTGAGGCCGGCGATCTTGCCCAGTTGCTGATAGACCGGGCCACGGGTGATCAGAACCGCCGGTGTATGCGTCGGGCGCAGTCCGGCACGGCGGATGCTCTCCGGTCCGTCCTCGGTGACGGCGCGCGCCTGAATGCAGTGGTGGCACAAGAACAGCAGGGTCTCGGACTGCTCCTGTGTGCTGAGGCCGTCGAACCACTCAAGGCCCTGTGCCATCGGGAGCAACCCTTGGGCGAGTTCGTTCAGCAGAACGTCGCGTCCGGTCATGACCGGCTCCCGTGGGACTGGCGGCGCGCAGCCGCGGTGATCAGGATCCCGAGCAGCGCCGCCAGATCGGCCGCGCCGTCGGTGTCGTCGGCCCAGCGGGTGGCCTGCAGCGGGTGCACGTCGAGCAGGAAGACGCCTTCTCGGGCCAGGAGGAAGGCCAGCGCCAGCATGGCTGCGCGGGCGTTGCCGTCGTCGAACGGATGGAAGAAGAGGACGTCGAGGTAGGTCCGGGCGGCGCGTGAGGGGAGGGGCACATCCGGACTGGTGCTCTCGGCCAGGCAGCGCTGGAACTCTGCGAGCGTTTCGGGCGCGAGGCCGTAGCGCTCTCGTCCGCCCTTCGCGAAGGCCGGCATCGTGCGGAAGTCCACGGTTTTGCGGTGCAGCACGGTCCGCTGCCAATTCACCATGAGGGGAAAGGTCAGCTCAGCGCCCTGCTGCGCGTCGGCGAAAACCCGGTCGAGAGAGGTCAGGACCCGCGCGGTCCCTTCGGCGTCGCGGCCGCCGCGCGTCGCGGTGAAGAAATTCCGGAAGCCGTCAGACGCCAGCGGCTCGGCGGCGATAGGGGGCTCGCCGCTCCAGCGCGGCCAGGAGATCCCCGTACGGATGCGCAGCCAGTCGGCGAGGGCGTCGTTCTGGCGGTCGGTCCCGGAGCTCATCGGCTTTTGCCGATGGTCCGGGCGAACCCCGAACTCACCGCGTCGACCACTGTGGCGTCCGGTGCGATCCAGCTATCGAACCGGCCGCCGACCGCAGTCTTCACGATCTCCCGGGCACGCTCCTCGTCGATGCCGTTGTAGGCGAGGAACCACCCCAGAACCTGCATGCAGTGCGTGTACCAGCCGCTGTCGGCCTGGGTCCGGTCGGCCACCGCGGTGACCAGGCGCGTGCACGCCCGCTCCCAGTGCCAGGGGTCCACCGCCTGCCCTCCAGGCTGCGCCGGCGGCGTGAGGGCAGAGAAGCGCTCCGCCAGGTCCTCAAGCCAGTCGCGCCATTCGAGCAGGGCCGCAACCACGAGCGGAGCCGTTGCTTCCTTCGTCGTCACGGAGTGCGAGGAACAGCACCACACCTCGACGACCCCGCCGTCGGTGTCGCCCTCGCCCACTGACCAATTCCACCCGCAGGCCCACGGTCCGTACTGGCCCACCAGGAAGTCGGTGACCGGTTGCAGGGAACGCCACCGGTCGTCTTCTACAGCATCGGCGTCGGGAAGCAAGGGCGCCACAAGACTGGTCAGTTCCCTCGCCGCATCGTCATCCAGCTCGAACGGATGCCGCAGCGGATCCACGTCTGTCCAGGTCAGGGTTTGCGCCCACAGCTCAGTCACCGCGCCACTCTGCCGTGCGCAGCCGCTCGAACGCCAACGCAATATCGAGCGGCAGCGCCCAGCAGCACCGGGACGCGATCTCCTTGGGTGGAGACTCCGATGCGGCAGATGGATCCGCTGTCAACGGGTGAGAAGCAGCCCGCAGCTGTATGCGCGGCCGTGCCCGATTCCTTCTGCCAGTGTGTCGGCCAGTGCCTGTGGGTCTGTGACCGTCAGCTTCCCACGCAGCTCGGCCCGGACGATGCGCAGGCCCTTGTGCGAGCCGGCGCTGGAGACGGTGGGAAGCATCCTCACGGCGAGTGCTCCTTCGTCGGCGGTGGCGCCGATACGGACGGTGCCCTTCGGGCCGGAGCGGGGCTCGCCTTCGGGCTGGAGCCGGCGCACGAACCATTCCTTGACGTGCTCCGGCCGAGTGTGGGCGACGCGCTTGCCCCGGACCTTCTCCGAGGCAGGTGCTTCCGTCGGAACGCTGCGGACCGGGTTGACCACGGTGCGGAACTCCATCACGTCGCCGACCCTGAAGGTGCGGTCCACGGTGATGATCCGCGGTCGGCTGGTCATGGCGGCCTGCGGTATGCGGGACCAGTCCCCCGGGACGCGCGACTGCACCACGATGACGAGCGCGGCTGCCTTCAGGTCCACCGACCAGGTCGACAGGACGCCCATCTGCGCACGCGCGTCGGCCTCGCCGTCTGCCACCCAGCCGCGGAAGCCGCTCATGACGGTGCGGTGCATCTCCTGGGCATCGACAAGGGACTTCGCAGCGAACGGATGGCGCGCATCGAGTGTGAGCACGCTGTGGGTTGCGACGAAACGGGCTGCAGCGGTGGTCCGGGTCACAGGAGGACGTCCCATCCAGTGGCGGTCTCGGCGATCGTGATGCGGGCGCGAGTCTCCCAGCGGAGCGTGTGGGCTCGCTCGTCCGCCTCGAAGGTGACGGGCTGGTCGTTGATCGGTGCCGCCTCCGCGTCGTCCGGCATGGTCTGGATCCAGGCCCAGGGACGGGGTTCGTCCGCTGCGTCGGGCAGCAGGGCCGTCTCCGCGAACACCTCTTCGATGGTGCCCTCGTGTACCCCGCATGCGAGAGTGCCGGACGGCGGGCATGATTTGCGGCCCAGCCACAGCAGTCGCTGCGGGTGCTCAAGTGCATGGGCGATCTTCTCGAGCAAGGCCAGGTCCTCGTGTTCGAGGGCAGCCAAGAAAGCGGCGTCGGCCAGGTACCAGCGCTCGGTGATCAGCGCGTCGCGGGCGAGTTGCTCCGAGATCAGACCTCCGGAACCAGCGTCCTTGGCGATCTTCTTCGGGGCGCCGTACCAGTTGGCAAGCTCGTGGTGCCCGAAAGCAGTGCCGGTCTGCGCCTCCATGGAGCGGGAGACGGCCGCCGCCCTGCGATGGTCGGTGATGATGTCACGGGGCCGTACGGGGAACCTGCCTGCCCCTACGGTGTGGTAGTCCCGTACGGGTACGCCCGGCCGATCGGCGCGCACGCCGAACCGGAGCTCGGCCAGCGGCAGGTCCTCGGCACACAGGTCGGCCGTCCGGTCCAGCCCGAGCGCGGCCGCACACAAGCCGATTACCCCGGACTTCGTCGGTCGGCTGTGTGTATCGCGGCGGGTGAAGTGGGAGACCAGCCCCCAGGACTGCAGAGGACCCGCCAGGCGGATAAGCAGGACGTGCGTCACGCCGTCAGCTCCTCGACGGTCACGACTTCCTTCGCGTCCAGCTTCCCCTCGGCCTTGAGCTCCCCGAGCACGGCGTTGGTGTCGAGGTCGTAGGTGAGGACGTTCCCGGGCCGGATGTCGGTGCGCCGCTGAGTGACGAAGCGGTGGTGCTCCAGCAGGCGGCGTACGGCGGCTGCGCCGGCCGGCCCGTCGGTCAGCTCGTCGATGGGCCGCTGGAAGGCGCCCGCGTAGTTGAAGGGTCGGTCTCCGTCGAATGCTAGGACGAGTCCCGGCAGGGTTCCGGTGGATGCCGTGGAGTTCCTCTTGGCTTCCGGGAAGGCGTCGACGAAGGAGTTCACGAACTCCTCCTCAGCGGCGACGGCGGCTGCCTCGGCGTCGTCCGCCTCCATCCCGGCGGCTTGCAGGTTGCGCCGCAGCCTGACCCGGTCGAGGACCGCATGCCGGTAGAAAGTGCCCGAGATGAGCGACTGGTAGCCGGTCATACCTGCGCCCGCATCGTCGGCGGCATCAAGGAAGTCGAGCGCGTTCGCCTTGCGGTCGAGCTTGGCGTCGTCGGCGGCGGCGAAGAAGTCGTCGACCTGCTCGGCCTCGTGCACCGTGAAGGCATGACTGCTCTGGACAGCCCCGTCAACGTTCGGGGAATCCGCGACCTCCGCGAGGAAGCGGCCGTACAGCGCGATGTCGATGGCGTCCCGGGGCGCCAAGGCCGTCAACACGGCAGTGCGGGTCGCCTTCGGCAAGGGCACCCTTTTGGCAGCCGCGTTCTCAGCGGCATCACCCTCCTGCTCCTCGTCCGCGGGCTTCTTGCCTTTCTTGCGCTTATCGGCCTCCGTCTGCTGCGCGGCAGCGAACTCCTGCGCCCAGGCGGTGATGGACTCCGCTTCGGCGGCGAGGTGCCCGGCGATACGGGTACCGGCGTCCGAGGGCGCGAACACCAACACTTTGGTCAAGTTGGCCACCGTCTTCTTCACGGGGTCCCCGAACTTCAGGTTGAGGGCTTCGAGAACCGCGCGTGCCGTACGCAGCGCCGACTCGTACTCCCATCCGTGGTCGTTCTCCAGGCTCCGGGCGGTGATCAGCGCCCATTCCCGGGTGCGGACGCCCATCGCGTGGCCCTTCAGAGCGCCGACACCCGAGTTCGCCCGGTTGCGGGCGTGGACACGCTCGGCACGGCGCCGGGCCTGACTGGTGATCATGTGGCGTTCGACGCCGCCGTAGACGATGGCCTTGGGCGCGCCGTTCTCATCGCGTACCGGCAGAACGGCGGCGACGGTCTCCAGGAGGTGGAGGGAGAGGAACTGGCGGCCGGAAAGGCTGGGCTGTGTGCTCACGTGTCGCGTCCTTCTAGGTGTTCTGGTCGGTGGGCACGGAGGTCGTACGCGCGGCCGTCTTGCGCAAGGGTGACCTGGTGGCCCGCCACGGCTTGTGGAAGTCGACAGCCCAGCGGTAGCGGATCTTGGCCTCCCGATCGGTCCAGCGGACCAGGTCCTCGACGAGCTGAGACCAAGACGGCGGGGGCTGCTCGCACGAGCGCAGCCGGGCGACTGCGTGCTGGAGGTGGCGCCACGGGATGCTCCGGCTCGACACGACGCGGGCGTTCAGGCGGGTGGCGCCGGCATCCTTGGGGCCGCGCCCGATGCGGCTGCCGATCCTGCGCATCGCGCCGCCCAAGGTGTCGTAGCCCTTGTGCGCTCGATCCGCTCCCTGGTGGTAGACGGCGAAGAGGAACGCGACCCGCTCGTAGATCTCACGCTGTTCCTCGACCGGGGCGTACCAGCCGGCCCGGATATGAGCGTCTTCCTTCACCCGGGGCCGGCGCAATTCGGCGAGTGTGCCGTTGTCCCTGTTACGGACGAGGCTGTTGAGCCATCGAGCGAGCTGCTCGGACGGCGGGTGTTCGGGTGGGAGAGCGGCCTGGGTCGTCTCCGGGTCCTGTTCAGCCCCCGTTTCTTGCTCGCTCTCAGGCCCGTCGTCGGCGTTGGCGTCGGTCGTGTTGCTCACGGCCGCTTCTCCTTCGGCTTGAGCTGGTCGGGTGCCTTCGGCTTCCCGAACTCGGATGCCAGCGTCCGCAGAGCGTCGGCTCGCGCCTGGAAGCCGCGCGCGTTGGCGGGCAGGGAGTCGAGGCGGCGTTCGAGGAAAACGGTGGCGGACTCGGCGAGGGTCGCTCCGTAGACCTGGAGGCTCTCCGCCACGGAGGCTCCGGCCACGACCTTGTCCAGCAGGATGTGGAAGGGCTGTTCGGTCGCCGCCCAGTGCTCCGGGCGGGCGTCGAAGCGAGCGGTCTGCAGCTTCTTGTCGGCGGGCTTGGGGTTCGGGTAGGCGATCTTCCAGGCTGCCTCTGCGGCCTTCACCAGGGATGCCGCCACGTACTCCGCGAGTTGTGACCCGCTGTGGGCCGCGTGCCGAAGTTCCTCTTCGCGGCCGGGGCGGTAGGGGAAGCTGTCCGAGAGCCAGCTCAGGGGAGCCGTCTTGTTGGCGATCAGCCCCACCGCCCACAAGGAGACGGGTCGTTCGGTGAGTGTGGCCAGGCGGTGGTACAGGTCGAGGCGCTTGTTGCGGTCGGCGACGGCCGCGTACAAGGCGTGGGCCTCGCGCCACAGGGCCCGCGCCGGTGACGGTGCCAGCGGCTTGGCAGTGGTGCCGGTGCCCGTGTACACGGCGTCCTGGACGAGGGAGTCGGGAAGCGGAGCGAGCAGTTCGCCGGCTCCTATGAGGACGCGGTCCACGCCCGTCTCACCATTGTCCAGTGTGCAGGGGCTCAGGAGGATCGAGCGGCCCAGCACGCTGTGCAGGTCCGCGGGACCGTCCACGGGCCGACCGTCGGGCTTCACCTCGAAACCCCTCCGCGGGAGGCTCGACACCGTCCACGTGTGGTTGAACGTCCCCCGGCGTACGGCGGGGGCGAGGTTGAGCCGGAGGGTGTCGCCGAGGGTCTCACCGAGCGCGATCACCCGGATGCGGGCCCCGAGGCGCCCTGTGGCCAGGTTGGTGATGGTGTCGCCCAGGGTGGCTTTGCCGGATATGCGGGCGCGGCCGCTGAGGCCGTAGGCGTGCTGGGTGAGCATGGCACGGAAGGCCCGCTCGGCTGTGAGGGGTTGCGGGTGTGCGAGGTGGTGGTGGTCGAAGAGCTGGTTGTAGTCACCGACATGCTCGATGACGAGCTGGGCGGGCCCGACGCCGTGCTCGCCCATGTACGGAGCGAGCAGGGAGTTCTGTCCGAGTGGCATCGTGGCATGGAAGAGGTTCCAGCTGTCGTCGGGTTCGTCCTCAAGCCACTTCACAGCCAGGTCGAAGGGCTGCCGGCTCTCGACCGACTCCAGCCACCCTTCGGGAACCGGTGGGTTCGACTTCGACGCGTAGCAGATGGCCATCAGGAACTCGAACAGGGCGACCGTCTCCCCGGGGGTGCTGCCTGCCAGCGTCTTGATGTCCTCGTCGGCGGTCCGGAACACCTGAAGCAGAGTCCGCGACTCCGTCTTGCCCCCAGTCGTCACCACGGGTATGCAGGGGTGGACGCGGGGGTCCCACCAGGGCACGGCCTCTGCCGACGGTAAGGCGGATGGTTCGGCCAACGTGCTTATTCCCCCGATTTCATGACGTGCTGCCGTGATCGAAGCGAAGCTAACACCGCGGATGAACGAGGGGGACGCGAATGGCGAAGTCGGTTGGCAGAACGTACCGGTGGGTGTGGGGCAAGACGCAGGACCGGTGGAGGTACCGCGACGGGCAGCGGGGCTGGAACCCGTTACTGGCCCACCTGCTCGACACGGGTGCCACGGCTCAGGAGCTCTGGGACCGCTACCTGCCGGACAACGTCCGCGCCGTGCTGACGGAGGCGTTCGGCGGCGGTGACGCCGCCACGGCTCGCGCAGTCGTTCCGTTCCTGGCCGCGCTCCACGACCTCGGCAAGGCGGCCCCCGCGTTCCTCGACCAGTTCGACCGTGGGGACAACCGGTCCTACCTGCGCAAGGCTCGAACCTTGTGGGAAGAAGAGGCACGCTCCCACGGCGTTCCGCTACCAGCCACGTGGGAGGGGCTGTACTGGGCACACCACCAGCACATCACGGCGGCCACGCTCCCCCGCCTGCTCGGCTGCGACTGCCCCGTCGCCAACGGCCAGCGCTGCAGGGCACCGGAGCACCAGGGCCTGCACACCGTCGCGTACGCGCTGGGCGGACACCACGGTCATGTCCCCGGCGCGGAGACCGTCGGTACGGCGACCATCGCCAGCGGAGGCGAGAACTGGGACGACGTACGAGCAGACCTCGTCGAGGTGACGGCCGCCATGCTGGGAGTCGACCTGCGGCGCCTCGCGGCAGTGGTGGCCCCGGTCAGGCCCGCGGCGCTGATCCACCTCACGGGGCTGGTCATCATGAGCGACTGGATCGCCTCGAACGACGGCAGGTACCCGTACGCGGACCCGGCCGACTCGGACGAGGAATGGTGGCAGGCGGCCCAGGACCGCGCCAGGGAGGCCTTGACCTCACTGTCCCTCGACAGATGGAAGCCGACCGAGGTGACGTGGCAGCAGCTTTGGCCCGGAACCGAACCGCGTCCCGTCCAGTCCGCCGTGATGGACCTGATGCCTGCCACAGGACAGGCGCTGGTCGTAGTCGAGGCCCCTTCGGCCTCGGGCAAGACCCGTCTCGCCCTGTGGTGCGCCCACTACCTGGCGTCCCGCAACGGCTATCAGGGGCTCTACATCGCCATGCCCACGAAGGCGGACACAGGCCGGATCGCCGAAGAGGTGAAGCAATTCATGCGGGCGGCGGTGGCGGACGGGGACGCCACCCTTGCAGTGGTCCACGCCGACGCCATCGAGCACCAGATCGTCTACGACCTGATCGAGGCGGAGCGGCCGGCCCAGGAGAATCGCTCGCCCCTCGACGCACTGGCAGCAGGCATCCTCAATACCCTGGAGTCCGACGAAGACGAGCACGATCCCGGACAGCCTCCGGCGGCGGGCGAGCACCGCGGGCGCGGCAGGGCTGTCATGGACCCCTGGTACCTGAACCGGTGTGTGGGACTCATGGCCGCCTTCGGGGTGGGCACCATCGATGAAGTCATGCTGGCCGCTCAGCCGTCCAAGCACTGGATGCTGAGGCTCTTCGGGCTCTCGTGCAAGACCGTGATCATCGACGAGGCGCACGCCTACGAGCTGTACCAGCAAGACCTGTTGGGCACTGCCGTCCAGTGGCTCGCCGATGCGGGCGCGTCCGTCGTCGTGCTGTCCAACGCCCTGCCTGCGGCGGTACGAACGGCGCTCACCGCGTCCTGGTGCGACGGCCTGCAGGTACAGGCCTCCGACGCAGCTGACGAAGGCCCGGTCACGGTCATCGACGCAGCCGGACTCGTCAGACGGGGCGGTCCCCTGCCCGCCGAAGACCCGCAGAGCGTCGTGACCGTCCGCCTCCGGAACGAGGAGGATCCGGCCGCCCTCGCCTCGGAGCTCCTGGGCAAGGCGCGCAACGGCGGCTGCGTGGGCGTGGTGCGCAACCGGGTCGACAAAGCCGTATCCCTGTACCGGGCAGCAGTCGCGAACGCAGCGGCCCACGGCTGGGAAGAGTCGGAAATCCTGCTGCTGCACGAACAGTTCCAGATGCATCAGCAGAGATCCACCGAGGACCGGATCCGTTCCCTCCTCGGGAACGGCGCTTCTTCCCGGCCTGACAGACTCCTGGTGATCGCCACGCAGGGAACGGCGCAGTCCGTGGACTTCGACTACATGGCGTGCGACCTGGCTCCGGTCGACCTCCTCCTCCAACGGATGGCCAGCCTCCACCGCAATGCCGAGAACACGGGACAACGCCGAGCCTGGTGCCGGCTTCCGCAGCTGGACGTCCTCTTCCAGGCCGATCCGCAAGAGCGCGGGCTCCCCCTGGTCGAACCGCCTCGTCGGCGTCCGCGACGCCGCGCAGGCAACCTCGACGGTTTGACCTACTCGCCGTACATCCTGGCCGCAACTTTCCGCACCCTCCAGAGTCGATGCGATCCGGAGAAGGGCATCAGCCTGTGCCTGCCCCGGGATGTCGCCGGGCTCATCTCGAGTGTGTACGAGTCTCGCCAGACAGGCGAAGGCGCTTGGGCGACGCTCCTGGACCGGACCTGGAATGCCTGGCTGATGATGCTTGCCGGGGAACGCCTTGCGGCTGACGACAACGGAGTACGCCCCTACGTCGAGGGCCACCCCGCAACGGTCCGATGGCTCGTCTCGGGCGAGCTGAGCGGCGCCGGCGAAAAGGGCGGCCTGGACGGGCTCCGCGCCCTCCCCCGGCTCAGCGTCCCCCCGGTGAACGCCGTGTGCCTCTATCAGCACGGCGAGGAACTGACCTACGACGCTGAAGGCACGCTGCGGGCCGAGTTCTACAGTGATCGACAGCTTAAGAAGGGGGTGCCCCCTGTGGTTGAGCGGCGGGTGAAGCGGAAGCTCCTGCTGCACACGGTGTCCATGCCGGGGAAATGGTTCGAGGGGAATGGCAGGCTGCCGGTCCCGAAGGCCTGGCCCCGCCGGACATACAAACCGCTCGACCGCTCGACCGTCCTGCTCTTCGATGCCACGGGAGCATGCGTCTTCGGCCTGGCCGGCCAAGTCCACTACGACCCACGGACCGGCCTGCGCAGACTGTGACACCGCGGCTGTCAATGTTCGCGGGCTGGGCCACCGCCATCCCACCGCCCCGGCTCTTGCCCGCGGACAAAAGCCGGGGCGTCGACGTTGCACGTCATGACAGCATGTGCCGCATGACGACCATCAGAAAGGTCCATGCCGCGTAGACGGCCAGGACACCTCCGGGCCGACTTCCCTCGGCAGCGCCGGTCGCACGCTGGAAGGCCGGGTATCGACGCTCTTTCCGGGCGCGCGGTGGCGGAGATCGCCCGCCTCGAGTACACCCGGAACTACCTGCAGCCAGGAGACGTCATCCTGGCCCTGGACCGGTGGAAGCAGTACGTGCGCGGCCCCAGGCGCCGATTGTGGGACGAATGCGAGTGGGGCCGCGTGCACTGGTACTGCTGCGGCAACCCCCTGGAAGGCCGTGCGCTCCTCGACCGCGTGCTCCTGGCCATGACACTGCGGAGCGCCCGCGAACTCCGGGCAGTCCTCGCCACGTACGACGCCCTCTGGATCACCCCGTACCCCTATCTCGCGGACCGAGTCTGAGCACGCACTCCCCCGCGGAGACCCCCGACTCTTGTCCGCGGACTGTATCGGGGCCAGGTCGCAGATGCTGTGCCTGAGATCAGCCGGTCCCCCAGCTCGCCGTTCGGCCTCGGTCTGGCGGGAGCTCGGGGGGGTACTTCGCACTGCGGAAGGTCATCCGCCAGGATGGCCGCATGGCGACCCCGTTCCCGGGGGGCCTGAGGCATGGGGGGATTGTGCAGTCGTTGCTCGCCGAGGTGTACCAGGACGCGGTCGACCGGTTTCTGTCGACTGTCGACTCGGTTATGAACAGCAACACCTTGCTGCTGAAGGCTGAGGCCGGCCAATCGCTGACCGTCGACAACCGGCAGGGGCTGCTGGACGCTTACCTGCGAAGCGACCTGTTCGAGCGGATGATGATCGAGGCCGACCGCCAACGTGGGTGGTACATCCTGAGCGACTTCCTCGACGATCCGGACGAGAGCGGGAACCCGACAGGCGAGGGTGCCCCGGTCAGGCTGCTGCGCGAAGGATGCCGAGCCGCAGTCGCACCTCTTCGAAAAGAAGAGTTCACCGGTCGGCTGCACTGGATGCTGGCCAAGGCGCCATCCCCGTACAACCGCCATCTTCCCGTGGACGAGTCCGCCCGGGTCATCGGGGATTTCCTCCACGAGGTGCTGGGCCCGGCAGGAAACGGCGCCGGTGCCACCGAGCGCGGGTGGGCGTACGCCTCTGTGGAGCCTGACTTCCTGCGCTCGTCGGGGTACTACACAGACGAGCCTCCGCTGTACCCCGTGTACTTCGACGGCTCCGTGAGCGATACCGCCACGCTCTTCCACCGAGGGCCGGTCTTCTATCTGCTGCTGACGAACGGCTCACCGTAGCCACCGTCTGACCCGCCCGCTCCGGAAGGAGCCAGCCCCTTGTCCGCGGACAGAAGTCGGTGGACGCTGGCCCATGCCGTCTCAGCCGCCTCCGAGACGCTCGGCTCTCCTTGTTGAACAGCGTCGAGCGCGCAGGGAAGACCGCAGGGAGCGCCGCAAGATGAGAGGACGCGTACGCGCGACACCTCGCTGCTCATACAGATACCCGCACCCAGCTACGGGTGCTCTCTGCGGCCTCGGATCTGACCGGCGAAGAACGCGGGCACCAGGCATTGACCGCGTACGGGGCCTGCTGCGCCCCACGGCACGAGCTTGCGGTGCTGGCCCCTCAACCGGTGCTGATGCCGGCGAAGGACATCGACCGGTGCGCTCGTGACCTTCGAGACCTCATCATCGACGGCGCGAACATCCCAGCCCAAGGCCGGGAGCGCATGCAGAAGCACCCCGACACTCCAGCCCTCGTACACACGGCGACGCGAGCCGGCCTCGGCACAGGTGCTGTCGGGGGCACGTCTGCCAGCCGACGGCGCGTGGGGGGTGCTAACGCCGTTAGCACCCCTCTGAGTGCTAACGGCGTTAGCACTCACGCAGGAACTGCCGCCGAAAATCGGCAAAACGAACCTTATGGATCACCGGAATCACGCACGGCGGCAGTATGCTGCCGTGCATGTCATCTCCGAACCCGGGAGCGGAGCGGGAGAAGCTCGTCTCCAAGCTGCCCGCCCACCTCCAGCAGGCCCTCAAGGTCCGTGCAGCGCAGCTCCAGACCGACATGCAGGACGCCGTCGCCCATGGCATCCAGGCATGGCGTGACTGCACCGACGAGCTGCCCGCAGTCAACACCGCCGGCGCTGATTCGTTCGGCACCTACCTTCCTGAAGGCCTCTACGAGGACTTCAAGACCGACTGCCGAGAGCGCGGTGTCTCCTACATCCAGGGGCTGGCGCAGTCCGTGGTCCTCTGGCTGGCCGACAACCCCGCCGACGTTCAGCGCAGCACCCGAAGAATCGTTGTCTGCAACCAGAAGGGCGGCGTGGGCAAGACCGCCGTATCCGCCGGCCTCGCCCAAGCCTTCGCGGAGGACCCGGCTGCCATCGGCGCGGCAGCCGATGCGGCGGTCAGCGGGCTGCGAGTCCTCCTCGTCGACTACGACCCCCAGGGCCACCTCACCCACCAGCTCGGCCTCACCGCCATTCCCGCTGGCGAGGAAAGCCTCATCACGCACATGCTCGACCGTCAGAAAGCCCAGCAGCCGCTACTCGACCTGACGGTCGCCATAAGCGGTGACCGGTTCGGAGGCCGACTGCGCATTCTGCCCGCCGCGTTCGACGCCTTCCTCCTCGACTCAGGGCTCACCACCTTCCGCGGCCCGCGTGAAGCAACCCTCGAGCGCGCCCTCGCCCCGCTTGAGGAACACTTCGACGTCATCGTGGTGGACTCGCCCCCCAGCCTCGGCCTCGCCATGGACGCAGCCCTCAACTACGGCCGCCAGCGGGCCGACGAGAAGCCCGGCTCCTCCGGCCTCGTCATTCCCGTGGAAGCAGAGGACACCTCAGCGCAGGCGTACGGGATGCTCATCCAGCAGATCGATTCCCTCTCGCGGGACTACGACATCGCCATCGAGCAGCTCGGCCTCGTCGTGAACAAATTCGACAGTCGGCGCGGCTACATCGCGACCTCGTCACTCGACAAGTGGAAGTCGCTGGGTACTCCCCCGGTCCTGGCCGTGGTGCCCGACGTCAAGGAACAGCGTGAGGCCGTCCGCAAGCAGCGCGCGCTGCTGGACTACGCGCCCGACTGCGAGCAGTCCCACCAGATGAGGCAGATCGCCCGAGGAGTGAGGACGGCGTGAGCAAGGCCGACATGCTGGGGGACTCTCCCACCTTCAACGCCGTAGCCCAGCCGATGAGCAGCCGCGCCGCATCCTTCGCACGCTTCTCCGGACAGGACGGAACCCCCGCAGAGCACGCTGCCGCCGGCCACAGCGGGACCCTGCGCGCTGCGCTGGACCAGCTGGCGCACAACCCCTACAACCCGCGTGAGGAACTCAAGTCTGTCGAGGACCTCGCCGACAGCCTCACCTCCCGGGGCGTCATTCAACCCCTCGCGGTCGTCACCCGACAGGCCTTCCTCGCTGCGCACCCCGGCCATGACGACCAGCTGGGCACGGCGGCGTACGTCGTTGTCGATGGCAACCGCCGCCTCGCTGCCGCGAACCTCGCCGGCTTGGACGATGTCCCCGTCCATGTCGACGACTCCCTCGCCCAGGACGCCGACACACTCCTGGAAACAGCCCTGACCGCTGCTGTCCAGCACGAGAACCTCGACCCGCTCGACGAGGCGAAGGCCCTTGAGCGGCTCGTCCATGTTCACGGGTCTCAGCGAGCCGTGGCCCGGGCGCTGGGCAAGTCCAGTCCCTGGGTAACCCAGCGCATCGCCCTGCTGAAGCTCACCCCAGAACTCCAGGAAGCGGTCGAAGACCGGAGCCTGCCGGTGGAGATCGCCCGTAACGTCGGACAGCTCCCCGCGCAGCAACAGCAGAGCGCTGTCGACGAGGCCCTTGCCAAGCGCGCCGAGACCAAGCGACGCAAGCGGACCACCCAGGGTGCTAACGCCGTTAGCACCCCGCCGCCCGAGCCCCTGCCTGCACCTGTCGTCGGCTCGGCCACGTCTATCAGCGTCGAATCTGATGGGGCCGATGTCAGCGACGTCGACAACCGGGAGGAGCAGGAGCAGTCCACCGAATCGCCCTCGCAGCCCACGCCCCACCTCGTCGACATCCGCTCCCTTCCCCGCGTGCCGTGGCACGACGGCAACGGGGTTGCCGACCTCATCTTCGACAAGATGGACGAGACACAGCGGGAAGTACTTCTCGAGCGGCTCTTGGCCGCACACGGTGACGGATAGCCGGCACCAACTTGATCGAGCCCGACCGGCTTGCCGGTCGGGCTCGTCACGTTTCGCCGGGGTGCTAACGGCGTTAGCACCCCCCTGCTCCAGTCCTCAACACGGCTTCGCGTATCGCCTGCGAGTGTCTGGTCTCAGCGAAGGTTGGTGAGTCTCACCGAACCTGGATCGGGCACCTGCCTGTCTCGTCGAGGTGTGACTGGCGGGGGTGGGGCCGTCAGCTCTGATTTCAGGCACCGCAGTTCGGCTTTCGCGCCGCCGGCTGGCAGGCATGTCACCCGTCCGCGTCTGCGCCCAGGTCGGCCTGCATCGCGGTGTGTACGAGGGCTAGAGCGTCGGGGTGCTTCTGCATGTACTCCCGGCTTTGGGTTGGGATGTTCGTGCCGTCGATAATGAGGTCCCGAAGGTCGCGGGCGCAGCGGTCGATGTCCTTCGCCGGCGTCAGCACCCATTGAGGGGCCAGAACCGCAAGCTCGTACCGCGGGGCGTAGCAGGCCCGCGTAGGCGGTGAATCCCTGGTGCCCGCGTTCTTCGTCGGTCAGACCCGGGGCCACAGAGAGCACCCGTAGCTGGGTGCGGGGTATCTGCATGAGCAGCGAGGCATCGCGCGTACCGGGCCGAGTCCGAATGAAGGCCGAGAAGGGCAGCTCGTCCAGCATTGTCGGCTCTGTTCCCTGCCACTGGGCCCACCGCCCCGGAACTGCGACGCAGGCCGCCGACAGGTGCGCCAGTGTTTCCCTCGGACGTGCAGTCAGCACTCGGCCGCCAGCCCGTCCTGCCGCAGAAGAAGCCCAGGAGCGGAACACCAGCGGACCGGGTACTCGTCATCACCCGTCCACATCGGGTAATCCGGGAGGGAGACCCGCTGGAAGATCCGCGGAATCTCGCTCACGACCTCGGTCGGCAACTCTCAGGCGTTGTAGAGAGGTCCGTCGCTGAACAGGCTCTCGGAGAGGACCAGCTCCACACACGCGAGCGAAACCCTGTCCATGAACGGCCGCCATCCCTCACGCGACTGGACGACGACAGGAGGGTCGGTCTTTCCCAGATCGCACAGGCGCACGCCCCAGAAGGCGCAGCCCTGGTTCTCACTTCAGGAGCACAGCACGCCCCCGAGGTCCTCGTGCACGAAAAGGCTGACGGAGGCAGCATCGGATCCTGGTGCTCGAGGAGAGACCTATGGGCACCTGGGACGCCCGGCCCCTTCGACAACGACACCGCAGCCGCCTTTTGCGGCGACCTTGATGAGGCAGCCGCAGGCGAACGCGAGGGCATCGTTCGCAGCACTCTCGTGCGTGTGATCGACATCGCGGGATACCTCGAAGCACCCGAATCCGAGGAGGCCGTAGCTGCGGCCGCCCTCGTCGCCGCGCAATGCCTCTGGGGGTGAGCCTGCCGATCCGATTTATGGTCCGGAGGAGCTCCTGCCTGATCTCACTGGCCTGCGCGATCTCGGCCTTCAGGCCCTCGATCACGTCATGACCGAGCCGTCCGAGCTGATCGATCTGTGGGCGGAACCGGATGGCGGCCCCTGGCGCGCGAACATCCGCCGCCTGCAGAACATGCTCCCGCCGCAGCCTCCGGGAGAACAGCGCAGCCCGAGATCACCTCTGTGCAGCAGATCCCCGACGGCTACAGCCCGGCCCCGCTCGGCCACCGACACGACGTCCTAGCGGCCGTCACTCAGGCCGTCACTCAGCCCGTCCCTCACGTCGATCTCTCGGGCCACACCAGGGGAGAAGTCCTTGGCTCCGCCTGGTTACGACACGCGGGGTCCTTCCGGGCCAGTCGCCGGGTTTCGCCGTGTTCCAAGAGCTTGCGGATCTGGGGGAGAGCCGCCTCCGGCGGGACATCCAAGGACCGGAAGTGGACCTTCACATGGTTGTCACTGATGTTCGTCACCGCGCGATCATCCATGCCGCCTTCACGGGCCCCGGGCGTGGGGGTGCGGACGAAAGACCTCACCGGATCTGTACGGTGGCGCAGCTGAACGTCGTGTCCTGGAGCATCGCCGGAGTGATGGCAACGCCGGTCAGGTGCTCTGCCAGAGCGAACGCTGCCGGTGAGGAGAGATCCGTTTCCGGAGCCTCCTCCTTGAGATGGAAGCCGATCCGCTCCATGACGTCGACGAGTACGTCGGGCGCGGTGCCCCAGCGGTCCTCCGGGAACATGGGGTCGAAGCACAGCCGCAGAACCTGGTCGTCGGCCCAGAGGAATGTGCCGACGCCGTTGATGTTGACGAAGTGGGAGACCCAGCTTGCCCCAGCGGAGGCTGGAAGGGCTCGATCGTCGGTGACCCCGAAGTAGCCGTTGGGCTCGATCAGAAGCGTCCAGGCACCGACAGTCGTCATGGCGACCAGCTGGCGGTCGCCATCCTCCCAGTCGTACTGGGCGAAGGCGGCCTCGACGACTGCGGCTATGCCCTGCAAGGGCGGCTCCGGCCGTCCTTCGAGCCGGGAGATCAGCTCAGCAGGCGATAGGCCCCGCACCAGGGTGAAGCAGTACGCCTCTGCGATGTCTGGAAAGTCGTTCTCGCACCACGCGTAGTCCGCCCCGGTCTTCGTCATGCCGCCCATCCTTGCCCCTGCGTCTGACAGCGGAGGACCCGGCCGCCGTTGGGATGGGAAACGATCTCCGCCGACCCGGGAAGCGGTCTTCGTACGCCTCTGGAGCGCCCGGTCACGGGTACTTGTGATCAGGCCTGCGCCGGTCAACAACGTGCATGACAACACCAGGGATAGGGCAGTCGAGGCCGCTACTTGGAGGCCCTTGGCATCCCGATGATGCATCGGAGTCGTGCCCACGCAGACGTCGTCGGGGCGACATCGCAGAACCCCGCAGGCGGGCTTTCGCGGGGGTCCCCCCGGAATGCGACGACGTCATCGCCGATCCCGACCACTTCCAGGAGAGTGTCCAGGGCCTTGTCGGCTTCCTTGTGAGGCTGGGTGAACCAGACATACGAAACGCCGGCCGGATTGCCATCGTGCCTGCTCATCGCGAAGCTGAAGCCCTCCAGGCGGAACATGACGACGTCCAGGCCATCCAGCCCGTCCCACGACCGTTCCACATGCAGACGCAGCCTCTGGGCCACGGGGTGCACCGGCAGAGTCACTACTCCAATCATCTGGAACAGCGAGACGCAGTGCTCCCACACGCTGTACTGGAAGGCGGGGTTCTTCCCTGTGTAATAGGGCGGTTGTGTCGCCGGCTGCCAGTCGGGCTCAGGGCCCGGCACCTCGGTGTCGGTCACAGCAAGCTCCCTCCATGGCCTCCAGCCAGCCTGTGATCGACCTACCTTCCAGTCGGTCAGCCGCCGTGCACACCAGTGCCCAGCGTCAAGCGTCCGTGGGTGGCTGGCGTGCGGTGAGCTCCGCCTTTTGCAGCCAGTCGATGTACCAGTGAGTGAAGGTGATCGGTTTCCCGGCCTGGTCGAGGAGCGGGGCAAGGTCGGCGTCGTCCGCCCGGCAATCGGACCAGATGGTGCCGCGGTAGGTGCCGCTGATGATCAGCCACTGCCTCTGTGCGCAGCCGAGGTGGGAGATCACGATGGCGCCGGCGGTGCGCTCGGGGGCGAACATCAGGGCTTCCCAGCGTTCGTCCCACGCCTCGATGGAGTCGTCGAAGTCCTCGATCTCGTCGAAGTCCTCTTCTTCAGGACGAACGGAGAGGAGTGCGTCGAGGTCCTCGGGATCCGGGCCGTGGTCAGGAAAAGGCTGGGCCAGCATGGCGAGATCGGCCAGGTCGGAACCGTCTCCCTCCCACCGCCAGCGGCCTTGCACGCGGCGAACAGGGAAGAGGCCGTACGCAGGACCTGCGCCGCCGGCGCCCACGCAGGTGAGGAAGCTGCGGTAATCATCCGGCAATCGCACGCCCACTTGCGCTTCGAGTTCGGCAAGCCTGTCATCCGTCAGGGGGTCTTCCAGGACCCATCTGTGCCCGAGCGAGCCGAACACGGTGCCGCTCGATGACTGGGCAGCCAACGCGACCACTCGCTGACGGACCCCGCTCCACTGCTGATCAACCATGTGCAGACCGTACGCGGAGCCAGTCACAGCGAAGCCAGCTAGCGGTCACGCGCGAGCTGCGGGCCATCTAAGACTCCGCCACGGGGTCAACGAAGACGTTCAGTCACCAGCAGCTGAGCTGTGCAGTGATGCTTGGCAGCAGGTGTTCAGAAGAGAAAAAGCTGTGTGTGGCCCGCAGGAGGGCTTTCAGGAGAAGGAACGTCCCATCACACCGGCAGGCTGGAGATCGGCGGCCAGAGATGCCGTTCTGCGGGTCGATTTTCAGCCCGTGTGCCAGAAATTTCGGGTTGAGCCGCTGTTACACGCTCTCAGCCATCACGCCTGGCGGACTTCGCAGATGTGTCCGCGGTCTTCGTGACCCGTCTCTCGCCCAGGGTCGGTAGCTCCTCAGCCCTGGCGGGCTTGCGGTGCCCCGCCGGGGTGGTGACGCGACGTTGGCGCCTGAGGGCCGGAGGTGGGGTGAAGACCTGAAGCGTGGTTGAGGTCGGTGGGTGGTGAGGGTGACCACTGGCCGTGAGGGTTCGTCGCACCCGCCGTTGGGGCTGACTTTCGAGGGTGCAGGTAGCAGAGCCTGGGGGAGTAGCGGTGGCGAGTCGTACCGGTGGAGTACTAGAACCACGGAGCACAAAAAGTACAGCTCCGGTGAAGTGAGGGTGAGTGGGCTCAGGCATCAGTGGGGGAGGAGCAGGGCAATCATGCCCTGTCGGGCCGTCAGGAGGAGGCATGTGTGCTGTCGTGGCACTGGACAACGACAGGACAGGTGCTGGCTAATGCCGGTGGGTACGTTGCTCTTTTAGTAAGAGGGCGGGGCCGTCACAGGGCCTCTGACCTGCGGTTTTGTCCGAGGGCATGTGTCCCCCAGGACACATTTGGACCTCTGAAATGTATACCTGGCGAGCACATTTCGCCGGAAACTCAAGCACGGCTTTACTTTCGCGGGGCCCCAACTGGCCCCGGATCGCCGCAGGTCAGAGCGTTGTCCACAGGCGAGCGCGGAGCCGTTGAGCACGCGCGGACCCTCTGAAATGTGCTGCCATCGCGACAACCGAAGTCAAGCAGCCGTGTACTTTTGGCGCTTGACCGCAAAATAACTTCACGTACTGTGTACTTTCGGCGCCCCATTCGAACAGGCCTCGGATCTGACGCATCTTCCGGCGCGTCGACAGCCCAAAAGACAAGCACACGTTGATTTTTTGGATAGTCTCGGACCGCCTGAGTAACAAGGAGGTCCTGTGACATCTGATCCGCCCGCACGTCGCCGACAGCGCGGGCCCCGGCCTGTACCCGTCCCCACCGCCGCGGGGAACGAAGCCGAGTACGGAGACATCCTGGCCGTCCTCGGCCAGCAGCTCGGGGAGAAGGTGGCCGACGCCGCCGACCCCAGCGGCCGACGCCGGCTCAAGGGCGTCCACTTCGAGTACGCCGCCGACCCGCGCTCCGTCCACGACATGGCCGGGGGCGCCGGCTACAGCCTGGCCAGCAACTGGTTCACGCAGCTGCTGGCGCAGCTCGCCGTCGCGAACAGCATCACCAAGTCCCAGCTCTGCGTCTTCCTCTTCGTGGCCGGGGGACAGGTGCCGGGGACCGGCATCACCCAGTACACGCAGCAGGAGATCACGGACGGGCTCAACAAGATTGCCGCGCAGAAGGGCGGCAAGATGATCACGCGTTCCACCGTCAACCGTGCCGTCCAGGCGCTGTGCGACTACAACTGGGTGGAGAAGGCCGGAAACGGCCGGATCCAGATCAACGTGCGGCTGTGGTTCCACGGCAACAGCACGGCCCAGCACGAAGTGCTCGCCGAGATCGCGGACCGGCACGACCACGACACCGAGGTGTTCCCGTACGCCGTGGGGCCGGAAGGCGCCCATCAGGAGGAGCTGGACCTCGACTTCGGGGCCGAGGCCGAGATTCGCGGAAGGAGACGTACCGGGTGATAGTGCTGCCAGGCCCCTGCACGGGCGACCGTTCTCGAGGAAGGCTGTCCCATGGCTAACGTCATGTCTCCGATCGTCGCGGAGCGCATCTGGGCCCTGCCGCTGTCAGGGTCCGCCGTCAAGTTCCTCCAGTACCTCGTTGCGCGCAGCGACTTCGGGGGAGCGCTGCCGGTACGCCAGAAGGACATGGCGGCCGAGTACGGGGTCACCCCCCAGGCCGTCAGCGGCCTGATGGCGCCTCTGTGCGACCTGAACATCGTGCTCAGGCCGCGCAGCGAGGAGCGCACCGGCAACTCCTACCGGCTCCACCCGCTCGCGGCGAAGTATGAGAGCCCCGAGGCCATGGAGGCGGCGTTCCGCGCGGCCTTGGTCCGTATCCAGGGCGGGGAGCTTCCCAACCTGAAGCTGCCGACGTACCACCAGGCCCCGCCGGCCCCGACGGGCCGCCCGAAGCTCCAGGTCGCCTGATCTGGGCGCGGGAGCCGTACATGACAGAAGGCCCTCCACCTAGGTGGAGGGCCTTCCGCGCCTGAGTAACTTGGTGCCCCCACTATATCCGCTCAGCCCCGGCCACGGACAGCTGGATTGCGCCACGCAACCCGACCGTGTCCCGCGCCGGGCGCTGCACGCAGCCCCCAGGCCGGCGGACGCCTGCATCCGCCACTCCCGGTGTGTCGATCACACCGCCCCGCATCGCCTGAGCCACGCCCATGGCGGTCAGGTCCGTCGCGGCCCGCGGCCATGGCCCCGGGGCGGCCGGATGAAGCTGAGGGCGCATCCGGCGGACAGAACAACCAGGCCGGCGACGAGCGCCGGCAGAGAATGTGGGCGGTGCAGGATGAGTGCCCATGGCTCTGGTCCACCGCCTGGGCGCCATCCCGCGGCCGCGCAGACCAGGGGGAAGACTGCGGTGAGGGGTGCTGCCACGCGCTGGCCGACGAGGGGGTTGAGGAGGAGGGCGAGGCCCAGGTAGACGGCGGTGTTGCGCCCGACGGCCACGGCGATGTCGGAGACGCCCAGGAGGTGCGCGGCGCCGGCTATGGCAAGGGCGACCGTGGCGAGGGCGGCGGCGAGCGTGGTGTCCCAGCGGTGCACGGGCCGTACGGCGGTGGCTTCAGCGGCCGTGGTGGCGCGCCCTGTGCCGTTCAGCCACATGACGGCGGGCAGGACCGTGAGGAGGTCCGCAAGGAGGAACGCGCCGGCCTGGCCCGCGAGTACGGGTATGGGGAGTTCGACCTTCCCGAAGACCAGGCTGGCGACGGCCGCCAGCAGGGTACTGGCGGCCAGAACCGAAACGGCGCGTGAGCGGAGCCACCACGTCACTGTGCCGCTCCGGTCGGGTCGAGGCGCGGAGGCTGGTCGCATGCCGTCAGGGCCTGGCGGTTTCGTTCGTACCAGGCGAGCTGTGTCTCGCGGGGCTGCTGCAGCACCTTCTGGGCCAAGGCCGCTTCATCGGGCGTGAAGCGCCCCGGCTGGGGCGGGGACTGGCTGGCAATGGACATGAGCCAGGCCATCAGGGGTGCGCGCGCGGGGTAGCCGGCGAACTTGCCCGTGGCGCGCGCACAGGCGGGGACCGGGGGAAGGACCGCGTTCGCCAGGTTGGCCGCCAGATCTTCGGGGCGGGGGTTCGCGTTGATGCCGAAGGCGGTTTCGCCCGGCTTGGGGCTGCGGTTCTGCGTGAGCCTGGCGGGGACGGGCAGGCCTGCTTCCTTCATGCGGCCCGCGTAGGTGCGCGTCTGCCGGATGACCGTGGTGTCGTCGGCGCTCTCCGGCCAGAGGCAGATCCGCGGCTCCCCTTGCGCGTTGCAGACCAGTTCGGAGGTGTCGCGGGCGACGACGGGGTTGTAGCCGAGCGGCCTGGCCAGAGGGATGACCACGGCAGCGGAAGCGGCGACCAGCACGAGCGCGAGCACGGCGGTGGGCAGGGAGGCGCGGTGAATCAGGGCCAGGGCCGCGGCACAGAGCGCTGCGGCGAAGATGACGGCGACCCAGACGGCCTTCGGGCTGATCACGCTCCCGACCGAGCAGCAGCTCCCGAAACCTCCGGCGACGAGCTGGCGGGGCCATGAACTTTCCCAGGAGGCGGGAAACGCCATGAGGAAGAAGCCCGCGACGAGGCCGAGGGGAGCGGCGGCCAGCGCGGGCAGGGCGGAGCCCAGGAGGTAACCGCCCAAGACGTTTGCCGCCAGCAGCAGCGCGAACGCGATGATCATCCCGAGGTGCGAGAGAGGAGGGACCGCATCGACGGCCGTCGAGGAGATGACCAGAGCCACCCCCATGCCGGCGAGACCCATCAGCCAGACGGGCAGGAGCAGGGACAGGGCGATGCCCAGCCGGCCCCGTACGGGGGCCTGGTCGAAGACCCGGCCGCGCTTGAGACGGGCCGCTTCCCAGGCTGCGCTGCCCGCGCATGCCGCTGCGGCGAACGGCAGCGCCATGGCGGCCTTCCCGAGAGCGTCGGGGCCATAGCCGCGGGTGACGAAGCTGGTGAGCGAGTCGTTGAGCAGGAGGGCAACGAATCCGGCGAGCAGGAAGAACATGACCGTCGCGGAGGACGACCGTATGAGCGTGCGGGTCAGCATGATTCAGATCTCCTGCCCGACGAGTCGCGCGTAGGCGGCTTCCGCGCGTTCACGGTTCCCGCCGGCCGCAGGGGCGAGGCCGTGGAAGTCTGCGGGGCTTCCCTGGAAGCGGACAGCACCTTCGTCCAGGACGATCACCTGGTCGTACAGGTCGGCGAGGTCCTCGGTCTGGTGGGTCGAGACCAGAACCTGCACCGTCGCGGACAGCTCTTCCACGAGTTGGCGGAACACCTGGCGCTGCTGCGGGTCGAGTCCTGCGGTGGGTTCGTCCATGAGGATCAGCTCGCTGTGGTGGGTCAGGGCTCCGGCGATGCCGATGCGCCGCAGCTGACCGCCGCTGACCTGGTGACTCTTGCGATCCGCGAGCTTGCCCAGAGACACCCGTTCGATCGCGGCGGCGGAGGCGTCCCAGGCTGCGCCTCTGCGCATGCCCTTGAGCCAGCCCGCGTAAGCGACCTGCTCGCGCACGGTGAGTCCGGGGATCGGTGTGATGTGCTGGGGTATCCATGCGACGCGTTTGCGGTAGGCGGCCAGCGTGCGCCGGCCCGGGCGTAACCCGCTGAAGCTGAGGCTTCCGGCCTTCGGCGCCAGCTGGGAGGCGGCGAGCGCCATCAGGGTGGACTTGCCTGCCCCGTTCGGGCCGAGAAGCACCGTCGCGCGGGCATCGACCGTCAGCGTGAAACCGCTGAACACCGGCGCCTGCCTTCCGTACCGGAAGGCGATGTCATCGAATACCAAAGCCATGTTGCAGCGCGCAATCCGCCGCCCTGAACGAACAGCGGCGGCATGTCGTGGGATTATGGAGGGCTCGGGTGTCCCGGCGTTGCGACCGCCGGGACACCCGAGCTCGCAGAGCGGGGTGGTGCTACCAGCCGATTTTTACGTAGTCCACCCACAGGTAGCCACCGTTGAGCAGGCTGTCCAGGCGGAAGTAGTAGGTACCGGCGTCGTCGGGGTCATTCCAGTCGACCCAGCCGCAGTAGTTGACCCGGTAGCCCTTGTTGATGTCGGGGCGGAAGTCCTGGTTTTTCCAGAGCTGCAGGCCGGTCCGGTTGTAGCCCAGGCTCGAATCGGTGCTGCAGCCCTGGAAGTAGACGCCGGTCCAGGCGCTGTCGTTGTTGTTGTCCGTCCAACGGCCGGACTCCTTGCCGGGTGCCCACTGGGTGATGTAGGTCTCGCGCGAGCCTTCTGCCTGGGCGGGGGTTGCCCCGACCAGGCCGACGAGTGCCACTCCTGCCATCAGGGCGGCGATCTTCTGGCGATTGGTCTCCATGCTTGTCCCTTCGACCAGGCACTCCGCGGCGGAGTGCTGGATGTGGATCGAGCGGTGGATGAGGCGGCAGGCATGAAGCCCGGCCTGAATGGGACACAGTCCGCCTGAGCAGGCGAGAACTGGCCTGGCGGCACCGAGATGGGCAAAAGCCCTGCGGGTTCGGAAATCTGGAAGCCGTTGCCGCCGGAGGGGGATGGCGGTCCTACCAGCCGATCCTCACCTTGTTCACCCACAGCGCCTCGCCGTCGGCCAGGCTCTTGAGGGCGAAGTAGTACTGGCCTGCGTCGTCGGGGTCATTCCAGTCGACCCAGCCGCAGTAGTTGGTACGGGAGCCCTTGTTCACGTCAGGGCTCCAGGAAAGATCCTTGTACAGGTGCAGGCCCGCGCTTGAGAAGTTAGCGTCGGTGGAGCAGCCTTCGAAGTAGACGCCCGTCCAGGCACCGTCTGAGTTGCTGTCGTACCAACGGTTCGACTCCTTGTTCAGGGTCCAGCCGTTGATGTACGAGTCCCGCTCCGCCTCGGCGTGTGCGGGGATGGTGCCCGCCGCAGTGAGCAGGAGTGCACCGGCCACCAGGCCGGCCAGCCGCTTGGGTAACACCCCGTCGTTCTCCAATCTGGTCGAAGGGGAGCCGCGCAGGGCCTTCGGAGCATCTCCGGGGCCCGTGGTACGGCCACGAGGTTCGCTGTTTCGCAGCGCTAGAAGCCGACCGTCACTTTGTTGACCCACAGGCGGCTTCCGCTGTTGAGGCTCTCCAGCACGAAGTAGTACTGGCCTGCGTCGTCGGGGTCGTTCCAGTCGACCCAGCCGCAGTAGTTGGTACGCGACCCCTTGCTCGGGTCCGGCTGCCAGTCAACGGCCTTGCGGAGCATCAGGCCGGCATGGTTGAAACCGGCATCGGTGGAGCAGCCCTCGAAGTAGACGCCCGTCCAGGCGCCATCGGAGTTCCTGTCCGTCCAATGACGCGATTCGTTGCTCACGTACCAGTTCGAGATGTACGTGTCGAAGGTGCCTTCGGCGTGCGCCGGTGACATGCCGGCCGTGCACAGCAGCGTTACTCCGGCCATTACACCGGCCACGCGCTGACGACTGATCTTCACTGAGCCCTCCCCGGATCGGGTGCGTCGGGGGCAGTGCTCAGCTGCGTGCATCCGTCCCCCGAAGTCATGCACAAATCGAACGCTAGTGCCGGAGGATCTTCTTCCACCTGCTGCGTCATAGACATGGCTTGAAACGTCAGCCCGGCCGGTCAACCCCCGGCGATCGAAAGGCAAAGGCCAGGCAAGGTGCAAAGGTGCAGGTGCCTCTCTTCATGTTGGCCGGAGGTGGTCCTCCGTGCGCACCGCCGACACGCCCCGCCCTGTGGATGCAGGATCCGTGGTGCGGCGGGCGAGCTCTACGGTGCCGTCGACCGCCGTCGGCGAGCAGCTTCACTACCGTTGTGCGGTCGCCTCGGATCGCTACGACGGGGGCCTTGCCCATCGCGGAGCTCAGCAGTCGGAAGGAGGCATGCTCCGGATTTCGTCAAGGCCTGGTCAGCCAGCACATCGGCGACCCCGAGAGCCGCGCCCTCGTACCTCAGGGCGATGGCTGCAGGACCGCAGACCTCCATGGGCGCTTCGTCATCTCCGGACTCGTCTGCGGCTCTCACCGTCGTCCGGTACCAGTGGACGGTCATGGAGCCGCTCGAGCCTGGGAGTGTCTCGGCCTACAAGGGCATCAGACGGTAGGTGACCGGCCGCAGCCGAGGTTCGTCATATCGCCGGGCCAGACATTCGGCCGCCTGCAACGGCACCGCGAGGGCCACACCGTCACCCTGGAGCCCCGCCAACGGTGTGCCCCGCCCGAGAATTGGAAGGCCTTGCGGAGGGCGACGGCTGTCTAAGAATCCTGACTCGGATCACGGCTCGATGCAGCACTGCTTACCACAGCTCTAATCACCCGGATTGCCCGATACAGTGAAAGTGCTCGAAGCAGAACGTTGCTCGCATAGAGTCCCTGGTCGGAAAGCCTGCTCCCCGCACCCGCGGGGATGACCCCATCGTCACCGCGGGCTCCGAGGACGTAGCCCTCTGCTCCCCGCGCACGCGGGGATGGACCCGCCGTCATGGGCGACGACCCGATCCCCGGCCACTGCTCCCCGCGCACGCGGGGATGGACCTGTCGGGGCGCCTACCGGGTTCTCGGCGCTGTCCTGCTCCCCGCGGACGCGGGGATGGACCCCCGATCACGTGGCCACCAAGGCCGCGGTACGCCTGCTCCCCGCGCACGCAGGGATGACCGCTCCTGGCTCGTCATGGAGCCGAGATTCCAATGGCGCGAAGGACCCACCCCGGGCGCCCGGGGGCATGTGGCAGGCGCCGGGGAGGGAGTCTCAATGGCAGCCGATACCGGCGGCGCGGATCGCGCCGGCCGCCGCGAGGACGCCCAAGTACACGATCTGACGGGTCCGGGCGCTCACTGGCGGGCCCGCAGTTCGGGGTGGTGTCTCGTGATCAGGACGTTCAGCTCGGTGACCCGCGACCGGTCCCGCTTCACCTGAGCGTCGAAGCGGGCGGTGACGTGCTCGGCGCACTCGGCACACGAGTCCGGAGGGACCGGCCACCGCGGGAATGAAACGTCGACCGTCATCACACGGCCTCGATGTTGGCCAAGGCCGTGGAGATCTCCCGGCCGGACGGGCCCCGCACGTATGCCACGTAGACCCACCGCTCGTACGCCGGGCTGCTGGAGACATCCTCATGCTGGACGGCCATAAGCTCGCCTTCCGTCCCGGACGCGATGTCACGTACCCGCTTATGGAGCAGAGCATGGGAGACTGCTTCAAATTGCCGGGGCACCGCATCATGCATCACGGGGGCTCACTCCCTACCATCGTCGGACTGGCAACTCCTTGATGCCCACAAGAAGTTGCTTACGGGAGTAGCCTTTCGCCTACGGACCGTCAGGCCTAGGTGCCACGTGTCCGCTTCCGTCCGCACCTCTGCGGACACCGCGGACAGCGGAGGTCAGCCAGTGAATGAATCCTTCGGCGATGCCTTACGGCGCCTGCGCGGTAGCCGGTCGGTGCGTGACGTGGCTCGCCTTGCGGCCTGTGGAAAGACGTATGTCAGCGACCTGGAGACCGGCAAGCGGCAGCCGACGCAAGCGATCGCCGCCGCCCTCGACCAGGCTCTCGGGGCCCGGGGTGAGCTGATCGCCCTTGCAGACGTCCGTCCAGGCTCGTCGCCGCTGGATCAGGCGGACGCTCTGCAACAGGGGCTGCATCAGACGCTGGCAGCCGGGCCTCTCACAGATGCATCGCTGGATGAGTGGGATTACACGGTGGGCCGACACGGTCGGGCGACCCGGTACCGGCCGGAGGCCGAGCTCCTGCCAGAGCTGCTGGCCGACTTCACGGACTTGCGCCTGGTGTTGACTCACCGGCAGCCGGCGCCCGCGCGGAAGCGGCTGACGATCGCCGTGGCGCAGATGTCGGGGCTGACGGCGCTCACCCTGCTCAAGCTGGGCGACAGCCGGGCGCGGGCCTGGTGGCGTACTGGCAGGGCGGCGGCTGCGGCGGCCGAGGATCGGGCGGCCCTGTCGTGGATGTACGCGCAAGAGGCCTATCAGCTGTACTACAGCGGTGACATGGAGGGCGCCGTCGAGCTGGCGGGGCGGGCCCAGCATCTCGCTGGAGGTCTGCCGTGCGTGGGGCCGGCGCTGGCGGCCCCGCTCGAAGCACGGGCGCTCGCGGTCCTGCAGCAGCGCGACGCGGCGGTGGAGGCCCTCGCGCGCGCCGAGGTGGCGTTGGAGCAGCTGCCGGAGGCGGAGCGTGTCGGGTCCGCATTCGGGTGCAGCGAGAGTCAGCTGCGCTTCCACTCGGGGAACGCGTGGACGCACATCGGCGACATCAACCGTGCGGCCGAGCAGCAGGAACGCGCTCTCGACCTGTATCCGCTTCGGGATCACACCGACCGCGCTCTGATTGCCCTAGACCAGGCGATAGGGGTTGCGATCCGCGGGGACGCGGCGGGGGCGGCGGCCCGTCCGACGACGACGATCGTGGACCTGCCCGAGGAACACCGATCCGCACTGATCATCTATCGGGCGCGGGAAGTCGCGGCTAGGGTGCCCGAGGCACGGACCGTGCCGGAGGTACGGGCGCTGCGCGAAGTGTTGGCGCTGCCCCCTGGCGAGAGGGACAGCAGTGCGGATCGACCAGGCCACTCAGCAGGACGTTGACGTCATCTCTGTGATCCTCGGTGAGATCGAGGCCTACTACGGCGGCGAGGAGAAACCAGCGGACGCTGCCCAGATCCACGCTGCGCTGTTTGGTGCGCGGCCTTCGGCGACCGTGCTCCTGGCCCGCGAGGATGACCAGGTGCTGGGCCTCGCCTCGTACAGCTTCCTGTGGCCCGCGGCCGGCGCGGACACGTCGCTGTACCTGAAGGAGCTGTACGTGCGAGAGGCCGCTCGGCGTCAGGGCGTCGCCGGGAGCCTGATGGACGCCGTTCGAGCGGCCGCCACCAGGGTTGGGTGCAGCCGTGTGGAGTGGACGGCGGATGCAGACAACCCGGCCGCGCTCGCCCTCTACCAGGCTCTCGGTGTCGAGCCGCGCGGCGGCAAGTTCTTCTACCGGGTGGAAGGTTCTTAGGGGACGCACAAAAGCGCCCCCTCACGCGGCCCGGAGGCCTGAGAGGGGCGTCGTGCTACGCGATGCGCCTCAGCTTCAGCCAGGACCCGGTTTTGACCGTGGTGGCCGTGCCCGAGGACACCGACTGTGCCTACCGGAACCGGAACGTCCCGCCCGTCGACGACACCCGCAGGCCGCCCGCCGGGCAGCTGAGCCGGTCGCGACGATGCCGACACCATAGCCTGGCCGGGCTCTTCCCGCCCGACCCGCTGGCTACCACGGCGGCGCGCTGGTCTGCGCTCGCAGACACGGCACCCACACCTTGTAGACCTGAGCTGCAGTTGGCTGACGTAAGAGGTGCACTGGACGATGTCTGCCTGCCGTCCGCGGCGGCAGGCAGTATCGATATGAGTTGAATGCCGGTTTCGGTGAAAGTGCTCGAGAACGGCACGTCGACGGCATAGAGTCCCAGGTCAAGAAGCTGCTCCCCGCGCACGCGGGGATGACCCCATGACCGTGAACGCGCTGGACGTGGCCTGACTCTGCTCCCCGCGCACGCGGGGATGACCCCACCAAGCTCGCCTCCCGGCTCGCCCGCGAGGACTGCTCCCCGCGCACGCGGGGATGACCCCCGGGACAACGGGGCCGAGTACGTCCAGGAGTTCTGCTCCCCGCGCACGCGGGGATGACCCCGACCCCTGCGACTTTCTGAAGGGGCAGCCTGCCTGCTCCGCGCACGCGGGGATGACTCCGCGCCGATCCAGTCCGTGGACATCCGCGCGCTCTGCTCCCTGCGCACGCGGGTAGGGCCCCCGCCGCGGGCGCTGACCACGGTCCGGAGCCATCTGCTCCCCGCGTAATGACGGGATGAACGCACGATGTGTGCGGGGTTCTTCTGTCCTCTGCGCGGTGGTTCAGCCGACAGCCCGAAGGCCTGGCCGGCGCCCGAAGCTGGGCGGCCGGGTGCTCGCCGCGATCAGCGATGTCGTGCTGGCAGCGACCGAGCGGGCCTCCACGCACCGCAGCAAGATGAGGGTGATGAGCGTGGCGCCCTGGCCGTGCACGGGGACAGGGCCTTCGAAAGCAGGTGGCGGGCCGCCTTCCGCGAGCGACATGATGCGGACATGAACCATCCCTATGCGCCGGTCGACAGGCAGTGACGTGCTGCCCCACGTTTATCGCATCACTAAGTACGATCCCGCCGACCGCGATCAGCACGGTCACTACACAGGTGCCGAAGAGGCACACAGCGACCAGGGGCCGGTCGAAGCCGCCTATCTGAAGGCGGTCGCCGCCTTCGCGGAGGAGAGCGGAATCGACTGCCTTGCCGTACGCGAACCGCAGGTCGCGGCGGGCTTCGCCGACTTCGGCGTGGAACCCGCCGTCGAGGGCCACGGCCTGGGCGGGCTCTTTCTGCCCGGCCATGCGGGCTACCACGACGGCGCGCAGGTCTCGCTGAGCGTCGCCCTGGAACTGGTCCGGGCGATGCTGCGGGACAGCGGCGCCTGGTGCCGTCTGGAGGCGGAGGGCAGGTTCACGATCCACGTCGGGTGGGACCAGTACGTCTACGTCGGCAGTAGTGATCCCTGCCCGGTGGCGGTGGCCCGTACCCGCGGTCTCGGGCTGTTCCCCGAGCGTCTGGAAGCCTCTCCCTACGAGGCTGACGTCGACGAGCCGGGGGCACAGCGGTCCGCCGATGACGTCTTCTGGGCCCGTGTGCGCTGGTGCCTCGCGACGCGTCAGGCGGCGCTTCTCGAGGAGAACCACGTAGGCAACGCCGCCCGCTGGCACCGACTCGACGCCGACTCCCTGGACGCGGTTCGCGCCCGGCTGGCCCCTCGCTCCTGTTTGGCCGTCTGGCCCGACCTTTCCCCCGATGTAGGCGCCGTTCTCGCCGATCTGCCGGAGGAAGGCCTGATCGAGTTCGTCTGGGAGGACGAGGACGGCCGGATCGCGAGCATCGTCGCCGACGAGAGCCAGTTCGCGGAACTGGCGGCGCATGTCCGCGGCGCCCGTGCCGCATCGTTCCTGTCCCTCTACATCGACGAACGGCAACCGCTCATGACGGCTGTCCTGCCCGACGAGGACGGCGTCCTGCGAGCGCGCTGGAGGACCGAGCCGACTGTCGATGACCGCGACTGGGCGTTCCTCACCACCCTGCGCCGAGGACAGGTCTGCACCGGCACCGTCGTCGCCATGCCCGATTTCGGCGTCACCTTCGTCGACATCGGCGGCTTCACCGCGATGATCAATCTGCCCCAGGTGTCCTGGCGCCACATCGACCACCCCTCCGACGTACTGACGGTGGGCCAAGAGGTCACCGCCGAGATCCTCGACGTGGACCTCGTCCGGCAGCGGGTGCCGCTGTCGCTCAAGGCGCTGGAGGAAGACCCGTTGCCGGCGCTTGCGCAGCAGGTCGGCCGGATCGTCAGGGGACCGGTCACCCGGCTCACACCGTCCGGTGCCTTCGTCCGCATCGAGGACCGGGACCACGGCTTGGAAGGGCTGCTGCACCACACCGAGCCGGCCGAGACGTCGGTGGACGGGCCCGAGGAGGGGATTCAGGTCGGCGACATCTTGACCGTCAAGATCATCGACGTCGACCCGGGGAACCGCCGCATCGGGCTGTCGCGCGTTCAGTCCCGGTCGGCAGACGTTCAGTAGCGGGCCCCCGCCACATGGAAGGAGCGTGCTACTGGATGTTCAGGCGGAGCGGGTGCGAGGCGTCCACGGGACACGTGAAGATGCGCAGTTCACCGAACCGGCCGACGTTGAGGTCCGGGTCGCGGCCACTGTCGACCGTGAGGAACAGCCGGGCCCGCGCACCGCAGGCACAGTCGATCGGGACCAGGTCCGTGAGGTGCCAGCTCGGCCAGCCTCCGGCCTTCCATCCCTCCAGGCAGGCCAGTGTGCGGTGGTACTCGATACCGTGCTGCTCGGCCCAGGCCTCTGCTTCGCCATAGAGTTCCCCGGGCAGTTCGTCCTGGGCCGGGAGGTCCGTCACCTCGACCGGATAGAGCAGGCAGGGCCGGGGCAGGTACGAGGCCACGGCGTCGACCGGCACCGGAACATCCCGTACGGCGGCAAGCGAAGCGGTCGAACGGTAGTGCACCTCGACTGCGGGTCCCCAGTAGTACGCCTGCCCGGGCAGTTCGGAATGCTCCTGGGGGCACCACAGAACCTGCAGCACGTCCGTGCCCTTCGGCCAATCGGCCACGGGTACATCCTGCTTGAGGAGCTGCAGGACGCCGATCAGCGGTACGCCGGGGACGCTGGACACCGGCACCCGCCGGATCCGCTCCCACGTGACCTTGTCGAGCACGCCGGCACCGTCCATGATCCGGGAACGGATTTCGGCTTCCTCCCGAATGACCTCGTACGCATCACGGGCCTTCCCAGCCCGCCGGGCTCGCCAGTCCCGGTCGATCCGCTGCAAGGTCTCCCGATCAGCATCGGAGAGCCTTTCCCGCACCTCGACCATGTGCGGCCCCTGACACCGTGGCCACTCCTCGTCGCCAGGCCACAGCATCGGACCAGCGACATGGCTGGCGTCCGGTGACGGCTCACCAGCCTTGGGGCGCAGCAGCATGGCCTTGCGGGTGTACGGGGCAAGGGCGGGTATGCCGTCGAGCAGCGCCTCGACGGTTGGACTCACGGCTGTCATATGGACGACGGTAGTAGCTGCCGCCGTCGGCCCCGTCCGAAGCCGCATACGACAAGCCGGCCCCACCGCTCCCTGCCCGCCGAGCAGTTCTGCGGACAGCACGACGGTCAGCATGGGCCGGAACCCCTGAGGATCCCCGAGACGGTAATTACGGCGAGTCGGCAAGACGGGTGGTTCCCCCAACGGCGCGAGCACCCTTTTCGGCAACCCCCTGCGGCACGGGAATCCCTGACCGGGCCGATTCCGCCTGAGGCCGGCCCGAAGGTTCTAGCCTGCCCGCGTCGACAGTACTCGCGATATAGGTTGAATGCCGGTTTCGGTGAAAGTGCTCGAGAACGGCTTGCCGACGGCATAGAGTCCCAGGTCAAGAAGCCTGCTCCCCGCGCACGCGGGGATGACCCCTAGCGGCCGTACAGGCCTACTCCGTCAAGGGTCTGCTCCCCGCGCACGCGGGGATGACCCCGCGACGTCCGGCACCATCGGGTTGCCAACACGCTGCTCCCCGCGCACGCGGGGATGACCCCAACTGGGACCCCCGCGATGGGGAATCCGACCTCTGCTCCCCGCGCACGCGGGGATGACCCCTCGTCGGCACCTGCGTCCACGAATACAGATGCCTGCTCTCCGCGCACGCGGGGATGACCCGCAGTGATTTACATGGCCCCCGATTTGTACCGCCAGACGGCATGCTCTAGTCCGCCCTGTTCGTGCCCAAGAATGGCAGCAGCTTCCTCGTACACGGCGCGCAGCTGCTCGTATCGGAGGCCCGTGACACCGGCATCCGCAGCAAAGGCGCACAGATGTGCGTCCACGGCGACCTGCGAACGACCGACAAGGTTGCCGATGTAGTCGACGCTCTTCGGCCCGACCCCCTTCACCGTGCGCAGTGCAGCACGATTGACCTGCCGGTCGAGCCATGCCTGGAGGTCGTCACGCGTATCAACCCCCTTGGCGACCAGCAGATCAGTGATGGCGCGGGCCGTCGCGACTTTGCGGGAGCTGTGGAAGTTCAGGACGGCTGCGAGATCTCCTGTGGCGAGGCGGGCTTCAAAGCCGCGAACCGTTGCGGCGTCGGGCCAGGCCGTTTGCAGCCGCAGAAGCCGCGGCCGGAGGGTCGCCTCATACTTGCAGCGGGCGTGGAAGCTGGCGTCGCAGATGACAGCACCCATGTGCGTCCAGCCGCCGGGCCGGAGGAACGGACCGTCGCCAAGGAGGTGCTGAACATGGCCGGCGAGCCGCTGGGCGGGGCTGAGTGCGGTCATGGGCCAATGATGGTGCTCCGGCCTGTCTCTCTGGCTTGAGAGCGCAAAACTCATTGAAAGTTCGGGCGGGAGAGGGGGAGAGACTGGGGTCCAGTTCGGGACGACAGCGTCAGGTGCTCGGCGTCATCCTGCAGCCCGGTACCCCCTACCCGCGGCTCATTTCGGGCAGGGCGCAGTGGTCGGTCCTCGGATCGATATACGGCATGCCGGGTCGTACGACCTTGGCATTGGAGGCATCCGACAGCCAGGCCGCCCGCCTGCGTAAAGGCTCAGGCGGCGGACGGCCTCCAGGTGTCGACGAGGAGCGGTACAAGAAGCGCAATGCCGTCGAGCGCGCCATCAACCGGCTCAGCACTCTCGGGCCGTGGCAACGCGGTACGAGAAGCGCCGCCATGTGTGTTCCTGGGTACGGTGACCGCAGCGTCACTGATCGTTTGGCTGCGGGCGTGAGCCCTCGGCAGAGCCGTTCCGGCTGCTGGTCGGCATGACGGCTGAGTCAGGCCTTCTCCAGCTCCGACAGACGCGGCTCGGGCAAGGGGCCGGTGCCGTTGTAGACGGCGATGGGATCATCCGGCGCCGACCACGAGCCGAAAGTCACCAACCGGTACACGAACTCGCCGCCCTCAAGAAGCGGGACGGATACGGTCTCCGGTGCAGGCGGGCCGGGTACACACCTGCCGACATCGTCTGTGTACGGCCCGCCACCGAAGAGCGCGTGCATCCAGCCCTGCGGTGGCGTCCCAGTCAGATCGAAGACGTCCTCCATGCCCTCCCCCTCGCCGCGGCGATCGTAGTCGACGAGAGAAGGAGGAATTCGCTCGCATGATCGGCCGGACAAGTCCTAACCAGCGGCAGCAGTGACGGCGTCACCAGTGTTCTGCTCGCCTACCTGGCACAGGAAGACTCATGGAAGGCGGGGCCGGCTGCGGAAGTGGGCTCACGGCTGGTGCAGGCGGCCGACGATGTGCTGCTCCGTCCGCTGGGCAGCGCGGTGGGGGAGTCGCGGGTGAAGGTCAGTACTGCGGCGGCACGCTCGCAGTCGTCGACCGCGGCCCCTACTAAGTACCTGATCCATATCCTCATTTTTGGCGGGCGTGGGGTTCTAGGCTGGGGAGGTGTCCGAGGGATCCGATCGGCTCGGAGAGCCTGCTTGTAGGGGTTGCGGCGACCGGCTGGGGCCGGCCTCGCGGTCGGACGCCGTGTTCTGCTCGACGACGTGTCGTGCCAGGTCGTGGCGGCGGGAGCGCCGGTTGCGGCGGCGGGTGCAGTCGGAGTTGAGCGGGTCGGGCAGGGCGGTGTGTCCCGTGTGCGGACTGCCTGGGTGGCTGGGGTGGATCGGCGGTCAGACGCCGTGTTCTGCTCGCGGCGGTGCCTGATGAGGGATTGGCGCTCGAAGCGAATCGTTCGATGAACGGTCACAGTGACCGCTGGGCGAACGCATCTGAATCGGGTTTTCGGCCAGATTCTGTCTCTTCTGGTCGATCGTTGCGATCTTTCCCGGGCGGGTCCGAGCCTCGGTTGTGAGAGCGGGCCGTGTTCTGTCACGGTCGAGGGGCTGTGCCCCGGCCCGCCGTGGGTGGTGATCGTTGCCATGACCCAGGAAATCGAGAAGATCGGGGCGGTCGGGTTCGACCGATACACCGAGATCGTTACCGAGCTGCGGAAGCTCGTGGAGACCATCGGCCAGGCCCAGTTCGCCGTCGGGGACTACGCGTTGGAGATCGAGCCAATGCGCGCGTTCAGGCAGCCGGAGCCGAGCGAGGAGATGTTCACGGTCCGGGACTCACTGCTCCGGCTCGCCGAGGACATCGGCCTGTCCTACTCGGTCGTGAAGAACGCCCGCTGGGCGGCGTCGAAGTGGCCCAAGGACCGGCGCCGGCCGGAGGTGTCGTTCACAATCCACCGGATTTTGGGCAGTATCGAGGACGAGGGGGAGAGGTTCGCCGCGGTCCTGACCGCGCCTGAGGGCAAGGCTCGGTGGTCGGTCGACGACGCGAGGCGCAAGGTCGGCTGGCGGGTCGAGAATCCGGTCACGCCGGAGGAGAAGGTGACCGCGATCCACGACCTGGCCCGGGACGAGGCGGTCGCGGCGACGGTGACCTCGGACTTCCTGCGCAGGCCATCTGTGGTCTCCCAGGTCACAGAGCAGGACAGGATCAGGGCAGCGGAGGAACTGATCCGTGACGACCAGGTCGCCGCAGCCGTCGTCCCGGACGTTCTGCGGCGCCCGTC
This sequence comes from Streptomyces sp. NPDC090741, assembly GCF_044769045.1. Classification (NCBI taxonomy): domain Bacteria; kingdom Bacillati; phylum Actinomycetota; class Actinomycetes; order Kitasatosporales; family Streptomycetaceae; genus Streptomyces; species Streptomyces sp. NPDC090741. The sequence goes on along the minus strand of NZ_JBIVXF010000023.1, from coordinate 19,445 downwards.
AGTGGTCTCCCAGGTCACCCCGGAGCAGAGGACCCGGGTCGTCGAGGAGCTGACCCGTGATGATCAGGTCGCCGCGAGGGTGACCACCGGTCTGCTGCGTCGTCCGGACGTCGCCTTCCGCGTGATGTCTGATGATCGGGCCCGCCACGAGGTCAACCATGCCCAGGTCGAACGCGGCCGTCAGGCCCGTGAGGACTTCGAGCGGACCAGCCCCGTCGCGCCAGCGGTGAAGCGGCTCGACCGGACGGTGGAGTTCCTGGAGCTGGTCACCGCATGCCATGCCTTCGTCGCGGCCTGCGGCCGGGCCGTCCCGGGGCTGCGCGACCGACAGCTGTCCGACGACGAGAAGGTGATCATCCACGAGAACGTCGCCCGCTTGCGGGCCACGCTCGACTGGGTCGAGACGGCCGTGGAAACCGGGAAGGTCGACGTCGACGGCGAGCTCGCCCGCCTGCTGCAGGGCGAGTAGTGGGATGCCGCGCGCTTCAACGCGCCGGTCGCCCGCTGCGCAGAGGCACGCTGACACCGTCCGGTTCGTGCTCTTCGAAGCACGGCCCGCGGGTCTGGCCTTCAAGCAGCTGGTCAGGTCGAGTGAGCTCTCGCCGCATCAGGCCCGCGCGGGCCTGGCCTGTCTGCGGGACACCATCACCGAACAGGGCTGGCCGCCGCTGATCTGGACGAGGCCCGACGGCTATAAGTTCTGCTCCGACCCGTCCGAGCTTCAGGCCTACGAGGTCGCGGTCATCCGCGAGAAGCTCACCGAGATCCGCCGGTTCATCACCGGCGTCGTCGCCCCGCACACCGTCCTGCAGCCCAAGGGGCGCTGGGTCCGGCACTTGAATACCCAGCTCAACTCTGTCGAGTCCACGCTCGACGTGATCGCTGACTACATCGACGCATAACCATGCTGGGGGCCGGCCGCATCGCGGTCGGCCCCCAGCATCACGAAGGGAGCAGATGTTGGCCCGGCGCCGCTGCTACCCCTCGGACACCTACGACGACGAGTGGGCATTGATCGAACCCCTCCGCCCATCCCCGCCTGCGAGACCCCGCAAGGGGGACGCCCGGAGAAGCACCCCCGGCGCGAGTTCGTGGACGCGATTCGGTACGTCGTCGACACCGGCTGCAAATGGCGGGCCCTGCCCAAGGACTACCCGCCATGGCGGACCTGTTACAACGCCATGGCCCGCTGGGCCGCGGCCGGGGTGATCGGCCAGATCCGCGACCAGCTCCGCAAACGCGTCCGCCGGAACATGGGGCGTTCACCCGGAGCGGTCGCCACGATCATCGACTCGCAGTCCGTCAAGGCCGCCGAGACCGTCGGCAAGGACTCGCGGGGCTACGACGCCGCCAAAAGGATCAACGGCAGGAAGCGGCACCTCGTCGTGGACACGAAAGGCCTGCCGCTGTTCGTCATGGTCACCCCAGCCGACATGACCGACCGCGACGCGGCCAAGGAGGTCCTGTTCCGGCTGCGGCTCATGCACCCCGAGATCACGATCGTCTGGGCCGACTCCGCCTACGCCGGACAACTCGTGAGCTGGGCGAAGAAGTACCTGAACCTGACGGTGAAGACCGTCAGCCGACCGAAGAACGCCGTCGGGTTCGTCGTCTTGCCCCGCCGCTGGGTGGTCGAAAGGTCACTCGCCTGGGTCATGCACGCCCGCAGACACGCCCGAGACTACGAACGCCTGGTCCAACACTCCGAATCACTGATCACCTGGGCTGCGATCACCCTCATGACCAGGCGCATCACCCGCCGCACGTCCCGCCGGACCGGCCAGCCCGCCTCACGCGAGGCTCACCGGGATTGACCACGGTCACCACCGCGCACGCCAACCGTGCGTTCCGACTCGCGCACCCTCGCACGGAGCTTCACGGCTCGTCAGCCTCTCAAATCGGGGGCCTCGGGGTCGCCGGAAATTGGGTCTGGCGCGGTCTCCGCAGGCCCCCGACTGCCCTCCGACAGTGGTGCGCGATCCCTGGGGCCGACCTTCTCCAAGTAGGTGCCCACCCGCCCGTTCACGCCTTCGGCGAATAGGCTCTGACCTGGTGTTTTCCAGAGATCCGCCTAGGCTGGGGGCTCGGCTGGAGACACAATTGGGGGGACTTGATGAGTGACAACGACAACCCGTACGACGCCAGCCTCATCCAGGTGCTGGAGGGATTGGAAGCTGTTCGGAAGCGGCCTGGAATGTACGTCGGCTCGACCAGCCAGCGTGGCCTGCACCAGATCGTGTTCGATGTCGCCGAACGGGCGGTGAACGAAGTCCTGGCCGGCCGTGCCAGTGCCATCGAGGTCACCCTCACGTCCGACGGCGGCGTACGTGTCGCCGACGACGGGCCCGGTGTCCCCGTTGAGGCCGCCGGGGACACCGGCGGTCCCGGCCTCGAAGCTCTACTGACCCGCATGCACCCCGGGGTGGCGGAGCCGGGCGGCCGCCACGCTGTGGCCATGAGCCTCTTCGGCATCGGGCCCTGTGTCACCAACGCCTTGTCGAGCCGCCTGACAGCCGAGGTGCGGCGCGATGGAGTCCGCTGGGTCCAGGAGTACGCGCGGGGCGTCGCGCTCGCCCCGCCCACCAGCGCCGGACCGACGACCAGAAGCGGGACCACCATCGCCTTCTGGCCCGACACCGACATCTTCGAGACGACGGAGTGCTCGTTCGCGGTGCTGGCAGAACGCTTCAGGGAACTGGCCTTCCTCAACCGGAGCCTGGACATCTCGCTGACCGACGAACGCCCCCCGGGCCGGTCCCGATCGGTGCGGTACCGGTTCCCGGGCGGGGCTCGGGACTTCGTCGCCTTCCTCGACGCGCAGGTAGGAGCGTCCGTTCACCCGGACATCATCGGCTTCGAGCGCGAAGACCCGAGGATTGCCGGGACAGTCGAGGTGGCCCTGCGGTGGCGTGGCTCCCCCGAGGAGCGGGTCCAGGGCTACGCCAACAGCGAGCCCACACCCCACGGCGGCACGCACATGGCAGGATTCCGCGACGGGGCGGCCGCCGCGGTCAACGCGCACGTGCGGGAGCGGCGGCTCCTGGCGGAGGCAGCCTCCGATCTCAGCATCGACCAGATCGGCGACGGGCTGACGGCGGTCGTGTCAGTGAAGCTGGACCGGCCCGAGTTCTCGGGCTCCACGCGCGGCGTACTAGACGGCGCCGCTGTGCGCACCAGCATCGCCGAGGCCGTACGGGAACACCTCCGCACATGGCTGGAGAGGCACCCAGAGCAGGCCGCGGCCATCGTCGGCCGGATCATCCAGGGCGCCCGCCAGGACTAGGCAGCCGCAAACCACCCCTGCCGGTTCCCGGGAAGGAAGTCAGCAAGGGGGCGGGGTGGAGTGCGTCCAACGGCCAGCTACTCGCGTCACCCGTCCCTGTCGGCGTACCAACTACCCTGCGGGCCACCTGCGGTGCTCACCAAGGCCCGCGCTCCTTACGTCAGGCCGCACGGTCGAGGTTCGGGAACAGGTACTAAGGCGCAGGCCTCCAAGGGGGCGGCGCCTGCGGAGCCGGCGGTGGCCGCCCACCGCGAGGCCGGTCCCGCCCCGAAGCAGGGCAAGGCCCGGTAGCCCCGCCGTCGTACGCACGTGTGCCGCAGACTGGGTCGGGTCTGCGGCACACGGTGTTTCAGTGTGATTCGGGCTGCGCCGGGACTGCTCCCCGCACTCGAAGAGGTGCGGAGGGAGCCCCTCCCGGACGGATCACGGGTTCCCGTGGGAACTCCATCCAGCACGGCCGAGAAGATCTGTCGCCGCCATCCGCACGTTCGGGTTCTCGTCCTGCAGCAGCTCGCGCGCCGCCGCCCCGTAAGCGGTCTCGTCGTTGGTGACTTGGAGCAGGTGGACCAATGCTCGGCGTCGGACCCAGTGGTCCGGGTCCCTGAGTGCCGACGCCAGCACCTGGGCAGCAGCATCACTGTCGAGCTCGGTCAGGGTCCGTGCCGCGTCCATCTTCACTCGCCGGTCGGGGTCGTCGGCCAGAGCTTGGACCAGCACGTCCCGGGCGCGGTCAGTAAGAGGATGGCGCCCGCCCAGGGTGTAGGCGGCAGCTTGCCGTTCGCATGCGGAACCGGAGTCGGCCAGGGTGTCGATGAGTTCCTCGTAGCCGCCGAGCCGTTGGTGGCGGAAGTCGGGGACGAGCTCGCCCCCCGGCAGTGTGTCGAGCCAGTTCTCGTACCAGGTGAGGAAGTCTGGCTGGGGATGGAAAGTCGGAGGCGTGGCCAGGTCTTTGAGGTCGGTGTCGAGGAGCCGGCCACGGGCGGGTCCCGAGATGACCAGCAGCGTCACTTCCAGGCAGCCGCGATCGACGACGGTGAGGGTACCGGCGTACGGGGGGTTGTTCTGCAGGTAGCGCAGCCGCGCCCAGTCAGTGGCGACGGAGTCGGTCGGCTCCAGAGCGAAGACGCTCCCTAGTCGTTCGGTGGTGGCTGGGATGTCATGGACGTACCAACGCGTAAGAGGGAGCAGTCCGTAGTGGGGTCCGATGCCTCCGTTGCCGATCTCGCGCAGGAACGTGCGGTAACTGCGGGGGAGGCGTACGCCATGTCGTGCTTCGAAGGCAGCGACGCGCTCTTCGGCGAGGGGGGTACCCAAGCGTCGACCGCCAGGAGCCCGTACGAAGGTCCGCGGGCGCGGGACGGGTTCTGTGCAGACAGCGGTCAGTTTGGATCGGATGCGGGCGACGATGTCGTCCATGGATGCTTCTTCCAAGGGGCGGCCTCACCCTGTGGGAGGCCGCGTTCGCCGACATCCTAGAGGGCGGAGATCCCCAAGCAAGATCCGAGATCCGACACCGACCAAGTCGGTATGGCCGAAGCGCACGTGTTCCGGCGAATCCCTGCCAGGGAACGCCGAAACTGAACGGGTCCCGGAAGGAACTCGGATGCTGCATGCTCGAACGATGCTGGTCGAACTGGTGAAGGTCGCAAAGTTTCCCTCGAGCCCCTGGTTGGCGCAGATCCGGACCCCGTTCGGCGGGACAGCGGTCCGTTGGTGCGGTGACCAAGCCGCGAAGCCGGGCAAGTACCACGTCGAATGGACGGTCGACGAGGACATCGCCTGGGGGCGGAACGCGAAGCCGGCCGTCGGGATCGGACCGGGAGTCCGACCCGGCGGGCACTGCGTCGTCCTGCGCGGACGGCTGGACCTCACAGTGGACGGGGCCGCCGTGCTGGATTTCGGTGGGGCTCAGATCCCGCTGGACCTTGCTGATCCGCTGCCCGACGGTGTTCCCGGCACATGGGTCGACCTCTTCGTCGAACGCGAGAAAGTCGCCCTCTACCCGTACGAACTCTGACCATGAGTCAGTCCCCGGCCGCCACCCATTGCGCCGAGCGGGCCTATCAATGCCTCATGCATACGCCCGCCGCCACGCGCGCGACTACGGTCCAGGAATTCGGTACAAAGGGCAGTCAGCCAGGACCGAACTGGTCCGGGCTCCCCGACTGGAGATCCTTACGTCACAGGGGTCCCCGGACTCGGTGGTTGTACGGCGCGGCTCTCCAGATGGCGGTACGACAGCTGCTGGGCCCAGGTGCAGAGCGCCAGTAGCCGGCGAGCGTGCAGAGATGGTGCCGGAGGCGTTCAAGCCGCTCCTCCGCTCGCACCCGGCGTTCCTCCTCGGTGGGCATCGGAATTCCGACCGGGACACGGACTCGGCCGGGCGTACCGCCGGTGATGGCCCACTCCAAACCGAGGACCAGCGTGGCCACCGCTTCCGCGAGTGCCGAGGCGGTGATGCTCTCCTCGCTGTCTGATGGGTGGGCACTTACGGCTCGCTCCAGTCGTGGGAGCAGGAAGTCGCCGATCTCCCACACAAGGTCGGTCGTCAGCTCATCGGTGTACCGTGGACTGCTTCCTACGGGGTCGACATCGCTCGTCAAATCTCCCCCTCCGGTTTGGGCTTGCGCCGGGATCAGTCACGACTGTGACAGGCCTCACGGCACCGTGAACCAGCAGATGTCACCGGAGTCGGGCAACCGGGAATGCGCGTTGACCTCTACTGCGATTCGCGCCAAAGCCCCAGCCTTGTCCGAATTCCATGGCAGGAAAGGGTCCTGTTCCGACTCCGTCAGGTCTCCCGGTCGCGCCCCGGCGTCGTACAGATCGGCGACGATCCGCAGGAGCAACCCCAGCTGTTCCTCGAACGTGGCGCCCCGCCCGAGCAAACTCCCCACGGCTCCGCTGACGACCGAGAAACCGAGCCAGTCGTCGTGTGCGCACTGGCTGAGATAGTCCAGCTCTCGGCGGTACGCCTCGTCATTCACCATGGCTCAGTTCCCATGCTGTGGGATGTGGAGTCGTTTCATGTCCAGCCCGTCCACGTCGGCGTCCACGCGAACCAGGAGATCGTCCCGGAGCGGAGCCCCGCTCGCGACGAAGGTCCAGGGCTTCGCCGCATCACGCATGCGCTCGGCGTCGACCTTGAACAACACCGTCACACCCTGCTCTGCCAACGACTCCATGACCCGCGCTACGTCCATCACATCCCCACCCCCTGCCTGAAATCGAACAGCCACAGGGCTACACCGGCCTCTCACAACCCCGGCGTGACCGCTCAGCCCCGTCAGGCCCGTGAGGCGTCTACCGCCTCGCCACCACCCGAGCCCGCGCCGAACAGCAAGCCGCTGGCTGATCCACCGCCCGCAACGCTCGACGCTACCGCGTGTTGGCGTTTCCGAGTTCGACTGCCAACGCAGCCATGTCCCGCAGGTGTTTGTAGTACTCGGCCGCGCCGTCCTCATCATTGATCGACGGCAGGACCTTCTCAACGGCCGCGAGGCAGATGAGAAGGATTTCGCGGCGCTTCTCATCAAGGGGCCCGGACAGCGACGAGAGGACACAGCCGGCGATGTCCGCGTCGAGCAGCACCATCTCTTCGCCTTCGATCTCTCGACCGCGCATGTGAGGTGGGAAGGGTGCGCGCATGTGCTCTTCCCACATCCGTGACAGCAGGTCCAGTTCCGATTCGCTCATGTTCGCGATCATGCCTTACAGGCCAGGCTCTGCAGGAGAGAGCTCCCGCAGACCCGTCGGATGACCGCTCGGCCTGCTTCGGCCACGGTGAGAAGCCTTGCCTGCCGACGCGCCGGTGCTGCTAGATCTCGCGTTCTGGCTCAACTTCTTGTCAGATGAGGTACGGGGGCTCCGGCAAGGAGCCCTCGGACGCATCGTGGGCTAGCGCCAGCGCCGGGGAAGGAACCGGCGCCAGCTCCACCTGGCCTTCGTATGACGCGACGGGACGTGGGGAAGGGGTTCCGTGCTGTGGCCGGGTTCGAAGACCGGTGACGGGACAGGGACGGGTGCGGCGGGCCGCACGGGGGTGGTCTCCCCGCGGGCGGGTGCTGTGGGGAGGGCGGTGTCGAGGGTGAGCTGCACGGGGATGGGGCGGCGCCGGTTGTAGGCGGTACGAGCGAGGGCGCGGCGGTGCTCTTCGCGGCCGCGTTGGGACGCGGCGAGTGCGGCCATGATCCGGTGGGCCGGGACGGGACGGAAGGCTGGCTGGGCCAGGGCTGTCAGGGGGATCCGGACGAGGCCCCACCATGCGGCGTCGGGTGCGGGGTGAGGGTGGGAGATGGCCCAGTCATCGGCCCAGCGGGCGGTGTCCCCGCTCCAGTCCTCGCCGTCTCGGGCCGGGTGGGTGACGGGGCGGCCGCCGTAGGGTACGAGGATCTTTTGTGCGGCGAGCCAGCAGACCTGCGCGCCAAAGGCGTTGATGAGGCGCTGGTCGGGGGTGGGGCGGACCTTGTCGTGGACGGTGGGTTCGCCGGAGACGCGGACGGTATGGGTGCCTGCGTAGTCGAAGGCGTGCTGGTCGTCGCGGTCGTAGAACCACCAGTGCGCGATGTGTTCGCCACGGGCGGCGCGGACGGCCTGCAGGCGGGCCTGGGTGGTGCGGTGGTTCAGGAGCCGGCGGGGGCGGTCGATGACGGCGAGGTGGCGGCCGCGGCGGAGGATGACGGCGGGCGGGAGGTTCCATTCGGATCCGGCGAGGGCTGGGTCGATCTCGACGCGGACCGTGGTGGCGGGCAGCGCCTGGGCAAGGCGGTCGTGGAGGTCGAAGGCGAGAGTGAGGTCGGCCTGGATGCCGGCGGCACGGGCGGCGGGAGCCTTGCAGCGGTCGGGGTCGGCTCCGCCCGCGTCGTGGCGGAAGCGTGCGGTGAAGCCGGATCCGGCGGTGGCGGGTGCGGCGAATATGAGCGACTTGCCGCACGCGCAGCATCGGTAGCGCCCGCCCCTCTTGCCACGGGGGAGGCGGTTGGGGGCGTCGGCTTCGCGGCGGAGGTCGATGATGCGGCCATGGTCGGCGGTATCGACGGCGTAGTTGCTGAGCCGGGGCAGGCGGGGCCGGCTGAGGGTGGTTGCTGCAGTGCGGATTCGGGTGCTGGGGCGAGACATCGGGCGGCTCCTGGTGACATGAGGCGGGGGCGTGCGGTGGTGGACGGGGGAGTGCTTGGTGGTGTGGAGCCTTACGCCCTGGTGTGTGTCCGGCACTTTGTCCGTAGCCTTCCTGCAGGTGAACTCCGGACAACGAGCCCTTTGTCCGGGACATGGCCGGACAATGCCGGGGGCAGGAATGGCAGGTGGCAAGGGGCGGGGCCGGGCATGGGCGCCGCTGCGTCCGGAGTCGGAGGAGGCCGGCGAGTTAGCCCGGTTTCTCCGGCATCTGATGGATGTGCACGGGGTGACGATGCGGGCGCTGGAGTCGGGCATCCCGTACGCACGGTCGACGATCAGCGAGAACCTCAAGGGGAAAGTGCCGCCGGAGGCGTTCGTGGAGGCCGTGGTCAAGGCGGTGGTCCTTGAGCCCCGCAAGCAGGCCATCGACCTTCGGCGGGCCAAGGATCTGTGGCAGGCGGCCCGGACGCCGTCCACGTCCGTTGCCGTCCGGCCCGTTGCTGGGGCCGGGTCGGCTGTCGCGCTGGCGGACAAGACCTCGGACAAGCTGTACGAGGTGATGGACCGCAACTCAGAGCTGGAGAAAGACCGTGTCGGCTCCCAGCAGCTGGTACTGCTGCTGATGCGCCTGGTCGCCAGCCTCCAGGACCAGGTCTCCGCACTCAGCGAAGTGCCGGCCGCCGCCGCCGAGGTGGCTACGCTCACCGAGCAGCTGCACCTCGCGCAGAAGGAACTGGAATGGGCCCGCCAAGCCCGGTACGAAGCGGAGCTGCTCGCCAGCCGGGCACACCAGGAAAGCATCGCCCTGCAGGAAGAACTCGCCCGGCTGCGGGCTGCGGCCCCGAGCGCGGAAGAGGCTGTGCCGGTCGCCGCCCAGCTGCCGGCCGAACTGCAGGAGGAATTCTTCCTCGCCGACGTCGAACGGGCCCTGGCCACTGCCGAGGGATTCCTCCAGGAAGGGGCACAGCTGCGGGAGCGGCTCGGCGGTGAGCTGCCAGACGCCACACCGCCGACGGAGGCGGTGGTCGACGCGCGGGGATGAACCCCGCATCGAGGAACTCGTCGCGGAGATCGAGGCCTGCTCCCCGCACGCGCGGGGATGAACCCGCCACCAAGGCACCGTGGGACAACACGCTCTGCTGCTCCCCGCACGCGCGGGGATGAACCCACGTTCAGGTGGACGGCCTCGTGGACGAGGGACTGCTCCCCGCACGCGTGGGGATGAACCCCTCCGCCGCCACCCCTCGAACCGGCAGATGGCGTGCTCCCCGCAGGCGCCAAGCTGCCGCGGGGTGCGGGCGTGTGGGCAGGGTTTGCGGTCGAGGCCGGGTTGCTTGCTTGGCTCGGGCTGGGGGGCTTCGGCGGCTGGGGGCGTACGGGCTGAGGATGCGGCATGCGGCAGGCCGACGCGTAGTCCTCCACTGTCGGCGCCGGGCGTAGCCGACCCACTTCAGGATGAGCGTCGGGGTGCTCTGGTCGATGTGGGCGGCGCGCTGTGGGCAGGCGCCGAGGGCCACGGCATGCTTCTCGCCGACCGGCCGCAACTGCTCTTCGCGACGGGGCCGCCCAACGGTCCAGGGATTCTTACCTGCTGCTTCTTCCGTTCGCGTGGGGGCAGCATCTTGCCAGCGGTCTCGTGCGCCTCACGCCCCGTGTGCTTGGCGCCACGCCTCCACTGCGGTGGCGACTTCCGAGCCCATGACGTTCATGGCCATGGCGCCCTGCAGCCGTTCCATCGAGCGCACGACGTTGATGAACGGCGAACGCAGCAACGCCTGTGCGAGCAGTTCCGCCTCCCCGGTCGTGTCGCCCTCGTGCTGCAGGCGGTGCCAGTCGCGAAGGTTGGACCGCACCCTCACGTACGCCTCGCGCCTCCCGTCGAGCAGGTCAGGGCGGTTCAGCCCGAAGACCCTGATCGTCTCCTCACCCTTGAGGGTCAGCGCTTCGTACTCGCCCGAGTTCAGGAGCAGGCGGAGGTGGTCCGCAGGGTCGTCAACGGTCGGGTCGACGAGGAGGCAGTTCCCGGCCGCGTCGCAGGGGTACTGGTGTCTTTTCTGGTTGCTGTTGCAGTGTGTGCAGGCCCACAGGTGGTTGGGCCAGTCGAAGGCCCTGAGCGGTGCGGATGCGAGGGGCTCGAAATGGTCGATGTCCGTGCCGAGGTTGTCCTCGCAGTACATGCACCGGTCCGCCCCGTGAGCCATCGGCCGAAGCAGCCGTTGGACGTGCTCCTTGGGTGTCTTGGCCTTGCGCCACAGCGTGCGGGACGAGGCGGGGTCGCCACCCGCCTGCCGGACTTTCTCCGTCCACCGCGTCAGCAGCTGCTGCGTTCGCGGCGGGGCGGCACTTCGCTGGAGCCTGATCACTGCTCCCGCCCCAGGCGGGCCGAGACCTCCGCCACACGGGTCTGCAGGGAACTGGCGAGCCGGGCACTCAGCTCCTGGTACTCGGCGAGTTCAGCCTCGGAGGCCGTGTCGGCGTAAACCTTGCGTTCGAGGGCAACCAGTCGTTGCCGCTGCTCCTCGGCGCGGAGCGAGTACGGGGTTTCCAGCCCGAACAGGTCGGACAGCACGGCGTCGTCGCCGCTGCCGTATGCCACGCGGTGGTAAAGATCGTTGTCCACGGTCTCCGGGGCACGCTGTTCGTCCGGTCCGGGAAGGCGGATCAGCCCGCCGGGATCCGCGGCCTGGCAGATGTACGGGCTGTGGCTGGTGACGATGAACTGGATGTTCGGGAAGTGCTCGCGCAGCCAGTCGCCGATTCTGCGCTGCCAGGTCACGTGCAGGTGGGCGTCCACCTCGTCGATCAGGACCACGCCGGGAGCCTGAACGGCAACGCCGCCACTGGGCGTCGGCAGGGTTTCGAGGGGCCCGTGGACGGTGTGGATCTGACGGACCAGGTCGAGGACCAGGGCGGCCACAGTGCGGTAGCCATCGCTCATTTCCCTGAGAGGGAACGGCTTTTTCTGGCCGTCCTTGGAAACCCACAGGCCGTCCGCGTTGACCGTTTCGATCTGGTACTTGTCCGGCAGCAGCCCGTCCTTGAGGAGACGCAGGACCATATCCAGCAGGGGCCCGCTGGTTCCTTCGCTCTTGTTCTCCTCGTACGAGCGCAGGCGCAGGTCAACCAGCCATGACACGCCTTCTGCCAGGGAGGCGTCCTCATTGAACAGCGTGGCCATCCGCCCGGCCGGACCCTGGTTCGTCATCAGGCGCCGTACCTCACTGGAACCACCGGTCAGTCTCCGGAACGGCCCGTAGCCGGCGCAGAACCACCCGCGGGGGTTCTCTGCCCACGGTCCGCGGTTGGCGCTGTCCTCAGCCGTGTCGCCATGCGCTTCCATGACCGGCCGCAGACTCTTCTGCCTCTCTCCAGCCTCGCGGTGCGGCCTCTCCCACTGCAAATGAAGTGGGAAGCCGCTCTTCGGCTTGTTTCCCTTGCCCGCAAATGAGTCGAAGCCCTTGGTCCCGACGACGTGCACGTCCACGGTGCCGGAATCCGCCGTATTGGCAATCCAGTCACTGAAGTCCTGTACCAAGCCGCGTGCGACCGCAGGACCACCCAGCGCCAGCGCAAGAGCCTGCAACAACGTCGACTTCCCGGAACTGTTGCGCCCGGCAATCACCGTCCAGCCACCCCGTGCCGGCAGCTCCAGGTCCACCGCTCGGTTTCCGCTGAATCCCTTGATATCGGCGATCTGGACTCTCGTGACGTACACCGGCGTCCCATCTTTCTTCCCGATCGGCGCGCCCGCGCCGCTGCGCTCCGTGCCCGCGCGCAGGAGAGTTTTGACGTGCTCACCCTCTCACGGGCCCTCAGTAATCGATGCTCTGCACCGGGCCATGCCAAGCCGGGTGCGGCGCCGAGGCTGCTTTCTAGAGTGGCCGTCATGGCAGTACGCGCCACTGACTCCAGTCGGCCAGCCCACGGAGCCCCCCCCAAGTGACAGAAGCCGATCCTGATCTCGTGATCACCTGGACCCGGGGCGACACCGCGGTCCGCTGGAGCGGCCCCGACGACCAGTGATCCTGACCGGCCCCGAGATCACCTCCGCGTCACAGGACGGGCGGTTGCGCATCGATCCGTTCCTGCCCGCCCAGGTCAACCCGAACAACTGCAACGTCCGCCTCGGACCGGTCCTGCTCACCTGCACGGAAGAGGTCCTGGACTCCCATCGCCCCAACCCCACGCGCCGCATCCAGATCGGCGACGACGTGGTGCCCAGCCCTGGGATGCGCGGGATGCCTTTTGCATTCACCGCTGTCAAACCTTGAACAGCACTCCGCGCCAGGTCCAGCCCGCGCTGAGGACGGCTCGCTGCAGGGGGTGCCTCATGTCCTGCGTGCCGAAGCGGAACGTCTCGGCCTTGTGCCGGCGGCCGTCCGGCCCCGTGGTGGTCTCCCACTGCCGGTACACCTTGTCCGTCGGTCCGCGGCCGTATTGTCTGCGGGCGCCGTCGGCCGTCGGCTCCCACCGCTCCTCAAGGACGCGCACCTCGTGCGCCGCGGGGTTCAGGCGCATCCGGGTCTTGAGGGTCAGGTCCAGCGCCGGATATTCGAATTCCGCCACCAGGTCGGCGCCTTCCTTCGGGGTGCCCTCGCGTACGACGAACCGCACGCCTGGGCCGTTGACCGCGAGCAGCGCAGCCCGGACCTCCGGGGCGGGCCGCGCTGCGACACCGCTGCGCGGATACCTGGTCCCGGTCCACCGGTCAGTGATGCGGCCCATGGCTATGCCCCCGCCCCGGTGTCCGGACGCACGCTGCGGACGAATTCCTGGAATTCTCCCAGAACCGCGTCGTGCTGAGCGGCGGTGGCGGTCAGGGCCAGCCGAATCACCGCACGCTTGTGCGGATCCGTGATGTCCTGAAGCAACAGGTACACCTGGGACTGCACGAGGTCGCGGCGAGCGCCGCCGACGACGGCCGAAAGGGCCAGGCGCTGGGTCAGGGCCGGTGCGTCCGGGGAGCCGACCTCGCGGCGGTGGGTCACCTCGCCCGAGTAGGCGCCGTTACGCAGTCGCTCCGCCGACTCGTCGGCGAGCCCGTCCAGTGTCTCGGCCTCCGTCAGGAACCCGCCGTCGACGGCGATGTTGGCGGCGAACCCGGCATCCGGATGAGGGTGTACCGCGGCGAAGGCCACTCCCTCGGCGTCCACCCCGTTCGGCTTGGCCGGGAGCCAGCCCTCCGGCAGACGGAATTCGATGGGCACGGGCAGTCTTGCGGGCATGCAGAGCCCCCTTTCCACGGAAACGTACATCAGTCGAACAGGTCGGCCAAGGCGTCGGCGGCGTCGCCGACGGCGTTGGACACCTTGTGTGGATCGATGGTGATTTCGAGTCCCACTTTGCCGCCGAGCAGAGGGGAGAGGCCCGCGTCGCCGCCGAGTTTCCACACGCCGGTTTCCTTGTCCTTCTTGTAACCCCACCAGGCCTCCGCACCGGGGCCTGCCCATCCTTCGGCGTTCACACCGACGCCGAATCCGAAAGCCTCAGTGCCCCCGGCGAGGGTCCCCTTGGCGCCCAAGAACCCCTTCGCGCCGACGGAAACCTCTTCCTTGGTGGCCTTGGCGCTGACGCTGCCTTCGATGCCGGCGAATCCCTCCGCCCGCCCGTACTGCCCGACGTATCCGTACTCGGCCCGGCCCTCGGCCAGTCCCCGTACCCCCGCGGACGCCTCGGCCTTGGAGGTAAGGCCCTGGTCGGTGAATCCGAAGTTCGCGGTGGCTCTGGCTCCGCCGTAGATGTCGGCGCTCCCCGAGAGCTTCAGGTCCCCCTCGGATATCGACCCCTGCGCGGTTTCGTGGAAGAGGTCTGCGTACGCCTTGACCGAGGCTTCCTTGCCGTACTTGGGCCCGCTGACGGTGACGCCGGTCTTGCTGTCCGGCTTCGTCCCGACGCTGGATTCGTCGGGCTTCATGGCCTTGGCCAGATCGCCCTCGGCACCGGCGTTGAATCCGCTGAGGGTTTCGTCGGCGCCCTTGCCGAAGGCGTCCTTGTTGCTGTCGACACTGGCCCGCCCGAGGGCGACCTTGACACCCTCGTCGAGCTCGGAGACGGCCTTCACCCGGTCGTCGATGTGCTGCTGCCACTTGGTGACGGCGGTCCGTATGGAGGCTTCGCCATCGGGGTCGTGGTGGTAGGCGCTGCGCTCGGCTGGGGTGAGTTTGGCGTAGTCGAAGGCGGCTTGGCCCTGCTCGGAGACGGTCATGCCTGCGGCTATCGCGTCATCCCGGGCACTTTCGAGCCTGGAGCACTTTCACCGATCGCGACCTTCTCAGGTCAACCGTCGCATATCCGGCTCTCCATCAGCCTGCGGGAGACATGTCAGCGCGTCGGCCAGCTGGCGTACGGACACGGCGCCGGCTTCCGGGAGGCCCGCCTCCGACCAGGCCCGCTGCGCGACGGCGGTGTCGCCCTCGGCTGCCGCGAGGACGTTCTGCTTTGCGCTGTTCTCGTGGAGCGGGTCGGTATCGAGTCCGAAGTCGGCCAGGTGGACCACGATGCGCACCTCGAGTTTCGGATTCGATGCCATCCGCTCATTGAGGCGGCACCCGCACCCGGTGGCCGATCAGGGGCCGAGCCCGCTCGATCACCGCGTGGGCCGGGTGCGGTCCCACGCAGCAACCACCCCCCACCCGCTTCGTGGCAGAACAACCACCCATAATGCGTTCGGCAGCACCGTTGGGCCATGGACCTACACAGTTCGCGTGCCACTCGAGTTCGGAGCGTGCCGCGCAGTTCGGCGAGTCTTACACCTGCTCCTGCACCACCAGGGCGTCCTCGGCTTTGAGCCCACCCGCTCCGGGCCCGACGAGGCAGACCTTGCCGTGGTGCATTTCGTCCAGCACCTGCCGAGCCTGGCCGTACCACTCGATCTCTGTCAGCTCCACGGTGTCATTCGACGGGAACGGCATCCGATAGACCGTCCCGACGCTCGCCGGCCCGTGGAGGCTCCGGACCACGCACTCAGCCCGCGAGCCGTCCACGGTCTCGACCGAGATGATGAGGAGCCGGTGGGCATCAGCCGCCATATTCATGAGCCCTTCGAACGAATTCTGATATCTGTTCCGGCGTCAGTTTAGGGACGTCGTATTCCAGGAGAGGGTCGATGTCTGACTGCCCGACCCGGCCGGGGACATGGATGCCCATATCTCCCAAATGTGGGCCTGTGCAAGGAACGGTGTAACTCCGATCATGGAGGATTGCACCTGTGACCAGCGAGAACATAGCTATGACGCCTGAGGCTGGGGCCTCGTCGGCGGCTGTCGATGACCGGTTTCTGAACGAGCTCGTGTCTCGGGCCCAGGCCGAGGGCTTGCAGCTGACGGGCGAGGGTGGTCTGCTCCAGCAGCTGACGAAGCGGCTGCTGGAGTCCGCTCTCGAGGGCGAGATGACGGACTATCTCGGCTATGACCGGCACGATCCCGCGGGCAAGAACGGCGGCAACTCGAGGAACGGCAAGCGCTCCAAGACGGTTGTCACGGACGTCGGGCCGGTGGAGATCGAGGTGCCGCGGGACCGGGAAGGAGCCTTCGAGCCGCAGATCGTCAAGAAGCGGCAGCGCCGGCTGACCGGCGTCGACGAAATGGTCCTGTCCCTGTCGGCGAAGGGTCTGACCCACGGCGAGATCTCCGCGCATCTGGCCGAGGTCTACGGAGCCGAGGTCTCCAAGCAGACCATCTCCACGATCACCGATTCGGTGATGGAGGGCATGGCTGAATGGCGGGCCAGGCCCCTCGACCGCGTCTACCCGGTCGTGTTCATCGACTGCATCAACGTGAAGATCCGGGACGGCCAGGTCGCCAACCGCCCCATCTACGTGGCCCTCGCGGTCACGGCCGAAGGCCACCGCGACATCCTCGGCCTGTGGGCCGGCGGCGAAGGCGGGGAAGGGGCCAAGCACTGGCTGCGGGTCCTGACCGAGCTGAAGAACCGCGGCGTTGAGGACGTCCTCATGCTGGTCTGCGACGGACTGAAGGGCTTGCCCGACGCGGTCGGCGAGGTCTGGCCCCAGACCGTCGTCCAGACCTGCGTTGTCCACCTCCTTCGAGCGTCATTCCGCTATGCGGGCCGCCAGGACTGGGACAAGATCGCGAAAGCATTGAAGCCGGTCTACACCGCTCCGACCGAGGACGCGGCCACCAGCCGGTTCTTCGAATTCTGTGAGGAATGGGGGCCGAAGTATCCGGCGATCGTGCGGTTGTGGGAGAACGCCTGGGCCGAGTTCGTCCCGTTCCTGCAGTTCGACGCGGAGATCCGCCGGATCGTCTGCACGACGAACGCGATCGAGTCCGTCAACGCCAGGATCCGCCGGGCGGTCAGGGCCCGCGGCCACTTCCCCTCGGAGAACGCGGCCATGAAGTGCGTCTACCTCGCGGTGATGTCCCTGGACCCGACCGGCGCCGGCCGCAAACGCTGGACCACCCGCTGGAAGCGAGCCCTCCAGGCCTTCGACATCGCCTTCGACGGACGCCTCACCCACAACCGAATCTGACCTATAAACCAACCACGGTTACACCGTCTACTGGACAGACCCGCTGCCGTCCTTGACGGCTTTCGCCGAGGGCTGCAGGCTGCGCCCGCCTCAGCCGCCGCGGCCCAAGATGGGTCGGAGCCGACGGGGGGACGCCGCCGCGCTCGAAGGAGCCTGCGGGGACCGTCTGGCCTGTGTGTACCGCCCATTACGGGCTGGTGTGGGTCAGGGATGAACCTGATCTGATGCAGGGCTGTCCGTATCCGCCTCCCCATACGCGAAAGACCATCGAGAGGCGGAAGAGGGGCTGGTTGCCACCGGACTACGGTCTACGGGAGCTTCGCCACCTGCGCTGAGTTCCTGCCCATCCGCGACCTGTTGTCGTAGTACGTAGGGTGGAGGGGTGACGGATACCGAGGCCACGGGCTATGACTGTCTTTCGTCTCGTCCGGTGTCGGAGGGCGAGTGGCGGGTGTTCCTGCTGGACTGTTTCGAGGTCACGGAGTGGCAGTTGTTCGTGGGTCATGAGGACCGCGTCGCCGAGGGGTTGCGGGACGTCCCGCAGAACGTGGTGTTCTCGGTGTTCTGTACGTACCGGGAGGTCTTCGGTCACTTCGTGATGGGTTTTAGCGTCAGCATCGAGGGTTGGTTGGTCGACCGGGTTGGTCGCCTGGAGTTCGCGGAACGGTTCGCTGCCCACTTCGATGCGTACGTGCTGTACGGCGACACCGAGCGACGACCGGATTTGTGGACTTTGATTTTGGCGGATGGCCAACGCCTTCGTGTGGCGATGGATGAGGAAGATGACCGGCGCGTGCTCTATGCGGCCACAGCGCCAGTTCCGGGTCTACCCGGCATCCGCGTAGACGAAGGCCTGTGGCAGCTCAAGTAGGCGCAGAGGTTCTGCCGCGGAGTGTCGTTCGTGCTGGTGAAGCGTTCGAGACGGTTTGGCTGGTGACAGGTCACTGCGGTTTTGACGGTGACAAGTGATGAGGTTCTTGCTGGACAGGGTGATGCAGATCCTGCTACGCCGCGCTTGGTTGTCCATGGGGCGGCAGAGGCTGTCCTGAGGCGGTGCTTGGTTTGTACTGGTCAGGGGGTGTGGGTGGTTCGTGGGGGACAGTGCGGGGCGGTGAGGTTGGTGTCACTGGGATGAGTTGGCCTGGACAACGGGATGTGGTGTAGCAACAAGACGCGGTGAGAAAGAGACGGGATCACGTGAGACGGGACATCGACAACGGATGAAGGTTTCGTCATTCTGTAGGGGTGGCGGGGCGCAGTCCAGTCCTTATCTTTGCTCCTACTTTGAAGCAGTCGGGTCTCTGGGCGGGGGTTCCCCGGGTTCTTGGCTGTGGTCCAGCCGGTCTGGTGGCCAGGGTTTGGCCCGGGTCTCCAACTCCTCTCCCTGTTGTCAGCCGACCCCGCGCAGCGGGCTTCGGGGAGCGGAGCGACCGGGTCCTGATGGCTGTTCAGTGGCCGTTTCCTGGGGGACCTGTGCTGCAGCGGGACCGCGAGAAGGTCGGGGAGGGGGTATGGACAGCCGGCCCGTCAGTCCGGTCCCCCTTCGTACGGCCTGGTTCCCCCGAGGGTCTGCCCGCTGCGCACCTGCGGGGAGGGCTGGAGTGCCGGTGTCAGCGGGCTGGTGACGCCGAGAAAAGTCTGTACAGTGCCGAACGCCTGAGCTAGCATCCCAACCGGTTGCGCGTAAATTTGACGGGGGATTATATAATATGGGTAAGCTGCGATTTAAGATCGGCTCCATTACCGCAGTCTGTGCAGCTGTTCTGGGATTGGGTGCTGCTCCTGTAGTGGCTGCGCCTGCGCCGGCCAACCTCCAAGTGATCCGCTGGCTCACCTCCAACCCGAACTCCGGGATGGCATCTATACCTCTCCACCGAGACATCTACCTTGATCCCGCGAATTACAACTGGCAGGTATTTGTCTGCCAGGAGGGTTGGTCGTGCATCGACCCTGGGAGGGACCTGGATCTGAAGCCCGGTTGGTATTCCTGGGACTGCACTCTCATTCCGTTGAACGGTTACTACTCTGAGAATTGCTCGCTGGAAACAGCGGGTTGGCCCAAGGCGAAGTTTAACAGGCTTTTCGTACTCGCGAATTCCGGTAATTACAATATCGGAAGCAGTCTCAAGGAAAACTGACCTTGGATCTCCACGACAGGGCGGAGCGAAGCGGAGTCACCCCAACGAGCTGAAAGTACTGACCCTGTGAAACAGGGTCGCCTCCCGCGCTCCGCGGGGGAGGCTCAGCTCTGGTGGAGCGCAGCGGAACCAGAGCAGTCCGCAGTGGAGGCGGAACCGGAAGGGCCGCAGGGTGGGGGAGCGGAGCGGACCCACCTAACGGTCCGGAGGACCAGACCCCGTGAAACGGGGTCACCCGGACCCGCGGAGCGGGTCGTTCGGGGAGAGCGAAGCGAGGCCCTCGAACTTTGTCCGGAGCGAAGCGCAGGACTCCGGCCCGAGAGGGCCGGCCCTGGCTCGGCGAAGCCGAGCCCCGTCGAGCGCAGCGAGGCGGTTCTCTCCTGAGCGCGCAGCGCTCAGGAACCCGCTCCGCGGG
>NZ_JBIVXF010000022.1:0-124477 GCF_044769045.1 Streptomyces sp. NPDC090741 | reverse complement strand
TTGTGCCGGGCCACCGCGCGGTCGCGGTAGTCGAGGACCTCGGGGAAGTTGTGTCCGGTGTCGACGTGCAGCAGCGTGAAGGGCACCGGCGCGGGTGCGAAGGCCTTGAGCGCCAGGTGCAGCATGACGATGGAGTCCTTGCCGCCGGAGAAGAGGATCACCGGCTTCTCGAACTCGCCCGCCACCTCGCGGAAGATGTGCACGGCCTCCGATTCGAGGGCGTCGAGGTGCGACAGCGCGTAGGGCGCGGAGCCCAGGGAATCGTCCGCAGCCTCGTGGACGTGTGCGACGGTGGCCGTCATGCCAGACCCCTCTCGGTGAGCAGCGCGTGCAGGGCCGAAGCCGACTCCTGCACGGTCTGCGTGTGCGACTCGATGCGCAGGTCCGGGGAGTCCGGAGCCTCGTACGGGTCGTCGACGCCGGTCAGACCGGAGATCTCGCCCGCCGCCTGCTTGGCGTACAGGCCCTTCACGTCACGCTCGGAGCAGACCTCGACCGGGGTGGCCACGTGCACCTCCAGGTATGAGGTGCCCTCGGCGGCGTGCCGCTTGCGGACGGCCTCGCGGCTGTCCGCGAACGGCGCGATCACCGGTACGAGCGCCTTGACGCCGTTGCTCGCCAGGAGTTCGGCGACGAATCCGATCCGCTGCACGTTGGTGTGGCGGTCCTCCCGGGTGAAGCCCAGGCCGGCGGAGAGGAACTCGCGGATCTCGTCGCCGTCGAGGACCTCCACGCGGTGGCCCTCGGCGCGCAGCCGCTCGGCCAGCGCGTAGGCGATGGTGGTCTTGCCCGCGCTCGGCAGCCCGGTCAGCCACACGGTGGCGCCCTGGTCGCTCACGCTCATCTGCTGTGTCTCCGTAAGTTCTGTGCTGTCCGTCATCAGCCGTGCAGTCCGCACTCGGTCTTGGCCCGGCCGGCCCAGCGGCCGGCGCGTGCGTCCTCGCCCTCCGCCACGCGGCGGGTGCAGGGGGCGCAGCCGACGGAGGCGTAGCCGTCCATCAGCAGCGGGTTGGTCAGGACCCCGTGCTCGGCGACGTAGGCGTCGACCTCGTCCTGGGTCCAGCGGGCGATCGGGGAGATCTTGACCTTCTGCCGCTTCTCGTCCCAGCCGACCACCGGGGTGTTCGCCCGGGTGGGGGACTCGTCGCGGCGCAGGCCCGTCGCCCATGCGTCGTACGCGGTCAGGCCCTCTTCCAGCGGCTTGACCTTGCGCAGCGCGCAGCACAGGTCGGGGTCGCGGTCGTGCAGCTTCGGGCCGTACTCCGCGTCCTGCTCGGCTACCGTCCGGCGCGGGGTGAGGGTGATGACGTTGACGTCCATCACGGCCTCGACCGCGTCGCGGGTGCCGATGGTCTCCTCGAAGTGGTAGCCGGTGTCGAGGAAGACCACGTCCACGCCGGGGAAGGCGCGGGAGGCGAGGTGGGCGACCACCGCGTCCTCCATGGAGGAGGTGACGCAGAACTTCTTGCCGAAGGTGTCGGCCGCCCAGCGCAGGATCTCCAGCGGGGACGCGTCCTCCAGGTCGCGCCCGGCCCGTTCGGCAACGGTCTTCAGAGACTCAGCCTCGGGGCTGCCGGCCTTGAGACGGGCGTCTTGAGTCGTGGTCATATCTCGTCCCCTCCCACGGTGTCGGACCGGACACCCCGGGCCAGCAGCCCGAGGTACTTCAGCTGGAAGGCCCGGTTGCAGGACCTGCACTCCCAGGCGCCGTGACCCGTCTCGTTCGGAAACAGGTCCTCGTCGCCGCAGTACGGGCAGTAGAACGGGGCCGCGCGCTCGCTCACGACAGGTCCTCGTCCTTCGCGCGGGTCACCCAGGCGGCGAAGCGCTCGCCGTCCTCGCGCTGCTCCTCGAAGCGCGTGACGACCCGCTCGACGTAGTCGGGCAGACCGGCCGAGGTGACCTTGAGGCCGCGGACCTTGCGGCCGAATCCGGCCTCCAGCCCGAGCGCGCCGCCCAGGTGGACCTGGTAGCCCTCGACCTGGTTGCCGTCATCGTCGAGGACCAGCTGGCCCTTGAGACCGATGTCCGCCACCTGGATACGGGCGCAGGCGTTCGGGCAGCCGTTGATGTTGATGGTCAGCGGCTCCGCGAACTGCGGCAGGCGGCGCTCCAGTTCGTCGATGAGCGAGGCGCCGCGCGCCTTCGTCTCGACGATGGCCAGCTTGCAGAACTCGATGCCGGTGCAGGCCATCGTGCCGCGGCGGAACGGGGACGGCTTGACCCGCAGGTCCAGCGCCTCCAGCGCGGCGACCACGGAGTCGACCTTGTCCGCCTCGATGTCGAGGACGATCATCTTCTGCTCGGCGGTGGTGCGCAGGCGGCCGGAGCCGTGCTGGTCGGCGACGTCCGCGATCTTGGTGAGGGTGGCGCCGTCCACGCGGCCGACGCGGGGCGCGAAGCCGACGTAGAAGCGGCCGTCCTGCTGCTGGTGGACGCCGACGTGGTCGCGCCACTGGCCGCTGGGCTGCTCGGGCGCGGGGCCGTCGGTCAGCTTGCGTCCCAGGTACTCGTCCTCCAGGACCTGGCGGAACTTGGCCGGGCCCCAGTCGGCGACGAGGAACTTCAGCCGGGCGCGGGTGCGCAGGCGGCGGTAGCCGTAGTCGCGGAAGATCGAGATGACGCCCTCGTAGACGTCCGGGACCTCGTCGAGCGAGACCCAGGTGCCCAGGCGCACGCCCAGCTTGGGGTTGGTGGAGAGGCCGCCGCCGACCCAGACGTCGAAGCCGGGGCCGTGCTCGGGGTGGTTCACGCCGACGAAGGCGATGTCGTTGATCTCGTGCGCCACGTCGAGCAGCGGCGAGCCGGAGATCGCGGACTTGAACTTGCGGGGCAGGTTGGAGAAGTCCGGGTTGCCCACGATGCGGCGGTAGATCTCGTCGATGGCGGGGGTGCCGTCGATGATCTCGTCCTGGGCGATGCCGGCGACGGGCGAGCCGAGGATGACGCGGGGCGTGTCACCGCAGGCCTCGGTGGTGGAGAGGCCGACGGCCTCCAGGCGGCGCCAGATCTCCGGGACGTCCTCGATCCGGATCCAGTGGTACTGCACGTTCTGCCGGTCGGTGAGGTCGGCGGTGCCGCGCGCGAACTCCTGCGAGATCTCGCCGATGACGCGCAGCTGCTCGGTGGTCAGCCGGCCGCCGTCGATGCGGACGCGCAGCATGAAGTACTTGTCGTCCAGCTCCTCCGGCGCCAGGATCGCGGTCTTGCCGCCGTCGATCCCGGGCTTGCGCTGGGTGTAGAGACCCCACCAGCGCATGCGGCCGCGCAGGTCGTTGGGGTCGATCGAGTCGAAGCCCGTCTTGGAGTAGATCGTCTCAATGCGTGTCCGCACGTTGAGACCGTCGTCGTCCTTCTTGAACTGCTCGTTGCCGTTGAGGGGGGTGTGGTGTCCGACGGCCCACTGACCCTCGCCGCGGTGACGGCCGGTCTTGCGGCGCGCGGCGGCTGCGGGAGCTGCGGCTGCGGGCGTTTCGGGGGTGGCGGCCATGGCGGTACGTCCTTCTTCGGCGGCTCGATGCAAGGGCAGGGGGAGGGGCGGCGAGTGCCCCTGTTCATCAGCCCTGCCGCTGAGCAGGTGCGGCCGATCGCCGCCCGATTTTCCGGTTGTGCCGGTGGTCAGGGCGGTGTTCTGCCTTCAGGGGACTGCGGGCGGCGGCGCCCCCGCGACGACGGTGTGCGGGGCGCTGTGCCGGGGCTGCGCGGCGGTGGCTGGTTCCGTCAGCGCGCCGAACAGATGGCACTGGACATGCGGCCGAGGTCGACGTGCCGCCGACTCACCAAGGCAATTCCAGCTCCATTCATGGCGGAAGCGTGTCATGTGCCGATTGGAGGAGTCCACTACTGTCCATTATTCGGACGATGTAGTCCCGCATCCCGAGACAATGTGACGCCGGTCACGCGGCGGAGGTGGGCGGGATCCGGCCGCCGCAGCCCGTCCGGCACGGGGCGCCCCCTGTCCCACGGCCCGGATGCCGTACGCAGGCCCCTACGCGCCCGGCCAGGGGCCGGGGGTCGGGGCGCTCTCCTTCTCTTTCGTCTCCGTCTTGAAGAGCTTGAAGCCGCGGCGCAGGTAGTTGTCCATCGCCGTAGGGCCGTCCTGGCTGCACGTGTGGAGCCAGACCCGCGTCGTCGCCTCGCGCCCCGGCCAGCGGTCCGCCAGGGACCAGGCCGCGTCGATGCCCAGCGTCAGCAGGTGGCCCCCGATGCGGCGGCCGCGGAAGTCCGGGAGCAGCCCGAAGTACATGATCTCCACCACGCCGTCGTCCTGCGGGTCGAGCTCCACGTACCCCGCCGGCGTCCCGTGCTCGTACGCCACCCACGTCTCCACGCCGGGACGGCCCAGCTGCTCCACCCACTGCGCCCGGGTCAGGGACAGCCGGTCCGTCCAGTGGATGTCACCGCCCACCGAGGCGTAGAGGAAGCGGCTGAACTCCGGCGAGGGGACCTCCGCCCGCCGGACGCTGATCTCAGGACCCGGGACGGCCGCCCGGACCAGATCCTGCGGCGAGGCCATTTCCAGGGACCACGTGGTGAGTGTGATGGTGCTCATGCAGGTCAGGGAATCATGCCCGCCCCCGCACGGCCCAGCCGGGCTCTGATCACCGCCGGCGCCGTCGAGTGCGGCAGCAGCGCCGCCGGGTCCTCGGGGCGGATCAGCTCCACCTCCACGTCGTCCGCGAAGCGGTACGGGCGGTGGGTCAGCACCCCGCCCAGGTGCCGCCGTACCCGGGACAGCTCCGCCCGCACCGTCACCGTCCGCGTCGGATCCCCGAACAGCTCCGCCGCCAGCTCCGCCGCCGACCGCCCCCGCGGGCTCTCCGCCAGCAGGAACAGCAGCTCCGCGTGGCGCGGGCTCAGCTCCTGGGACCAGCTCCCGGCAGCCCCGTACACGGTCGCCGACCACACCCGCGGACGGCTCAGGTCCAGGACGACCCGGCTCGCCGCCGCGGCCGTGCCCGGCGCCTCCGCGACGCGCAGCAGCCAGCCGCCCGGCAGCGGCTCCACCACGCAGTCCCCGAGCTGCGCCACCCACACCCGGCCCGGCCCGAACCCCTTCGGCAGCGCGATCCGGTCCGCCGGGGCCAGCCCCGTCACCGCCGCCGTCCAGCCGTGCGGGTCCACCGCCAGGGCCTGCCCCGGCAGCCGGGCCAGCAGCGGCGACGCGACCGCCCGCAGCCGCTCCAGCGACTCCAGGTGCCGGATCCGCAGCTCCCGCTCCGCGAGGCGGGCCACCGAGCTCACCCACGCCAGCGTGGCCGGGTGCATCGTGGCCAGCGGCCCGCTGACGTCCACCACGCCCAGCAGCCGCCCGTCCCGCGGGTCCCGCACCGGCGCCCCCGCGCAGGTCCAGTCGTGGTGGCTGGAGACGAAGTGCTCCGCCGAGAACACCTGGACGGGCTGGCGGGCCACCAGAGCCGTACCCACGCCGTTCGTGCCGACCACCGCCTCGTCCCAGTCGGCGCCCACCGTGAACCCGAGCCGGTCCGCCTTGCGCAGGATCGAGGAGGCCCCCTCCCGCCACAGCAGCCGCCCCTCCGCGTCGGCGACGACCATGATGTGCAGAGCCGTGTCCAGCGCCGGCAGCAGCCCCTCGCGCAGCACCGGCAGGATTTCCCGCAGCGGCGAGACCTGCCGCCGCTCCTCCGTCTCGGCCGCCGACAGCATCCGCGAGCGCGCGTCCCGGTCCGGGTGCACCCCGCCGGCCAGCATCCGGCGCCAGGACTCGGCGATCTCCGGGCGGGGCTCCGCCGGCGGCCGGCCCCCGGCCAGCGCCGCCGCCCGTACCCCCTTGAGCAGACGCGCGGCCTCTCGCGCGTCCATGGCCGAGATGCGTGCCACATCGACCGTGCTGCCTGTGGTGTAGGCCACCGGAACCTCCCCGTGCGGAACGAAACGCAGCGAACGCAGAGAACGCTGAGAACTCAGAGGACTCAGAGGACTCAGAGGGTTGCAACGGTATGCAACTCTCGCCAAGTCCCGGTCACCCGACCGAAACTGTCCGCACGTCGCCTCGCGGCGTGACGGCTCCTCCTCGGGGCTTTCGGATCAGGGGTGGTGCCGAGTCGGCGCGGTGCCACCCCTGATCCTGGTCAACGGGCCCGGATCCCGGCTCGGATCCCGGCTCGGACCTGTTTGGGGACAGGTCCCGGAGTCCCGGAACCTAGCCCGCGATCCGCGCCCGTTCGACCAGCGCGCCCAGATGCAGGCTGTGCGGCAGCGTGCCGAAGGCCGCGCCCCAGTCGCCGCCCAGGCGCGAGGCGCAGAACGCGTCCGCCACCTCCGGCGGCGCCCAGCGCACCAGCAGCGATCCCTGCAGCACCAGGGCGATGCGCTCCACCACCCGGCGCGCCCGTGCCTCGATGCCCTCCAGGTCCGCGAGCTCCGTCAGCAGCCCCTTGATGGCCGAATCCAGCCGGTGGTCGGCGCCGCGCGCCTGCCCGACCTCCTGGAGGAGCGCGTTCAGCGCCAGCGGCTCCCGCTGCAGCGCCCGCAGTACGTCCAGGGCCTGTACGTTGCCCGAGCCCTCCCAGATCGAGTTCAGCGGGGACTCGCGCAGCAGCCTCGGCAGCCCGGACTCCTCGACGTAGCCGTTGCCGCCCAGACACTCCAGGGCCTCCGCCACCATCGGCGTACACCGCTTGGTCACCCAGTACTTCGCGGCGGGCACCGCGATGCGCAGGAAGGCCCGCTCCTGCTCCGTCCCGGCGTCGTACGCGGCCGCGAGGCGCAGCCCCAGCGTCGTCGCCGCCTCCGACTCCAGCGCGAGGTCGGCCAGTACGTTGCGCATCAGCGGCTGCTCGATGAGCCGTGCTCCGAAAGCAGAGCGGTGCTCCGCATGGTGCACGGCCTGCGTCAGCGCCTGCCGCATCAGCGCCGCCGAGCCCAGCACGCAGTCCAGCCGGGTCGCCGCGACCATCCCGATGATGGTCCGCACCCCCCGCCCCTCCTCGCCGACCCGCCGCGCCCACGTCCCGTCGAACTCCACCTCGGCCGACGCGTTCGACCGGTTGCCCAGCTTGTCCTTCAGCCGCTGGATCGCGAACACGTTGCGCGTACCGTCCGGCAGCACCCGCGGCACCAGGAAGCACGTCAGGCCGTCCGTTCCGGAGGACGATGCCTGCGCCAGCACCAGGAACCCGTCCGACATCGGCGCCGAGCAGAACCACTTGTGCCCCGTCAGCAGGTACTCGCCCGCCGCGTCCAGCGGCTTCGCCGCCGTCGTGTTCGCCCGTACGTCGCTGCCGCCCTGCTTCTCCGTCATCCCCATGCCGAACAGCACCCCGGCCTTCTGCCCGGCCGGCCGTAGCCCCTCCTCGTACGCGTGCGAGGTCAGCCGCGGCTCCCATTCGGCGGCCAGTTCCGGATCCGTCCGCAGCGCCGGTACGGCGGCATGGGTCATCGACACGGGGCAGCCGTGCCCCGCCTCGGCCTGCGACCACACGAAGAACCCGGCCGCGCGGCGCAGATGCCCGGCCGGCCGGCCCCACGCGTCGGTCAGCCCGGCGCCCACCGCGTGCCCGAGCAGCCGGTGCCAGGCCGGATGGAACTCCACCTCGTCGATCCGGTTGCCGTACCGGTCGTGCGTACGCAGTTGCGGTGGGTTCTCGTTCGCCTGCGCACCCCACCTCTGGGCCTGCGCCGAGCCCGCCGCCCGCCCCAGTTCCGTGAGCTCCTCCCGCACCTCGCCGAGGAGTTCGGGCGCCGCGCCCGACAGGTGCCGTTCCACGCCCTCGCGCAGTGCCCGGTCGGTGCCGTAGACGTCGTAGCCCACGAGGGGAGGGGCCTGGTTGGTGACTGTGTGGGTGGTGGCTGCCATGCGGATACCGTAAGGACGTGCAGCCAGCAAAAGAAACACCCGAGCGGGTCCACGAGCGGGTCCCCGGGCGACTCCACCGGGCCCGTGCCCTGTACCGCAACGTCTCCAAGCGCAAGATGGCGTGGCTGCTGCTGAAGGACACCGTCAATTCGTGCATCGAGTACCGGATCCTCGGCCTGGCCGCCGAGGCGGCGTTCTTCACGCTGCTCTCGCTGCCGCCGCTGTTCCTGGGCCTCCTGGGCCTCCTCGGGTACGTGGACGGCTGGACGGGCGGCACGTTCGTGGCCTCCATCGAGGAGAACATCCTCAACGCCGTCGGCACGGTCCTCTCCGACCGGGGCGTCAACGACATCGCGAAACCGATGCTCGACGACGTCACCAAAGCCGGCCGCCCGGACCTGATCTCCCTCGGCTTCGCCTTCGCCCTCTGGTCGGGCTCGCGGGCCGTCAACGTCTTCATCGACACCATCACCGTGATGTACGGGCTCGACGGCCAGCGCGGCATCGTCAAGACCCGGCTGCTCTCCTTCCTGCTGTACGTGGTCGCCCTGGTGATCGGCGCCGTCGTGCTGCCGCTGATGGTGGCGGGGCCCGACGCGGTGGTCCGCTGGGTGCCCTGGAGCACCGAGGTGATCGCGGTCCTCTACTGGCCGATCGTCACCCTGCTGTCCATCGCCTTCCTGACCACGCTCTACCACGTGTCCGTACCCGTGCGCTCCCCGTGGATCGAGGACGTCCCGGGCGCGCTCGTGGCACTCGCCATGTGGGTGCTGGGCTCGTTCCTGCTGCGGATCTACCTCACGAACACCGTCGAGGGCCCGACCATCTACGGCTCGCTGGCCGCGCCCGTCGCCGTCCTGCTGTGGATCGGCGTGTCGGCCTTCGCCGTGCTCGTCGGCGCGGCCGTGAACGCCGCCATCGACCGCGTCTGGCCGTCCGTGGCCACCGCCGCGGCCCGCGAGGCCAACGAGCGGGCCCGCGAGACGCAGGCCGCGCAGCTGATCGCGCGCGCCGCCGCGTGGCGGGCCCTCGCCGAGGGCGAGTCGGAGGACGACGAGGAGGGGGACGGCGAGATGCCCTCGGAGTTCCCGGAGCGCTGGTCGAAGTTCCTGCCGCCCGAGGACTACTCGGCCCGGCTGCGCAAGCACTGACGGTCACGGAACGGGGGTCGCGGGTCGCGGCGTAACGTGGCGGCTGTGTACGAGGAGCGGTCGTCCCCGCTGGTGCCGGGCGCCATCGTCTGGCGGCGCACCGCAGCCCCCGGAGCCCCTGGCGGGCCCGTACTGCCCGACGGCTGCATGGACCTGCTGTGGGTCGACGGGCGGCTGCTGGTCGCCGGCCCCGACACCGGGCCGCACCCCGCCGGGGAGGTGCCGGGCGGGGCCCGCGGCCTCGTGTCGGGGCTGAGGTTCGCCCCCGGCACGGCGCCCGCGCTGCTCGGCGTACCGGCGTACGAGCTGCGTGACCGGCGGGTCGAGCTCGCCGACCTCTGGCCGGGTCCGGAGGCGCGCGAGCTCGCCGAGCGGATGAGCGCGTACGAGGACCCCGGCTCGGGGCTGGAGCGGCTGGCCCGCAGCCGCGCGGCGCGGAGCAAGCCCCCCGACCCCCTCGCCGCACGGGTGGCGGCCGGGCTCGGCGCGGGGGAGTCCGTGGCCGCCGTGGCCGCGGCGGTCGGCCTCGGGGAGCGCCAGCTGCACCGGCGTTCGCTCGACGCCTTCGGCTACGGACCCCGCACGCTCGGACGCGTGCTGCGCCTCCAGCGGGCGCTGGAACTGGCGCGGCGGGGGCTGCCGCAGGCCGAGGTGGCGTACCGGGCCGGGTACGCCGACCAGGCCCACCTCGCCCGCGAGGTGCGGGCGCTGGCCGGGACCACCCCGGGGGCCTACGCGGCGGCCTACGCCCCGGCGGCGGCGAACAGGGAGACCCCGCAGCCGTCCGGGTCGAGCACGACGGCGTAGCGCTGCCCCCAGAAGGCGTCCCAGGGCTCCAGATGGCCCTTGTACCCGGCGTCCGTCAGCTCGGCGTACACCGCGTCCACCTCGGCGGGGGACTCGCACAGGAATGCGAGCCCCAGCCGGTCGCCCCCGGCGGGGCGGGTCCAGGACGGGTCGAAGGAGCGGATCACGTCCTCCGTGTCCCAGCCGATCCGGAGCCCGCCGGTCAGGACGGCCTCCACGTGCGGCTGATCCTCCGCCCCGGCCGGGATGTCCAGACCGAGGCGGCGGTAGAAGGCGAGCGAGGCGGCCATGTCGGAGACGACGAGGCCGATCATGTCGAGTCGGGGAGTCGTTCGGGGAGCCGTTCGGGGAGTCATGCGGCCAGGCTAGGAGCGGGCCGGCCCGCCGGTCTTGAACGAATCGGACATGCGCCCGCCGAAGTGGCCGGAAAAAGAATTGGCGTGCGCAGGAGCGCACTTGCTACGGTGATCGAGTTCCCGCCGATCCGCGCGGAACCGACCAGTACGTGCATGACCCGGAGGTGAGTTCATTGATGACTGTCGTCACGCAGGGCGCCGCCCGCACTCAGAAGACCATCAATGTCACTTCCGTGGTCTCCGGCTGACCTCACACCTCTTCGCGCGCCGCTGAGCGCGCGCTGCCGGGGCCACCCTGTGAAGGGTTCCCCTTGTCTTTCTCTTCTGCTCGTCTTTCTTCCTCCACCTCTTCTGCGTACGCGTCCGCCCTCGCCCCCTTCGGCTGGGACGAGGCGTGGGAGGCCGAGTTCGCCCCGTACACCGGGCAGGGCCTGGTGCCCGGCCGTGTGGTGCGGGTGGACCGCGGCCAGTGCGACGTCATGACGGCCGACGGCATCGTCCACGCCGACACCGCCTTCGTCACCCCGCACGACCCGCTCCGCGTCATCTGCACCGGTGACTGGGCCGCCGTCGAGGTGGCCGGCAGCCCCCGGTACGTCAAGACGTACCTGCCGCGCCGCACCGCCTTCGTACGCTCCACCTCCTCGAAGCGGTCCGAGGGGCAGATCCTCGCCGCCAACGTCGACCACGCGATCATCGCGGTCTCCCTGGCCGTCGAGCTGGGCCTCGGCCGCATCGAGCGCTTCCTGGCCCTCGCCTGGGAGTCGGGGGCGCAGCCGCTGGTCATCCTGACCAAGGCCGACCTCGTACCGGACCCGGTGACGCTCGCGCACCTGGTCCAGGACGTGGAGACCGCGGCGCCGGGCGTCGACGTCCTCACCGTCTCCTCCCACACCGGGGAGGGCACGGACGTACTGGCGGCGGTCGTCGCCGGCGGTACGAGCGTGCTGCTCGGCATCTCGGGCGCGGGCAAGTCCACCCTGGCGAACGCGCTGCTCGGCGCCGACGTCATGGAGGTCCAGGCCACGCGCGACGCGGACGGCAAGGGCCGGCACACGACGACCACCCGCAACCTGCTGGCACTGCCCGGCGGGGGCGTCCTCATCGACACGCCCGGACTGCGGGGCGTCGGCCTGTGGGACGCCGGGACCGGGGTCGGCCAGGTCTTCTCGGAGATCGAGGAGTACGCGGCCGACTGCCGCTTCCACGACTGCGCGCACGAGGCCGAGCCGGGATGCGCGGTACTCGAAGCGCTGGAGAGCGGCGCACTGCCGGAGCGGCGCCTGGAGAGCTACCGCAAGCTGCTCCGGGAGAACCAGCGGATCGTCGCCAAGACGGACGCCAGGCTCCGCAACGAGATCCGCCGGGACTGGCGGATCAAGTCGGCCGAGGGCCGGGCCAATTACGCGGTGAAGCGCAACGGCCGCCACTGAGACCGGTCACGGACGCCTGCCCCCTCCCCCGAGGAGGGCAGGCGTCCGGGTTCCCGCCCGGGGCCGGGCCTGCGGGCCCACGGGCGTCCGGGCGTCCGGGTATCCGGGCCCACGGGCGTCCGGGCCCACGGGCGTCCGGGCCTCCACCCGGGTCAGTCGTCGTCCAGGCCCCAGGCGAAGATCCGCTCCGGGTGGATCCGGATCACCTCCGGGCTGAAGTGCGGGCCCAGCGCGTGCGGGCCCACCTCCAGCGTGGCGCGCCCGCGGATCTCGACCCCGCGGACCTTCCACGGCCGGGTACTCGCCAGATCGTCCACCACCAGGGCGAGCCGCGGGTTGTTCCCGAGGTTCCGCCACTTCTTCGTCGACCCCATGGCCATGCCGCCCACCAGGACCGTTCCGTCCTCCTGCGGGAAGAACCCCACCGGGTTCGCCTGCGGCTGCCCGGCCGCGTCCACCGTCGCCAGCCGCCCCAGCCGCTGCGACCGGAGGTACGCCAGCTGTGCCTCGCTGAAACCCTTGAACGCCGTCATGGAACCCAGCCTCGCAGCGCCACGCACCACCCGCATCGGGCCTCCGGACGAACAGTCGTGGACCCATGGACCTACGCCGTGCCGTGCCGTGCCCTGCCGCCCGAGTCAGCCCGTCACCACCGCCCCGAGCCAGGCGCCCACCACCATCAGGCACGCGAGCAGTTCCACCAGCACGCTCGTGCCCACCGCCCGCATCACCGCCCGGACCGAGGCCCAGGCCTCGCCGTGCGTGCCCAGCCGCAACCGCTCGCACAGGTAGACGCCCCCCACGAACCCCGGCACCGCCCCCAGCACCGGCACCACCACGAAGCCGATCAGTGCGCCCGCGCCCGCGTACACCGCCATCCGGCGGGTGACCCCCACGCCGCGCAGCCGCCGAGGCGGCAGCTGCCACTCGACCACCTGGACCACCAGCAGCAGAGCCGTCGCCGAGACCAGCAGGGACCACGCCGGCGTCGACCGCTCGTGCAGCGCCCACCACAGCACCCCCGCCCAGACCAGCCAGGTCCCCGGAACACCGGGGACCAGTACCCCGACCACCCCGAGCAGCAGCACCAGCCCCACCAGGAGCAGCTGCGGCAGATCCATGCGCTCAGCCTGACCGACGGGGGCCCATGGGGCCACCCAGCCATGGGGCCGCGCGGCTACCGGGCCACCCAGCCCCTTTCGTACGCGTGCCAGCCCAGCTGGAGCCGCGTCGTGACCCCCGACAGCTCCATCAGGCCCTTGACCCGCCGCTGCACCGTCCGCAGCCCCAGCTCCAGGTGCTTCGCCACGCTCGCGTCCGTCATCCCGGCCAGCAGCAGCGTCAGGATCTCCAGGTCCGTGGTGTCGGGCACGCCCCCCGACTCCTCCGCCGCGCCCGTCGACCCCAGCCGCAGCGGCAGCGCCTCCCGCCACACCGCCTCGAAGAGGCCCATCAGGGACTCCAGCAGCCCCGACGCGTGCACCACCAGCGCCGCCGGCTCCGCCCCGCGCGCCGTCAGCGGGACCATCGCCAGGGACCGGTCCGCGATCACCAGCTTCGTCGGGACGTCCCCCGTCACCCGGACCTGTTCGCCCCGGGCGAGCGCCGTCGACGCCTCCCTGATCCCCGTCGGCAGGGTCAGTACCTCCCGCTCGATCACGACCCGGTACGCCACGCCCCGTACGGCGGCCCGCTCCTCCGCCTCGTTCTCCATCCCGGTGACCACCTGCGGCCGCCCGCTGACCAGGGCGCACACCTCCTCGGCCGCGCCCAGCTGGAGCTGGTGGAAGCGGTGCGCCACCGCGCTCGCGCCCGTCACCACCTCCACCAGGTCGTGCACCGCCGGCTCGGAGGCCTCCGCCCGGTACTCCTGCGCCAGCAGCGCCGCCGTCAGCTCCGCCTGCTCCAGCTCGTGCCGCTGCTGCGTCAGCAGCGCCCCCAGCGCCACCCCCGGCGGGGCCGCCACCCAGCGCCCCGGCCGGGTCGAGGACTGCGCCGCCAGCCCGTGCCGCTCCAGGTGTCGCAGGGCCCGCTCGGTCTGCGGCACCGGCAGCGTCAGCCGGTGCGCGAGGTCGGGCACCTCCGCCGCCCCCAGCGCCACCAGCGCGCGGTACGCCGACTCCTGGCCCTCGTCCAGGCCTATCGCGTTCAGCAACCGGTCCACCCACCCTCTCCACGGCACTCCTGGCGGGAAGCGGCCACGGCGCAAACCCGCCGCGGACATCATCGCCGCATCCCCCGCCCCTCTGCCAAGGTGACGCCACCGCAGCACCAACATCCGCCGGTCAGAAGCCGCTTGCGGGCAGCTTTGCCGTGCAATGCAGCAGTTGGCCGGAATTCACCTGGGGAGAGCGATGCGCCCGATATCGCGTACGGCGGTGGGAGCGGCCACCGCGGCCGTCCTGGCCGTCACCGCCATCGGCCCGTCAGCGGCACAGCCGAGCGACGGAGCGCCTGGAACAACGGGGACGAGACCGATCGCGGGGAGCGAAGCGGCCGGAAAGCAGCCCACGGCCCCGGTCACCGTGACCCTGGTCACCGGCGACCGGATCCTGGTCTCCACCGACCCGGCCGGCCGCACTGCAGCCACCGCGATGCCGCGCGAGGACGGCTCGCAGCCGCTCGTGCAGACCCGCCAGAACGGCAAGGACCTCTACGTCTACCCCGAGAGCGCGGTCAAGGCCCTCGCCGCCGGCCGGGTCGACCAGGAGCTCTTCAACGTCACCGGCCTGATCCGGCAGGGCTACGACGACGCCCGCACCAAGAAGCTCCCGCTCATCGCGGTCTACGACGGCTCCGCCGACCTGGCGCGCAGCGCACCCCCGGCCCCGCGCGGAGCCGAGCGCTCCCTCGTGCTCGGCTCCATCGGGGCCGTCGCCCTCGCCGCCGACAAGCAGCAGGCAGCCGCCTTCTGGGCGGACGTCACCGACACCCGCTCCCGCGCCGCCGGCGGGCTGAAGAAGCTGTGGCTCGACGGCAAGGTCCAGGCGAACCTGGAACGGTCCACCAAGCAGGTGGGCGCCACCGCCGCCTGGGCGGCCGGGTACGACGGCAAGGGCACCAAGGTCGCCGTCCTCGACACCGGCACCGACCTGGAGCACCCCGACCTCAAGGGCCGCGTCGCCGCGTCGAAGAACTTCACCGACTCCGACACCGACGCGGACCGCCAGGGCCACGGCACCCACACCATCTCCACCGTCGGCGGCTCCGGAGCGGAGAGCGGCGGCGCCAAGAAGGGCGTCGCGCCGGGCACCGCACTGCTCAGCGGCAAGGTGCTCAACGACCAGGGCTACGGCCTCGATTCGTGGATCATCGCCGGTATGGAGTGGGCCGTCGAGAGCAAGGCCGACGTGGTCTCCATGAGCCTCGGCGACCCCTCGCAGACCACCTGCGACGACCCCATGTCGGCCGCCGCCGAGCGGCTCGCGCAGAGCAGCGGCACCCTCTTCGTGATCGCCGCCGGCAACTCCGGCCCCGGCAACAACACGGTCTCCTCGCCCGGGTGCGCGCCCAGTGTGCTGACCGTCGGCGCCGTGGACCGCGACGACACCACGGCCCCCTTCTCCAGCCGCGGCCCCGCCGGACTCCAGCACACCCTCAAGCCCGAGATCGCCGCTCCCGGCGTCGGGATCTCCGCCGCCGCCGCGGGCGGCCGCGGGGTGTACGCGTACCAGTCCATGTCCGGTACGTCGATGGCCACCCCGCACGTCGCCGGCGCCGCCGCGATCGTCAAGCAGCGCCACCCCGACTGGACCGCCCAGCAGGTCAAGGCCGCCCTCGTCGGTTCTGCGAACTCCGCCGTCCCCGGGGACGTACGCCAGACCGGCGGCGGCCGCCTAGACGTCAAGGCCGCCGTCGACACCACCGTGACGAGTGCCCCCGCCGTGCAGGGCGGCTCGTACCACTGGCCGCAGGAGCGCGGCGACCGGACGAGCGTCGAGATCCCGTACACCAACAGCGGCACCCGGCCCGTCAGCCTGAACCTCGCCGTCGAGAAGGTCACCGGCAACGACGGCTCGGCCGTTCGCAGCCGGATCGCGGGCCTGGACCGCCGTACGGTGACCGTCCCGGCCGGGGCCACCGTCAAGGTGCCGCTCGCCCTCGACCCGGCGGGCCGGCTGGAGCGCTCCCAGTACGGGGACGTCACCGGGCGCGTCGTCGCCACCGCGGACGGCGTGCACGTCTCCACGCCCTTCTCGCTGTACGTGGAGCCGGAGACCGTCACCCTGCGCGTCAAGCTGATCGACCGCGCGGGCAAGCCCGCCGCCGGACCCTCCTCCCTCGACGTCATCGGCACCGACGACGCCAGCGGGGAGCGCCGCTTCAACGACGGCGCCGCGGACCAGGTCTACCGGGTGCGCCCGGGCTCGTACTTCCTCTCCGCCTTCGTCGGCACGCTCGACGCCGGCGACGGGGCCGCGCTGTACGACTCCCTCACCTACCTGGGCCGCCCCCAGGTGGAGGTCAAGAAGGACGCCGTGATCGTGCTGGACGCCCGCAAGGCCGCCCGGCTCTCGATCGCCACCGACCGGCCCGCCGAGGCCCGCAACACCACCCTCGCCTTCTCGCGGTACTGGGACGGGTCCTGGCTGCACGCGGGCACCGCGATGGGCGGACGGACGATCCGCGGTTACTACGCCTCGGTCGAAGGCCGGGCGCACGAAGGCGAGTTCGAGTTCGGCAGCTACTGGCGCGCGGCCGCGCCGCTGATCTCCGAGCTGAAGGTCGCCGGCCCCGGCGGCCCGGCGCTGCACCCGATCACCGCCTCCACGGGCAGCGACAACCTCGACGGAACGGGAAGCGCGCCGCTGGTCAACGCGGGCTCCGGTACCCCCGAGGAGCTCGCCGCCGCGGGAGCGGCGGGCGCGATCGTCCTGGTCAAGGCGGAGGACGGCTCGCTGTACGAGGTCGCGAACAACGCCAGGGCGGCCGGGGCCAAGGCCGTCCTCGCCTTCCGTGACGCCCCCGGCCGCTGGGCCGGCTTCACCGGCTACGCGGGCGGCTCGCTCCCGGCGCTGACCATCGAGCAGCCGGAGGCGAAGGCGCTGCTGGCGCGGCTCGCGGCCGGGAAGGTCACGCTGAACTGGAAGGGCAGCGCGAAGAGCCCGTACGTCTACAACCTGGCGCAGGTGGAGAAGGGCGCGGTACAGGGGGACCGGACCTACCGGGTGCGCGACCGCGACCTCGGCTCCGTCGAGTCCGCCTACCACGCGATGGGCGTGGCCGCCGACTTCACCGACCTGACCGGCGCCTACCGGCCGCTGGGCAACGCCGTGTACTTCGGCGGCCTGGACACGGTCGCCGTGCCGGGCAAGCGCACCGAGTTCTACTCCGCAGGGGACACGGCCTGGGACCACATGGTCTCCAGCAGCTTCCCCTGGGGCGAGTTCATGACCGACCAGCAGCGCACGTACGCCAAGGGCGGCAAGCGCAGCGAGAGTTGGTACGACGGGGTCATCGGCCCGGTCGCCGGCCGCGACCTCGCGGGCCGGCCGCAGCTGGCCGCCGAGCGGCAGGGCGATCTGATCGGCTTCGCCTCCGCGATGTGGGGGGACAGCGGGCACTACGCGCAGCCGGGCTCCTTCGGGGACGTCGGCGGGCTGGTCCTGAAGCGCAACGGCGAGCAGATCGGCGACAGCTGGTACCCGTCGGGGGTCTTCGAGGTCCCGGCCGAGGAGGCCAGGTACGAACTGACGCAGCAGATCGAGAAGTTCGGAGCCCCGGCGCGGACCTGGCAGCGCTCGCAGGCGGTGGCGACGACCTGGACCTTCCGGTCGAAGCAGGACCCGGCGCAGTACTCGCAGGCCCTGCCGATCCTGTTCCCGTCGATCTCGCTCCCGGCGGACGGCATGAAGACGCTGCCGGCGGCGAACGGGCAGACGATCGGGCTGGGGGTCACGGGGCACGCGGGGTACGTCCCGGGGGCGCTGAAGTCGGTGAAGCTGGCGTACTCGTACGACGGTGAGCACTGGACGCAGGCGGCTGTCGCCGAACGGAACGGGCGCTGGTCGGCGGTCGTGGACCACGCCGGCGCCGAGGCAGGCCGGCAGGTTTCGCTGAAGGTGGAGCTCAGCGACACGAACGGCGCGACCGTCACCCAGACGGTCGTGCGGGCGTACGACATCCGTTAGGTCGTACGAGAGATACGAAAAGGGGTCCACCGGGCGGCGGCCCGATGGACCCCTTTTCGCGTATTCGGCGTTTTCTGCCGCTCTGGGGGGCCAAGAATGAGCCCATGAGTCAGCAGGGCGCGGACGACTGGTGGCAGAAGCTGTACGAAACCCCGGACCCGGACCCGGCCTCCACCCCGGACCCGGCCGACACACTGGATTCCCGCTTCCACTCGGCGTCGTCCGTCACCACCCGGGTCCCACCCCAGGGCCCGCCCGGGGGGCCACCGCCGGTGGCTGCGCCGCCGGGCCCGGTGGGCGCGTCACCCGTGCCCCCCGTGCCACCTGTGCCCCCCGTGTCACCTGTGTCATCTGTGCCGCCGGGGCCGAACCCCGCCCCGCCCGCACCCCCGGGGCCGCTCGGGACGGGGCCGGGGTCCACGCCACCGGTACCGCCGGGGCCCGCGCCCTTCGGGCCGCCGCAGTGGCCCGTGGCGCCCCCGCATGCCGTGCTGCCGGGGCCGCGTCGGGAGCCCGACCCGGAGTCGGCGCCGCCACCCCGGGACCCTCGGGAACCCGGGACGACGGGATACGGCCTGGGCAGTGTGACCGTGCCGCCGGCCCTCCCCGAGGCGCCGCCCGAACTGCCGGTCTGGCGCTGGGGCGCCCCACCCGGGCCCCCGCCCGGGTCCCCGACCCGGGAAGCGCCCCCCGAGCGGACCCCCGACGGGGACACCGGTACACCACCCCGGCCCGGACCCGGAGCCGAGCCGGACTTCAACCCCTGGCCCGCCCCGGGCCCCGCCGTGCCGCCTTCCGCTGTCGAGCCCACTTCCCGGCCCCGGCAGAGCCCCGGACAGGGCCCCGGACAGGGCCCCGGCCAGGGCCCCGGCCCGGCCTATGCCGCCGACCCTGACCCCGGCTCCGACCCCGGCTCCGCCCCGGGAGCCCGGCCCGGCCGCGAGCCGTCGCCCCGCTTCGATTCCGTGCCCGATCCGGGCTCCGGTGCGGAGCCTTCGGCCCCATGGGACGCCGCCCCCGGGGCCGGGCAGGCCGGTGCCCGGCCGCAGGGCCCGGCCGGGTCAGGGGCTCCGGTTGCCGGTGAGCCCTGGTCCGGTGCCGGTGGGGAGGCGGCGGTGTGGGGCGGGGAGCGGCCCGTCGTGGAGTTCCTCGGGGATCGGGCGCCCACCTATGCCGCCGAGCCCGGGGCGCTTCCCCTCGCCGATCCGGCGGCGCTCGAAGAGCTCGTGCCCGACACCGTGCTCGAAGGGGCCCGGCACGGGGCGTACACCCTGCGCGCCACCTCCGTGCGCGGGGACTCCGCCCGCTTCCGCGGCGAGGCCCGGCGGGACTTCCTGCTGACCGCCCGTTTCGGCACCGGCGACGACGCCCTCGTCGTCGTCGCCCTCGCCGGATGCGACCGGGCCGCGCCCGGAGCCGCCGAAGCCGCCGCCGAGCTGTGCCGGTGGATCGCCTCGGCCGTCGGCCGGAGCCGGGAGCGGCTGGCGGACGACATCCGCGCCGGCCGGCGCGACGCCCTGCGCTCGGGGCTCCAGCGGCTCACCGACCGGGGGTACGGGCGCCTGCGCGCCCACGCCGCCGAGCTCGGGCTCCCGGAGGACTCGTACACCGCAGGCCTGCGCGTCCTGCTGCTCCCCATCGACCCCGAGTGCAAGACCCGGATCTCCTTCGGCGCGGGCGCCGGCGGTCTGTTCCGGCTCCGGGGTGGGGCCTGGGAGGACCTGGAGCCGCAGCCGGGCTCGGGCTCGGGCTCGGGCTCGGGCTCGGACGCGGACTCGGCCGAGACCGCCGCGGACGGGTTCCGGTTCCGCGCGGCCGTGGCGCGGCCCCGCGACACCCTGCTCCTGTGCTCCGGAGGGCTCGCCGACCCCATGCGCGAGGAGGGCCTCCTTTCGGCCGAACTCGCGGCCCGCTGGACCGGCGCCGAGCCCCCCGGCCTCGCCGCTTTCCTCGCGGACACCCAGCTCCGCCTCAAGGGCTACGCCGACGACCGGACAGCCGCCGCCGTCTGGGAGGCGTAACCGCGCAGAATGTGGATGGATGGACGGGCGTACCCGGCGGGCAACGAAAGGGCGCCTCTCCATGGGCAAGCAGAACGTGGCCGAGCAGTTCGTCGACATCCTCGTACGCGCCGGCGTGCGCCGGATGTACGGAGTCGTCGGCGACAGCCTGAACCCCGTCGTCGACGCCATCCGCCGGACCGACGGCATCGAGTGGATCCAGGTCCGGCACGAGGAGACCGCCGCCTTCGCCGCCGGGGCCGAGGCCCAGATCACCGGGCGGCTCGCCGCCTGCGCGGGCTCCTGCGGCCCCGGCAACCTGCACCTGATCAACGGCCTCTACGACGCCCACCGCTCGATGGCCCCGGTCCTCGCGCTCGCCTCCCACATCCCCTCCGGCGAGATCGGCCTCGGCTACTTCCAGGAGACCCACCCCGACCGGCTGTTCACCGAGTGCAGCCACTACAACGAGCTGATCTCCAACCCGCAGCAGATGCCCCGCGTGCTCCAGACCGCGATCCAGCACGCCATCGGCCGCAGCGGCGTCGGCGTGGTCGCACTGCCCGGCGACATCGCCTCCCTCCCGGCCCCGGAGAAGAGCATCGAGCACGCGCTCGTGACCGCGCGGCCGACCGTACGCCCCGGCGACGGGGAGATCGAGAAACTGGTCCGGCTGATCGACGGGGCCGACAAGGTCACCCTGTTCTGCGGCAGCGGCACCGCCGGCGCGCACGCCGAGGTCATGGAGTTCGCGGGCCGGGTCAAGGCGCCCGTCGGGCACGCCCTGCGCGGCAAGGAGTGGATCCAGTACGACAATCCGTACGACGTCGGCATGAGCGGGCTGCTCGGCTACGGCGCCGCCTACGAGGCCACGCACGAGTGCGATCTGCTGATCCTGCTCGGCACGGACTTCCCGTACAACGCCTTCCTGCCCGACGACGTGAAGATCGTCCAGGTGGACATCCGCCCCGAACACCTGGGCCGCCGCTCGCAGTTGGTCCTCGGAGTCTGGGGGGACGTACGGGAGACCCTGCGCGCCCTGAACGCCCGGGTCAAGGCCAAGACGGACCGCCGTTTCCTGGACCAGATGCTGAGGAAGCACGCGGACGCCCTGGAAGGCGTGGTGAAGGCCTACACCCGCAAGGTGGAGAAGCACACCCCGATCCACCCCGAGTACGTGGCCTCCGTCGTCGACGAACTCGCGGACGAGGACGCCGTGTTCACTGTCGACACGGGCATGTGCAACGTGTGGGCGGCGCGCTATCTTTCCCCGAACGGCAAGCGGCGCATCATCGGTTCCTTCAGTCACGGCTCCATGGCCAACGCCCTCCCGCAGGCCATCGGCGCACAGTTCACCGACCGCGGCCGTCAAGTGGTGTCGATGTCGGGCGACGGCGGCTTCTCGATGCTGATGGGAGATTTCCTCACCCTGGTGCAGTACGACCTGCCCGTCAAAGTGGTCCTCTTCAACAACTCATCACTCGGAATGGTCGAGTTGGAGATGCTTGTTTCCGGCCTTCCTTCGTACGGAACGACCAACCACAACCCGGATTTCGCGGCGATCGCCCGCGCGGCGGGCGCGTTCGGGGTCCGCGTCGAGAAGCCCAAGCAGCTCGCGGGGGCTTTGAGGGACGCGTTCCGGCACAAGGGACCCGCTTTGGTGGACGTGGTGACCGATCCCAACGCCTTGTCCATTCCACCCAGGATCAGCGCCGAGATGGTGACCGGGTTCGCACTTTCCGCCAGCAAGATCGTGCTGGACGGTGGCGTGGGAAGGATGATCCAGATGGCTCGATCCAATCTGCGCAACGTGCCGCGCCCGTAAGCCCGCAGGAGTGCGGATTGTCCCGGCGGGCATGCATCCCCGTAGACCAGTTCGAGATCCACGGGAACTTGCGGGGGAGGGGCATCGCCGTGCGGGTGGGGGCGAAGACCGGGAAGCAGTGGAGGAGAGGGCGGCCCGAACCGCGTGAACCGTCCGTCGAGGACGGGAGAGCGGTGGAGGCGGTGGAGATCACCCGAAGCATACGTCGGGCGGATCTCAAGGCGGTGGGCGAAGTGCGCCGGGCGTTACGGGAGTTGATGCGCCACCGGTGCCCGGCCGACATCGCGGAGGTGGCGGAGCTGCTGATCACCGAGCTCGTCACCAACGCCCTCGTCCACACCGACCAGGGCGCGGAGGTGTCCGCGAGGCTCGCCGCGGACCGGCTGAGGGTGGAGGTCCGGGACTACGCAACGCGCAGGCCCCGGCCGTACGTACCGACCGCCGACGACGGTACGCACGGCCGCGGACTGATGCTGGTGCAGGCCCTCGCCGACGCCTGGGGCGTGGACGCGCTCGTCCAGGCCGGCGGCAAGGTGGTCTGGTTCGAGCTGGACGGCGCCCCCGGGGGCCGGGCCTACGGCGGTGCGTACGGCGGTGCGTACGACGGTGCGTACGACGGTGCCTACGAAGGTGCCTACGACGGAGGGCCCGCCTGACCGGCGGGCCCTCCGGGGTCGGTCCTGCGCGCGCAGTCGTCAGCCGAACTGCTGCTCCAGGTCCTTGAGTTTGCGTTCGAGGGAGTCGAGGCGGGGGATCGTCTGAGTGTCGTCCTCGGCGGTGAGGTCCACCGTCCGGGTGCCGGTCACCTCAGCGATCTCGGGCCCGTGCACGGCCTGCAGGGAGGGCCGGCGGCGCGGGGCGGGCAGCTGTCCCGTTTCCGCTATGGCGGGCTCCGCGCCGACCGGCGCGGAGCCCGATCCGGGGGCCAGCCCCGGTACGTCGACCTGGCGGGCGCGGGAGCGTCCGAACGCCCGGTTCTGCCGGCCCAGGGCCTTGATGCGGGCCCGGTCCAGCCGGTTCTGGTCGCGCCGGCGGTGGCGGTCCTGCTCCCGCTCGCGCTTGTCCTCGCGTACCTCGTCGACGGCCTCGTCGAGGGTGCGGACCCCTTCCAGCAGCATGAGGGACCAGGCGCCGAAGGTCTCCCGGGGGGCCCGCATCCAGCGGACCATTCGGATATGCGGCAACGGCCTCGGGATCAGGCCCTGTTCGCGCAGCGCGGCCCGGCGGGTCTGCTTGAGGGCGCGGTCGAAGAGGACGGCCGCCGATAGCGACATCCCGGAGAAGAACTGCGGGGCGCCGTCGTGTCCGGCGCCGCGCGGCGCGTGCACCCAGTTGAACCAGGCGGCCGCGCCCGCGAACAGCCAGACCAGCATGCGGGAGCCGAGGGCCGCGTCACCGTGGCTCGCCTCGCGGACGGCGAGCACCGAGCAGAACATGGCGGCGCCGTCGAGGCCGAAGGGGACCAGGTACTCCCAGCCACCGGAGAGGTTCAGGTTCTGCCGGCCGAAGCCGACCAGTCCGTGGAAGGAGAGTGCGGCGGCGACCGCCGCGCAGCAGAACAGCAGGACGTAGGAGGCGGTTCCGTAGACGGCTTCCTTGCGCCGCCGACGCTCTTCGCTGCGCTCCCAGGTGTCCTCGGCCGCGGCTTTGTCGCCTTCCCGCTTGCCCCGGGCCAGTACCGCAACTGCCGCAAGTACGCCCAGGATCAGCAGGCTGCCGGGCAGCAGCCAGTCCAGCGATATGTCGGTCAGTCTCATGCGGATGTCCCTTGCCTCTGCCTCGCGTGTGCGGCCTTCCGGGAGCCATGGTGACTCAGGAGATCGACCCGGCACGCGGGTTTCGGGGCAAGTGGACGCCATCGGGGGGTGGGGCCCGCCGGATAGGGTGTTGTGACTCGAACTACCGCTCGTACGACCAGAGTTGCGTTCGATTATGGTCAGTCGTACGAGTGGGTTCAGAGGTCAGGCGGCAGCCGTGAGGCGGACGATGCGGTCCGCGTCGCAGGTGCGGGGACAGGTGGTGCAGGTGTCCTCGGGCCGGATCGTGTAGAAGAGGCAGCAGCTGGCCCGGTCCCGGGTGGGGAGCTGCTCGCCGCGCGGGCCTTCGAGTGTGCGGAACGCCGCGCCGGCGGTGTACGGGGCCGTCCGGCCGGGCAGCAGCGCCGCCAGCTCGGCCATGGCCCGGTGCTCCTCGTCCACGAGCTTCCCGAGGTGCCAGACGCCGGAGACGATCTCGTCGGTCACCATGCCCCACAGGGCGCGGCGGCCGCGCCGCATGCGCGGGCCGAAGCCCTCCAGCATCGGTTCGAGGTGGTGGGCCACCGCAGCCCGCACCTCGGCGCGCAGCGCCTCCTCGTCGGGCACGACACGGGCCCCGGGGAGAGCGGCCGCGGGATCGTCCGGCAGACAGGAGAAGGACTCGACGCGCACGCTCATGCGCCCCTGGGTCCGGTGGAACGCCACGTCCCGCGCCGTCAGGTGGGGCACCCGGCGGTCGAGGAACCAGGGGGCCGTGATGAGCAGGCACGCGGGCCACGCGTACCGGTGCAGCCCGAAGGTGGCCACCACGTCGGGACGGGCCTGACGGCCGTGGTCCCGCAGGACCTGGGCGTCGTCCCAGGCGAGGTAGCCGTCCACCTCGGGCCCGCCGGCCGCGAGCGCGTCCGCGCCGATCCACCCCACACCGCGAGGGGCGGGCTCGTGCGCCGCGCGCTCGACGACCTGGAGGCGGTCGTACGCCTGCGACAGACGTGCGTAAGCGTCCGCCACCGGAGAGCCGGCCGGGGGCGGGGCGACGACGGAGCTGTCGGGCATGGCGGGACCACCGATTCGCACGGTCGGAAGCAAGAGAGGTAAGCCTTACCTTATCTGATCTAGGGCGGCCGTACCAGCACCTGCGGGACCGATTCGCCTATTCTCGGGAGGGCGCAGGTCAGGTCGAGACCCCGAGGAGGACCGAGTGCACGAGGCGGCCCACGGCAGGGTGGCGGCGCTGATCCCGGCGCAGAAGATGCTGCGGCACTCGGTGCGCGGGCAGGTGCTCGACGCGCTGCGCGCCGCGCTCGTCGGCGGGGAGCTGGTGCCGGGGGAGATCTACTCCGGGCCGGCCCTGGGGGAGCGCTTCGGGGTCTCCGCGACGCCCGTGCGCGAGGCGATGCAGCAGCTGGCGCTGGAGGGGGCGGTGGAATGCCTCCCGAACCGGGGCTTCCGGGTGCTGTCGCGTACGCCGCGGACCCTGGCGGACCTGGCGGAGGTACGGGCCCTGCTGGAGGTGCCGGTGATGCTGGGCCTGGCCCGTACGGTCCCGGCGCAGGCCTGGGCGGCGCTGAGGCC
The DNA here is from genome assembly GCF_044769045.1 of Streptomyces sp. NPDC090741. Lineage (NCBI taxonomy): Bacteria > Bacillati > Actinomycetota > Actinomycetes > Kitasatosporales > Streptomycetaceae > Streptomyces > Streptomyces sp. NPDC090741. The sequence goes on along the minus strand of NZ_JBIVXF010000022.1, from coordinate 99,623 downwards.
GGCTGCGGCCGCAGCGGCCGAGGCCGCGGCGGCCGGCGACCTGGCGGGGTACGCGGACGCGGACCGGGCCTTCCACCGGGAGGTGCTCTCCCTGGGCGGGAACGAGCAGCTGGTCTCGGTGGCGCAGGAACTCCACCGCAGGTCCCAGTGGCCCCTCCCGGGGGCCCTGCGGACCCGCAGGGCGGAGCTCGTCGCGGACGCGGAGGAGCACACGGCCCTCCTGGAGGCCCTGATCGCGGGTGACCTCCCGCTGGTCGAACCCCTGCTCCGCGCCCACTTCACCGCCCGCTGAGCGGGGAGCCGACGGAGCCGCCGGGAGCCGCCGGGAGCCGCCCTCACACGCCTGCTGGGCTGGGTTTGTCCGGGTGGAGCTGATCGGCCAGCCAGGTGGGGATGCCGCCAAGAAGGTTGAACAGGCGGCGGGCCTCCGCGCGCAGGCGGGCCGCCTCCGGCTCCGGCTCGGCTTCGGCCAGTGCCGCCAGCGCGGGGGCCGTACCGATCAGGAAGCCGAGGTCCTCCCGGATGCGCAGGGACTCCGCGAAGCCCTTGCGGGCCTCCGCCACCTCCCCGTCCCGCAGGGACAGCGCCGCGAGGTGGCGCCAGGTGAACGACAGCAGCAGCGTGTCCCCGTGCGCCAGCGCCCCGGCATGGGCCCGGTGGTACGCGGGACGGGCCGACTGCGGGGCGTCCGCGAGGTGCTCCGCGACCAGCCCCCGCCGGAAGTCCAGCAGCGGGCGCGTCCGGGACCCGGGGGACAGCAGCGCGGCCGCCCGGCCCAGGGCGGAGCGGGCCTCGTCCGAGCGGTCGCGGACCCCGAGCACGGTCGCCGCGTACGCCAGCTGCCCCCGCTCGCAGGCCGCCGCGCCCCGCTCGTCGTCGTCGCGGGCCACCGCCTCGGCGACCCGCAGCGCGTCCTCCGCCTCCGCCCAGCCCTGCCCCGTGAACAGGCACCGCTCGACCAGCAGCGCGGTCCGCTGCACGGCCGCGCCGGCGTCGTGCAGGTGGGGTGTCAGCAGGGCTGCCGCGTCGGTCCAACAGCCGCGCGAGCGCAGCCGCCATATCGCCCGCTGGAGGGGGTCGTCTCCCCCGGTAGTTCCGGCACCGGACATGGCGGTATCCGCCACATTGCCCTCCCCAAAGCAACCAAGCAGCACGTCGTTGAGCCCTGGGGCGAAATGAGAGCACGGATCGGAGCCTTCGGCCAAGGGGTCGGGTGAACTCTTTCACAAAGTCCGGACGACGTGTCAGGCGTATGGTCGTCACCGCCCGGCCGCGGGGGACCGCCCCGGCCGGATCCGTTCAGCTCATCCGCAGTGCCAGGAAGAAGTCGAGCTTGTCCTCCAGCCGCGAGAGGTCACGCCCCGTCAACTGCTCGATTCGCCCGACCCGGTACCGCAGCGTGTTGACGTGCAGGTGCAGCCGCGTCGCGCAGCGCGTCCACGAGCCGTCGCAGTCCAAGAACGCCTCCAGCGTCGGGATGAGCTCCGCGCGGTGGCGGCGGTCGTAGTCCCGCAGCGGGTCCAGCAGGCGCGCCGTGAAGGCGCGGCGCACGTCGTCCGGGACGAACGGCAGCAGCAGCACGTGCGAGGCCAGCTCGTGGTGGCCCGCCGCGCAGACCCGGCCCGGGCGCGCCGCGGCGACCCGGCGGGCGTGCCGGGCCTCCTCCAGGGCCCCGCGCAGCCCCTCCGCCGAGTGCACGGCGGCGCTGACGCCCAGGGTGAGCCGGCCGTCGTCGGCGAGACCCGCCTGCAGGGGCTCCCGTACGGCCGAAAGCAGCTCGTCGGCGTGCAGGGCGCGGTCCGGGCCCTTCTCCTCGCCGGGCTCCGCGGCGAGCGCGGGCAGCGGTACGAGGGCGATGGCCTCGTCGCCGGCGTGGGCCACGGCGATCCGGTCCGAGGGCTCGGGCCCCGAGAGGGACGGGTCGACCAGGATCTCCTCCAGCAGCGACTGGGCCACCGGGCCGCCGGGGATGTCGCCGCCGTCCCAGTCGACCCGGGCCACGACGACCTGCCAGTGCGGGGCGGTGCCCAGCCCGGGCAGCAGCACCGGGGCCGCGACCCGCAGGCGGGCGGCGATCTCGGCGGGCGGGGCGCCCGTCTGGACCAGTTCCAGCACCTCCTGGGCGAGGCGGCGGCGCACCGTGCGGGCCGCGTCGCGCCGGTCGCGCTCGACGGCGATCAGCTGGGTCACGCCCTGGAGCAGGTCGAGCCGCTCGGCGGGCCAGTCCCCGGCGTCCGCCTCGACGGCCAGCAGCCAGTCCGAGAGCACGCTTTCCCGCACGTCACGGGCCCCGGGGCCGCCCGGGCCGCGGCCCGCTCCCCTGATCGGGAAGAGGGAGTACGTAATACCCTGGATGGAGATCCGGTGCGGGCCCCTGCGCCCGGTGCGGACCGCCGCCAGGTGCTCGCCGGCCAGGGCCGCACAGACGCCCGGTGCCAGCGGTTCTCCCGCGCCGGCGATCTGCCGGCCCGTGGGGGACAGCACCCAGGCGCGCAGATCGAGGTCGGTGGTGAGCAGATCGAGCACCACGTCGGGTCCACCGCCCGCGGGGCCTGACGTCATCAGGCGGCGGTGCCGGTCCACGACGGCCGCGAGATCGCCCGCGCGCTCACCGGAGACCTGCCGCACCACGTACTCGGTAATCGTGGCGAATGCAACGTCTTCGTTCACGGCGAACAACGGCAGCCGGTTGCGCCGACAGGCTGAAACGAGATCGTCGGGGATGTCCCCCAGCTCCGCCTCGCCGGCCGCGAGGCCGGCGACGCCCGCGCTCGCCAGGATTCGTACGAACGGCTCGGAGTCGGCCGAATTTCTTCGCCAGGCCAGGCCGGTGAGGACGAGTTCGCCCCCCGTGAGGTATCGGCTGGGATCCCGTAGGTCGGTCGTCATGACGCCGCGGACCGTCCGGTCGAGTTCGTCCTCGCCGCCCAGCAGCCGCAGCCCCAGCGCCTCGGTTTCCAGCAGTGCGCGCAGCCGCATGGTGTCGCCGCCGATCTGTCTCGAATGTTGCCGTTGGAAATCGGGCAGGTCGTTGCATCCTGCCTTTCATACGAATCTACAAGACGAGGGAGGCCGCCAGCCAACTCCTTCATGGTTTCGGTGACTGCACCCGAAGGACGCACGGCTTGTGTACTGGCTCCACACCGCGTTAACAGCACGTGAACGACCAGTCGAGGGCCCCCCGGGCCTCCTGGCTTGAAGTGAACGACACGATGAAGAAGAAGAGAGCCGCACATGGACTTCCTTCGCCCCGCCAGCTGGGAGGAGGCGCTCGCCGCTAAGGCCGAGTACCCCACAGCTGTGCCGATTGCGGGTGGCACCGACATCATGGTCGAGATCAACTTCGACCACCGTCGGCCGGAGTACCTCCTGGACCTGAACCGCATCGGCCTGCTGCGGGAGTGGGAGGTCGGCGAGGACGTGGTCCGGCTGGGCGCCTCCGTTCCGTACACGCAGATCATGGAGAACCTCCGGACGGAGCTCCCGGGTCTCGCGCTCGCCTCGCACACGGTCGCGTCCCCGCAGATCCGCAACCGCGGCGGCGTCGGCGGCAACCTCGGTTGCGCCTCGCCGGCCGGCGACTCCCACCCCGCGCTGCTCGCGGCGGGCGCCGAGGTCGAGGTGGAGTCCGTACGCGGCTCGCGCCTGATCCCGATCGACGAGTTCTACACCGGCGTGAAGCGCAACGCGCTCGCCGCCGACGAGCTCATCAAGACCGTCCACGTGAAGAAGGCGGACGGTCCCCAGCAGTACTCCAAGGTCGGCTCCCGCAACGCGATGGTCATCGCCGTCTGCGCGTTCGGTCTGGCGCTGCACCCCGAGACCCGCACGGTCCGTACGGGCATCGGGTCGGCCGCGCCGACCCCGATCCGTGCGAAGGCCGCCGAGGAGTTCCTGAACGCCGCGCTCGAAGAGGGCGGTTTCTGGGAGTCCGGCAAGGTCATCACCCCGTCGATCGCCAAGCAGTTCGGTGACCTCGCCACCGGCGCGGCCAACCCGATCGACGACGTCCGCGGCACGGCGAAGTACCGCCGTCACGCGGTCGGCATCATGGCTCGCCGCCAGCTCGTCTGGACCTGGGAGCAGTACCGCGGAACCGGCCACGGCCGCTCGCTCGAAGGGGCTGCGTAATCATGCGCGTCAATTTCACCGTCAACGGCCGTCAGCAGGAAGCCGACGACGTCTGGGAGGGCGAGTCCCTCCTCTACGTGCTGCGCGAGCGGCTCGGCCTGCCGGGCTCGAAGAACGCCTGTGAGCAGGGCGAGTGCGGTTCCTGCACCGTCCGTCTCGACGGCGTGCCGGTCTGTTCCTGTCTGGTGGCAGCCGGCCAGGTCGAGGGCCGCGATGTCGTGACCGTCGAGGGTCTGGCGGAGTTCGCCAAGCAGCGCGAGGAGCACGGCCACGGCGGTGCGTGCGGCACTGGCGGCGGTTGCGGCAGCAAGGGCGTGTCCCTGGACGCGGCCAAGCGGTGGCAGTCCAAGCCCGGCGACTCCCAGACCGGCGAGGGCGTCGAGCTCTCCAACATCCAGCAGGCGTTCATCGACGCCGGCGCCGTGCAGTGCGGCTTCTGCACCCCCGGTCTGCTGGTGCAGGCCGACGCACTGCTCGAACAGAACAGCGATCCGTCCGACCAGGACATCCGTGAGGCCCTGTCCGGCAACCTCTGCCGCTGCACGGGCTACGAGAAGATCCTCGACGCGGTCCGCCTGGCGGCCGCCCGTCAGGGAGAGGCGGTCTGACCATGGCTCAGAACACCCGCACGGTACCGGCCGGCACGCCGACCAACGTCACCCAGAAGCACAACAAGGGCGGCATCGGCGAGTCCACGCTCCGCCCGGACGGCACCCTCAAGGTCACCGGCGAGTTCGCGTACTCCTCGGACATGTGGCACGAGGACATGCTCTGGGGGCAGACCCTGCGCAGCACCGTCGCCCACGCCGAGATCGCCTCGATCGACATCTCCGAGGCCCTCGCGATGCCGGGCGTCTACTCGGTGCTCACGTACGACGACCTGCCGGCCGCGATGAAGAACTACGGCCTGGAGATCCAGGACACCCCGGTCCTGGCCAACGGCCGGGTGCGCCACCACGGTGAGCCGGTCGCCCTCGTGGCCGCCGACCACCCGGAGACCGCCCGCCGCGCGGCCGCCAAGATCAAGATCGACTACCGGGAGCTGCCGGTCGTCACGGACGAGGCCTCGGCCCTCGCCGAGGACGCGCCGCTGATCCACCCGGGCCGCGACGACCACCACTCCGGTCACGTCCCGCACCCGAACGTCGTGCACCGCCAGCCGATCATCCGCGGCAACGTGGAAGAGGCCCGCAAGCGCGCCGACGTCATCGTCGAGGGCGAGTACACCTTCGGCATGCAGGACCAGGCCTTCCTCGGCCCGGAGTCCGGCCTCGCCGTACCCGCCGAGGACGGCGGTGTCGACCTCTACGTCGCCACCCAGTGGCTGCACTCGGACCTCAAGCAGATCGCCCCGGTCCTCGGGCTCCCCGAGGAGAAGATCCGCATGACGCTCTCGGGCGTCGGCGGTGCCTTCGGCGGCCGCGAGGACATCTCGATGCAGATCCACGCCTGCCTCCTGGCCCTGGCCACGAACAAGCCGGTCAAGATCGTCTACAACCGGTTCGAGTCCTTCTTCGGCCACGTGCACCGCCACCCGGCGAAGCTGTACTACGAGCACGGCGCCACCAAGGACGGCAAGCTCACGCACATGAAGTGCAAGATCGTCCTGGACGGCGGCGCGTACGCGTCCGCTTCCCCGGCGGTCGTGGGCAACGCCTCCTCGCTGTCGGTCGGCCCGTACGTCCTGGAGGACGTCGACATCGAGGCGATCGCGCTCTACACGAACAACCCGCCCTGTGGCGCGATGCGCGGCTTCGGCGCCGTCCAGGCCTGCTTCGCGTACGAGGCCCAGATGGACAAGCTCGCGGCGAAGCTGGGCATGGACCCGGTCGAGTTCCGCCAGCTGAACGCCATGGAGATGGGCACGATCATGCCCACCGGCCAGGTCGTGGACTCCCCGGCGCCCGTCGCCGAGCTGCTGCGCCGGGTCAAGGCCCGTCCGCTGCCGCCGGAGCGCCAGTGGGAGACCGCCGGCGAGGGCGCGGACGTCCGCGCACTGCCCGGCGGCCTCTCCAACACCACCCACGGCGAGGGCGTCGTACGCGGTGTCGGCTACGCCGTCGGCATCAAGAACGTCGGCTTCTCCGAGGGCTTCGACGACTACTCCACCGCCCGCGTGCGCCTGGAGGTCATCAACGGCGAGCCCGTCGCGATGGTCCACACGGCCATGGCGGAGGTCGGCCAGGGCGGTGTCACCGTCCACGCGCAGATCGCCCGTACGGAGCTGGGCGTCACGCAGGTGACCATCCACCCGGCCGACACGCAGGTCGGCTCCGCCGGTTCCACGTCCGCCTCGCGGCAGACGTACATGACCGGTGGCGCCGTGAAGAACACCTGCGAGGCCGTCCGCGAGGCAGCCCTGGAGATCGGCCGCCGCAAGAACGGGTCCTACCACCCCGCGTGGGCGACCGCCGAGCTGCTCCTCGAAGGCGGCAAGGTCGTCACCGACGGCGGAGAGGTCCTCGCGGACCTCGCCGACATCCTGGAGGGCGAGGACGCGATCGACCTGGAGCTGGAGTTCCGGCACCGGCCGACCGTCGCCTTCGACCTGAAGACCGGGCAGGGCGACGGCCACGTCCAGTACACCTTCGCCGCCCACCGCGCGGTGGTCGAGGTGGACACCGAGCTCGGACTGGTCAAGGTCGTCGAGCTGGCGACCGCGCAGGACGTCGGCAAGGCCCTGAACATGCTCTCCGTGGTCGGCCAGATCCAGGGTGGCACCACCCAGGGCCTGGGCGTCGCGATCATGGAGGAGATCATCGTGGACCCGAAGACCGCGAAGGTGCGCAACCCCTCCTTCACGGACTACCTGATCCCGACCATCCTCGACACCCCGACCATCCCGGTCGACGTCCTGGAGCTCGCCGACCCGAACGCGCCGTACGGCCTTCGCGGCATGGGCGAGGCCCCCACCCTGTCGTCCACCCCGGCCGTCATCGCGGCGATCCGGGCGGCGACCGGTCTGGAGATCAACAAGACGCCGATCCGTCCGGAAGCCCTCACCGGCACCCTCTAGGACGGCCTGGTCCGGGGGCCGCGAGGCCCCCGGACCCCCACAGACTCTCCGGGCGGTGTGACACACCGGGAACGTCACACTTCCTGTCGCACCGCCCGGAGCCAGAAGTCCGGAGAACGAAAAGACCGCACCGCTCGCGGTCCGTCCCACCGGCAGTACCCCCACGAAGCACCCGGTGGCCCCGGCACCCCGGAGCCGCCACCAGCACCACACCAGTACCGCAGAACCCCCGCAGTACCCGCAGTACACGCAGTGCATTTCGCGTCGCCTCGGGCCGTCACCCCGGGTCGTGCAGCCAAACGGAGTTTCCCAAATCCCGCGTCTTCAATCTCCATGCGGGTGCCCCTGTGAACCTTGGGAGTTAGGCACCATGACCCAGTCGTCTGTAGAGCCCAAGACCAGCGCGGAAGAGGCCGGCGACGGCTCTCGCAACCCCGCCGGGCGTTCTTGGCTCGACCGGTACTTTCACATCACCCACAGAGGTTCCAACGTCGGCAATGAGATTCGTGGCGGAGTCACGACCTTCATGGCCATGGCGTACATCCTCTTGCTCAACCCGCTGATCCTCTCCGGCAAGGACGTCGCCGGAGACACCCTGAGCCAGAAGGCTCTCATCACCGCCACGGCTTTCGCCGCGGCCCTGACCACGCTCCTCATGGGCTTCGTCGGCAAGGTCCCGCTGGCCCTGGCCGCGGGCCTGTCGGTCTCCGGCGTGCTCTCCTCGCAGGTCGCCCCCCAGATGACCTGGCCGCAGGCCATGGGCATGTGCGTGATGTACGGCGTCGTGATCTGTCTCCTGGTCGTCACCGGCCTCCGCGAGATGATCATGAACGCCATCCCCCTCGCGCTCAAGCACGCGATCACCATGGGCATCGGCATGTTCGTCGCCCTGATCGGCCTCGTGAAGGCCGGCTTCGTCGGCAACGGCGGGGAGTTCGCTCCGCCGGTCCAGCTCGGTCCGGTCGGCCAGCTCGCCGGGTGGCCCGTCCTGATCTTCTGCATCACCCTGCTCACCATCTTCATGCTGCAGGCCCGCAAGGTCCGCGGGGCGATCCTCATCGGCATCATCAGCGGCACCGTGATCGCCGCGATCGTCAACGCCGTCGCCGACGTCGACGCCAAGGCCTGGCGCAACGGCCCGCCCACCCTGGACGGCTCCGCCGTCTCGATGCCGGACTTCTCGCTCTTCGGCGAGGTCTCCTTCGGTGGCTGGGGCGAGGTCGGGGCCATGACGGTCGGCATGATCGTCTTCACGCTCGTGCTCGCCGGCTTCTTCGACGCGATGGCCACCATCATCGGCGTCGGCACCGAGGCCAAGCTGGCCGACGACAAGGGCCGCATGCCGGGCCTGTCGAAGGCGCTGTTCATCGACGGTGCCGGCGGTGCCATCGGCGGCCTGGCCGGCGGTTCCGGCCAGACCGTGTTCGTCGAGTCCGCCACCGGCGTCGGCGAGGGAGCCCGTACGGGCCTCGCCTCCGTCGTCACCGGCCTCTTCTTCGCCGCCTGCCTCTTCTTCACCCCGATCACGCAGATCGTCCCGGGTGAGGTCGCCTCCGCGGCCCTGGTCGTGATCGGCGCGATGATGATGCAGAACGCCCGCCACGTGGACTGGGCCGACAGCGCGACCGCCATCCCGGTCTTCCTGACCGTGGCGATCATGCCCTTCACGTACTCGATCACCGCAGGTGTCGCCGCCGGTGTGATCTCCTACGTGGCCATCAAGATCGCACAGGGCAAGGCCCGCGAGATCGGTGCCTTCATGTGGGTGCTGACCGTGATCTTCGTGATCTTCTTCGCGGAGCACCCCATCGAGGCATGGCTCGGGGTGAAGTAAGGCGGGGCCGGTGATCAGGCCCTGACCCTCCACGCATCCGATACTGGTAACCGAACCCCTCCGAGGAGGCCGCAATGCTGGACATCGCCGAAGAACTGAACCGGTGGGTCGAGCAGGGACGTGACTTCGCCGTCGCCACCGTGGTGGCGGTCGGCGGGAGTGCGCCCCGGCAGCCCGGAGCCGCACTCGCCGTCGACAGCGAGGGCACGGCCATCGGATCGGTCTCCGGCGGATGCGTGGAGGGCGCGGTGTACGAGCTGTGCCAGCAGGCGCTGGAGGACGGCGAGACCGTCCAGGAGCGCTTCGGGTACAGCGACGACGATGCCTTCGCCGTGGGCCTGACCTGCGGCGGGATCATCGACATCCTCATCACCCCGGTGCCGGTGGGATCCCCCGCGCGGGAGGTGTTCGCGGCCGCGTTGGCGGCGGCCTCCCGGGGGGAGGCCGCGGCGGTGGCCCGGATAGCCGAGGGTCCGGCCGAGCTCCTGGGCCGCGCCGTGCTCGTCCGGGGCGAGGGCGGCTACGAGGGCGGTTTCGGGGGCCACCCGGAACTGGACCGCACCATCGCCGAAGAGGCCCGCGCCATGCTCGACGCCGGCCGCACGGGTGTGCTGGAGATCGGCGCCGACGGCCGGCTCTGCGGAGAGCCGCTGAAGGTGCTCGTCGAGTCCAGCGTCCCGCCGCCGCGGATGATCGTCTTCGGTGCGATCGACTTCGCGTCCGCCCTGGTGCGGATCGGCAAGTTCCTCGGCTACCACGTGACCCTGTGTGACGCCCGGCCCGTTTTCGCGACGAAGAACCGTTTCCCCGAGGCGGACGAGATCGTCGTCGAATGGCCGCACCGCTACCTGGGGGCCCAGTCCTCGGCGGGCTCGGTCGACGGCCGGACCGTCCTGTGCGTACTCACCCACGATGCCAAGTTCGACGTGCCGCTCCTGGAGCTGGCCCTCAAACTGCCCGTCGCCTACGTCGGCGCCATGGGCTCCCGCCGCACCCACGAGGACCGCAACAAGCGGCTCAGGGACGTCGGCGTGACCGAGCTGGAGCTGGCCCGGCTGCGCTCCCCGATCGGCCTCGACCTCGGCGCCCGCTCCCCGGAGGAGACCGCGCTGTCCATCGCTGCCGAGATCGTCGCGAACCGCCGCGGCGGTTCGGGCGCGGCCCTTACCGGGGCGCACATACCGATCCACCCGGACAGCTCGAAGACCGTGATCGGCCGGATCGGCTCGGTCGCCTGAAGCGGAGAGGTGCAGGGCGCAACCCCGTGAGGGTTGCGCCCTTTTGCTGTTCCGCATATTTTACCGGCCGGTAACAGCGCCTTCCTGCAACGGAGTTGAGCGGATGTCCCGGACCGCACGCACCCCCCGCACGGCACGCACCGCCCGCACCCCCGTCCGTACGCTCCTCGCCGGCTGTGCGCTGATCGCGGCCTCGCTGGCGGGAGGGCCGGCATCGGCATGGGCATCGGCACCGGCATCCGCCCCGGCTCCGGCCCCGGGTGCCGCCGCCGTCGGCCCCGGCGTCCGCGAGGTGCTGTTCGTCGGGAACAACTGGGAGGGCACCGCCGATGTGCTCGCCTCCACCGGCGACCTCGCGAAGGTGGGCCGGCTCAACATGATCCCCGACAAGGAGGAGCGGCTCCGGGAGATCTACCTCAACCCGATCAAGCTCGCCTTCTTCCTCGGCATCCGCGGCGGCGCGGGCGAGGGCCACGACCAGTTCGTGGACGACATGTACACCACCCCCGACGGCTCCGCCGTGGTCGCCTCCCGCCCCAGCTTCGCCGACGTCGTCTCGATCGACGTGCGCACGGGCCGGATCAACTGGCGCTTCCCGGTCTCCGGCTTCCGCTCCGACCACATGGCGGTCTCGCCGGACGGCACCCGGGTCGCGGTCTCCGCCTCCACCGCCAACACCGTGCACGTCCTCGACATCGCCACCGGGCGGCAGCTCGGCTCCTTCCCGACCGGCGACAAGCCGCACGAGAACACCTTCAGCCGAGACGGCCGCTTCCTGTGGAACAGCTCCATCGGGGACGTGACCTCCGCCCTGGACGCGCCGTGGCTGGACTGGACGAAGGGCGACCGGAAGATCACCGTCGTCGACGCGCAGACCTTCCGCACCGTCCGGGTGATCGACATGCGCGAGCGGCTGGACGCCTTCGGCCGCTCGGACCTGTCCGACGCCGTCCGGCCGATGTCCTTCAGCCCCGACGAGTCGAAGCTCTACTTCCAGGTGTCCTTCTTCAACGGGGTCGTCGAGTACGACGTGGCCGCAGACCGGATCACCCGGATCAAGGAACTTCCCCGCAACCCCGCCACCAACGCGGACCGCACCGCCTGGGTCAACGACTCCCGCCACCACGGCATGTCCATGAGCCCGGACGGGTCCAAGCTCTGCGTCGCGGGCACCATGGACGACTACGCCACCGTCGTGGACCGCGCCTCCCTCACCGAGGGGCCGCTGGTGCCCGCCGACAAGCCGTACTGGGCCACCGTCGACGGGGACGGCACGGCGTGCGTGATCTCCGAGAGCGGTGCCGACCGGGTCACCGCCATCGACTTCGCCACCGGGACCAAGCGGGTCTCCGTCCCCGTCGGCGACCACCCGCAGCGCGTCCGTCTCGGCCACGTCCCGACGGGCTGGACGGGCCCGCAGTAGGCGCGATCGGCGCGCCTACCCGAGATCTTTGAACGCCAGTCGGTGGCCGAAGTTACCGTCGTCGACGGGAGGATCAGGTCGCCTATTTCCAGGAGGAATTCAGCTCGGGCCTCAACGATGCGGTAGCCCTGCTCGGTGTACCGGAGAGCGAGGTTGGGATCGTTCTCCGGGAAGCTGAGGGAGATCATGGCGGTGCCCCGCGCACGGGCGATGGCTTCGAACCCGTCCATGAGGGGCCGTACCGATGGGCGTGGTGACAGTTCTTCGGGCATACCGCGCTCTCGATGTGAGGACGGGCCGGTCTGCGTTTCGATCGTCGGTCGACCTGCTTCAGGGCCCGGTCTTTCGGTGACGGCCGGTGCCGGGGGCCAGCGGGTTACGTCCGGTGATGGAGCCGGTCGTCTCGGCTCGGTCGGTAGGCGCGGCTTCGGGTGTGTGGCTGAGGGCACGGCAGGCCGCCGTGTGGTTCTCCACCGTCGACAGCGCCTGCCAGGCGAAGCCGTCCCATTCGAGGATCAGGCGCGGGGCGTTGGGGGCGAGGTGGGCGGCGCGCTGCGGGCCGGCGCCGAGAGTGATGGCCTTCTTCTCGCCGGGCTTGCGCAGGCGCACTTGGCGACGTGCGGCCCACCGGTCGAGGGGTTCGTCTTCCACGTCGTACCTCCCTGGAGCAGGGCAGCACCCTGCCGGTATCGGAAAGCGCGTCGCCCCCTTCCCGTGAGAACGGAGGAGGGGGGCGCTGCTGTGCGAAGGATCAGGCAGTGGGCCAGGTGATCGTCTGCCGTTCGGGGGTGACGGTGACCTCGAACCGGTCCAGGGTGGGGGCGCCGTCCTTCCTCCAGCGGGTGAGGTGGTCCTGGACGTCATCCCACAGCCGGTCAGAGCCGCCCTGGCGCACGAGCCACCGGCCGCTGTCCTCGTAGAGCGCGGCCCAGGACCCGCCTTCGACGTCGAGCAGGACGTGTTCCGTGCGGCCGTCGCGGCTGAGACTGATCCGCTGGGCGCGGGGGGCTGCGAGCTGGGCGACGAACCGTGTGTCCCAGGCGTTGACGACGTCGGCGCCGAGGAGTGCGGCGTGCTCGTCACCCTGGTCCAGGTCGGGAAGGACTCCGAGTGGGGGAGGTGTCTGCGGCCGGGCGAGCATGAACGAGATCTGCCCGCCGAGGAGACGGCCGAAGGCGGTGCCGTCCTCCTTCACGGTGAGGCGGGCGAGTTCGGAGGAGTACATCCAGCCGCCGAGGGTGGCCAGGATGATCCCGCCGGGCCGGGTCTGCTCGATCCAGGCCTGAGGCAGGGTGACGATGCCGCATGTGGCGATCACCCGGTCGTAGGGGGCGCTGTCCTCGTGTCCGGCCAGGCCGTCGCCCACGATCCTGTGCGGGGCGTAGCCGAGTGCTCCGAGCCCGGCGCCCGCGCGGGCGGACACTTCCGCGTCGACTTCGATGGTGGTGACCAGGTCGTCGCCGAGCCGGTGGCACAGGAGTGCGGTGGAGTAGCCGGTGCCGGTGCCGATTTCGAGTACGCGCTGGCCGGCTTCGACCTGGAGGTCTTCGAGCATCCGCACGACCAGGCCGGGCATTGTGCTGGACGACGTCGGGGAGCGCAGGATCTCACCCCGGATGTCCCCGGGGGTGATGGCCCCGGCGATCTGGGTGACTAGGGACTCGTCCTCGTAGCAGCGCTCCAGCCACAGCGAATCGTCAGGCATGACCGGCGTCCAGGCCGTGGGCTGCCCGGGAGTGTCGAGCCGGTCGAAGAATCCACCCCGGAGGAACTCGTGCCGGGGTACTGCCTCCACCGCTTCCTGCCAGGGCCGGGTGCGGAGCTGCCCCCCGGCGGTTAGCTGTGCGGCGAGCCGCTTCCGCAGCTCCTGGTCGCTCACATCATCTTCCTTTCGAGGAGGTCCGCCATCGCGGCGACCATTGGCAGCCCTGTCTCCGGTTCCATCCAGGCCCATTGACCTGACGGGTTGCACTCCAGGAACCACCACTGCCCCACGGTGTCGATGGCGAAGTCGAACGCGCCGAACAAGAGGTCGAAGTGGGCGAGGTAGGCGCGCAAGGCCTCGGTGATGCCGGGCGGCGGGTGGACGACTCTGTACGTCAGCCTGTCGTAGTCGGTGCGCCAGTCCAACAGGGCGGAGTCGATGCGGACGCAGAAGATCTGATCGCCGATCACGGTCACGCGCACATCGGCGGTCTTGTCGACGAGGTGCTGGAAAAGGTGAGCCGTGCCGGCCACGGAGTCGTCGATCTCGTCGGCTGACACCTCCAGCACTTCGACGGTGCAGGAGACGCCGTTCTCGTCCCGGTACAGCGGCGTCGACAACGGCTTGTAGATCACGGACTGGTAGTGCCGGATGAACTGCCTGGCCGCGTCCAAGTCCGATGTGAGCAATGTGGCCGGTACGCGGAAGCCGGAGGCCACGGCGGCGGCGAGGCCGGCGGGCTTGAACTCGGCGTCGCCGATGCGGTGCGGGTGGTTGACGTACAGGCAGTCCGGCAAGGAGGCGAGTACACCGCCGAGTCCGTAGCGGGCCTGTGTGATGGCGAATCGGGCCGTCTGGTCGTCCAGGTGGGGGAAGGTGAAGCCGGAGGGCCTGCGGTAGTACATGGACCGGACGCGCGAGAGGTCTGCTGTGCGAGACGGGGTGGTGAGGGAGCCCTGGATGCCGCGAGGCGTCATGTAGGCCGTGAACGACAAGGTGGTGGGGAAGTCCCCGGAGTCGAACCGCACGACCGGGACGCCCCGGCCGTGCAGCTCGTCAATCACCAGGTCGGCTGTGGGGTCGTCCAGGTTGGTGACGACCAGAACCGGACCTGTGGGGGTCACTGGTCGGTGTCGTTGCCCGTGTCGGAGTCTCCGCCCCCGGCCTGCCCGTCGGACGGGTTGCCCGTGTTCGTCGAGGGGTTGGTGCCGGAGCTGGTGCCGTGGCCGGGCATCTCCATGACCTGTCCGTGCACGTCCAGGTAGCGGCCGGTCTGGGTGACCGGGTCCAGCTCGACCCTCCCGTAACCCGGCGCGAACGCGGGGTACGGGGTCATTCGGCGCAGCCCCCACGGGGCGGGCGTGGTGATCCCGTTGGGTAGCGGAGTGCCGGTCGGGAGCCGGTCAGAGTGCACGTACATCTGTACCTCCATGGTCAGTGGTGGATGGATGACTTGCTGGTGGTGCACCCCGCCCGTACTCCGCGCCTGCGAGACGGGCGGGGCGGGGCGAGGAGTTCATGGGCCGGGGGCTCCGGCGATGGCCAGGACGACCACCAGGGGGCGGCCAGAACGACCCAGATGAGACACGCGAGTTGCTGCCGCCAATCCCACGGGTCCCGGTCTCGTAAGTGGGCCACCGGGGCCGCCAGTGGTTGTCTGCGGGTCGCGGACCGGAGGCGGTTACGGATCCACTCCACCCCGCTGCCCCCGGGGCGCAGAAACACCGCCTGCGGGTTCATCCTGCGGGTGCGCGGGTCTTCCCACTCGCCGACGAACTGAACGATCGCCTCGCACCCCTTCGCCGGGTCCAAGACGCGCGCACCTTCGTGCAGCCAGGAGGGGAGCGCGCTCACGTCTCCGGCTTCTCGGCCGGCTTCGGCGCGAAGCTGCGCAGGAATCTCTCCATCCCTGATTCGGCGCGGTCCCGGAGGGTGGGACTGGGATTCGGGTTGCCGAGGGCTTCGAAGGGCTCGGGTCGGTCCTGGAGCTGACGGGCAGCCGGGCGGCGGCGCTGGGTCATGGCGCATTCCTCGGGCGGGAGGGAGGCAGCCGGTCCCAGAAGGGGGACGACGGGGACGGGCTGCCCGCGGGGCTCCTCCAGAGTGATCGCGTCGTGGCAGGGAGTGAAGAGCGGGGGCGTAGCACTACCAGAAGCCGTGCAGGGCCGGAGTGCTATGGGGCGTGGCAGTTACGCGAGGGTGGCCCCGATGATCTTTGCGATTTTCCGGGACCGGGAGGTCGTGGCGTATCCGGCCCGTTGGGCGATGACGCCGGGGAGGGTTTGGTGGCGCACCCATTCGGGATGTGCCTTGCACACCGTCAGCAGCGTGTCCAGGCAGGTGTCGTATTGCTGGGCGTCGCACTGGGCAAGGGCGATGTCCAGCTGGAGTCGGTTCTGTGCGGCTCGGTGCAGTGAGGACCAGTCATGTACCGACTCGGCGAGGCGCAAGGCCTTGCCGGCCTTTCCGGTGGATACCGCGATGCCGACGGCCTGGGCGGTGACGGCGGCCGGGCCGAACGCGGTGCCGTTGACCATGACGTCACGGCTGAGCCGGGCGGCGACGGCGGACCCCTGAGACAGCAGATCATCTGCGGCGGCGGTGTCTCCCTGCCGGGCCGCGACGACGGCCGCGAAGGTGACGTGCCATCCGTAGGTGGCGAGGAGTACCGGATCACGATCGCCGTAGGTCGGCTCGATGCTGGTGTAGGAGACGTGCGCGGTGTGCTCGGCGTCATCGAGCCGGGCATCCCGGAGGCAGACCCATGAGCGCCCGGAAGCGACGGAGGCTTCCCGCACCGGATCTCCGGCCTGTCGGGCCTGGTCCGCGGCATGCCCGATGGCGGCGTACGCGAGGTCGCGGGCTCCAAGCTGGTTTGCGACGTAGGCGGAGAGGCGGTAGGCGTCGGCGAGCACTCCGCGTGCGGTCATGCGGTGGTCTTCGGGGGCGTCCGCGAGGGCTGTTGCCGCGTCTCGGACGGAGGATGTGGCGAGCTGTCCGGCGACCCCGACACGCCCGGCCCGGTAGGCGTCCCAGCCCGCCGCGAGATCGGCGGCGAAGCCGACGGGTTCCCTGTCGGTGCCGATCCCCGCTGCTGTGTCGTGGACCGTGCGCGACAGTTCGCGCAGGGTGGTCCGGTCGTCCGCGAGCATCGACCTCCGAGGAGCCTGCTGGCCCACGATCACGGAGATGTCGGCGCCCAGGGCGTGGGCCAGCCGTAGGAGGGTGGGCAGGGAGATCTGTCCCCGGTCCTGCTCGGCCTTGCGGATCGTGGCGATGGACAGGCCGGAACCTTCGGCGAGTTCTTCCTGAGTGACGGCTCCGCGCAGCAGTTTGATTCGCTGGCCGGTGGTGTGCTCGTTCCACTTCATGGCGTCCCCTTCGTCCTACCAGGACGGTACCGCTCGACCGGGAGCGGCTGGGGGCTACGCCCCGAAAACGCGAAAGCCCCCGCCGGTCCGGGGATTTCGGGTGGCGGGGGCTTTCTGCGTTCGCGCGCACCGGACCCCGCCGGCCCCGCCCTTTCGGGCGGCCGACGCCACTTTGACGACACTCCCCAGCGGTGCCCGTCGGCCATCCCGGGCTTTATGGGGTGAGCGGTCCGCGATGACCGATTAGTCTCCCGATCATGGTGGACATCCGTGAGGTACCCGAAGCCGACATCGACCGCGCTCTGGAGCTCGCGTACCTGGTCTTCCACGACCGACCCGAACCGGAGGGCCGTGAACGCCACCACGCCCTCCTGCGCCACTGCGCACGCCTCGGGGCCTACGACGGGGACGCGCTGGTCGGGTTCTTGGCCGCGCACGACTTCCGGCTCTCGGTGCCCGGGGCGGATCTGCCCTGCCCCGGGCTCACCTTCGTCAGCGTCGCCCCCACCCACCGCCGCCGCGGCGTGCTCACCGCGCTGATGGACGAGCAGCTGCGGCGCACGGGGGCCGCGGGCAGCCCGATCGCCGCCCTGTGGGCCTCCGAATCCGCCATCTACGGCCGCTTCGGCTACGGTTCGGCCACCCAGGGCGCCACCATCGAGATCGACTCGACGCGGCCGCTGGCCCTGCGCATCGCCCCGGACCCGCGCCCGCTGCGACTGCTCGCCCCCGAGGACGCGCTCGGGGTGATCGGGCCGTACCACGAGGCCGCCCGCGCCGGGCGGGCCGGCCGCCCGACCCGCGACGCGGAGCGGTGGAACGAGTCATGGCTCTGCGAACAGGACGAGGAGGACGAGGAGTTGGGCCCTCCCCGGATCATCGTCCTCGGGGATCCGGGCGAGCCGATCGCGGGGTACGTGCTCTACCGCACGAAGCACGAGGGCGACGGCGGCCCCGCCCGCAGCCCCGGCCTGGTCCGCGTCGACGAACTGGAGGCGGACACCCCGGCGGTGGCCGCCGCCCTGTGGGACTGCCTGGCCGGTCTCGACCTCACCGGCAGGGTCTCCGCGTGGGGCCGGCCGCTGGACGACCCGCTGCTCCGGTTCGCCGCCGACCGGGACCAGGTCAGGGTCACCGAGCAGTTCCCGGCGCTCTGGCTGCGCCTGGTCGACGTACCGGCGGCGCTGACCCGGCGGTCCTGGGCCGCGCCGGTGGAGCTGGTGCTGGAGGTGGCCGACGTACGGCTGCCGGCGAACGCGGGGCGGTACCGGCTGAAGGCGGGGCGGGGCGGGGCGACCTGCGAGCGCGCCGAGGCCCCCGCCGACCTGGAGCTCGACGTACGGGACCTCGCGGCCTGCTACCTGGGCGGGACCCGGGTCGCCGAGCTGGTCGCCGCCGGGCTGGTGGCCGAGCGGACACCCGGCGCGGCGGCGGCCCTGGACGCGGCCCTGCACACCCCCCTGCTGCCGCACACGGCGGACGAGTTCTGAGGCGTACCGGCCCCGCCACCGGGCTCCGCGGGATCAGGCGGGCAGTGAGATCCGGGCCGCCGCCATGCCGAACGAGGAGCTCCGGCCGAGCCGTGCCCCCGGGGCCCGGTCGTCGGTCTTCGGGTGCAGGTTCTCGTCGCGGTAACGGCTCACGCTCTGGTGCCAGTTGAGGACCGCGGCCATCCAGTCCTGCAACTCCCCCACGTACGCGTCGAGCGAGGCCCGCGCCTCCTGTCCGAGGCCGTAGTCCTCGTACAGGACCGGCAGTTGGTGGTCGCGAATGTGCTCGAACTCCTTCGTGCGCTGCACCATCAGGTCGGCGACGATCCGATGCGCCTGCGGGTAGTCGATGTCGAAGAAGTTCTGGGTGACGAGGACGTGGTTGTGCACCTCGCCCTCGACCTCGATCTCCTTCTGGTACGAGAAGAGGTCGTTGGTGATGCACCCGACGTCCGCCGCCGCGCTCTCCAGCGAGCGCATCACCCCGTCCCGGTAGACCTCGGGCGGGACACCGTCGCCCTCGTGGCCGAACTTGGCCAGGAACATCGTCAGGTACGAGCCGAACGTGAAGCGGCGCATCTCGGCGTAGTCGACCGGGTCCGGAATCCGGTTCATGACGGCGTTGCCGATCTCCCAGACCCAGCTGTCCAGCATTCCGATGACGTGCCCGCGCAGCTCCGCGCGCATCACGGAGCTCATCCCCGCGACGGTCCGGGCCCACAGGTCCTTCAGGCTCCGCTCCATCGGGGTGACCGGCTCCGGGGCCTCGGCCGGGTCGACCGGGATCATGGAGATCAGCCGGTCCGTCGTCACCCGGGCCGCGCCGGGGGACTTCGATCCGGCGAACACCTTGGGGTAGTAGTCGTCCGCGTACGTGCCCCAGGCCAGCCACTGCGCGCTCAGGCACAGGGCCTCGGCCGTGGCGTCGGGGTCGATGCCCGCCGAGCACAGGGCGAAGTCCATGCGGACCAGCTTGTCCTCGTCCCAGATGTCGGAGCCGGGATCGCCGGGCTGCGGCTGGAGCAGGCCCATCTCCCGGCACCAGAGCACCAGTTCGCGGCGGGCCCGGTCCAGGTGCCGGCTGAGGGTGAGGGGGAAGGGCATGTAGAAGTCGGGCAGCAGCGAAGGGCCCACCTTCCGGAACGGGACGTGCGTGAAGCTGCGGCGGCGCATCTCCATGGCGCGGGGGTTGAACACCGAGCGCAGGTCGAGGGCGGCGGTGCCCCGCCCGCTGGGCAGGAAGGGCAGGGTGAGCGGGGTCGCGCCCGCCCTCTTGGCCTCCCCGTTCATGTAGCGGCTGGAGACCATGTGCCACTCGTGGCCGCCGGACTGCCAGTCCTGCAGGCCCTTCGCGTACGCGAGTACGGACGCCATCTCGACGGGGTCGAGGCCGTGCTGGGCGGCGAGCGCGGGGACCTCGGCGAGGGCCGTGTACTCGAACTGCTGGAGCCGCGAGGTCAGCAGGTCGTTCGACAGGTCGGCGGCCTCCTGGGTGGTGCAGTCGAGGAAGGTCTCCAGGACCAGGATGGCGTTGGAGAGTTCGCCCTCCTGCTCCACCTCGCGCTGGTACGAGAAGATGTCGTTGCGGATGTGCACCGCGTCGGAGAAGGCGTCGCGGAGCACTTCGAGCGGGCGCGCGTGCGCCACCCGGGCCGGCACCTCGGCGGACACGTACTCGATCAGCCCGGCCGACCAGGGGGCGCCGCCGACCTTGCGGCGCATCTCGATGTACTCGAGCGGGTTGGCCACGCGGCCGATGTTGATGTTGTGGAGCTCCCACATCGACTCGTTGAGGAGGTTCCGCGTCGACTCGGAGAACCGTTCCCTCCAGTCCATCGACATCGCGGGCACGGTGCGCGACCACAGGTCCTTCAGGCCCGCCTCGACCGGGTTCGCCGGCTCGGGGAACCCGTCGGCGAGGTCCATCGGCATGAAGGCGGCCAGCCCGTCGAGGTACTTCTTGGCGCCCTCGCGGTCCTGGGTGCGCTTGTAGACCTCCAGGAAGTGATCGTCGAAGAAGAAGACCCACACGTACCAGTCGGTGACCAGGTTCAGCGCGTCGCCGCCGCAGTCGGGGTGGGTGTACGAGCACAGCAGCGCGTAGTCGTGCGAGTCGAGGTCCCGCTCGTCCCAGACGCCGGACCCCTCAAGCATCCCGAAGCCGCGGGCCCACTGCTTGGTGTGCGCTCGCGCGGCCTCCAGGTGGGGGTTCGGGCGGGCCGGATACGGCACATAGAAATCCGGCAGTTGAAACGGCTGTGTCACGGCGGGCTGGACCTTTCCGTCCGAGGGCGCGGGGCCCTTGCCTGCGGCCCCCCGCACGAGATCAGCAGCCCTCTACCCCTGCCGTCACCGGGACCAGGAAGAGTTCACCGCTTCAGGTGACGGACGACCCGTTCCGGGGCGCGGGTGCCTCGTGGGGGATACGGGCACGAAGAATGCCGTCCGCCTCGCCCGGGTCAGGGGCGAGGCGGACGGCATCTGCGGTGCCGGGCCTGCGGAGCGGACTACTCCGCCTCGGCCTCCAGGTTGCCTTCCGTGTCCAGGTAGACCTGGCGGAGGGATTCGAGGACCTGGGGGTCCGGCTTTTCCCACATGCCGCGGGACTCGGCCTCCAGGAGGCGTTCCGCGATGCCGTGCAGGGCCCAGGGGTTGGCCTCCTCCAGGAACGCGCGGTTCTCCGGGTCCAGGACGTACGTCTCCGTCAGCTTGTCGTACATCCAGTCCGCCACCACGCCCGTCGTGGCGTCGTAGCCGAAGAGGTAGTCCACCGTCGCGGCCAGCTCGAAGGCGCCCTTGTAGCCGTGGCGGCGCATCGCCTCGATCCACTTCGGGTTCACCACGCGGGCCCGGAAGACCCGGCTGGTCTCCTCGACCAGGGTCCGGGTCTTCACGGTTTCGGGACGCGTGGAGTCGCCGATGTACGCCTCCGGGGCCGTGCCGCGCAGGGCGCGGACCGTGGCCACCATGCCGCCGTGGTACTGGAAGTAGTCGTCCGAGTCGGCGATGTCGTGCTCACGGGTGTCCGTGTTCTTCGCGGCCACCGTGATCCGCTTGTACGCGGTCTCCATCTCCTCGCGCGCCGCCCGGCCCTCCAGGCCGCGGCCGTACGCGTAGCCGCCCCAGACCGTGTAGACCTCCGCGAGGTCGGCGTCCGTACGCCAGTCGCGGGAGTCGATCAGCTGGAGGATGCCGGCGCCGTACGTGCCCGGGCGCGAGCCGAAGATACGGGTCGTCGCGCGGCGCTCGTCGCCGTGGACGGCCAGGTCGGCTTGCGCGTGGGCCCGGATGTAGTTCTGGTCCGCGGGCTCGTCCAGGCTCGCCGCCAGCCGGACCGCGTCGTCCAGCAGGCCGATGACGTGCGGGAACGCGTCCCGGAAGAAGCCCGAGATGCGCAGGGTGACGTCGATCCGGGGGCGGGCGAGTTCCGCGAGGGGGATCGCTTCGAGCCCCGTGACGCGGCGCGAGGCCTCGTCCCAGACCGGGCGGACGCCGAGCAGGGCGAGGGCCTCGGCGACGTCGTCGCCGGAGGTGCGCATCGCGCTCGTGCCCCACAGGGACAGGCCCACGGAGGCCGGCCACTCGCCGTTGTCCGTGCGGTAGCGGGTCAGGAGGGAGTCGGCCAGGGCCTGACCCGTCTCCCACGCGAGGCGGGAGGGGACGGCCTTCGGGTCCACGGAGTAGAAGTTGCGGCCCGTGGGGAGGACGTTCACCAGGCCCCGGAGGGGGGAGCCCGAGGGGCCAGCCGGGACGAAGCGGCCGTCCAGGGCCGAGACGACGTGCGCGATCTCGTCCGTCGTGCCGGCCAGCCGCGGGACGACCTCGCGCGCGGCGAAGTCCAGTACGGCCGCCACGTCCGCCGAGTAACCGGCCGCGACCGAAGCCACCGCCTCCGGCGCCCAGTTCGCGTCCTCCATCGCCTGCACCAGCGCGCGGGCCGCCTCCTCCGCCTCGTCGGCGGTCGTCCGGGTGGCCGCGGACTCGTCCAGGCCGAGCGCCTCGCGCAGGCCGGGCAGGGCCGTCGTACCGCCCCAGATCTGGCGGGCGCGCAGGATCGCGAGGACCAGGTTGACCCGGGCCTGACCGGTCGGCGCGCCGCCCAGGACGTGCAGGCCGTCGCGGATCTGGGCGTCCTTGACCTCGCACAGCCAGCCGTCGACGTGCAGCAGGAAGTCGTCGAAGCCGTCGTCGTCCGGGCGCTCCGCCAGACCCAGGTCGTGGTCGAGCTTCGCGGCCTGGATCAGCGTCCAGATCTGGGCGCGGATGGCCGGCAGCTTCGCCGGGTCCATCGCGGAGATCTGCGCGTACTCGTCGAGGTGCTGCTCCAGGCGCGCGATGTCGCCGTACGACTCCGCGCGCGCCATCGGCGGCACCAGGTGGTCGACCAGGGTGGCGTGCACGCGGCGCTTGGCCTGGGTGCCCTCGCCCGGGTCGTTGACCAGGAAGGGGTAGATGAGGGGGAGATCGCCGAGCGCGGCGTCCGGTGCGCAGGCCGCGGACAGGCCGGCGTTCTTGCCCGGCAGCCATTCCAGATTGCCGTGCTTGCCCAGGTGGATCATCGCGTCGGCGCCGAAGCCGCCGTCCTCCGCGCGCGCCTGGATCCAGCGGTACGCGGCCAGGTAGTGGTGCGAGGGCGGCAGGTCCGGGTCGTGGTAGATCGCGATCGGGTTCTCGCCGAAGCCGCGCGGGGGCTGGATCAGGATGAGCAGGTTCCCGCGGCGCAGGGCCGCGAGGACGATGTCGCCCTCCGGATTGGCCGAGCGGTCCACGAACATGTTGCCCGGGGCCTCGCCCCAGTGCTGCTCCACGCTGCCCCGCAGCTCGGCCGGGAGCTCGGCGAACCACCGCTTGTAGTCGGCGGCCGGGATCCGGACCGGATTGCGGGCCAGCTGCTCCTCGGTCAGCCAGTCCTGGTCGTGGCCGCCGGCCTCGATCAGGGCGCGGATCAGCTCGTCGCCGTCGCCGGAGACCAGGCCCGGGATGTCCTCGACGGGGCCGAAGTCGTAACCGCCCGCGATGAGGGTTCGCAGCAGTTCCACGGCGCTGGCCGGGGTGTCGAGGCCGACCGCGTTGCCGATGCGGGAGTGCTTGGTCGGGTACGCGGAGAGGACGAGCGCGACCTTCTTGTCGCGGCGGGCGATGTGCCGCAGCCGGGCGTGCCGCACGGCGATGCCGGCGACGCGGGCGGCACGCTCGGGGTCGGCCACGTACGCCGGCAGCCCGTCCTCGTCGAACTCCTTGAAGGAGAACGGGACGGTGATCAGGCGGCCGTCGAACTCGGGCACGGCGACCTGCGTCGCGGCGTCGAGCGGGGACAGGCCCTCGTCGCTCTCCTCCCAGGCGCTGCGCGAGCCGGTCAGGCACAGGGCCTGGAGGATCGGGACGCCGAGCGCGGCGAGCGCGCCCGCGTCCCAGGACTCGTCGTCGCCGCCGGCCGAGGCCGTGGCGGGCTTGGTGCCGCCGGCCGCCAGGACCGTGGTGACGATCGCGTCCGCCGACTCCAGCTCGGCGATCAGCTCCGGCTCGGGGCTGCGCAGGGAGGACACGTACAGCGGTACGGGCGTGCCGCCGGTCTCCACGATCGCGTCGCACAGGGCGTGCACGAAGGCGGTGTTGCCGCTCATCTGGTGGGCGCGGTAGTAGAGCACCGCGATGCGCGGGCCGTACGGGCGCACCGGGGTGCGCTCCAGCGGGCCCCAGGTGGGTGCGGCGGCGGGCGGCTCGAAGCCGTGGCCGGTGAGCAGCACGGTGTCGGAGAGGAAGCGGGCCAGCTGGCCGAGGTTGGCGGGGCCGCCGTGCGCGAGGTAGCCGTGCGCCTCGGCCGCGATGCCGATCGGGACCGTCGAGGCCTCCATCAGCTGGGCGTCCGGGGCCTGTTCGCCGGTGAGGACGACCACCGGGCGGGTCTGGGCCGGCGCCAGGAGCAGGTCGAGGCCGTCCTGCCAGGCGCGCAGCCCGCCGAGGAGGCGTACGACGACCAGGTCGACGCCGTCGAGCAGGGCGGGGAGGTCGTCGAGGGGAAGGCGGGAGGGGTTCGCGAACCGGTACGGCACGGGGCCGTCCGCGGCGGCGCGGGCGCTGAGCAGATCGGTGTCGGACGTCGACAGCAGCAGGATCATGCGGCGGCATGCCTTCCTCGGGGTTTCCGCGCCCCGGGCAGTGTGGACAGCGGGAGTTCCTGACTCACCCGGCGGATCGCTCCGCGGGGTTCACAGTGGCGGGACCGCGCCGGAT
The DNA here is from genome assembly GCF_044769045.1 of Streptomyces sp. NPDC090741. Classification (NCBI taxonomy): domain Bacteria; kingdom Bacillati; phylum Actinomycetota; class Actinomycetes; order Kitasatosporales; family Streptomycetaceae; genus Streptomyces; species Streptomyces sp. NPDC090741. The sequence goes on along the minus strand of NZ_JBIVXF010000022.1, from coordinate 75,181 downwards.
TCGCACCGGGCTTCCTCCCAGCGGGCCACGTGGCTCCGCCGGTGGTCATCTTAGGTGGCCTTCTCCCCGGCCGGGAGTGGGGGTGGCCCGCGCCCGGGGAGCGGATCCGGGCAGGTCGGGTGGAGGGTGGGGCGGAGGGGGCGGGTGGTGACGGACACAGGTCGGGCTCGGGGAATCGTGGGTATGCTCGCCGCCATGCCGCCCCAGCCCCCTTCCGCCGCATCGCGGGACGAACCGGTTATACGTGACCGCGGTGACGCCTGCCCGGGTGCGCTGCGGCTGCACGCGGCGGACGACGGGCACCTGGCCCGGATCCGGATACCCGGCGGGATGCTCGACGCGGACGCGGCCCTGCTGCTGGCCGATGCGGCGGACCGGCTCGGCGACGGGCACATCGACCTCACCTCGCGCGGCAACGCGCAGCTGCGCGGGCTCGGCGCGAGCTGCGGCGGCGAACTGCAGACCGTGCTCGTGCGCGCCGGGCTGCTGCCCGCCCCCACCCACGAGCGGGTCCGCAACATCGTCGCCTCGCCGCTGACCGGCCTGGACCGCCGCGGTCTGCCCGACGTGGCGCCCTGGGTCGCGGAGCTGGACCGGCTGCTGTGCGCGAGCGCGCCGGCGGCCGGGCTGTCCGGGCGCTTCCTGTTCGCCCTCGACGACGGCCGCGGGGACGTGACCTCGCTCGCCGCCGATGTGAACCTGGCCGCCGTCCGGGACGGGGGCCGGGCCCTGCTGTGGACGGCCGACGCGGCGGACGCCCTGCTCGTGGCCGCCGCCGATGCGCCGCGGGCCGCGCTCGTCGCCGCCGCGTACTTCCTCGACGCCGTCCGCCGGGCCGGTACCCGGGCCTGGCGGGTCTCCGAGCTGCCTGCCGAACAGGCTCTCCGTTCCGATGAGTTGGGCGCTCGGCTGGCCGCCGCCGGGGTATCGGCCTCCGTGGTACGGGGCCGCGCCGCCCTGCGCGGACCGGCCCCCGAGCCGGGCGTGGTCCAGGGCCCGGGCGGCGCCGCCGCGCTCAGCGTGTTCGCTCCGCTGGGCCGTCTGACCACCGCGCAGTGGCGCCGGCTGGCCGGCCTCACCGGCCGCGTCCGCCTGACCCCCTGGCGCGGGATCGTCGTCCCCGGCCTGCCCGCCCACGCCGCCGACGGCGCGCTCGCCGCCCTCGCCGGGGCCGGGCTCGTGACCGGCCCCGAGGATCCCTGGCGGTCCGTCACCGCCTGTACGGGGCGGCCCGGTTGCGCGAAGTCCCTGGCGGACGTACGCGCCGACGCACGTGCCGTCGTAGCGCAGCAGGCGGAGGCCGAGGCCCAGGCTGAGACTCCGGCGCAGGCCCGAGCCCAGACGCCCGCGCAGGCGACCCGCCTGCTGCCCGTGCACTGGTCCGGCTGCGAACGCCGGTGCGGGCACCCGCGCGGCACCGCCTGGGCGGACGTGGTCGCCACCGCCGACGGGTACGACCTCTGCGCGGCCGGTCGCGCCCCGCGCCGCGGTCTCCCGGCCTCCGAACTTCCCGCGGCCCTCGCGGCCGTACGCCGCACCACCTCCCACGACGCAGCGAAGAAATGAGCGAGTACACAGTGTTCGAGTACGAGAAGGACGGCGCGGCGATCTACCGCCAGTCCTTTGCCACGATCCGCGCCGAGGCGGACCTCTCCGGGCTGCCCGCCTCCGTGGCCCAGGTCGCGGTGCGCATGATCCACGCCTGCGGAATGACCGACCTGCCCCGGGACCTCGGCTACACCCCGGACGTCGTGCTCCGGGCGCGGGCCGCGCTGAACGCGGGCGCGCCGATCCTCTGCGACGTGCAGATGGTCGCAAGCGGCGTCACCCGCAAGCGGCTGCCCGCGGGCAACGAGGTGATCTGCACCCTCTCCGACCCCGCCGTGCCGGCCCTCGCCGCCCGGATGGGCACCACGCGCAGCGCCGCCGCCCTCGAAGTCTGGCGCGACCGCGGCCTGCTGGAGGGCTCCGTGATCGCCGTCGGCAACGCGCCGACCGCGCTGTTCCGGCTGCTGGAGATGATCGAGGAGGGTGCCCCGCGCCCCGCCGCCGTCATCGGTGTCCCGGTCGGCTTCATCGGCGCCGCCGAGTCCAAGGACGCCCTCGCCGCCCACGCTTCCGGGCTCGACCACCTGATCGTGCGCGGCCGTCGTGGCGGCAGCGCCATCGCGGCCGCCGCCGTCAACGCGATCGCGAGCGAGGAAGAATGAGCACGGGAACGACCTCCGGAAAGCTGTACGGCGTCGGGCTCGGCCCCGGCGACCCCTCCCTGATGACGCTGCGGGCCGTCGAGGTGATCGCCGAGGCGCAGGTCGTCGCGTACCACAGCGCCCGCCACGGCCGCTCGATCGCCCGCTCGATCGCCGCGAAGCACCTGCGCGCCGACCACATCGAGGAGCCGCTGGTCTATCCGGTCACCACCGAGACCACCGACCACCCCGGCGGCTACCAGGGGGCGATGGAGGAGTTCTACGAGGCGTCCGCCGCCCGGCTGGCCGCGCACCTCGACGCCGGCCGGACCGTCGCCGTGCTCGCCGAGGGGGACCCGCTCTTCTACGGCTCGTACATGCACATGCACAAGCGGCTCGCCGACCGGTACGAGGCCGAGGTGATCCCCGGAGTGACCTCGGTGAGCGCCGCCGCGGCCCGCCTCGGCACCCCGCTCGTCGAGGGCGAGGAGGTGCTGACGATCCTGCCCGGCACCCTGCCGGAGGAGGAGCTCACCGCCCGCCTCGCCGCCACCGACTCGGCGGTCGTGATGAAGCTCGGCCGTACCTTCCCCGCCGTACGCCGGGCCATGGAGGGCAGCGGCCGGCTTGCGGAGGCCCGGTACGTGGAGCGCGCCACCATGGCGGGGGAGCGGACCGGCCTCCTCGCCGACACCGACCCCGACAGCGTCCCGTACTTCGCCGTCGCCGTGGTGCCCAGCCGCATCGGCAACCCGGGCAGCGTGCCGTCCGGCCCCGGCGAGGTCGTGGTCGTCGGCACCGGACCGGCCGGGCCGCTCTGGCTCACCCCCGAGACGCGGCGGGCGCTGGCCGACGCCGAGGTGCTCGTCGGGTACACCACGTACCTGGACCGGGTCCCCGCGAAGCCGGGCCAGGTACGGCACGGCTCCGACAACAAGGTCGAGTCGGAGCGCGCCGAGTTCGCGCTCGACCTCGCCCGCCGCGGCAAGCGCGTGGCCGTGGTCTCCGGCGGCGACCCGGGCGTGTTCGCCATGGCCACCGCCGTGCTGGAGGTCGCCGGGCAGCCGGAGTACAAGGACGTGCCCGTACGGGTGCTGCCGGGGGTGACCGCCGCCAATGCGGCAGCCGCCGCGGCCGGGGCCCCGCTCGGCCACGACTACGCCACCATCTCCCTGTCGGACCGGCTCAAGCCGTGGGAGGTCATCGCGGAGCGGCTGCGCGCCGCCGCCGCGGCGGACCTGGTGCTCGCCCTGTACAACCCGGGCTCGCGCAGCCGGACCTGGCAGGTGGCCCAGGCCAAGGAGCTGCTGCTGGAGCTGCGTTCGGAGCAGACCCCGGTGGTCGTCGCGCGGGACGTGGGCGGCCCGGAGCAGTCGGTCCGCGTCCTCCCGCTCGGCGAACTGGAGCCGTCCGAGGTGGACATGCGCACGATCCTGCTGATCGGCTCCTCGCAGACCCAGGTCACGGAGCGCCCGGACGGCTCCCGCGTGACGTGGACCCCGCGCCGCTACCCGGAGGCCTGACCGGCCGGCCGGGCGGCCCCCCTCAGCACTGCCAGAGGAACGCCGCCCGGCCGCAGGGTGCGCAGGCGTGCGCATAGGCCCTGCCGGAGCCGAAGTCGGGGGGGTGAGGGGGTCCGGACCCTCCTCCAGCCGGGCGACGAACTCCATCGGCCCGCCGCAGTCCGTGCAGTCGGGCGTCTCGTCGTTCTGAAGCCAGTCGGGGGTGCCGCCGAGCTGTCCGAGGACCTGGCGCGTCGGGCGCCCGCTCTGCTCGGACCAGGCCTTGGAGGCGGCCCGGTACTCCGGCTCGGCCACGGTCACCCGCTCGACGGTACGGACCGCCCCGAGCTGCCGAACGTCCTCGTCTTCGGCGTCTTCCTCGTCCAGGTCGTCCTCGTCTTCGGCGGCGGGGAGTGCGGGCAGCGGCACCGGCACCAGCCCGGTCGGCGGGAAGAGGTAGGCCCTGTTGCCGCCGGCCGTTGCGCTCCAGTCCTTGCAACGAGAGTAGGAGACCCCTCTGGCAGCGGCCGGGCGGGGCCTACGCCGGGGTTCCCGCGAGCCACTCCAGGGCCGCCTGCGGGCACTGCGCCTCCGCAACGCCCTCCGGGACAGGGGGCCTTCGGACCACCAGGACCGGGATGCCCGCCTCGCGGGCCGCGGTGAGCTTGGGGGCGGTCGCGGAGCCGCCGCTGTCCTTCGTGACCAGCACGTCGATCCGGTGCCGGGCCAGCAGCTCCCGCTCGCCGTCCAGGGTGAACGGCCCCCGGGCGAGCAGGACTTCGATCCGCGGCGGCACGGGCGCGTCCGGCGGGTCCACCGAACGCACCAGGAACCAGGTGTCGGCCAGGTGCGCGAACGTGTGCAGGCCCATGCGGCCGGTGGTCAGGAAGGCCCGGCCGCCGAGTTCCGGCAGCCGTACGGATGCCTCGGCGAGCGAGTCGGCGAAGTGCCAGTCGTCCCCGGGACCGGGGGACCAGCCGGGGCGGCGCAGCGCCAGCAGCGGGACCCCCGTGAACGCCTGCGCCTCGGAGGCGTGGAAGCTCATCCGCTCCGCGAACGGGTGGGTGGCGTCGACCACGTGCGTCACGTCGTGGGCGACGATCCAGCCCGCGAGCCCGGTGACCCCGCCGAAGCCGCCGATCCGCACCTCGCCGGGCGGCAGCACGGGCGCGGACACCCGGCCCGCGAGCGAGGTGGTCACGCGGTACGCCGGGTCGGACGCCAGCGCCTCCGCGAGGCGCCGGGCCTCCGTCGTACCGCCCAGGATCAGGACGTGGCGGGGCGGATCAGCAGACATGCCGGTCGCGCTCGGGGGAGTACAGGTGGCTGTCGCGGAACTGCTCGGCGCCGAGCGTACGGCCCACCAGGATGACCGCGGTGCGGACCAGGCCCGCCTCCTTCACCTGGGCGGCGATGTCGGCCAGCGTGCCGCGCAGGATCAGCTCGTCGGGGCGGCTGGCCATCGCCACCACCGCCACCGGGCACTTCGCCCCGTAGTGCGGCAGCAGTTCGGCGACGACCCGGTCCACGTAGCGCGTGGCCAGGTGCAGCACCAGCAGCGCGCCGCTGCGGCCGAGCGTGGCCAGGTCCTCGCCGGGCGGCATCGGCGTGGCCTGCTGGGCGATCCGGGTCAGGATCACGGTCTGGCCGACGGTGGGGACCGTCAGCTCCCGCTTGAGCGCGGCCGCCGCCGCGGCGAACGCCGGGACACCGGGCACCACCTCGTACGGGATGCCGGCCGCGTCGAGCCGCCGCATCTGCTCCGCGACCGCGCTGAAGATCGACGGGTCGCCCGAGTGGAGCCGCGCTACGTCCTCGCCCGCGGCGTGGGCCCGTACGCACTCGGCGATGATCTCGTCGAGGTTCAGCTGCGAGGTGTCGACCAGGCGGGCGTCCGGCGGGCACTCGGCCAGCAGTTCGCGCGGGACCAGGCTGCCCGCGTACAGGCAGACCGGGGCGGTGGCCAGCCTCCGGGCACCGCGCACCGTGATCAGGTCGGCGGCGCCGGGGCCCGCGCCGATGAAGTACACGGTCATGTCGTCTCCTGGTCCTTTGCGTTCTGTTCGTGCGCTGCTGCTGTGGGGTGGTCCGTCCGCGGCCAGGGCTTCGTCACGGACCACTGGGTGACCGGCATCGCCTGCCGCCAGCCCGTGAAACCGCCGACCGCCGCCGCGTGCGCGACGGCCAGCTTGACCAGGTCGCCGCCGTGGCGCCGGTAGCGCTCGGTGAGCACCGCCTCCGACTCCAGGGTCACGGTGTTGACCACCAGCCGGCCGCCGGGGGCCAGCGCCTCCCAGGCCGCGTCCAGCAGGCCCGGCGCGGTCAGCCCGCCGCCGATGAACACCGCGTCGGGGGTGGGGAGCCCGGCCAGGGCCTCGGGCGCGGCGCCGGTGACCACGCGCAGCCCCGGGACGCCGAGCGCCGCCGCGTTGCGGGTGATGCGGGCCGCCCGCTCCGGGACGCGCTCCACTGCCACCGCCCGGCAGGAGGGGTGCGTCCGCATCCACTCGATGCCGATGGAGCCGGAGCCGCCGCCGATGTCCCACAGCAGCTCGCCGGGGGCCGGGGCGAGGGCGCACAGGGTCGCGGCCCGGACGTGGCGCTTGGTGAGCTGGCCGTCGTGCTCGTACGCGGTGTCGGGCAGGCCGGGGGTCGCGCCGAGCCGCGGGACGGCGCTGTGCCGGTCCCGGCGGCAGTCCACGGCCACCACGTTGAGGGGATCGCCGGGCGCGTGGTCCCAGCTCTGGGCCAGTCCCTCGTACGTGTCCTCGCGCTCGGAGCCGAGCTGTTCCAGCACCCGCATCCGGCTCGGGCCGAAGCCCCGCTCTCGAAGCAGAGCGGCGATCTCGTTCGGGGTCACTGCTCCGGCGCTGAGCACGAGCACCCGCCGCCCCTCGTACAGCGCGGCCGCGAGCCGGGCCACCGGGCGGCCGACCACCGTGACCACCTCGGTGTCCTCCACCGGCCAGCCCAGACGGGCGCACGCGTACGAGACCGAGGAGGGGTGCGGGTGGACCCGCAGGGCGTCCGGCCCGAGCTCCTCGGCCAGAGCCCGGCCGATCCCGTAGAACATGGGGTCGCCGCTGGCCAGCACCGCGATCCGGCGGCCCGCGTGCTCGGCCATCAGCTTCGGCACGGCGGGCCGCAGCGGGCTCGGCCAGGCCACCCGCTCGCCAGTACAGTCGCCGGCCGGCAGCAGATCCAGCTGCCGCGGCCCGCCGATCAGCACCTCGGCCCCCGTCAGCGCGGACCGTGCGGAGGCGGTGAGCCCGGCCCAGCCGTCGGCGCCGAGGCCGACGACCGACACGGGCAGGGGGGACGGCGGTGCGGAGCTCACTGCGCGGTACCTCGGGAACGGGAAGAGGAGCGGGCGGACGGACCCGCAGCCTACTGGCCGGGGTACCGGCCCCCGGCTCCACCCCCGCGCAGGGCGAGGTCTACCCTCGGTAACCCCATGGTCACCGCACCGTGCAACCCACCGTCGCGAGGGAGCTCACATGCCTGGCTGGAACGCCGAGAACATCCCCGACCAGAGCGGCCGCATCGCCGTCGTCACGGGCGCCAACAGCGGTATCGGCTACGTCACCGCCCGCGAGCTCGCCCGGCGCGGGGCCGATGTGGTGCTGGCCTGCCGCAGCTCGGCGCGCGGCCGGGCCGCGGTGGTCCGGCTGCGCGCCGAAGTCCCGGACGCGGAGGTGGAGTTCATACCGCTGGACCTGGCCGACCTGGCCTCCGTACGGGAATTCGCCCACATCCACGGGCAGCGCCGCCGCTCCCTCGACCTGCTCGTGAACAACGCCGGCGTGATGGCGCTGCCGTTCGGGCGGACCGCCGACGGGTTCGAGACCCAGTTCGGGGTCAACCACCTCGGCCACTTCGCGCTGACCGGACTGCTCCTGCCGCAGCTGCTGGCCGCGGCCCCCGGGGCCCGGATCGTCACCGTCTCCAGCGGGTTCCACGCACTGGGCGACGTGGACCACGACGACCTCAACGCCGAGCACGGCTACCGGCGCTGGATCGCGTACGGCCGGTCCAAGACCGCGGGCCTCCTCTTCACGCACGAACTGGCCCGCAGGCTCGAAGCCGCCGGCTCCGGGATCGTCGCGGCCGCCGCGCACCCCGGCTACGCCTCGACCAGCCTGCACGCCGGGGCCTCGCGGCAGGAGGGCCACCGGCCCATGTCGAGACTGATGGGCCTCGGCTCCGCCGTCCTCGCCCAGTCCGCCGCCTCCGGCGCGCTGCCCACGCTGTACGCGGCCACCGCGCCCGGGGTGCGGCCCGACGCGTTCTTCGGGCCGCGGCTCGGCTGGCGCGGGGCGCCCGTCCCCTCCTGGCGGGCGAAGTGGACCCTGGACGACGCGTCCGGCGAACGGCTCTGGGCGGCCTCGGAGAAGCTGACCTCCGTCCCGTACGGGTTCCCCGCGAGCTGACCGGGGCGCCCGTACCGGACACCCCCGGGGGGTCCCGGTACGGGCGCCCCTCCGTGAGCCCCCCGTCCGCCCCCGGGGTGCCTCGGGGCGCCCCGGGCGGGACCTGATCCGGCGCGCGGCCGGGGCGCGAGACTCGGCGCCATGGACGACGACACGGACAACCACCCAGAAGCCCACGAAGCCCACGATCACGCGGTGGTCCTCGGCGCAGGCCTGGCGGGGCTGCTGGCGGCGCGGGCACTCGCCCAGCGGTTCGCGCGCGTGACCGTGGTGGAACGGGACGAACTGCCGGACACCGGACCGGCCTTCCGGCCCGGTGTGCCGCAGTCCCGGCACGTGCACGTGCTGTGGTCGCGGGGCCTGGACCTGATGGAGGGGCTGCTGCCCGGGGTCACCCGCGAGCTGCTGGCGGCCGGGGCGGCCCTGATGGAGACGCCGCGGGACTTCCTGTGGCTGAGCCCGGCCGACTGGTTCCACCCGGTTCCCGGGTCCCGGGTCCTGATCGGCAGCCGGGAGCTGATCGACTGGACGGTCCGCCGGGAGGTGCTGCGGGACGAGCGCATCCGGATCCGCTCCGGCTCGATGGCGACCGGGCTCGTCGCCGGGCCCGACGGCCGCTCGGTCACCGGCGTACGGCTGCGCGAGGGGGACCCGCTGCCGGCGCGCTTCGTGGTCGACGCGACCGGGCGGACCTCCCGGGCCCCGGCCTGGCTCGCCGCCCTCGGCCACCCGGCCCCGGCGACCACCCGCTACGACTCCCACCTCGGCTACTCCAGCCGTTACTACGAGGTCCCGCCGGATCCGGCGCGCCGCTGGCAGGGGATCTACGTCCAGGGCCGCCCCGAGAATCCGCGCGGCGGCGTGCTGGTGCCGCTCGACGACGGCCGCTGGCTGGTGACGCTGACCGGCAACGGCGAACACGCCCCGCCGACCGGGGAGGAGGAGTTCCTCGACTTCACCCGGAGCCTGCGCAGCCCGGTGCTGTACGACGCCATCCGCGACGCCAAACCCCTCTCCACGCCGACGGGATACCGCAACACCGCGAACGAATGGCGGCACTTCGAGCGCCTCGACCGCTGGCCGGCCGGGTTCGTCGTCCTCGGCGACGCCGTCTGCCGGGTCAACCCCGTGTACGGGCAGGGGATGACGGTGGCCGCCCTCGCGGCGGACGCACTGGCCGGCGCCATCCGGGGCCTGGCCCCCCGGGAGATCGCCGCGGCCGCCCGCCGGATCCAGCGGCGTACGGCCGCCGCCTCCGACGTGGCCTGGCAGATCGCCACCAGCGAGGACATGCGGTACCCGGAGACCGAGGGGCCGCCGCCCGACCGGGCGACCAAGGTCCTCCAGGCCTACATGTCCCGGGTGATCGTGGGCGCCAACGCCGACCCGGAGATCTCCCGGCCCTTCTTCGGCGTGCTGTCGCTGGCCGTCTCGCCGAACGTCCTGCTGAGCCCGGGCACGGTGATCCGGGTCCTGTCCAAGTGGCGGCTGCCGACGGCCCCGCGGACGGCCGACTACCCGCCGCACCACAAGGCCCCCGCGGACTCGGGGTCGTAGGGGGCCGTTCTGGTCCAGGCGGTCTAGCGGGCCGCCACGGCGCGCTCGTACACGGCGCGTACCCCGTCGTCGAACAGGCTGCTGTACGAGGTCTTCTCGTCGCCGCCCCCGTCGCGGCCGCCGACCACCCCGATCAGGGTGCGCCCGTCGGTCAGCACCGGACCACCGCTCGTGCCGTCGGGTACGTCCGCGCAATCCAGCCGCAGCTGCGTGGGCCCGTCGGCGCGGGCGGTGTTGAAGCACTCCACGGGGTACTCGGTGTCGTTCGGATAGCCCACGACCCGGGCCGGCGCGGGCAGTTCGGACCCGAAGCGGATCGTCTGCGCCCCGGCGGCGTCCTCCAGCCGCTCGCCGGGGTGGCCCGGCCGGCGCATGCGGAGGAAGGCCACGTCGTAGTCGGGGTCCTGGTCCTCGATCCAGCGGGGGTCCACGTCGATCCGGGTGGGCACCCAGACCCCGTACGGGGCCTTGCCGTCCCGGTAGCCGGGGGCGAAGGCGAGGTTCGTACGGAAGCCGAAGACGCCGCGGTACACGCAGTGGGCGGCGGTGACGACGAGGTCGCCGCCGGGGGAGTGGACCACGCTCGCCGAGCAGTGGTGGTCCTGGTCCGCGTCCTCACCGGGGGAGAACAGCGCCCCGATCGCGGGCTCCGCGGCGGCGGGCCGGGCGACCAGCGGGTCGGAGGGCTGCCAGCCGCCCGACCGCCAGTGCACGCCGGCCGGGGGGCCGACCGTGCCCTGTGCGGCCGGGCCCGGGGCGGCGGGATCCGGCGCGGTGGGATCCGGGGCGCCGGGATCCGGGGCGCCGGGATCCGGCGCGGTGGGATCCGGGGACGCCGGGGCCACCGGCGGGACCTCCCGCGCCGGGCCTTCCAGTACGGCCGCCGCCGCGCGGTCGGCCTGCTCGGCGTCCTGTACGTAGCTCCCCTCGGCGGAATCCCCGTCCGCCAGGTACGCCGCCACGCCGTGCAGCTTCCACAGGAGCCCGGCGCACCCCATCAGCACGGCGCAGCCGACGCCGACGAGCAGGGAGACCCGTACGACCCGCCCGCGAACCTTGGTGAACATGTGGTACTCCCGCCCGGAAAACGCCGACCGGCGTCCCGGTCGGCTCCCTGTTCGACGGACGGCGTGACGACGTCAGTTCCTGGTCGCAACGTGTCCGTCCTCACAGCCGGGACGCCCGTCATCCTCCGTCCTTCCACCCTTCACCCAACTCGCCTACTCTTCCGCCGAGTTGAGACATGGCGCACCGACCGGGCGGACAGGAGCCGAAAGCATGGGATTGCGGAACCGGATGGCGGGCGCGGTGACGGCGGGCCTGGCGGCCCTGGCCTTCGTACTCGGTACGGCCCCGGCGGGGGCCGCCGGGGCCAAGGCGGCGGGGGCCGCCGCGGACCTCCCGTACGCGGGATCGACCGGCGTCGGCGTGCACAACGCGTACGAGAAGGCCAAGTACCCGTACTTCGCGGACGCGCTCGACTCGGGCGCCGCGATGCTGGAACTCGACGTGTGGACCAACTTCTTCGGCAGCTCCTGGCGGGTCGCCCACGACAACCCCTTCGGCAACGACAACAACTGCGAGAACGCCACCAGCCCCGCCCAGCTGCGCACCAGGTCCCGCAACCAGAACCTCGCGGGCTGCCTCTCCGACATCCGCAGCTGGCACGACGCCCACCCCGGCCACCGCCCGGTCGTCCTCAAACTGGAGCTCAAGGACGGCTTCGCCGCCAACCTCGGGCGCGGCCCGGCCGAGCTCGACGCGCTGCTGAACTCGAAGCTCGGCGACGCCGTCTACCGCCCCGGCCGGCTCGCCGCCGGCCACCCCGACCTGGACACCGCCGCCCGGGCCGGCGCATGGCCGAGCCGCGCCGCGATGGCCGGGAAGTTCCTGGTGGAGCTGATCCCCGGCACGCTGGAGGAGGGCAACGCGGGCGACACGCTGTGGACCGACCGCGAGTACGCCCAGTACCTGCGCTCCCTCGCCGCCGAGGGCCGGCTCGGGCAGGCCGCGGCCTTCCCCGCCGTGCACCGGGCCGAGGCCGGCGACCCGCGCGCCCGGTACGCCGACGCCTCGCTGCGCCCCTGGTTCGTGGTCTTCGACGGGGACGCGAGCGCGTACGCGGGCGGCTCGATCGACACCGCCTGGTACGACCGCAACCACTACCTCCTGATCGCCACCGACGCGCACAACGTGGCGCCCGCCATCGACGGGGTGCACCCGACCGAGGCCCAGGCCCGGGACCGGGTCGGCCTGATGGCGGCGCACCACGCGTCCATCGCCTCGGCGGACTGGTACCCGCTGCCGTCGGTGCTGGCCACGGTGGTCCCGCGCGGCTAGTACCCTTATTGCGAACTATTCGCAATAAGGGTCGGGTGCGGGTCTGATGGCTGCTTCTCCGGTGGTGCTCGGCATCGAGTCCTCCTGCGACGAGACGGGCGCGGGCATCGTGCGGGGCGGCCGGCTCCTCGCGCACGTCGTCGCGTCGAGCATGGACGAGCACGCCCGCTTCGGCGGGGTCGTCCCCGAGATCGCGGCCCGCGCCCACCTGCACGCCTTCAACCCGGTGGTCCGCCAGGCCCTCGACCGTGCCGGACTGCGCGCCGACCAGCTCGACGCGGTGGCCGTCACCACCGGCCCCGGCCTCTCCGGCGCACTCCAGGTCGGACTGGCCGGGGCCAAGACCCTCGCGTACGCACTGGGCGTACCGCTGTACGGGGTCCACCACCTGGCCGGGCACGTCGCCGCCGACACCCTGGAGCACGGGCCGCTGCCCGAACCCTGCGTGGTGCTGATCGTCTCGGGCGGGCACACCTCGCTGCTGCTCGTACGGGACCTCGTGCGCGAGCCGATCCTGCACCTCGGGGACACCCTGGACGACGCGGCGGGGGAGTGCTTCGACAAGGTGGCCCGGGTGTTCGGCCTGCCGTACCCGGGCGGGCCGGCCATCGACCGGGCGGCGCGGGGCGGTGACCCGGGGGCGGTCCCGTTCCCGCGTCCGCTGACCGGCGGGCCGCGCGCGGAGGACCCGTACGCGTACTCCTTCTCCTTCTCGGGGCTCAAGACGGCCGCGGCCCGCTGGGCCGAGGGTCACCGGCAGCGCGGGGAGAGGCTGCCGGTCGCCGACGGCGCGGCCTCGCTCCAGGAGGCGGTGGCCGACGTGCTGACCCGCAAGGCGGTCGCGGCCTGCGCGGCGTACGACGTGAAGACGCTGGTGGTGGTCGGCGGAGTGGCGGCCAACTCGCGCGTCCGGGCCCTGGCGGAACGGCGCTGCGCCTCGGCGGGCATCGAACTGCGGGTGCCGCCCATGACGTTGTGCACGGACAACGGCGCGATGATCGCGGCGATCGGCGACCTCCTTGTCCGCGCGGACGCGCCCCCCGCCCCGCTCACCCTCACGATCGACCCGTCGGCCCCGCTGGAGTACGCGGCCCTCCATCCGACGGCCTGACGGCCCGGCCCGGGGCGGCCCGGGGCGGCCCGGCCCGGGGCGGCCCGGGGCGGCCCGGCCCGGGGCGGCGGCCGGGCCGTTGCCGCTCCGGGCCGCCGTCGTTGGGCAGTCCCGAAGGCGTACACACGGGACTCGCGAAGGGACGTACGGCATGGACAGGGACGTCGACGAAGTGAAGACGGTGCACCTCACCCACGAGGTGTACGAGTACCTGGTCGCGCAGACCGAGCCGCCGAGCCGGGTCCAGGAGGAGCTCGTCGAGCGGACCCGCGCGCTCGGCCGCGAGGCGCAGATGCAGGTCCCGCACGAGCAGAGCGTCTTCCTCACCCTGCTGGGCAAGATGATCGGCGCCCGCCGGATCGTCGAGGTCGGCACCTTCACCGGCTACTCCACGCTGGCTCTGGCCGCGGGCCTGGTCCCGGGCGGGCGGGTCCTGACCTGCGACGTCTCCGAGGAGTGGACGTCGATCGCCCAGGAGGCCTGGAAGGCGGCCGGGGTCGGCGACCGGATCGAGCTCGCGATCGCCCCGGCGCTGGAGACGCTCCGCGCGCTCCCGCAGGAGCCGGTGATCGACCTGGTGTTCCTGGACGCCGACAAGCCCGGCTACCGCGCGTACTGGGACGAGCTCGTGCCGCGCCTGCGGCCCGGCGGGCTGATCCTCGCCGACAACGTCCTGTACGGGGGAGAGGCGGTGGACGCCGGCGCCGAGGGCAACGCCCTGGCCATCCGGGAGTTCAACGCGCACGTGCGGGCCGACGGGCGCATGGAGTCGGTGATGCTCCCGATCGCGGACGGGCTCACGCTCGCGCGCAAGCGCTGAGGGGGGATCCGGCATCCTGGGGCACTCGACCGCATGACGAGGAGCCCCAGTTGCCTGCCGATCCGACCGCGCACCCGCACCGCCACCGCCGCCACGTCGACTTCGACCACCTGCACAACTTCCGCGACCTGGGCGGCTACCGCTCCGCCGACGGCCGTACCGTCGCCTGGGGCGGGCTCTACCGGTCCGACTCCCTGGGCAAACTCGCGGGAGCCGACTGGGACCGCTTCCTCGGCCTCGGCATACGCACGGTCATCGACCTGCGCTACCCCTGGGAGATCGAGGCCAAGGGGCGGATCCCCGAGCCCGAGCGGTTCACGTACGCCAACCTCAGCATCGAGCACCGCCCGTACGACCAGGCCGCGATCGACCCCGACGTCGACCCCTGGCGGTACCTGGCCGACCGGTTCGCCGAGGTGACCGAGGACGGCGCGGACGAGATCCGCCGGGCCATCGAGCTCATCGCCGCCGGTCCCGGTCCGACGGTCTTCCACTGCACCTCCGGCAAGGACCGCACCGGCCTGATCGGCGCTTTCGTCCTCACCCTCCTCGACGTGTCCGAGGAGGAGATCCTGGCCGATTTCGCGCTCACCGAACTGGCCACCGCCCGCCTCACGGCCGACTGGCACGCCGCCAACCCGGGCCGCACCATGCGCTGGCCCTCGTACGGCCGCGCCCCGGCCGAGATCCTGTCCCTCGTCCTCGCCGACCTGACCACGCGCTACGGCTCCGCGGCCGACTACCTCGCCACGCGCGTCGGGATCACGCCGGCGACGGTGGCCCGGCTCCGGGACCGCCTCCTGCACTGACGGGATCCCTGAACCTGAAAACCGCCAACTCCGGCCAGATCCTTGCCTGTTGATGCGGGTGTCCCAACAATGCACATGACAACCGGAGGATCTTCGGTTGCATCGTCATTCAGAGGGGAACCCCCACATGCGCAAGCCTCTCGTCGGCGCCGTGCTCTCGCTGCTCCTGATAGGAGCGGCGGCAGCACCGGCCGTGGCCTCAACACCCCAGGACAAGGCGGCGGCGGCCGTCACCGTGAACTACGCGGGGACGGTCGCGCTCAGCAACTGCTCCGGTTCCGTCGTCCGCGTCCCCGGCTCCCAGCCGAACGACCCCGCGCTCGTGCTCTCCAACGGGCACTGCATCGAGACCGGTTTCCCGGGGCCGGGCGAGGTCGTCAAGGACCAGTCGTCCAGCCGCTCGTTCTCGCTGCTCAACGCATCGGGCTCGCGCGTGGCGACGCTGCGGGCCAGCAAGATCGCGTACGCGACGATGACCGACACGGACATCTCGATCTACCAGCTGACCAAGACGTACGCCCAGATCCAGAGCCAGTACGGCATCGCCGCGCTCACCCTGAACGACGCCCGCCCGGTGCAGGGCGCGGGCATCAAGGTCGTGTCGGGGTACTGGAAGCGGATCTACAGCTGCAACGTGGACGGGTTCGCGTACCGCCTCAAGGAGGGCGAGTGGACCTGGAAGGACTCGGTCCGCTACACCTCGTCCTGCAACACGATCGGCGGCACCTCGGGCTCCCCGGTGATCGAAACGACGACGGGCAAGGTCGTCGCGGTCAACAACACGGGCAACGAGGACGGGCAGCGCTGCACGGAGAACAACCCGTGCGAGGTGGACGAGGCCGGCAACGTCACGGTCCGCCAGGGCATCAACTACGCCCAGGAGACGTACATCATCGTCCCGTGCATCGGCGCGGGCAACAAGATCGACCTGACCCGCGCAGGCTGCACCCTGCCGAAGCCGTAACGCAGGAGGCCGCCCGCCCGCTCGGCCGGGGCGGGCGGCCGCCCATACGCGGAACCGACGGAGACCGACGCAGACTGAGGGAAACCGGCCCCACCCAGTCGACGCGAAGGCCGAACGCATGAACAACCACTCGACCATCGCGAGCCGCCCGCTCCAGGCGGTCACGGGGGACGGCGAGACCTTCCCGGTCACCCTCCGGCTGGGCGCCCCGTACCCCGATCCGAATCCGGACGGCGACTGGATCTGCCCGTGCCGACTGGACGGCCTGTCCGACATCACGTACGAGATCCACGGGGTCGACGGACTCCAGGCCCTGACCCTCGCCGCGGAGGTCCTGCGCGGCCGGCTGACCGAGGCCGCCCAGGACCGCGGCCTCACCTTCACCTGGGGCGGGGAGAGCGGCCTGAGCGCGGCCGAGGTGCTGATCTAGGCGGATGCGGCGGATGCGGCGGATACGGCGGATACGGCGGATACGGCGGGTCGGTGACGCCGGACATGCCGGATGTGCCAGCGTGGACGGGATGCATTTCGCCCACGACGCCCTCACCCCCTTCCTGCACGGTGACGTCCCGTACCTGGAGAAGGCGCTGCGCACTATCGGGGTCTACGTACTGATCCTGCTGCTGCTCCGGATCGTCGGCAAGCGCCAGCTCGCGCAGCTCAGCACCTTCGACCTGGTGGTGATGCTGCTGCTGGCCAACGTCGTGCAGAACGCCGTGATCGGCCCGGACAACTCGGTCGTCGGAGCCGCCTTCGGGGCCGCCGTACTGCTCGGGGTGAACTCCGTGGTGGTCCGGACGGCCGCCCGCTACGAATGGCTGGGCCGGCTCCTGGAGGGCAGTCCCACCACCCTGGCCCGCGACGGCCACTGGCTCACCCGCGTGATCCGCCGCAACGGCCTGCGCCGCGCCGACCTGGACGCGGCGGTCCGCCACCAGGGCGGCGACGACGTCACGGAAACCACGGAGGTCACCCTGGAACCGGGCGGCGCCCTGGTGGTCCAACTGGCAGAAGCGAACCAATCCGCAGACAAGTCCGACATCGCCGCCCTGAAGGCCGCCCTGGCCACCCTGACCCACAAACTCGACGCCCTCACGCCCCCCAGCAGCTGATCCGGATCCCGGGGAGGAGCTACGGGGGGCTACGGCGGAC
Source organism: Streptomyces sp. NPDC090741 (assembly GCF_044769045.1). NCBI lineage: Bacteria > Bacillati > Actinomycetota > Actinomycetes > Kitasatosporales > Streptomycetaceae > Streptomyces > Streptomyces sp. NPDC090741. The sequence continues at coordinate 58,307 of NZ_JBIVXF010000022.1, read as the reverse complement.
TACGGGGCCGTGCCGCAGGTACGGGCAGGGCGCAGGCTGACCACGGTCGACTGCGGTACGAGGACCACTCCGCCCGCCTTGGTGCGAACCGAAACCTGATGCCCGTCCGCGGCGACCAACTCACCACACAGGCCGCCGGTATTGGTCCGTACCTCGACGAGGTGAGTGGGCGCGGTTTCCGTCGTCACCCAGGACAGGAGAAGCGCCCCGACCACGAGAACGACTCCCAGCACGCAGCACGCGGAGGCTCGGGACAGCGCCCGCTTCACCCGCGACGCCTCCTGCTCGGTCCAGCGTCGGAGCGCTTGCCCGCCCAGGAGTATCTCGCCCCCTGGCACCCCGTGAGCCGCTCGCACGGCCAGGAGTGACCCGACCACCAGCAGGACGAAGGCGGACACCAGCAGCCCCGTGGCGAGGGCGCGTGCCCAATCCGGCAGCTCCGCCAGGTTGTCCCGGCCCTTCAGCAGCATCAGCACGGCCAGCAGCGTCGTCAGCCCGGTCAGGCCGGTGCGCCAGCCCTCGGCCTGTCTGCGCAGTTCAGGGAGTCTGGTGAACTCCAATTCCCGGGCGCGTTCGGCCCAGCGCCGATCGGAGTGCGCGCTCACCGGAGGATCCGCCAGCCGGCTCCGCACCCTCGGAACGAGGTGTCCGGGGGGCAGCCGGGATGTGCGTGCCCGCATTCGCAGTAGTGCGTCTCCTCGGACAGGGGGTCCGGCTCGCCCGCCTCCCTGCCTGGCGCAAGGCCTCCGAGAAGGCGGCTGAGGGCCCCCTTGGTCCCGGTCCCCGGCATCCCCCACGGGAAGGGTGACTCCGTACGGCCGTGACAACGCGGGCAGGTCCCCGTGACGATCACCCCCGTGCCCTCGGGGGCGGTCCGTTGGCTGAAGTGCGCGGCGTCCACCTCGCCGAGGTCCACCTCGGCGTACACCAGGCCGTGGTCGTGCGAGCGGCCGTTCGTCGCCGTCATGAGCCGTCCTCCTCCGTCTCGGCGGGCTCCGGTTCCAGCCCGAACATTTCCGTGTACACCGTCAGCCGCTCCCGGACCCATGCGGGTGTCTTCCCGACGGCCCGGGCGCATGCGGCCACCCGCTCCCGGCTCACCACCCCGCCGAGTGCGGGCAGCCTGCCGTCCAGCCGTTCGGAGAGCAGCGACAGGTCCTGCCACAGGGGTACGACCTCGGGCACGCCGGTGATCGTCGGCGGCGCTCCGTCGAGGGACAGGAAGGGTCTGATCCGCTGCCACGTGCGACTCACCGGCTCGCCGAGGCGGCCGGCGATGCTGACGAGGTCGAGCGGCGCCAGCGGGGAGCCGGGAGGGGACACGCGAAGTTGTGGGTCGACGGTCGCCATGGTGCGGTCGTCGGGCACCTCGCCGGGTAGCGCGGCCACGGATGCGGCATCCAGCTCCGGTATGAGCGCGCCGATCCGTCGCAGGGGCACGAGTGCCTTGAAGGCCTGTCGTACGCCTTTGTGGCGCTGCTGGGCGTACAGGGCGAGGCCTTGCGCAGTGAGCGGCGTCCAGCTCGGGCTTTCACACCACTCGGCGTCGCTCTCCTCGTCGAAACCGTAGGTGACCAGGGCCGCCGTCTCATGCCAGGAGGGGGAGAAGTCCGCCAGCTTCTTCGGGAGTGCCGATGAGGTCAACCCCGGGTCGAGGCCGAGGCGTTGCGATACCTTGCTCGCCGTCTCCCACAGGAACGACAGGTTCTCGCGCAACTGCTGACTCGCAGTGAACAGCACGGCCGAGGTGGCCGGGACCGGGTAGTCCGCGGCGTCGAAGGACGGATCGGCACCGGAGAATGCGTATCTGCTGGGCGTCGGAAGGTCGTCCCAGGCTTGCAGCAGGCGCGCGGCGTCGGGCAGGGACACCCCGGCGGCGCGCAGTTCGTCGACACTCAAGGAGAGCTCCTCGAAGGACGTCTGGTACGGCCGCACGTACGCGAGGTCCCGGAGCGACACACCGCCTTCGAGGCGGATGTCCGCCTCGTGGAGCCAGGCCACGAGTTGGCCGGCTTCGGGTGAGGGAACGAACTTCCCTTCCGCCGAACCCTTCACGTACCGCCGTCGGTGCACCAGCCGGAGCTCCTGCGCCTGCGCCTCGAGGATCCGCTCCGCCTTGCGCAACGGGATCTCCCATTCCGCGGCGAGGTCGATCGTTGCGGCCCAGGGCAGGATGGTGCGCCCGTCGCCGCCGTCCACGACGTACCGCCGCAGGATGTCGAAGAGGTGGGACGGAACGGAGGCCACGCGTTCCACGGCTGCCGGATCGGGAACCGGGCGCAGCCAGCCGTAGGGGGTGATGCGCCGGAGGGCCTCGTGCGGGCTGCAGCCGGCACGGACCGCTGCCACGCGGATGTCCCATGCCGTGGTGGTGGGGCGCCAGGTGTGTTCGTCCTCCTGCACGTAGAGGAAGGCAAGTTCGTCCTGACTGCACACGTGGTCACGGTGATGATCAGGCGCGACGGGCAGCGGCGCTGCCACGAAGGGGGCGTACTTGGCGCACGCGTCCGCCAGTCTGCCCAGCTCCGTGCGGTATTCGGCGGACGTGCGCACGATCCCGCTGAGGTCTTCCGGCGGGTGCCGGTAGTAGATCGAGTCGGGGGCAGGCCGCGCGGGTGCTTTGCGGCCACCGATGGTCATGCTGAGGTCGGCCCAGGCGTTCCGCTCAGGACCCAGGAGCCCGGACACGATGCTCCCGTCGGTGAAATTCGGCGTCCAGTCGAGATCGCCGCTGCCGAACACCGCCGGTGCGGCCAGCCGGGGGTGCACGATCCGCAGGCCCCGGGCCGCGCGGAGCACCTCCGATACGTCGACCTGCTGTGTCTGGGCGACCTTCACCGCGTTGCGCCAGTCCCCCTCGACCTCGGCAGCCACCTTCGACCAGCCCGGTTGCGGCACCGGATGGCCTTCGAGGGACGAGGGAGCCGCCTCCTTCAGGCTGTGGGGCCGTTGCCCGAGGGCAGTGGCACGCCAAGGCCGGAGCGGGTCATGGAGCCGGCGGTCCTTGTCCCCGCGATCCGCCCGTCCTCGCAGGTGTGCATCCAGGCGGAACCATCCGACCTCGTCCAGGTTCACCGTACGGCCGTAGCCGGCCGCCACCCGGACACCCTTGCCCCGCCACTCCTGCCACACGATCCGGGCGAGCGCGGGGTGCCGGGACTCCAAGGACCACAGCCAGTCGAGGGTCAGTCCGGGCCATTGGGCAAGGGCGCAGGCGCCGAGACGGATCTGCTCGTGCGCCCACCGCACGTCGTACTCTTCCAACTTGTTCCGATTGACGCTGAGTTTGCCCCGGTACTCGCCCGCCAGGTTGAGGACGTAGCCGAAGGTGTTCCTGTCGGAGACGATGCCGTCGCACACGATCGCTCCGTCCCCCTCGACCCACCACAAGGTGCCGGGTACCGCTTCGACGGCGGATTCCGCGGCGACCGAGAACTTGCCCTCGCCCGGCTCCAGGAGACCGGGCGGCCAGGAGGCTCCCGGGCCGTCTTCTCCACGGACCTCCAGGGCGAACTCGCTGACCAGCACCTGCGAACGGAGCGCGGATACGCACGCCGTTCCGGTCAACATGTGGTCGTCGCGCAGATACAGGCGCACCCGGGTCCCGCCGTCGGGAAGGACCGTGCCGCCGCGCTCGTCGGCCTCCCGCACCCGGAACAGGCTGCCGCTGACCGGAATCTCCACGCGCAGCGCCTTCGCGGCGGGCTTGCCGTCCGGGCCGACCGGCCGGGTGACGATCACCATCTCGTCGGCCAGCATGAAGTAGCTGAACACGCCGATGCCGAAGCGGCTGTTCGGATAGAGCCGCAGGGCTCTGTCATGGCGCAGCCAGGCAGCCTGCTCACGACGGAACCCCTGGGCCTGGTCGAATCGCCGGCCGGCCCGGGTGAAGGTGCTCCTGAGCTGCAACTCGGTCATCCCGACCCCGTTGTCGAGGCACTCGACGTAGCGGCCGTGCTCGTCCCGGCCGACCTGGATGCTGATGTCGCCGGCCCAGGGCCGCGGTTCCTTCGCGCAGCCCTGCAGGTAGCGGATCCGCATCTCCCGATAGCGGCAGGCATCCAACGCGTTCTGGTAGAGCTCCCGCAGGGCGAGCGTCGGCTTCCCGTCGTACAGCTCCTCACCCATGAGCAGGCGCCGGATCTCCGTCTGGGCCAGGGAGAAGCGGGCCAGGGGAACGTCGTACGCGTCGAGGCCGTGCTGCTTGTCCGGTCTCAGCCGGTGGTCCGTGAGCCGCGTGGGCAGCCCTCTCAACAAGGCGTCGTCTCCGGTGGGGAGCCGATCCGCCGTCTCGGCGAGGGCATGGACGAGTTCGTCGGCGTCCTCGACCGCTGAGGCGAGGGCGGCGTGGATCGCGGGGTGCGAGCAGACGGCGTCCAGATGCAAGTAGGCGGGTGCCTCACCGTTCCGGTCGAGGTCCCACACGGCGTCACGGAGCACCGTGATCACCTCGTGCGGCACCACCGGATCGGAGACCGCCAGGTGCTCGGCGATGACTTCCGGCATCCGCCGGGCATCGAACGCGAGCAGGCCCGCGAGCCGGAGCAGTGCTGCGAGCGGGCGGGCCCGCAGCTGCTGCGGAGCCTTCCGTACGACATGGCGGCCGGGCAGCGTGGTTCGCTGATCCTCGGACGGTTCCCCGAGCAGAAGGCCGGCGGCCACGGTCCGCAGGGCGGCCGAGAGCTGCGCCGCCCGGCCGGTGGCCGTGCCCGCCGTGTGGGTCTTGTCCGCCGAGAGGCTGGTCAGCTCCAACAACCGGTTCGCGAAGCCGTCACTCCACGCCGTGGGCACGGCCTCCTCGTCGGTGGCGAACCGTTCGGCGATCCACTGGTGCACCAACCACAGCACCACGGCGTGGCGGTCGTCCGACGCAGTGGACTCCCACCAGTACCAGTCCGCGAGCTTCTCGGTAATCTGGGGGTGGTGCTCGGTGATCTGCTCGTAGTGCCGCCGCTGGTCGTCGGCATCGGACCTGCGGCGCACCCACTTCGGGTGGATCTCGGCAGCTTGGCTCAGCCGGCCGGCCCAGGCCGCCTCGTGCAGCAGGACTCCTGCGATCAGGGCGGTGACTTCCAGGGCGGACAGCTCGGCGTCCTTCGGCAGCAGCATCGGCAGCACGTCGCGCAACAGGCGTACGGGGAACTCGTCGTCGGCCCACGGGTCGTGCAGCCGCTCCTGCGCGTGGTGGACGTGCCGTGCCACGTCCACGGCCAGGAGGGCCAGACAGTCCTGGAAGTGGGTGACGGACTCCGTCCCATGCGCCGGCACGTGGTTCCACAGCTCCGGCACGCGCACGGCGTCCTGCAAGGCCTCCAGAAGGCGCCTGCCCCGGGCGATCTCCCGCGCCTTGGTCTCGGCTTCCCGGTCCGGGACGTAGTGGATCCGGACCTGCTGGGGCCGGGCTCCCGCGCGCCGGGCCAGGGCCGTCGTTTCCCGCCGGGCCACCTCGTACACCTGCTCTGTCGTGGCGGCCTCGGTCAGCGGGTCGAAGGCCCGCGCGAGGGCGAGCGAGAAGAAACTGCCGGCCTCCGAGTAGCCGCTGCGCTCACCGGGCCCGCATCCGGTCAGCACGGCGAAGCCGGAACGGGGCGGCCCCGTGAGGATGCGACCTCCGAACATGACGTCTTCCGCGTCCTCGGCCGAGCGGCAGGCGTCGATGATCCACAGGACGGTGCCGGCATCGCAGTCGGTCAGATACCTGCTGATGTCGGCATCCAGCAGGGACTCGCGCACGTGCGGCCGGCCCCAACCGCCGCGGTCGTCGTCGATTCCGGCGCAGGCCCGGGCGTCGGCGGGCACCAGGTAGTCGGTGTCGCCGATGCGTACGCCGTGCCCGGTGAAGTACAGGAGCAGCGTGCTTCCGGCTACCGCATCCGCTGCCACGGCAGTGATGCGCTCGGTGATCTCGTTGCGCGTCGGATCACGCAAGGTCTCGACGAGGTAGCCGCTCCCTTGCAGTGCGGCACTCATGGCCTCGAGGTCCGCGTCGACGGTGGCCCCCAGAGGACGGAGGCGCTGCGCGGCACCGGGGTTGTCCCGCACGCCGATCAAGAGCGCTACACGTCCGACGTCTTCCACCCGGCCCCCCGAATTCCCCTCCGACGATCACATGATGGCATCCGACCGGCAAGGGAAAGCCGCCGAGGGCGAACACCGGTGGCGCGAGCGAAAGGCCGCTGCCCGGGGCTGCGTTCAGCGGCAGAGTCCCATGATGAAGTCGTCGGCCGGCCCGATGTCCCTGCTCCCCGGCGAGAGCGACGCCGACCGTGCCGAGCGGGTCAAGACGCAGAACCCGCTCGGCCGGGTCGCCGGGGCCGAGGAGAACGCCGCCGCGGTGCTCTACCGGGCCTCACCCGCGGCCGGTTCCGTCGTCGGGACCGACCCGGTCGTGGACAGCGGCTCGTCCGCCCGCAGCACGGCGGCGATCGTCGCGCCGCGCGACCGGTTGGGCAGCGCGTGCGAGACCGGGCCGCTGCCCCGTAAGGCGAGGAGGGCGGGCACCAGACAGTACGAGGCCCGAATGGCCGCGGCGCGGCGCGGCGCGGCTCAGGTCGGGAACGGCGGGCGCGTGGTCCACCGTTCGCTTGCGCTAAGTCGATCAAGCTTGTGCGGTGGTTCGCTACAGCCGGTCGCGCTTCTCGAAGATCACGTACAGGCTCGTGCAAACCACCGCCATCAGCAGGATCGCGAAGGGGTAGCCGGTTTGTACGGCCGATCCTCCCCAGCCGCTCCCCGAGGCGGCTTCGTTCTCCCCGGATTCTCCCCAGCCGCGGCTGCCCGGAAAGACGGATCCCCGCTGGCCAGTGCCCGACCCAAGCGGCGGGGCAGGCTACGCAATGGCAGCGACGCGCGTAGTGACCGTGGACATCCGCGTCTTGGAGGGCGATCCGGAGATCGCGGCACCGTGGACCGCAAGGCGGAGCTACGTCGTGGCCCGTACCGAAGCCGGTCAGCCGGCGAAGCCCGGGACCACCAGGCCGGACTCGTACGCGATCACCACCGCATGGGTCCGGTTCTGCGCGGCGAGCTTGGTCAGCACATTTCCGACGTGGGTCTTGACCGTCTCCAGGCTCACCGTGAGGGACTCCGCGATCTCCGGATTGGAGAGCCCGGTGGCCATCAGGCGCAGCACCTCCTCCTCCCGGCCGGTGAGGGCGGCCCGCGGCAGGGCCTCTGCGGAGCCCAGCGGGCGGGGGGCGACCATGCGGCCCAGCGCGGCCGGGAAGAGTACCGCTTCGCCCGCCGCCACCACCCGGACCGCCTCGGCGATCCGGCGGACCGGGAGGCGCTTGAGGACGAAGCCGCTGGCGCCCGCGCTGAGGGCGGCTGTGACGTAGCCGTCGTTCTCGAAGGTGGTGATCACCACGACCTTCGGCGGTCCGGCCGCTTCGGCGACGAGTTGGCGGGTGGCCTCGATCCCGTTGAGACGCGGCATCCGGACGTCCATCAGGACCACGTCCGGTCGCAGGATCCTCGCCCGTTCGACCGCCTCGACGCCGTCGGCGGCCTCGCCGACCACCGTGATCCCCGGCTGTGCGGCGAGCAGCATGCGCAGGCCGCTGCGGGTGACCTCGTCGTCGTCCGCGATCAGGAGGGTGACGGAGGGGCTGGTGACGGCAGGCAGGGCCGTGCTCCCGCCCGCGTCGGATCCGCTCACGCCGACGCCCGTGCCGGCAGCCGGCAGGACAGCCGCCAGTGCTGCGTCCCGTCCGGGCCGGCCTGGAAGTCACCGTGCAGCAGCCTGACGCGCTCGGCCAGTCCGGGCAGACCGTGGCCGGAGGTCGGGAAGGTACCCGGGCCCGGGCCCGTCCGTGCCCCGGTCCGGTTGACCACCGTGAGGTCCAGTCCGTCCGGCCCGGCCGCCACGCGGACCTCGATCGGGCCGCCCGCCCCGTGGCGCAGCGCGTTCGTCAGCCCCTCCTGGAGAATCCGGTACGCCGCCCGGGAGAGCGTCCCCTGCACCTGCGCCAGAGCGCCCGACAGCTCCGGCTCCACCACCGCCCCCGCGTGCCGCAGGCGGTCCAGCAGTTCGGGCAGGTCGGCCAGGGTCCGGGTCGGCGCCGTCCCCGACTGTTCCTCGCGCAGCACTCCGAGCACGTAGTCCAGGTCCTCCAGCGCGGCCCGCGTCGACTCCTCGATGCTGCGCATGGCGGCCCGCGCCGCCGCCGGGTCGGCGGAGAGCACCTCGCCGGCCACCGCCGCCTGGATGGTGGCCGCCGTCAGCGTGTGCCCGATCGAATCGTGCAACTCGTGGGCGATCCGGTTGCGTTCGGCCAGCAGCAGTTCCCGCTCGGCAGCCAGTGCGAGCCGTTCGGCTGCCGACGGCCCCAACAGCCGTGGCGCCAACCACCGCAGGGTCTTCGTCACCAGTACGCAGACGGCCGCCGCCAGCAGGATGCACACGGCCGCCACCACCCAGCTGCTCCACCCGCCCGACACCCGGACCGACGTGCCGAACAGACTCGCCCGCGCCTCGCCTCCGAGCCAGTTCCCCGGCAGGGCGAGGCCCATGATGAACAGCACCCCGCTCGCCAGCGCCCCCGCCCACCCGACGGCCACGTGCAGCACCAGCCAGAGCGGGGTCCGCCAGTGGTCGAGGCCGGGGGAACCGGAAGTGCGGCGACCGACCACGGGAATCGGCAGCGGCACTCGCAGCAGCCGGCGGGCGGACACGACCAGCGCACGTCGGACGGGGCGCGCCAGTCCGACCACGCCGACCAGGACCGCCCAGACGAGCAGGACCAGGACGAGCTGCACGCTTTCGGGAGCGGATCGCCACGACAGCGCCGGCAACAGGGCGAAAGGCAGCAGCGGAAGGCTGGCCAGTGCGCCGCAATAGGCGAACAGCACACCTGAGTACGTGGAGCCGCGCAACAGCGGCCGAATTCCCCTGATCATGATCGCCAGTATCACCGGGCAGCCCACCGGCAGCCTCCCCCGATCGGGGGAGCGATTTCTCCCGCCTTCCCGCGATGCGGTCAAAGGGCCCTGGAAACCAGGATCGTGCTCCACCGAACGATTCCTCAGGAGTTGACTCATGCGAGCTCAGACCCGGCAGGGCCTTCCTCCCTCGACCCGGCAGCATCACGGCGGGAGGCGGCGACGGGCCGTGTCGGCCGCGGTCGCGGTGGCCATCGGCGTCATGACACTGGGCGCCCTCGCCCCGCCCTCCGTCTCCGCCGCCGCCGGTCAGGACGCTGTCGAGCGGGCCCTGAACGCGCTGGTGCGCGACGACGGCATGCCCGCCGCGCTGGCGAGCGTCCAGGACCGTGACGGCCGCACCCGCACCTACACCGCAGGAGTCGGTGACCTGACCACCGGCTCGAAGGTGCCCGGGGGCGGCCAGGTACGGATCGGCAGCAACACCAAGGCGTTCACCGCGGTGGTGGTCCTGCAGTTGGTCGGCGAAGGGAAGATCGGCCTCGACACCATGGTGGATACCTACCTGCCCGGCCTTGTCCGCGGAGAGGGGATCGACGGACGCCACATCACGGTCCGCCAGCTCCTCCAGCACACCAGCGGACTCCCCGACTACGGCGTCCACGTCGACGACGACGAGATCAGGAACCGGTACGTCGAACCCCGCGAGCTGCTCGACATCGCCCTCCGGTACAAGGCCGACGCGGATCCGGGGAAAACGTGGGGATACAGCAACACCAACTACGTCCTGGCCGGCCTGATCGTCCAGAAGGTCACCGGCCGCCCCCTGGCCGAGGAGATGGACCGGCGCATCATCAAGCGCATCGGGCTGCGCCACACCTACTTCCCCGCCCCCGGAGAGATGACCATCCGAGAGCCGCACCCCCAGGGCTACCACCGCAACCCGGCGGACGGACCGCTGCGCGACTTCACGGAGATGGACCCCTCCTGGGGCTGGGCGGCAGGCCAGTTGATCTCCACCAACTCCGACCTCAACCGCTTCTTCACCGCACTCCTCGCCGGCCGCCTCCTCCCGGCGGCCCAGCTCGCCCAGATGCGCACGACGGTCCCCGCCGGGACCTCAGGCCTCCGCTACGGGCTGGGGCTCACGAGCAGGCCGCTGTCGTGCGGCGGCGTCTACTGGGGCCACGGCGGCGACATCGCGGGCTACGAGACCCGGGGCGGTGTCACCGAAGACGGCCGGCGCGCCGCCAACGTCACGGTCACCAGCATCCCGACCGAGGAGGCGGCCGTGCAGCACGTCAAGGACGCCGTGGACAAGGCCCTGTGCGGATGAACCAGGCACCCGGCAACCCGGCAACCCGAGCAACAATCCAATGATTCCTCAGGAGTTGACTCATGCGTGAACAGACCCGGCAGGGCCTTCGTTCCTCGGCCCGATATCAGGGCGACAGACGGCGTCGGGCCCTGCACGCCGCAGCCGGGGTGGCCATCGGCGTCATGACACTGGGCGCCCTCGCCCCGCCCGCCGCCTCCGCCTCCCCCAGGCCGGACGCCGTACAGCAGCGCCTGAACGCGCTGGTGCGCGACGACGGTATGCCCGCCGCGCTGGCAAGCATCAAGGACCGTGACGGCCGCACCCGGACCTACACCGCAGGGCTCGGCAACCTGGCCACCGGCGCACCGGTACCCGTCGACGGGCAGGTGCGGATCGGCAGCAACACCAAGACCTTCGTCGCGGTCGTCGTCCTCCAGCTCGTCGCCGAGCGGAGGATGGACCTGGACGCCGACGTCGACACCTACCTGCCGGGCCTCGTCCGCGGGGAGGGGATCGACGGGCGACGCATCACCGTCCGCGAGCTCCTCCAGCAGACCAGCGGACTCCCCAACTACAGCAACTACCTCGGGGACGACGTCAGGTACTACACCCCCCGCGAACTGCTCGCCACAGCCCTCAAGCACCCGGCCGAGTTCGGCCCCGGGAAGAGTTGGAAGTACAGCAACACCAACTACGTGCTCGCCGGCCTGATCGTCGAGGAGGTCACCGGCCGCCCCCTGGCCGAGCAGATCGACCGGCGCATCATCAAGCCCATCGGGCTGCGCCACACGTACTTCCCCGCCCCTGGTGACGCAAGCATCCGGGAGCCCCACCCCCACGGCTACTACCGGGAATCGGCGGACGCGCCGCTGCACGACATCACGGAGATCGACCCCTCCTGGGGCTGGGCGGCAGGCCAGATGGTCTCCACCGGCTCCGACCTCAACCGTTTCTTCAGCGCACTCTTGGCCGGCCGACTCCTGCCCCCCGCCCAGCTCGCCCAGATGCGGTCCACCGTCCCGGCCGAAGCGACCTTCGGCCCCGGCGCCCGCTACGGACTCGGACTCGTCAGCAGGCCGCTGCCGTGCGGCGGCCTCTCCTGGGGCCACGGCGGCAGCTTCCCCGGGTACGAGACCCGGGGCGGCGCCACCGACGACGGCCGCGCCGCCAACATTGCGGTCACCATGCAGCTGACCGACGAGGCGGGCCGTAGGAACCTCGAACGCGCAGTGGACACCGCCCTGTGCCGCTGAACCCCGCCGAGGGCATCCCGTGAAAACGACCGACGGACCCGACACGACGTCGGGTCCGTCGGCCTCATGTGTACGCACAGCCGCCACATCGACATCGTCCACGAAGTGGGCCGGGGCCTCGCCCTCGGCATCCTCTGCGAGGCCCCTGGCATCGGCGTCCCGATCACGGTCCTGGGGAACGTGAACACCGCCCGTCCGGCCCTGGTCGAACAGCAGGCGAGGAAGCGATGGCCCCGTTCCTCGGTGCTGCGCATGCTCCCACCCCGGAGCAGCAACTCCGCTACAGCCAGTCCCGCTTCTTGAAAATGACGTACAGGCTCGTGCAGACGACTGCCATCAGCAGGATCGCGAAGGGGTAGCCGGCCGCCCAGTGCAGTTCCGGCATGGTCTCGAAGTTCATGCCGTAGATCGTTCCCACCAACGTGGGTGCAAACAAGATGGCCGCCCACGAGGAGATCTTCTTGAAGTCGTCACCCTCACACCGCTGACCTGCGGGAACTGGCTGACAAGGCGCTCTGACCTGCGGCGATCCACCTTTCCGGCTCTTTCGCCGTGCCGCCCGTTTGCACGGCCGATCCTCCCCAGCCGCTCCCCAACAGGGCCTCATTCTCCCCAGATCCTCCCCAGCGGAGAGCGTGCGGCGACGACCCGCTGCTGCTTAGTGGGGCGTCTGTGCACGATGGGCTACGCGACGTCGACTCCGTGCGCCCTGGCCAAACCGTTCAGCCCGTCGGCCCACCCCTGTCCGATTGCTCGGAGCTTCCACACCGGCCTGCCCTCGGGGGACGTGTGTCGGTACAGCTCCGCGATAACCATCGCTTTGATGGCGGGGTCGGCGGGTGGCTGGAAGGTCCATGCGGCGGAAGCGCATCCGATGGACAGCTCCGCGTAGGTGAGGGAGCCGCACGTCAGTCCGGTGTCGACGTCCATGTTGATCGCGATCGTCATGCGCTGGACGTGCTCGGGCAGGGCGGTGAGGTGGGCGGCGGCGCGTTCGACGGTATGCGCGCCATCGTGCTGCTTCCCCAGGAGCCGAGCCGCCCCGTCGGCGGCGGACGGCTGGTTGTAGAAGACGAAGTCGTCGTCGGAGGCGACTCGGCCTTGCGTGTCGGTGAGGAAGAGGGTGAGGTCGGCATCCGCGCCATCGAAGCTGAACGCGATGTTCAGCCCTTCCCACGCCTCGTCGGGCAACGTGAGGTTCTGCCCCGGCGTGAGTGCCGCCGGGGCGGCGAGAACGGGCTCGCTGATGACGGATGGCTGGGTCGCGGACGGCGTCTGGGCTCTCCACTCGGCGAACGTGTGGATCCGGTAGTGGTCTGCGGCCGGTGCATCGTGGGCGGCGGGGACGTTGGCAAGGAGGTCTCCGTCCAGGCCAGCCAGCGTGGTGTCAACCGAGGCGGCTCCGTCCTGGGCGTGGTCGAGCAGGCTTTGGAGGCCGGGCAGCCGACTGATGTCCAGCGGCTTGATGGTGCTCGACAGATTTCCGGAGCCGGTAGTGGAGACGACACAGGCGACGTCCTGTCCGAGGTCGAGGAACCGCAGCGCGTCCTCGGGCTGCCGCCAGGGGCTCGTCTCGATGGCCTGGCGGGTCCACCGGCCGTACGTCGCGAATCCCAGCCGCTGGGTGTCCGGCATACGAGTGATCACTGCCAGGTCGATCGCGGTGACCCCCGGCGCGACGGAGAATCCCTCCTTGAGGGTGGCGATGACGTTGGAGCCCATGGCTGTAAGCCACCACAGGACCCGGTCCCGCTTCGTCAGCGTCTTCAGCGTGGGGCGTCCGCTGGAGGTGACCCCGGGAGTCTGGTCGGGCAATGAGTCGATGTCGTGCTGCCGCATCACCACGGACATCACGGAGCCGTCCACTCCGACCGCACAGCCGGCGGCTGGGTTGTCGGAGAAGGCGTAGTTCACCGTCTCGCACACGGTCGCCTCGTCGTTCGCGACGAGGGACTGCCACCACTGATGTGCCTCGGCGGTCAGCGCCCCGTGGATGCCGTGCAATCGTGCCTGCTCGGCGGCCAGGTACGCCGGTGCGTCCTGCTCGGCCCGCCGCTTCGCCTCCGCACGTTCTGCCCGTGCGAACACGCCAAGCCCTGCCAGATGGAACGCCTTGGCCTCGGCCAACGCCCAGGGCAGACCCAGCTGCGGGGGCCCGGGCACCGCTGGCGGGTGGACGGGAACGAAAGACTGCAAGTGCACGCTGGTCATCTGCTGCCGCAGTTCCCGCAAATGTACGATCGCCGCGTCGCGTTCCGCCTCCTGCTGGGCCCGCTCGGCCTGTCGGCGAGCCCGCTCCAGCTGTGCGCCTGAGGGTACGGCGGCCCGCGGGCGCGAGCCGGAACGTGGCGTGCGGCTCGTGGTGGTCCGGCGGCGTCCACTGCCCAGCGCGGTGGAGGCGTACAAGGGCCCCATGCCCGAGGAAAGCGTCGTCCGACCTCCGCCCACGTTCACGCGTGCCATCCGCGGCCCGATGGAGGTCCGTACACCCCTCGTCGAGACGCGCACGCTCAGCCCGGGCACACCAACGCGGAATCCGAAACCCATGGAGCCTCCCTCGCTGCTCAGGAGAGTCTGTCAGCCTTCCGGCTTCGATGCTGGGGCTTCGCTCGTATCGCTGGCGGACAGCGAGAGGCCGCGGGGCGCTGGCTGTGGCGACATCACTTCGTGGAGCCCTGTGTTCCCGCAAACCCGACCGCCTCGTCCATCCAGTGCTGAATCAGCAACCGGGGCCAGGACTTCGGCGGTACCGGCCCAGGGGTCGTCGATGCCTATGTGCTCCTTGAAGATGTGGACCAGGTTGGCGCCGTCCAGCGCTTCTAGGCGGCCGTGTTCGTTTGTGAAGGCTTGGCTGGCACCAGCCCACTGTGGTGGTGTTCCTCGCCCCGGCAGCCCACACCAGTGAGGCCGGTTTGCGGTCGGCGCTATTCGCTGAACCGGTGCCTGATCGCGTCGACGAAGTCAGCACGCTCAACCGGGTCGACAGCCTCTTGAGCCCAGACAGCTGCGATGTTCTCCCAAACCCGGTCGACACGTACTCGCGGACCTAGGCGATCGGCCACCCTTCGCGTCCACGCGTGGTGGTTTCCGATCTGCCGGGCATCGTCCACGGCCTCTAGCAGGTCGCCGATCCGCACTCCAAGCCTGGCCGCGACCTTCTCCCATGCTGGTTCGTCCAGCGCGGCGAAAACCTCTACTTCCGGAGCAGCTGTACCAGGCAGCCTTAGGCAACCCGCGCTTATCTTCTGGTCTGCGTCCAGCACGCTGAGGCAGGGGGCAGGCAGTAGGTTCTTGTCCGCCAGACCTCCCAAGATTACGACGGTAGAGGCCGCACCGGCAGGAAGGATCTCGACTCGCTTACTGATGTCGGGTGCCTCTTCGGTGATCAGCGCGTCGATCAGCGTGCTTGCCTCGGCATCCTCGCAGAAGAGAACGAGCTCGGGGTGCTCTGTATCGTCCATGAGAGACATGGCGAAGTGGGCGGTTACCCCGTACATGATGTGTCGCCCGCCGCCTCGCGGGGCTTGGACATAGACCCGCGCTTCGGTCGGAAGCTGTTCGAGAATGGTCGGCGAATGTGTGGAGAGGATGAACTGGATCCTGTTGTCTTTGGCAATTTCGAAGAGCTCCGCCATCAACCTTCGCTGCGCACGGGGATGCAGGGATGCCTCGACCTCGTCGATTATGACCAAGGAGTTCCTGGGGGCGCCACGCAACAGGGCGACCAGGTCAGCGGTAGCATCTTCTCCTGCTCCCTGGTGGAAGTTGGAGTAGGCGCCGGCGCCAATACTCAGCACGCCGATTCGCTTGTCTTGGTACGTGGCGATGCTGCTCGCGGTGTACGTCTTGTTCATTATGCGCGAGAGCAGAGCGCGGTCGGCTTCGCTGGCGGGCGTGAGGTCGCCAGCGAAGTTCGACTGCTTGGCTATCTTCCCGTAGCCGATCAAGGTGTTGATTGGCTGGGTGCGGCTGATGTCCAGGAAGAACAGGGGTCGGTGGACGCGGCGAGGCATGCCGCGCCACCTGCTGGTGGGCTTGGTCATCGTGGTCGTCTCGATCTGTTCGCCTCGCCGGAGCTGGTAGCGCAGGGTGACGCCTTGAACGGTCTCCCAGGGGGTGTTTGGGAAGAAGTCGTCCGGATTGAACGTGAGCCCGCCCTCTTGCTGAGCCACGTAGGCAGCGGCGGCAGCCTTTAGAACGGTGCTCTTGCCTGCACCGTTCTCACCAGCAATTGCGACGACTGGGAACCTGAACTCGACCGTCTCGCCGGTCCAACCGCGCAGACCGGTTATTTGGACCGAGTCCAGGAACTGTGCCCATCCCTTGGCCGCGGTTCGAGCCGTGTTCCATTCGTGGGTCAAAGACGACAGGGTGGGGAGAGGTTGGCGGCGTGCGTTCACAATGGTCTCTCTCTGCTCTGCGGCCACGATGGTGATCGGGTGCAGGACATGATGCCGGTCGGTGGTCGTGGGCCCAAGCGTTCAGGCAAGTTCCACGCTCCACTTCGAGACGTTTCGAAGGCCGTCAACGATCACGCCGCGTCTCTCTGGCTTCTGTCTCGCGTCAGGCTGCACCGCCCGGAGTTCAGGGAAGCAGGTCTTCAGGATCGTCTGGGCGGTGGCCGTGAATGCGGTATAAGAGCTCGTCCGGGTGACGCGTGACCCTGGCCAGTCGCCACGCCGCGTCGTACGGCCTACGGCCGCGCTCACGGGACCACAACCAGAGGGCGAGCAGACTGGTGAGCGGGTCTAGCAGCCAGCGCAGTATGGAGGTCTTCACTGTTCGTCCTCCGTTGCGAAGGGGATGGTTGCGGGGGACGACGTCACGGGCTTCGGAGCTTCGGACGGCGACGGCCAGGGGAACCCATCAGGCCAACCCATCTGCTCGAAGAGCGTGTGGGCGGTGGCGATGAAGCGCGCTTGCCGCCCCGGTTCGGAATCCAACTGCTCCCAGATGTAGAGAAGGGTGTGTGCGAGTCGCTCGGTTTGCGTGCTGTCGGTAGCCGACGCCCCCGCCAAGGGCAGGATGGTGTTCCTGAACGACGCCCAGTCGAGGGACGACAGGTCGTCCAGATGTCGCTCCAGCCACCACAGGCGGGCGGTCTCCCGGTCGGTGCATACGGCCCGAGCCAGCTCCTGTAGACGCAACTGGTCTTGCTCGAGCCGGAGCTCCACTTCTCGCAGGGCGTCCTGGTGCCCTTGGGCCCGGTCAGCGTCCTTTCGGGGGAGCCTTAGGGTGAGTCGTGCGCTGAGCCAAAGGCCGGGACGGGCGTCGGGACTGTGCCACGGTGAGACCGCCAGGGTGAGCCGTTGCCGAGCGCACTCCAGCTCCTCGGGACGGTGCTTCCTGGCGATACTGCGGCCGATTTCGTCCAAGGCCAGGTGGGCTGCAGCTCGCGCGGCGGCCCCATGGTGGTTCCCGACTGCCCGGTTCGGGACCAGATGGGTGAGGGTGCCGCCTGCGAGGAAGCGGATGCCCGGCAGGCGGGTGGGCCAGTATGCCGTGAACCGGCCGACCCGCTGCTTCCACCAGGGACCGGGACGATCGGTCACGCCTGTGACACCCTTTGGACGAGGCTGTAGTGCTGCGTGGCGTGGCCGAGGATGTCCCTCCAGAACGGCTGGACCACCGACCCCTCAGCGACCAGAAGCTGGTCGAAAGGCCCGCGAAGTCGCGGAGGGGCGAAGACCTCAGCGAGAAGGGCAATCGCTGCGTCCCTGCGGTCGGCGTCGTGTTCGAAGCGCTTTTGCCATCGGGTGAGCTGGCGGAGCACGGCGTCCACAGCGTCGTTGATGTCCAGCAACGCCTGCCAGGCGTTGACGAAGGCTTCCCTGCTATATGCGTTGCGCGCGGAGGCGAGTACCAGGTCCGAGCCCGGGTCACTGGAGACGAGTGCCAGGAATGCCCCCAAGGCCTGGCGGTGAGCTTTTTCGTCGGTCTCGGTTCCGTATTTCCTCAGCCACTGCACGACAGTCTTGTCCACGAGGCCGGGGGCCTGACGGAGGAGTTGCTGGAAGGCGTCGACCAGCTTCTCGGCCCCGAACTCCTTTCCGCCCGCTGCCTTGCCCAGACGGGTCAGCGCGAGCGCCGGCTGCTCCAAACCCCAGGGGCCGCCGCAGACGTCGACGACCAGATCGCGCTTCTCCGCATTGGAGGACTCCGCCCAGTGAAGGAGCCGGTCCCTGACGTAGCGACCGAGTTCGGCATCGGTCGCGGCCTTCGTGAGCGCCTCGACGGCCAAGATGCGGCGAGGGCCGGTGAGCCCCGTCGCGAGGGCATCGAGAACCTTCCTGTCGTGCCGACGCACCGCCAAGCGCAAGAGAGCCTCGCTTGCCAGGCGGGCGTCGCCCTCCTGGACCGATCGATTCGCGGCGACACCGACCGCCCACGTCGTCAGCAGGTCATGCTGGGTGGGGAACTCGTCCCACAGATGACGCAGGATGGCCGCAGGTAGCCCCTGACAGCTCCGGTCGTGGTGAGCGCGGTCGCCGACGGGCACGAGCTCGGCAGCTCGGAGCCGACTGGATGAAGTTGCGTCGGTGAGCACATCGGCCGGACCGCGGGCCTGACCGAGCGAGGCGAGCAGGTCGTCGGACGCGCGGATGATGGAACTGCGTCGGCCCCCGTCGAGCAGCGCTCCCGCCCACACGGTGACCCGAGTGGACAGCAACGATGGGCTCCCGTCCACCGAACCGCGCTTGTTGAGTAGCCTTTCTACCGTGGTGTGCCAGTCCCCGAATCGGTCCACGGTTTCCTTGAGCTGTTCCCTGCCCGCGACCATACCGAGGAGACCGGCCAATCGGCACGCCTCACGAGCGGAGGGGTCGGCTGCCCAGATCGGCGAGAGTTTCTCGTCGGCCAGCCAGTCCACCCGGTCCGCGTGACCGTTCGCTTCGAGCTCGGCCTCAACCAGGTGCCGTGCGCTGGGAGACTCCAGTCGAACGGTGACGTCGCCGGTGGCGTCGGCCCACGCGCCCTGCCAGTCGCCCGGGGTGGCGAGCACGACCAGGAAAGAACCCTGTTCGGACAGCTTGGCTCCATGCCGGAGCAGGTCCTGCCCGAAGCGGGCGGGCGGCTCGTCCGGGAGGTCGGAGAGGTCGAGCACGTACCCCGTCGCCGACTTTACGGGTAGGCATTGTGTTACGGGCTTGGCCCATTCCGGTTCGAGGTCGAACAGCGCCAGCGCCCGCAGTGCCGTTGCGCGGCGCAGGAGCCGTACCGCTGCGGTCCGCCGGCCGCTGCCAGTCGGCGCACACAGCACAACGACGCCGTGTGTTTCGAGGATTTTGGCGGCGTCCGGTAGCCGGTTCGGTTCCCGGGGCTCGGCGAAACGCTCGTCCTCGCTCGCCCGGTAGGCGGGGTCGCTCCCGTCGATGGGCAGGTCTTGGACGTAGTCCCGGTTCAGGTGCACGGCGTAGTTATGCGCCTGGACGTTGTTGTTGCCGTACTGGTGGTACTCAGTGTTCGACGGCGGCGCGGCGGTCGGGGCTCCCTGCGCCGGCGGCTTCGCCGGGTCGGGGGCTTCGGTGTGCCGGTCGCTCATCGCTGCCCTCGTTCGCCGTAAAGGTTGTACGCCTGGGTGCTCTGCTCGCCGTACTGCTGGAAGTTCACCGCGCCGGGATTTGCCGGAGCCGTGGGAGCCGGCGCCACGTGCGCCGCGGCTCCCGATCCCTCCTCGTCCCCGGCCGCAGCCGACGGCTCGAAGATGTCCGGATCCGCGAGCCCCCAGTCGAAACCGGGAAGGTGTAGATAGGCCGGCTGCTCGAACTTCTTCACCCTCACCAGATGCCGATGGAAGTGCGCTGGCAGTACGTCGTCGTTGACGCAGCCGCTGTCGAAGACGTCCTCGTACACGCGCTGGGAGACGATCACCGCGGTGTTGGTGATATCGGGATGCCCGCGCTCGAGGACCGCCCGCAGTGCCTTGTCGTCCAGAAGCCGGTGGGTGTGCACCATGGGCACGCCCAGACCGCTCTGAGGCAACGGCCCGACGTGGATGCTGACCCGCAACTGCAGCGGGCTAAGGTGCGGGTTCTCGGCCCGCCGACGGCCGAGCGCCTGGCGAAGCGCGTCGGGGAAGTGCCCCACCAGCGCGGGCAGGACCTCGGGGTCCATGCCCGCGACGTAGCCGTCGCCCGTGTGCTGACCGAACACGCGCCGCTCCCAGTGCGCGCTGACGTTGCTTGCGCTCAGCGCTTGGGCCAGCAAGGGAGGGATGTCGGCATTGACTCGCTGCATCCCCTTGCTGTCAAGCGCTCCGAAGTCCCTGGCGTCCACGGCCAGCACGGCCCGGTAGGGCCACAAGGGCTCCCATGACGGCAGCATGTGCTGCTCCTCTCGTTGCTCTCCCCACCGACGCGGAGGGGAGAGCACCACCCTGTTCGAGGAGCAGGTAGCCGACCGTCCAGCGCTGGACGGTACGGGTGTGCGGCACGTCACATCACGGGAGCTCCGCGCGGCGGCCGATCGCCGTCTTCCGCTCCGTCGTCCTGGGCCGCGGCTCTCAGCAAGGCAGGATCCTTGACAACGACCCGCCGACGGCCGAGTGTGACGATGCCGTCGGACTGTAGACGTGCGAGGGCGGCGAGTGCGGACGACCGGCTCATGCCCGCCATGGTCGCTAAGTCCTCTCTGGGTATTCCGAGTTCGACGACAACACCGCCGCTCCCGTCCCGGTGACCCACTTCGTCCGCGAGGTGGGCGACCACCCGAGCCAGGCGTGCTGGCGGCGGCAGATGAGCAAGGTCCGCGCGCAGACGTTCCTGGCTGTTCAGCCGGTCCACGCTCAGTCGGTACACGACCGGCTCCAGGCGATGCCGCGCAACGTATCCACGGAAGGCGTGTGCGGCCATCACGACACCGATGCAGGGCCGTACCGCAGTTACGGTTGCCGATCGGGGCCGGTCGAGTAGCACACCCATTTCGCCGAGGACTTCGCCGGGGCCGCGGAGCATCAGCGTTAGACGATCCCCAGCCTCATTGCCCTGTACCACCTTGACTAGGCCGTCGACTAGCGCAATCACGCCGTCGGGCGACTCCCCCTGGGCCAGCAGCACCGCCTGGCTCCGGTAGGTGCGCCGATGCCCGCGTTCGATCAAGTCACGCCACACATCGGGAGAGACGAGGGAAAGGAAGTTCACCCTGACACCTCCTGGCATGTCACGCGAAGACGGTGGCTACGGCGAAGGAGCCGCAGCCCGCGACTGCCAGGACGAGAGAGCACTGCACCCGGCGGTGTTTGGCCCAGGCGATTTCGCTCATCACCACCACTTGCCGGGTGAGAGAAGGAAGCGGGTCAGTGCTCCGCAGTGCCCTCTCCAGCACGGCTGGTTCCATGAGCCGCAAGTGTCCGAAGTACAGGAAGTCGCCATCCGGATCTGGTCCTCGCCGCTCCTTGCCGAGCCGGGGTGAAACAGCCCATGCGGCGCAACCGGCCCCTGCCATGATGAGTACGACACCGAGCCACAAGAGGGTCTGCGCCGGGACGGACTCGAACCCGCCTGCCGCGCGCCGGGAACTCGCCAGCAGGCTCAGTACGGCCAGAGTGGTGGACTGCAGGGTCAGGGCAAGCGCGGCTTTCGAGTCCGCCTTGGCCGTGGCATCCGCGACGGTTGACTGGATCTTCCATGCTGTTTCGGTCGGCTCGGTCGACACGGTGGCATCCCCCCAAGTGCAGCGAGTGTTTACTCACTGTTGCTGCGCTGAAGGATGCGCAGGCATAGCCGTCCGAAAACGCGTGGTGGACATCTTGGCCTGAACCGGGTCTGCCAATCGAACAGTGCAACGAGGGCGGCTGGGGTTACTGACGGGCCGCGGAGAGGCGGTCGTCGAGGTGTCGTCGACATTCCCACCGGTCTAGAGGCAGAGACCATCCCAGTTCAGCTACGAACATGCCGCCATGTGGAGACACCAGGATCCGGCGTGGTGAGCGCGGTGGCACGGAAAGCATTGCGGATCTCAGTCATGGGTTCGCGGTCGCGGTTGAAGCGGAGCTTGTTGGTGAGGAGGACGGCCCAGCGGCCCTGGGTGGGGCTGATCCACATGCCCGTGCCGGTGAAGCCGTAGTGGACCCAGATGTCCTCGGCGGCGTCGGTGCCGGGGGCGGGGTGCCAGAAGAGGCCGCGGGCGGGGGTGAGGGCGCCGGTCTGGAGGCGGAGGGAGTCCTTGATCCAGGTCGGGCCGAAGGCGGCCTGGGCGGGGGCGAGCATGTGGCGGAGGAAGAGGGCGAGGTCGTCTAGGACGGAGAAGGTGCCGGCGATGCCGCAGACGCCGCTGAGGAGGCGGGCGGAGAAGTCGTGGGCGGTGCCCTTGAGGTGGGTGCCGATGGTCTCGTCGTACTCGGTGGGGGCGCAGCGGGCCGCCTCGGCGGCGGGGAGGGGGCCGAATCGGGTGCGGGTCATGCCCAGGGGGTGCCAGACGCGGTCCGTGGCGAGCCGGTCCAGGCGCTGGCCCGAGAGGTGCTCGGCGAGGTAGCCGAGGACGAGGGCGGCCCGGTCGGTGTACTCGACGGCTTCGCCCGGTGGGCGGTGGAGGGCTTCGTGGAGGACGCCGTCGCGGATGTCCTGCGGGTCGGTGCCGTAGAGGTTCTTCAGGTTGGCGCGCAGGGGCAGGCCCGCGGTGTGGGTCAGGAGGTGGTGGGCCGTGGCCCGGGCCAGGGGGTGGCCGGCGACCTCGTCCCAGAAGGTGCCCAGAGGGGCGTGGAGGTCGAGCTTGCCCTCTTCGACGAGCGTGCCGATCGTGGACCAGACGACGAGGATCTTGGTGAGGCTGGCCACGTCGAAGACGGTGTCCAGCCGCGTGGGCTCGTCGGGCCGGTCGGGATCGAGGACGCCGACGGCTCCGCTCGCGCGGATGCCGTCGGCGTCACCGACCGCCCACACCGCGCCGGGGTAGACCTCCTCGCGCACGCCGGTCTGCAGGAGGTCGTCGATTCGGGCGGTGGAGTGTGTCGTCATGGTCTCCCGATCGTCGTACGGCCGCGGGTGGTCCGTCGGTCAGGGTAGTGAGGCCGCCAGGACTGTTCCGGCTCCGCCACGGGCGGAGTCAGGCGAGCTGGTGGCGGAAGCGATCTCGGCTCGCCTCTCCCTCCGACTCTCAGTGGGGATCTGGGTGACGAATTCGGGTGCGCGATTCGGCGTCGGCGTACCGTGCTGGGGGTGACGGATACGACTCGAGAAGATGCTCTGACGGCAGTGCTGCCTAGCCTGTCCGACGCGTTCGGGCTGGGCGCGGTGAGTGATCGGCGGTTCCTCGCCCACGGCCTGATGAACCGGAACTGGCGGCTCGTGACCGCTGCTGGAGTGTTCGCGCTCAAGGAGATCACCGACGTTCCTCTGCCGAAGGTCCGCAGGAACCTTGCGGTCCTCGTGGACCTGGCTCGCGAGGGCATCCCCGTGCCGGCGCCGCTGAGCGCGGCCAACGGTGACCTCGTGGCGGAAGTCGGCGGTCACGGCTACTGCGTCCTGCCGTGGGTGGAGGGCGAGCACCTTCAAGGGACGGATCTCCCGCTCGACCAGGTCCGCGATCTCGGTGCTCTGCTGGGCCGCCTCCACGAGGGCTTGCGGCGGCATGGTCCCGGCCCGGTTCCGGAGCAGGCACCGGTGGCGAAGGTCCGCGACGTGGACGCGGCAGACCGGGCCGCTGCTGGTCTCCTGAGCCGCTTGCCTTCCGCTCCGGTGACGGACTTCGACAAGGCCGCCGCCGAGGCCCTGCACGACCGCCGCGGCCTTCTCGCGCGGTACGCCGATGCCCGGCCGGACGGCGAGGTGCCGGCCGGGCCCCACGGGTGGACGCATGGCGATTTCCAGTACCGCAACCTGCTGCGTCGCGACGGCCGGGTGGTGGCGGTCCTGGACTGGGACCGGCTCGGGGTCCGTCCGTACGGGGAGGAGGTCGCGCGGACTGCGCAGGTGCAGTTCGGGGTGGGTGGTGCCTTCGACCTCGACCGTGTCGCCGCGTTCTGTTCCGGATACCGGTCCGTGATCGATCTGTCCGAGGGTGACCTCGCCGATGCGGTGAAGCGACTGTGGTGGAAGCGGCTGACCGACTTCTGGCAGCTGGAGTTCTACCTTGACCGCCAGGATCCCACCTTCGGCGAGATGTTCCTGACGGACGAGGCACTGCTGAACTGGTGGACCGACCGCGCCGACGAGGTGCAGGCCGCCTACGCGGCCCGTTAGCCGACGGCTGCTGCCGCCGGGATGAGTCCGGCGGCAGCCAGCTCGGGTAGGCACGGCCGGACCAGCGGCGCTGCCTCGGCGCGGGCCCTCGCGCCGAGGCCGGTCCGGTCGGCCGACTCGATCGCCTGCACCCAGCCGTCCACGTCGTCGGGGTGGAGGATCACTCCGCCGTCCCCGACCGCCTCGGGAATGCCTCCGCGGGACGAGCCGATCGTGGGTACGCCGTGGAGCCCGGCTTCCACGATCACCCGGGGGAAGGCGTCCTCGACCTGGGAGGGCACGAGCAGCAGGTCGTTCGCGGCGTAGATCGGTCCCATGGCGTAGGTGCGGGACACCCAGTGGACGTTCGGGTACGCGGTGAACTCGCTGGCCGTGTCCCACCAGCCCTCGACGAGGGTGAACCGGAGGGTGGGCAACCGGCGGATCAGCTGGTGCAGGAGGGCCGCACCCTTGGCGGGGATGGGATTGACCATCAGCACGCCGCCGGGGACGCGACCGGCTGTGCCGCGCCCCGCGGCGAGGAGGGGCCCGGCGCCTTCGGCTGGCGCGAACGGCGGGTAGAAGATGACTACCTTCGTGTCGGCGTGGGCCTGGGCTCGTCCCGCGACGAACTCCGATGTGGCGAGGGCGACGTGCGGTCGGCCGTGGAGGACTCCCATGCTGTTGGCCGAGACCGAGTGCAGCCACCCGGCGACCCGCGAGGACCGGCGGGCAAGCGAGGCCAGGTCGGCCGCCTGTTCCTGCGAGGTCACCACCAGATCCGGCCGGGCCTCGGCCAGGAGGCCCTTCAGCGTCGCTTCCACCCTGTCCTGCGGCACGGCCCGGCACGAGACACCGTTCCACCGGTAGCGGACCTCCCCGCCGGCCTCCTCCCACACGGCTCCGTGGGCCCGGAGGTGGGCGCGCAGGTGGCCGATCTGGGCGGACCCGTTCCAGGGGGCCTCGTGGCTGCCGAGGTAGACGACCCGCCAGCCGGCCCCGACGAACTCTTCCGCCAGGAGCTGCTGGGAGACCTCCGCGCCCCCGATCAGCAGCGGTGGCGGGGTCCGTCGCCATACGAACGCCACCGTCGGGCCGGTCACCGGACACCCGCCCAATACGTGAGCAGTGCTTGCACCACGGCGGCCGTCTCCTGCCGGTCGCCGTCCCCGGAGGCGATGGCCAACTCCGCAGTCGCAGGGCGGTGAGCCGGGCGGCAGAAATAGTCGCGGAAATGCGTGAGGAAGGCGGGGTCGTGGAGGAAATAGTCCGGCTCGACCTCGTGGTGTCCGGCCGCCTTGCGCCGCAGGTGTAAGAGCTCGGGCGTCACGTCCAGGTACAGGGTGTGGTCCGGCCTCAGGTGTGGCATCTCCTCGGCCCGACCGGTCAGTTCGGGCAGGACGTTGAAGCCGTAGATCTCGTCCATGGCGTGAGCGTGGGCGAGGAGGGTGTCGACGGTCCGGTCCAGGACGATCAGTCCGCCGTGGCAGCGAGCTGCGTCCACGCGGTTGCCCTCGATCTCCATGAACGTCATGAACGCCTTCACCTGCTCGTCTGCCGACCGGGTGGAGGGGGTGGGGATGTCCTCGCGGCGCGCGAACGACTTCACGTAGCAGGAGAAGAACAACGCGTCCCGCATCGTCGGCACCCGGCGCAGCCGCCCCAGGGCAGAGGTCTTACCCCCGTACGAGGGGCCTTCCAGGCCGAGGATCACCACGACCCCCCGAGCCGGTAGAAGCGTTCCGCGAACTGGCCCCGCGGACGGCTGTCCGGGTCGGGCAGCAGGTTGGCGGCGACGGTGTGGGCGTGCCGGATCGGCCGGTACATCTTTCGCGCGGGGTGCATCTGCGAGCTGTGCATGTGCAGCAGGGTCACCTTGTCCAGGACGGTGGCCGTGATGTCCTCCAGCTCCGGTTCGAAGACATCGCGTACCCGCTGTCGGAACAGCTGCTGGTCGCATCCGGACAGGCCGTAGGTGGACCAGAAGGCGGCGTCCTCCCAGAACCACCGGCAGCCCAGGCGGCGCGCCGCCTCGTGGACGGCGAGATGGTCCGGGTGGCGCGTAACGGCGGCCGGGGCGAGCAGCTCCGCGTCGTCCATCCCGTCCAGCACCTCGGCGAGTTCGGAGGTGATCCGGTCCACCTGGGCGGGCTCGGGTGCCCGATAGGGCTTCTCGGCGTCCTTGTGCCCCAGGCCGACCCGGGCCGCCCCCAGGGGCAACAGGGACTGGGCGGCTTCGCGGTCGCGGAGTCCGGAGACCGTCTCCACGCTGTTGTAGGTGCTTTCGAGGGAGGGATGGACGCTGCGGGAGCGGGTGAAGACGGTGACCACGGTCAGCGGTCGTGGACGGGCGAGGAAGGTTCCGGAGGCGGACAGGACGAAGTCGTCGTGGTGGGGTTCGATGACGACCACCGGCCGCCCGGACGGCTTGCGCGGCTCGATCCAGTACGGCGCGAGGGTCAGCGGCGCCGTCAGCGTCATGATCTCCTTCGCCCCGGTCAGGGAGTCCATCCAGGACCGGTGCGCGGTCAGGAGGTCGGTGGGGAAGGTGTAGATGCCGTCGGCGTCCGGCAGGGGAAGGCGGGTCACCTGGGGTTCTCCGATCATCGGACGGTGGTGGCGTACCAGTTGCGCCAGAAGAGGGGCGAGGTCAGGCCGATGCGGACGACCACGGGGTTCTGCCACCAGAGCATCCGGGCCGTGGACCAGGCGTCGTAGCGGCGGGTGGAGGGCCGCACGCGGAGGTCTTCAAGGACTGCAACCGGCCCGCCCGTGCGGCGGCCGTAGGCGGTCAGGCGGGCGAAGAACTCCATGTCCTCGCTCATGAAGTAGTCGGGGCGGTAGCCGTGCACTGCTTTGAAGGCGTCCCGGGTGCAGAACTGGTTGACGCCCTGGGCGCCCCCGTGGCGGGCGCGGTGGTGGTCCCAGTAGGCGCAGAGCAGACGGGCCCCGAACCGCGCGGGGGTGTAGAGCGGTGGGATCGCCCCGCCGACGGCCCCGGCGTCCATCGCGGCAACGGCGGCCGTGATCCCCTCCAGCGGCAGGGCCACGTCTGCGTCGACGAAGAACAGCATCCGCCCCTCGGCCTCGCGGGCTCCGGTGTTCCGGGCCAGGCCGATGCTGCGGACCAGCTCCGTCACCACCCTGGCCCCCAGTTCCTTCGCGACGGTCGCGGTGCCGTCGGTGGAGGCGTTGTCCACCACGATCACCTCCCCCACGAGGCCGGAGAGGGTTTCCCAGGCCCGGAGGGAAGCGAAGACGGTGGGCAGGTAGCGGGGCAGGTACTCGGCCTCGTTGTAGGCGGGGATGATCACCGACAGATCGGGGTCGGTCACGGCGCGGTCCTTCCTGAGTGTGGGGACAGGGCAAGGTGCAGGCGGGCCGCCCAGGCGTCGTGGTTGCGGCCCTCCCGGTGGGCGGCATAGGTCCAGCCGCGTACGGCCTGGAAGGCCACGTAGGCGTCCAAGAGCCGGGTGTCGATGGGTCGTCCGTAGGCAGCGGCCATGAACACCCGGTCGGATGGCTCCAGGGCGTCGCAGGTCACGAGGGTCTGGGCGAGGTCGTACTCGGGGACCTCCACGGTCGCGGCCTCGAAGTCCACGAGGTAGTCGGGGAGGCGGGGCCGGCCGTGTTCAGTGGCGGTGAGGCGCCGGTCACCTCCACGGATCACGTTCTCCAGGTGGAAGTCTCCGTGGCACCACACGAGTCGTTCCAGGCGTGCCCCGGCCGCGATGACCTCCAGAGCCGGCGCGAGCCGGACGAAGACCTGCTTTGGGCAGTGGGCGGCCAGAGCGCTGACCTGCTGGCCGATGCCTGGCGCCAGGGGGACCCCGGCCGGGGCCTTGACGCTATGGAAGGCAGCCATCAGCAGAGCAAGCCGCAGCAGGGCCGCCGGACGCGGCATCTGCCCGGCCCGGACGGCATCGCCCAGGGTGCTTGTTCCCGCATCGGCGGTGACCAGCGCTGAGACGGTCAGGCCAGGAACCGGCCCGTGCCCGATCACGGCCGGTACCCGCACCCGCCCGGCGGCGGTGACGGCGGCCAGGAGGCGAGCCTCGTCGGCTGCGCCGTGGGAGCCGTCGGCTGCGAACAGCTTCACCACCACCGGCCGGCCGTCGACGAGCCGGACCCGGTAGACGGCCGTCTTGGGTCCGCTGCGGATGCGGACCGTCTCGGCCGGAGCCGACCCGGCCAGTTCCGTGCAGGCCCTCTCTACCGCCAGGACCGTGCCGCCGGTCACCGTGCACCTGCCCCGGCCAGGTGCCGCAGCGTGCGGTGCATTTGCTGCCGGTAGGCACGCACGTCCTCCGTGCCGGGGCACGAGCGCATCCACGGCTTCTGGCCCCCGACGAAGTGCACCACGTGCCCGTCCCGGCGGGTGACCGGGCGGCGGAGGACCCGGCGGACCCAGTCCCCCCGCTGGAGGAACCGGTCCACCTCGAACCGGTTGAACACCGGCCCGACCGGGTGCGCGGCCCCGGAGGACAGCAGCCAAAGGTTCAGGGCGCACTGGTCGTTGTGCTTGATGTACTGCCGCCCGCCGACCAGGGCCCGCTGGACCCCGGCCCGCATGGGGGCGAGCATGTGTGCGGGAACCCACAGCATCCCGGCGTTGAAGTAGGTGCGCCCGACCAGGTGGGGCCAGCGCTCCGCGACCCCGGGCAGTGCCGGGCACTGCCCGACGGCCGGGTTGAACTCGTCTTGCACGGCGCCTATCCGGTCCGCCGGCAGTCCGTCCAGAGGTGCGGAGAGGTCTCCGCGCACGTGGACGTCGGCGTCCACGTAGATCAGGAACGGCCGGTCGAGGAAGCCGGGGGTGAACCCGAACCTCAGGTAGGTGGCGACCGAGATGTAGGCGGCGTCCGCCATGACGCTCTCGGGCGGCGGGGCCTGCCAGCGCAGGTCGAAGGAGCCGAACCCGCAGCGGCGGGCGAAGGACTGCATCACGGCGGCCTGCCCCGGGGACAGGCCGTTGGTCAGTACCCGTACCGCGCTCTCGCGGCGGTCGGCCACCGGCAGGTGGTCGGCGACCGAGCCGAGCGTGACCAGGGCGGGTAGCAGGTAGCGGGCATCGACGCACATGCCGATCGCGTACACGCGGGTGCCTCCAGGGCGAGGTTCGACGGGACTGGCCGGCAGGGCCGGGGCATGGTGGCCGGCTCCGCCCCCGTATTCGGGGGAGCCGACTGCCTCACCGGTGTCGGCGAGGTGCTGCGGTCACCTGCCGCGGCCGGGCAGGTGGAGGGCTTGCGGCACCGGCGCCCCAGGCAGGCCAGCGCCGGAAACGGTTCAGGCAGACCGCAGGAGGTCCGTGTTCCGGGCGAGGTGGGCCACCGACTTGGCCAGCAGCCGCAGCGCTATCGCCGGATCGCTCCCGCAGTCCCGGGCGACCTTGCGGGCGAACCGCACGGTGCCGGCCGCGATGTCCTTCTGCCGACTCTCCGGCAGTAGGTCCGCGTACCGTCCGGCGGGCACTGCGAGGGTGTGGACGTGCTCCCGCAGCCGCTCCCGCAGCCGTACGGCCGCCTCCCCGGCCGGGTGGTGGCCGGCGAGGGCGAGTGCGGCCTCGACGTCCCCGGCGACAGCGGCAGCCGCGGAGGCGATCACGGTCTTCTGGTTGGCGGAGGCGACCGTGGACACCTCGGCCGGGGCTGCCGCCATTTCGTGCGCTAGTACGGTCACGATTCCGCTCCCATCCGCCTGCTGCCAGTTCGGCTGTGCGGACAAGTAACCCGTGAGCGAGCCGTGTTGGACATGACGAATCCGCTCGCAGCTACTCGCGTGACCACTGACGAAAAGTCCCGACCTGCGTTACCTCGGATGGCGGCTCCACCCCTACCGTGACTGCATGGTGCGGAAGCGGAACGCGGAATTAGAGACCTGGATGAAGGAACACGGGCTCAGCGCGGGCGCGCTTGCCGAGCAGGTCAACGACGCCATGGCAGACCTCACCGGCCACCGCGGCGCCGTCACCGAACGGACGGTCTACCGGTGGCTGTCGGGAGAGAACCGCTCGCCCCAGGACCGCCAGTGGCAGGCCCTGGAGGCCGTCTCCGGGCTTCCTGGGACCGACCTGGGGTTCGTGCCCCGTGCCCGCCCCTACGCCGCAACGCCCTCAGCACGACTGGAGGACCCTGTGCTTGGCCGTCGAAGCTTCATCTCCGTAGCCACCGGCGCCGCCGTCGCCGTGTCCACCGGCACCGCGACCGCAGCGCCCCGACCCACCGTCGGACACTCCGACGTCGACCGCCTGCGCGTCCTCCTGGCCGAACTGTGGCTCCTGGACGACCAGAACGGCGGTGGCCCCGTTCTGGAGAAGCGCGCCGCCGATCTCGCCGCCCGTACGCTCAGCCTCCAGCAGCACGGTTCCGCCAGCCAGCGGGTCCGCTCCCGCCTCTACGCCGTCGCCGCGTCCTTCACGGCCTTCGCCATGTTCTCCGCCATCGACGCCCGCCGGCTGGGGGAGGCCCAGCGCTACCTGGAGCAGTCCGTCACGCTCGCAGGGCTTTCCGGAGACGGTCAGGTCCAGCACCAGACCTGGAGGTACGCCGCCATGCTCGCCGGACAGCGCGGCCGGTACGCCGACGCCCTCGCCGCGGCCGAAGCCTGCACCGGCACCCGGCCACACCGCACCGACCCCCTCTACGCCTCGCTGACCCACTCCCGCATCGCCCTGACCGCCGCCAGCCTCGGTGACAAGACCAGGGCCCTCCGAGCCCTGGACCGGGCCCACGGTGCCTACGACCGAGCCGATCCCGCCGAGGCCCGTCCGTCCTCCGTCGCCTTCTACACCCGGGGCGAGCTCCACGGCCTGACCGGCATCACCCACTACCGGCTCGGCGAGGCTGAGAAGGCCGAGTTCCACGCCCACCGGTGCATCGCCGACCTCCGCGACGACCAGCACCGCAACCGGGCCTACTACCTGTCCCAGGCGGCTCTCGCGCAAGTCGCGCAGGGTGATGTCGAGCAGGCCGTGGCCACCGCCACACGCGTCATCGCCCCGACCGGCGCCGACGCCGGCCGGGTCCCCCATCTCCTGGGCAGCTTCACCTCCGCACTCAACCAGGCGGCCCCCAAGTCCGCCGTCACCCGCCAGTGGAACGACCGCACCCGCACTGCCTGAACCGTCACGCGACAAGGAGCACCATGCCCGCCCCGGAGATCACCCTTCACCGCTACGGCACCGACCAGCTGCCCACCATCCGCCCCACCCTGGTCGGTGTGTACGCCGAGGTGTACGAGAAGGAGATCGGCGAGGACCCGTTCTTCTCCGTCGACCGCTTCGAGGGTCGTCTCACCGGCCACTCCTCCCGCCCGTCCTGGGAGGCCGTGGTCGCCTACGACGGTGGCGAGGCCGCCGGCTACGCCTACGCCGCGACCCTGCCCCAAAACACCGGCTGGTGGGCCCACATGCTCCAGCCGTTTCCCGAGGCGGACACGACCGAGGACGGCACCCGAACCCTCGCCCTCTTCGAGATCATGGTCCGGGCTCCCTGGAGGGGCACGGGCCTAGCGCACCGGATCCACGAGGAACTGCTGGCCGGCCGCACTGAGGAGCGCGTCACGCTGCTCGTCGAGCCCGGACACCCGAAGGTGAAGGCCCTCTACGAGGGTTGGGGGTACCAGCACATCGGCGACCAGCAGCCGTTCCCCGACGCCCCGGTGTACACCACCATGCTCCGCGCGCTCAGGTGACGGCAGTACATCTGCAGGGCGATCCTGACGCCGGGGATGGGAACCCCGGGCACGCTCCCTCGCTCGTGGATGCGGGGTCGTGATGGTGAGTCCTAGCAGTCGCTGAGGAGTTGATCGGTGGCGTCCTGGACTCGGGCTGTCGCCCGGCGGACCGAGTCGAGTGCGGCGTTGATTTGGGCGTCGGTCGGCTGGGCGCCTGAATTGACGGCGCGGGTCAGCTGGTTCAGGTTGTTGCCGATCTGACCGAGGTGCCTGCGGGCAGAGAACAGCTCGGTGACGGTCTCACGACGCCCGGCGATGGCCGCGGCGCTGTTGCCCGGGTCGTGGGCCGCGCTGAGGGCGGCTCGGGCGAAGAAGCCGGCGACGGTGCAACCGACAGCCTTCGCGGCAGTCGCGACGAGCGCGTGCTCGTCATCGTTCACACGGACGCTGCACACTTTGGAGCGCCGGGGGTGCTTGTGGGTACGGCGTCGTGTACGGGGCGCTGGAGGGGTAGCGGAGGCGTACGTGGCTTCGTACGCGGACTGTTGCTCTTTCCCCGGCTGCGTCCGTTCCGCGGTCGCAGCCTCCTCGTCAGGCGTCCCCCGGCGCCGGACGAGGCTCCGTCCCCCCGGGGCGGTGAGTCCTTTGGACACTCCGCCGATGGTGGAGTGTCCAAAGGGATAACTTGCTCCGTCTCGGGCTTGGGTAGGGGCCGCCTGCTGGTGGTCGTTGGGACTCGTGGCCTTGGGGTCGTCGTGCATGAGAGTGCCTCCTGTTGGTCGGGCTGCAACGGCTTCGGTGCTGTGGGGATGTGGCGTACGAACGCCAGCTCGACCCGCGACGGATGCGCGGGGGAGCAGCATGACTTCGGACGGGGCTTACGCAGCGTCGGCTCTGCCGCTGTCGAGTTCGGCCTGGACCTGCCGGGTGATCTTGTCCCGGCGGTCCTTGCCGATGGAGAGGCCGCGTGCGCGGACAGCCGTCTCGATGTGGCGGCTTGACGCGCGTCCGTTGCGTCCGAGCGGGGCGATGCGGGCGATGGCGCGGAGTTCGTCGTCGGTGGCGGCGGGCTTGCGACCGGTGCGCTTCTTCGGCGGGACGTGGGCTTCCGCCACTTGATCGGTCTCTTCCGCCACATCGCCTGATGCATCCTGCAGGGCGTCAGCCGGAGCGGGGCGGCCACCCTCGCGTGGAGGGCTGTGAGGGTCCACGAACCCTTCTGGGTATGGGAGCCGCGCTGTGGCGGGGTGCGCGCGGGGACCGTCCAGGTCCGCAGGATGCGCTGAGGATTCCCCTGCCGGGCGGCGACTGTGGCGGGACTCGTCGTCGGCGACGTGGCGGTGGATCTGCCGCATGAGGACGCCGAAGGCGAAGAGCGCGGCTGCTGGTGGGACAGCGGCGACAATGTAGTCGAGGGCTGGGGTCGGGGCGCCGTCGGTCCTGCTGACGCCGGCGACGTTCAGGGCTATGGAGCCCAGCGATCCGGCTGCGGTGAGGACGATCGCCCACCCATCGGTTTCCCGGCGGAGGCTGGCGCGGAGCATGAGCACTTCCCCGGCGACGATGAAGGCATCGAGCGTGGCGGGCCATGCCCACTGGCGGGTGGGGGAAGCCCCAAGGCCGTGCAGACCTGCGACTTCGGCGAGGTGGGCGTAGGAGAGCCAGAAGCCCGCGGCGGTGAGAGCGACGATGACGCAGCCTGCGAAGGCCAGGGCGTACCGCTCGGCCGTCTGCGTGCGGTGGGAGGTGGTGGTCAAGCGGGTGGTGCTCCAAAGGGTGGGCGCGTTCAAGCGGCAGAGGAGGTGCGGCGGCGGTCGGCGCCGTCGAGGACGACCCGGTGGGTCATCTCGGAGAGGCGGGAAGCGACGCGGTCGCCGAGGGCGGTGCGGAGCTCGGGGATGGGAAGGTTGGTCGTGAGAAGGGTGGGGCGCAGGTACTCGTATCGGTGGTTGATCAGCCGGTAGGTGAGCTCCTCCGTCCACTCGCTGCCCTTGGCGGCGCCGAGGTCGTCCAGGAGCAACAGCGGGCAGCGGGCCAAGGTGTGCAGCTCACGTTCCGCGTCGAGCCCTGGGCGCGGCCTCAGGCGGGCGTACAGGTCGGCGGCTGTGACCGCCTCCCAGCGCAGGCGGACGCCAGCAGCGAGCAGGGCACGGACGGCCCCGTAGGCCTGGTGGGTCTTGCCGGTGCCGGTGGGACCTGCGATCAGCAGCGACGGACCCTCTGCGATGCCCCGCGTCCCGCTCGGGCCGGGGCGTCCGGCACACGCGATCTCGTCGACCCAAGCGATGACTTGGGGGTGATCGGCGAGGACATGCCGGTATCGCGGGGGGATCCGGGCGTCGGCCAGTTCCAGTGCGCTGACAGGCTCGGGTGTGGGCTCCGGTTCCTCCGAGCCGATGACGGGGTCCATGCCCCGGCGGGCCAGGATGCCCGCCACGGCCCGGACGGCCTGACCGGAGGGCTGGGGCAGGGTGGTGGCGGTCAGAGCGCACCCCCGTAGGCAGCGGCGACGTCGGTGGGGTTGGTCCAGGGACGGTGGGTGACGGCGGTCGTGGGCGCCCCCGCGTTCATGACCTCGTGCACGACACTGGCCAGGGTCTTCGGATGAAGGCCCTTGGTCCGGTGGCGGTCCAGACCGGCTCGTACGTGGGCGGGGTCGATGCCCTCGGCGAGGAGCTTCGCGGTTTCCCGTCCGAGCTGCCCGAGCACGCTCGTGGGCGGACGGTGTTCGCAGGCCGCGGCGTACTCGGTGACGAGGTCCTTCGCAGAGACGGTCTGGGGCGCGGGGGCGCTCGCGCCCCCCAACGGGGTAGTTCCTAGTTCCCTGTTCCTAGGTCCTAGATCCGGACGCTGAGGGCTCACCGCAGCCTCTACGCGCCCTCCCTGAGCACGCGGTGACGACTCACTGAATCGCCTCTGACCTGCAGATTCTCGGCTCATGGTGGGCTCTGTGTCTTCTCCCGGACCTCTCACGGAAGCCTCAGCGACTGCTCCGCGCATAGGCAGTGAGGTCTCACGGGGAAGGCCGAGGTCGTGGTGCGGGCAGTCCGAGATCCTGCTGGCGCTGGGGCGGTTGATCTTCTGGTGGCGGCCGAAGGAGACGATGTGCAGGTACTGCCTTCCGTCCTCGCCCTCGTATCGGCAGATCAGGCCGGCAGCGTCGAGCTGCGTCAGGTCGTCCTCGACCTCCACCGGGCCGTGCTCGCGGCGTAGCGACCACAGCTGTCCGGCGATGACGGCGGCCTGGTCGCGGATGCGACCTCTGTCGTCGGCTTGGGTGAGCAGGCCGAAGAAGGTCCGCTCGGCCGTCAAGGACACGGCCGCCAGGGACTCGGAGGCGAAGGCCTCGGGCTTGATGGTGCGGATACGGGCGATGAGGATCGACCGCCTTTCGAAATTGGGGGCGTGGAGACAGCGGGGCAGTGGTGCGTGGACAACACAGCCACACCCCTGCCCCGGAAGTCCAGAGCTGGTTCTAGGACTCCTGAAAGGCTTTCCGGCTGCAGGGTAGACCTGAAATCCCGGTCGCCGAAATCTCCCCTGAAATTTGCTGGCATCGCTCACGGCAGACAGGAAAGCCTTCCGAAGGCTCGGGCGCGCAAGCTACAACACAGCAATGCCGCCACGCCCCCTTGAAATCGGACCTGCCGGACGGGCCGCCGCCCACGCCATCGAACGCGCCCGCGTCGCCCGTGGCTACTCCCAGCGCCAGCTCGCCGCCCGCGTCACCGCACTCGGTCGCCCCATGACCTTCACCGCGCTCTCACGTATCGAACGCACGGTCCGGCGCTGCGACATCGACGACCTCGTCGCCATCGCTGCCGCCCTCGGAACCCCTCCGCAGATCTTGCTGACGACGGTGCCGATGCACCCGGCTCCCGCCGGGGTGGGCGGAATATAGCCGACGATCCCCGGTTTCCGAAACCGGGGATTCTCCGGACCATTGGTGGTCCTGTACGTCTTTGCCGCCCATGGCGGCGGGGCTCTTTCATTCCCTTCGTCTGCCTTAAGGATTCTCGCTTGTCTCCTGTCGACCCGGTCTCCTCCGTCAGTGCTGCCGAATTCCGTCACCGTCCGCCCATCAGTCGCGCGTTTCTCGGGGTGCAGGACGCGGCTGAATACCTCGGTATTTCGCCCAAGACGCTCTACGTCTGGCGTCACCGGCGTCAGGGTCCGCCGAGTTTCCGCATGGGTGCCCGCGGGCGAGTGACGTACCGGATCGATGCGCTCGATGCCTGGATACGGGAGCAGGAGCAGGCGGATTCCCGATCCAACTCCGCCCTCAACCCGGTGAACGCCGCACCGCAGCGCCGCGCCACCTACTTGGCAACCGTCTGACGCCTCCCGGCCGCCCCTCCCGACCCCTACCCGCAAGGAAACACTTGGCCGGCTACATCGAAGACCGCTGGATCAACAAGAAGAAGGACCCCGTCACCGGCAAGCGCGAGCGCACGGCTCGGTACGGAAAGGGGAGTCGCTACCGGGTCGCGGGCATTCCCGGTGTCCGCGGCATGTCGTTCGACACCCTGGAGGACGCCAAGGCGTGGCTCCGCAGGGCCGGTACCGACAGCGAGCGGGGCGAGTTCGTCGATCCGCGCGACGGCTCCATCACCATCGCCGACTACGTCACGCACCATTGGCAGGCGGGCGTCCGTGGAGCACCGGGCACGGTCAAGCGGGTCGACGAGCGCGTGCGCCTCCACGTCCTTCCGCACATCGGCGAGGTGGCGCTGCGGGACGTCTCCGCGTCCGTCCTGCGCGGCTACATCGCCACGCTCGAAGGCGAGTGCGCACCGCGCTACGCCCGGCAGATCCTCACCACCCTCTCGAACGTCTTCGAGACGGCGATCGACGACAAGCGCCTGGTCCGCAATCCGATGCGGGCCAAGTCGGTGCGCTGGCCGAAGGCTCCCGAGGACCAGCGGGAGGCGTGGCTGCTGGAGACCGCGCAGCGGGTACGGGACGTCATCAACCAGCGGTACCGGATCGCCGTCGTCGTCGCCCTCGGGTGTGGGCTGCGCCAGGGGGAGGTCTTCGGGCTGTCGCCGACGGACGTCGACTTCGAGCGCGGCCTCATCCGCGTCCGTCGACAGGTCCAGCTCCTGTACGGGCGCCTGTACTTCACCCTTCCCAAGGGCGGGAAGACCCGCGTCGTCGACATGCCGCCTTCGGTGGCCGGCGAGCTGCGCGCACACTTCCTGCAGCATCCGGCTGTTGAGGTCGAGCTGCCCTGGGGCGGCCCCGAAGCCGATCGGGAGAAGCGCTCCTTCCCGCTGGTCCTTGCCACAACCTACGGCAACGCGATCCGCGCCAACATCTTCAACGACGAGGTGTGGAAGCCCGCCCTCGCGAAGGCCGGCGTGATCCCCGTGCGGGAGAAGGGCCAGCGCTGGAAGGCCTCCCGCAAGGATGGCTTCCACGTACTCCGGCACACCTACGCCTCCGTGATCCTCGAGGCGGGTGAATCCGTCGTCACCCTCGCCCGATGGCTCGGCCACTCCAGCCCGACCATCACCCTCGACCACTACGCCCACTTCATGCCCGAGGCCGGTGGCAAGGGCCGCGCGGCCATCGACGCGCTGCTCGGCACGGTACCCGAGTACGTACCTGAGGCCCTGGTTTCCTCTCACGGCCGCATTTGAGAGCCCGTACCGACAGCGGTCGCCTGCGCCCGGGAATGTTCCAGTCCAGCCGTCACCTCTGCCTGGTCCGGGCCGTCCTCGGTCGCCAGTAGTTCCCCGGCCGCAACCATGGCCGCCCAGAACTCGGGAGGGGAGCCCCGCCCGTCCCGGAACCGGGTCTGCGCGAAGAGCAGGAAGATCTTCGTGAGCTCCCCGGTACGAAACCAGGGGATCATGCCGCCAGGAAAGCCTCCGCGGGCGCAGGCGGCAGTCCACAACAGGTCGCGGATCCGCTCACCGCGACCGTCCAGCACCCGGTCTACGACGAACACATGCCCACAGGCGAGAAACATGGCGACGAGGTCTTCCTCTCCCACCTCGAACTCGTCGAAGAGGAGCCGAACCTCGCGGATCCGGACTTCGGCGTCCGGCCGAGGCACTCCCAGGGCCAGACATAGGGCCAACGCGCATGCGCCCCACTCACCGGTGCGCGCGGCCAGTTCGGCGAAGACCGCCTCCTCGCCCTGTCCGGTGGCCAGCATCTCGCGAGCCTCCAGAACCAGCGCGTCCTCGCCTTCCCCATGGTTCATGGCCAGAGGCTACAGCGATGCTCGAACGCGGCAGGGCGTGGCGACTTGAGTGAGCGGCCTCCCCTTCTCCTGCCAAGGGCGGCGTGCCGAAGCAGCGAGGTCGGCGGTGATCACTCGCGTCCGATCGAGGGTTTGTCCAGTGATTCCGGCCGGTCGTGCGGGTGACGATGCTGGGTTCAGCGGCAGAGCCCCATGATGGTGTCGTCGAAGTCGGGGAACTCCTGGGACGCCAGGTCGATCACGGCTGCCGCCGACCGGCGCTGTTGCGGTGCGAATCCTTCGGCGATGGCTGCCAACTCCGGATTGGGGTGCGCCCTCCAGTCGGGCTCGTACGAGGTGGCGGCTTCCCAGGGGCCGAAGCCGTCGGCCAGTAGCCACAGGAAGTCGCCCAGATCGCGGGCGACGACACCGGTCTCTCCTTCGGACCCGAGGAAGACGACGGGCTGCTCGGCCAGCGGCCGGCTCGGGCGGATGAGCCAGAACGCCGCGTACCCGCCCGTGCCGTCCTGTCCGAACACGCGGAAGTCGCCGCCGTCCAGCTCGCTGTTCCCGGTCCACGCCTGGAACCAGTCGGTGGTCTCGGCAGCGGACAGGAAGGCCGGGAAGGGCTCGAAGTCGACCCCGGTCTTCCCGTCGGCGTAGTCGAATCGAACGGCCATCGCGGTGGCCAGCGCGGCGGGGAACTGTCGGTCATCGGTGGGCGTCACTGGGACAGGCTAGCCAGGGGGTCGGACATCGACGCTCTACGGTCCAGGTTGTTGGACGACTGCCGGTTTGTAGGCGTCGGGGGAGGCAGGGCAAACCTGGTCGCGACAACGGGTGGCACAGAAGATGCTGTGCCACCCGTTGCCGTTACCTTCCGTAACCGTGTGCAGTCGAAGGCAGTCGGCAGTACGGGAGGGCCAGCCCCAAGGTGCGGGGGAGTGCCTGGCATGGGCGGCCTGCGGATTCTCCCCAGATTCTCCCCAGGGGGCCCTGCGGGCCACCTTTGAGGGTTCGCAAGAGCTAAGTTGATCAACGGTGCTGGTGTGCGGTCTACAGCCAGTCGCGCTTCTTGAAGATGACGTACAGGCTCGTGCACACCACTGCCATCAGCAGAATCGCGAAGGGATAGCCCGCCGCCCAGTGCAGCTCCGGCATCGTCTCGAAGTTCATGCCGTAGATCGTTCCCACCAACGTGGGTGCAAACAAGATGGCTGCCCACGAGGAGATCTTCTTGATCTCCTCGTTCTGTTCGAAGCCGGCTTCGGCCAGGGCTCGCATTTCGGCGTTCTGTTGTTGGGAGACCAGGGTGGCGTTGACCGTCAGGATTTCGGTCAGGGCCTGGCGGAAGCCGTCCACGCGCTCGCTGGTGTGGGTGACGTGGTCGGCCACGTCGCGGAGGTAGCGTTGGAGTTCCTCGTCCGTGCCGTACTTCGCGAAGCCCGCCATCAGGGCGTGGAGCATGCCGACCAGGGGGCGGGTGGCGCGTTGGAACTCGACCGTCTCGCGGGAGAGTTCGTAGATGCGGCGGGAGACCTCCGGGTCGCCGCGGAAGACCTCCGTCTCGATCTCGTCCATGTCGTTCTGGACGCCCGCGACGACCGGGGCGTAGCCGTCGACCACCGCGTCGAGGATCGCGTACAGGGCGGCCTCGGGGCCGAGGGACAGGAGCTCGGGGGTCTCCTCCATGCGGCGGCGGACCGCGGAGAGGTCGGGGGCGGCGCCGTGGCGGACCGTGATCAGGAAGTCCGGGCCGACGAAGATGTGCAGCTCGCCGAACTCGACCTCCTCCGGGGCGTCGAGGTAGCGCGCCGCGCGCAGGACGACGAAGAGGGTGTCGCCGTAGCGCTCCAGCTTGGGGCGCTGGTGGGCCTCCAGGGCGTCCTCCACGGCGAGCTCGTGGAGGTTGAACTCGGCGGCGAGGGAGTGGAGCTCCGGCTCGGTGGGGCGGTGCAGGCCGATCCAGGCCATGCCGTCGGGCTGGTCGCGCAGTCGGCGGAAGGTCTCCGCGAGGGTCGCGGGGGAGGCGATGCGCCGGCCGTCGCGGTAGACGGCGGAGTCGATCACGCTGCGGTGGTCCGGGGGAGTCGCCGGCGCCGGCGCGGGCTCCGGGCCGGCCGGCGGGGAGGCGGGGGGCGTGGCGGGCGGGGCCGCGGGACGGCGCCATCCGGCGCGCTTCCCGGACGGTGCGGGGCGGCGGTGGCGGTGGTCCGGGCGCTCCGGCATCGCAGGTCAGCTCCCCAGTCGGCATCTTTCCTTCGGCGAGAGGAAGGATATCGGAAGGATATTGGTCGTTCTGGGCCGCTCTGACCCTTCTCGTTGCGGACAGTATCCGTCCGCAAGTGCGAGTAGCTTGCCGGTATGGGCTCCGTACTCGACACCCGTTCACTGAACCGTGCCACGCTCGCGCGCCAGCTGCTTCTCGGCCGCGCCGCACTGTCCGCCGAGGACGCCGTCGCGCACCTGCTCGGACTCCAGGCGCAGAACGTGAAGCCGCCGTACTTCCAGCTGCACGCCCGGCTCGTCGGATTCCGGCCCGCCGCCCTCGCGGAGCTGATGGAGTCCCGGAAGGTGGTCCGGATGGTCACCATGCGGTCCACCATCCACACCCACACCGCGCACGACGCGCTGACCCTGCGCCCGCTGGTCCAGGCCGCCCGCGACCGCGAGGTCAACGCCTTCCGCAAGGGCCTTGCCGGGGTCGACCCGCAGCGGCTCGGCGAGCTCGCCCGGGCCTTCGTCGAGGCTGAGCCCCGCACGATGGGCGAGATCCGCGAGGAGCTGCTGGGGCACTGGCCGGACGCCGATCCGCAGTCGCTGTCCGTCGCCGCGCGGTGCCGGCTGCCGCTCGTCCAGGTCACGCCGCGCGGGGTCTGGGGGCGCAGCGGGCAGGTACGGCTCACCACCCTGCAGCAGTGGATCGGCAGGCCGGCGGCGGGCGAAGCCGCGCCGCAGTACCAGGTCGACGATGTCGTACTGCGCTACCTCGGTGCCTTCGGGCCCGCCTCCGTCAAGGACATGCAGACCTGGGCCGGGCTCACCCGACTGCGGGACGCCTTCGAGCGGCTGCGCCCCCGGCTCGCCGTCTTCCGCGACGAGAACGGCGTCGAGCTGTTCGACCTGCCCGACGCGCCCCGACCCGACGCCGGCACCCCGGCCCCGCCCCGCTTCCTCCCGGAGTTCGACAACCTGCTGCTCTCCCACGCCGACCGGACCCGGGTGATCGCCCCCGAGCTCAAGGGGCGCACCTGGACGGGGAACCAGTCCCACCGCACCCTCCTCGTGGACGGCTTCGTCGCCGGGCTGTGGCTGTGGGAAGAGGGGACACTGACCATCGAGCTCTTCGGAAAGGTCTCGAAGGCGGAGAAGGAGCACATCGTCGCCGAAGGGGAGCGCATGATCGCCGAGATGGGCGAGCAGAGCGAGATGGGCGAGCAGAGCGAGACGGCCGAGACCGGCGGCCGCCCCTCAGTACGCTTCGGGTCAATCCACGGCTGACGCCGCTCTGGTGGGGCGCACCGGCGGCACGGCACGATGCCTTCCATGACGCACAACACCGGCGCCACCGCCG
The DNA here is from genome assembly GCF_044769045.1 of Streptomyces sp. NPDC090741. NCBI lineage: Bacteria > Bacillati > Actinomycetota > Actinomycetes > Kitasatosporales > Streptomycetaceae > Streptomyces > Streptomyces sp. NPDC090741. The sequence goes on along the minus strand of NZ_JBIVXF010000022.1, from coordinate 17,257 downwards.
AGTTCCTGGCCGCACGCGACTACCTGCTCGAACGCCGCGGGGACTATGAAGCCGCCCACGCCGGATTCACCTGGCCCCGCCCCGAGCGCTTCAACTGGGCCCTGGACTGGTTCGACCACATCGCCACCGGCAACGCCGCCGACGCCCTGCGCATCGTCGAGGAGGACGGGACCAGCCGGTCCGTCTCCTTCGGGGAGCTGTCCGTACGGTCGTCCTCCGCCGCCAACTGGCTGCGCGACCAGGGCGTCGCGGCCGGCGACCGGGTCCTGGTCATGCTCGGCAACCAGCGCGAGCTGTGGGAGGTCATGCTCGGCGCGATGAAGCTGCGCGCCGTCGTCATCCCCGCCACCCCCCTCCTCGGCGCGGCGGACCTGCGCGACCGCATCGAGCGGGGCAACGTACGGCACGTCATCGTGCGCGCCGACGACACCGGCAAGTTCGACGAGGTCCCCGGCACCTACACCCGGATCGCCGCCGGAGCCGACGTACCCACCGGATGGCGGCGGCTGGAGGACATGTACGCGGCCGACGCCCACTTCAGCCCGGACGGCGAGACCCTGGCCACCGACCCGCTGATGCTGTACTTCACCTCCGGCACCACCGCCCGCCCCAAGCTCGTCGAGCACACGCACGCCTCGTACCCCATCGGGCACCTCTCCACCATGTACTGGCTCGGGCTGCGCCCCGGCGACGTGCACCTCAACATCGCCTCGCCCGGCTGGGCCAAGCACGCCTGGTCCAACCTCTTCGCCCCGTGGAACGCCGGCGCCACCGTCTTCGTCCACAACTACGCGCGCTTCGACGCCGAGCGTCTGATGGCGGAGATGGACCGGCACGGCGTGACCACGTTCTGCGCCCCGCCCACCGTGTGGCGGATGCTGATCCAGTCCGACCTCACCACGCTCCGCACCCCTCCCCGCGAGGCCGTCGCCGCGGGCGAGCCGCTCAACCCCGAGGTCATCGAGAAGGTCCGCGAGGCCTGGGGCATCACCATCCGCGACGGTTTCGGCCAGACCGAGACCACCCTCCAGGTCGGCAATTTCCCGGGGGCCGCGGTCAAGCCCGGCTCGATGGGGCGTCCGGCGCCCGGGTACGAGATCGTGCTGCTCGACCCCGTCACCGGCAAGGAGTCCCCGGACGAGGGCGAGCTCTGCGTGGACCTGCGCCCCCGGCCCGCCGGGGTGATGACCGGCTACCGGGACGACCCCGAGCGCACCGCCGAGGCCATGGCGGACGGGCTCTACCGCACCGGCGACATCGCCTCGCGCGACGACGCGGGGTACCTCACCTACGTCGGGCGTTCGGACGACGTCTTCAAGGCCTCCGACTACAAGATCAGCCCGTTCGAGCTGGAGAGCGCCCTGCTCGAACACGAGGCCGTCGCCGAAGCCGCCGTGGTCCCGGCCCCCGACCCGCTGCGCCTCGCCGTGCCGAAGGCGTACATCGCGCTCGCCGCCGGCTGGGAGCCCGGGCCGGAGACGGCCCGGGCGCTGTTCGCGCACTCCCGCGCCGTGCTCTCCCCGTACAAGCGGATCCGCCGCATCGAGTTCGCGGAGCTGCCGAAGACCGTGTCCGGCAAGATCCGCCGCGTGGAGCTTCGGGAGCTCACCGCGGCCGGGTCGGGCGCCGAGTACGACGAGGCCGAACTCGGCTGAGCAGCGCGTACGGATACCGCCGGGGCGGACCGCCGACCGTACGGCCGGCCCGCCCCCGTACGGCCGGCCCGCCCCCGTACGTCCGGTCAGGCCGGCAGCTGCGCCTCGATCGCCGCGATGACCTCGGGGGCCTCGGGCTCGACGCTCGGCCGGAAGCGCGCCACGACCTCACCGGCGGGGGAGATCAGGAACTTCTCGAAGTTCCACTGGATGTCGGCGCCCGCCTCGCCGTCGGCGTACGAGGCCTTCACCAGCTCCGTGTACAGCGGGTGCCGGTTCTCGCCGTTGACCTCGGTCTTCTCCAGCATCGGGAACGTCACGCCGAAGCCGGCCGCGCAGAAGGTCGCGATGTCGTCGGCGGTGCCGGGCTCCTGCCCGCCGAACTGGTTGCAGGGCACGCCGATGACGGTGAACCCCTTCTCCTCGTACTTGAACTGGAGCCGAGCCAGTCCCGAGTACTGCGGGGTGAGACCGCACTGCGAGGCGGTGTTCACCAGCAGGATCGCCTTGCCCTTGTGGGCCGCCAGGCTGGTGGGCTCGTCGGACAGGGTGGTCAGCGGGATGTCGTACAGGCTCATCGGGCTCTCCTCGGCACAGATACGGATACGTGTTCCGCCATGTGCTCCGAGCCTACGTCCTGTCCCCGCGGCCTGATCGGCCCGGTCGGCCCGGTCGGCCCGGCCCCCGACTGCCCTACGCCCCCGTGCCCACCAGCGCGTCGGCCGGGTCGTTGACCGGCTGCGGCATGCCCGTGAGGTCCATGACGAACAGCGGTATCCCGAGGTCGTCAGCGCGGGAGCGGGCGTCCTGCGTGTACCCGGCCAGCGAGAAGTAGACGCTGGTCGCGGAGGCCGTCAGCCCGTTCAGCCAGACGCACTCCACGGCCCGCAGCCCGGCCGGCGCGGTGGTCGGGTCCACCTGGGCCACCAGTCCGGGGGCCCGCAGGTCCACGGCCGCCGAGGGGATGGGCCGCCCGTCGGGCTGGCGGACGTCCTGGAAGCCGAGCCACCGCAGGTACAGCGCGGCCGTGGCCACCGCGTCCCGGGCGGTACGGATGGTCACCGGGCGGAACGCGGGCCGCTGCGCGGGAGCCGCCGGAGGCCGGCCGGGAGCGCCGGGTCCGGCCGGCCCGGGGCCGCCGGAGTCACCCGACCCCGCCCGCGCCTGCCCCCGGACGTCTCCCTGTACCTCTCCCCGTACGTCGCCCCCTACCTCTCCCCGTACGTCGGGACGCGGACGCAGCCCGTCCCGTACGCCTCCGCCCGGCGCGGACTCCGGCTCCACCGGATGCACCGGAATCCGCACCACCGTCCCGCACGACGCGCAGCCCAGCTCCGGATGCGGCCACTCGCTCACCCGCCCGCAGGCCGCGCAGCGCACCGCCACCCACGTGTCCGACCAGGTCCGGTGCGTCAGCGGCAGGGGCGGCGCCGCCAGGTCCAGCGGCGGGGCCACCGGACTCCCGCAGGCGCACGGGAAGACCGGGGCGGCGTATTCGTTCTCGCGCAGGCACGCCGGGCAGCGCACCGGTACCGCTTCCGCCATGAGTACTGCCCCTCCGTCGCTCTGCGTAGGCCCATGCTCCACCACCGGCCACCACCGCGGCGAGCGTGCCCTCGATTTTCCGCTGATATTCCGCCGCGTCCCGGTGGTTCGTACAAGTCGCTTGCGTGACACGCGGCTTTTGGTGTGTTCCGGGGTCCTGAAGCTCCTTGACGTGCCGGGACTGGCCGCTTAGCTTGTTCCGTATAGCAGAACATAACTTCCGTATTGCGGAAACACTCTGGAATCCGGAAGCAGCCTGACCGCCTGACCGCCTGACCCGCAGGAGAACTCGATGCCTCGTATGACAGCTGCCGCCGCTGCAGTGGAGATCCTCAAGCTCGAGGGTGTCGAACAAGCGTTCGGTGTCCCCGGTGCTGCGATCAACCCGTTCTACCGCGAGCTCAAGAACGTGGGCGGCATCGCGCACACGCTGGCCCGCCACGTCGAGGGCGCCTCGCACATGGCCGAGGGGTACACCCGAGCCAAGGCGGGCAACATCGGCGTCTGCATCGGCACCTCGGGCCCGGCCGGCACCGACATGATCACCGGTCTGTACTCGGCCATCGCGGACTCGATCCCGATCCTGTGCATCACCGGTCAGGCTCCGGTCTCGAAGCTCCACAAGGAGGACTTCCAGGCCGTCGACATCGCCTCGATCGCCAAGCCGGTCACCAAGGCCGCGACCACCGTCCTGGAGGCCGCGCAGGTCCCCGGCGTGTTCCAGCAGGCCTTCCACCTGATGCGCTCCGGCCGTCCGGGCCCGGTCCTGATCGACCTCCCGATCGACGTTCAGCTGACCGAGATCGAGTTCGACCCGGAGACCTACCAGCCCCTGCCGGTCTACAAGCCGCAGGCGTCCCGCGCCCAGGCCGTCAAGGCCCTGCAGTTCCTGCTGGAGTCCGAGCGCCCGCTGATCGTCGCCGGTGGCGGCATCATCAACGCCGACGCCACCGACCTGCTGGTCGAGTTCGCCGAGCTGACCGGCGTCCCGGTCATCTCCACCCTCATGGGCTGGGGCACCATCCCGGACGACCACGAGCTGGCCGCCGGCATGGTCGGCGTCCAGACCGCGCACCGCTACGGCAACGCGACCTTCCTGGAGTCGGACTTCGTCTTCGGCATCGGCAACCGCTGGGCCAACCGTCACACCGGTTACAACCTGGACGCCTACACCAAGGGCCGCAAGTTCGTCCACGTCGACATCGAGCCGACCCAGCTCGGCAAGATCTTCGCCCCGGACTTCGGCATCGCCTCGGACGCCAAGGCCGCGCTGGAGCTCTTCATCGAGGTCGCCAAGGAGCTCAAGGCCGAGGGCAAGCTGCCGGACTTCTCCGCCTGGGCCGCGTCCGCGCAGGAGCGCAAGGCCACCCTGCAGCGCCGCACGCACTTCGACAACATCCCCCTGAAGCCGCAGCGCGTCTACGAGGAGATGAACAAGGCCTTCGGCCCGGAGACGCGTTACGTCACCACCATCGGGCTCTCCCAGATCGCGGCCGCGCAGTTCCTGCACGTCTACCGCCCGCGCAACTGGATCAACTGCGGCCAGGCCGGTCCGCTCGGCTGGACCATCCCGGCCGCGATCGGTGCCGCCACCGCGGACCCGCAGACCCCGATCGTCGCGATCTCGGGCGACTACGACTTCCAGTTCATGATCGAGGAGCTGGCGGTCGCCGCCCAGCACAAGGTCCCCTACGTCCACGTCCTCGTGAACAACGCCTACCTGGGCCTGATCCGCCAGGCGCAGGGCGGCCTGGGCATCAACTTCGAGGTCAACCTCGAGTTCGAGAACATCAACACCCCCGAGCTGGGCGTCTACGGCGTCGACCACGTCAAGGTCGCCGAGGGTCTGGGCGTCAAGGCCATCCGCGTCACCGACCCGGACAAGCTGGGCGAGGCCTTCGAGGAGGCCAAGAAGCTCGCCGCGGAGCACAGCGTCCCGGTGGTCGTCGAGGCCATCCTGGAGCGCATCACCAACATCTCGATGAGCAAGACGGTCGACATGAGCGACGTCACCGAGTTCGAGGAGCTCGCGACCGAGCCGGGCCACGCCCCGACCGCGATCCGCCCGCTGTCCGTCTGATCGCCTGACGACTGCGGTACGAAGCGGCCCCCGTCCCTCCGCGAGGAGGAGCGGGGGCCGCTCTGCGCTGTCCGACGGAGAGCAGCGGGTCGGCATACTGCTCCCATGGACAGATCAGTGGCCTCCTGGCGCAACACGACGCACGACTGGGCACGTTCCGTGGACGCCGACCACCTCGGCCGTATCCGTCAGGACCAGGCCGTGTTCGCCCCTGGCGGCCTTCCCCACCTGCTGCTCGAAGTCGTCGCGTACGCGGCCGACGAGGCGGAGTGCACCGGCGGAGGGCGTTGTACCGTCACGCTCCACGCCGACGGCTCGGTGTCCGTGGCGGACGAGGGCCGGGGCACCGACACCCGCCTCGACGGTCACGGCCGGCCGGTGAAGAAGCCGATCATGGCGACGAAGGACCTCCGGTTCTTCGACCACCCCGAGGCGCAGATCCTTCCCGACGGCCACCCGCGGCGCGGCATGTCCGTCGTGGCGGCGCTGAGCGAGTGGCTCGTCCACACCAACCGCCGCGCGGGCGGAGCCTGGGTCCAGCGCTACGAACACGGCGTTCCCACCACCGACCTGACGCCGATCGCCGACGCCGGCGCTACCGGTACGACCGGTACGACCGTCCACTTCCGCCCCGCCGAGTCCCTGCGCGCAGCGGGCGGCGCACCGACCCCCGACGAACTGGCCGCTCTCGCGAACGTGTGGCCGTACCTGTCCGTGGAGATCGACGACCGCCGCGCCGCCTGATCGCACGTATGGCCTGTTGACCGAACCAACTCATGAGACTATGCAGGTCAGTTGGGTATCTCGGCGCCGCGGTTGGGTCAGCCTGGCTTGACCGCCAGCGTCGCAAAATAGTTCGACATGTATTGGGCGGATGCATTGGATTGGTCCGGTGCTTCTGCGAAGCCGGCGAGGACGAACCCCGCGGCGAGTTGCCCGCCGATCTGGTCGCTGAGGGTGTGACTGTATTCAAGAGCGGCATCCGCGCCGAACTTCGTGGCGCGTTCCTCGGCGGAGTAATGCGTGACATCGCTGTAGGGCAGCTTGTGCACGACGACCAGCTCGCCGCGCTCGTCGAGGGCCTCGTGGTCGAACAAGTACACATCAGGGTTGAGGAAGCCCACGAGCAGAGTTCCGCCCGGTCGCAGGACGCGGAAGCACTCACGCCACACCGGTGCCAAGTCGGGTACAAACAGGTTCGAGACCGGGTGGAACACAACATCGAATGCTGCGTCGCCCAAGGCGCTGAGGTCGCGCATGTCGCCCAGTACGGTGCGCAGCTCAAGTCCGTCGCGCGCCGCCACCATCTGGTCCTGGCCGAGCTGGCGGGGCGAGTTGTCGAACACGGTGACCCGTGCCCCTGCGGCGGCGAGGATCGGACCCTGCTGGCCACCGCCGGAGGCCAGGCACAACACGTCCTTGCCGGTCAGGTCCGTCGGCAGCCAGGAGCGGTCGACCGGCTCACGCCCGATGAGAACAATCGACCAGTCGCCCATGCGGGCGCGCTCGACATCCTCAGCACTCACCGGCCTCGACCACTCGTTGCCCTCCTGGACATACCTGTCCCAGGCTGCCCGATTATGGGCACCGGGGTCGACGACATGGTCCTGCACGCGTAACTCCCTGCTACAGCCAAGCGGACACCAGCGGTACCGACGGTTCGGCGTCGCTAGCCAACACGATCACAGGTGCGGGCTCAACGAAATTAGCGGGCGTCGAGGTGCCCACGAGCTCGCCGGGTGGTTGCGCAGCGGGTGCGTAGGCGCTGGTTGACGGGGTCGCGGAAGTATTTCGAAGAGTCTCGTGACCTGGACCGTGACCACGTTCAGGGGCCGATGGTCAGACGGCGTCGGCACCGGTCGAGCAGTTCGGAGAAGACGACACGCATGACAAAGCGCCGAGTCACGGGACCGTCCGTGACTCGGCGCTTTGAGTGTGACCGCCCGACGGTGCGAGGCTGGCGCGACAGGACATTCGCGCCGCCGGGCGGAGTATGGCGGCTCATATACAGGGGGCTCTGTGCGTGGCCCCCTGTATATAAGGAGAAGGTGGGAGGAGCGGCTGGGACCGCGACGGGCGGTGACGAGAGCTCCGGCGTCGTCTCCCTCAGGTCAAGAGACGGGCCTCGGCACCCATTACCACCGCACTGGCTCACACGCCCGTCGCGGTCCTCGTCCGGCCCTTACCGCGTACCACCCCTCATCCGGGTCCGCGGTTCGGGCTCGGCACCCGGGACCTGACCTCCCGCCAGGTCCCCGGTGCAGCTGTGTGGCTCAGGCGTCGCGCAGGGCGCGGACGGTCTCCTCGACGCGGCGGCCGTAGTCGGCGTCCGCGGCGTGGAAGTGAGCCAGGTTCTTTTCGATGACATCCTCGAGGGTGACCTGAGACAGGCCGCCGGCGATGTTCGCCACCAGACGCTGCTTCTCGGCCTCCGACATCAGGCGGTAGAGCTCACCGGCCTGGAAGAAGTCGTCGTCCTTGGTGTGGGCCGGGGCCTCGTGGGTGCCCGTGTAGCCGGAGACGGCCTTCGGGGCGCCGAGCGCGAGCCCGGTCTCGGCGGGGCCCTGGTACGAGTTGGGCTCGTAGTTCTTGTCGTGGCGCGAGCCGTTGCGCAGCGCCATGACGCCGTCGCGGCCGTAGTTCTCGGCCTTCGTCGCCTTCGGGGCGTTGACCGGCAGCACGGTGTGGTTCACACCGAGGCGGTAGCGCTGGGCGTCGGCGTACGCGAAGAGGCGGCCCTGGAGCATCTTGTCCGGCGAGGCGGTGATGCCCGGGACGAAGTTGTTCGGGGAGAAGGCGGACTGCTCGACCTCGGCGAAGACGTTGTCCGGGTTGCGGTCGAGGACCAGGCGGCCCACGCGCTGCAGCGGGTAGTCGCTGTGCGGCCACACCTTGGTGAGGTCGAACGGGTTGAAGCGGTAGTCCGCGGCCTCGGCGGCCGGCATGATCTGGACGTACAGGGTCCAGCTCGGGTTCACACCGCGCTCGATCGCCTGGAGCAGGTCGGTCTGGTGCGAGTTGGCGTCCTTGCCGACGAGCTCGGCGGCCTGCTCGCCCGACAGGCAGCGTATGCCCTGGTTCGTCTTGAAGTGGTACTTGACGAAGAAGGCCTCGCCCTGCTCGTTCGTCCACTGGTAGGTGTGCGAGCCGTAGCCGTTCATGTGACGGTACGAGGCAGGGATGCCGCGGTCACCCATCAGCCAGGTGATCTGGTGCGTCGCCTCGGGGGCGTGCGCCCAGAAGTCCCAGACGTTGTCCGGCTCCTGCTTGCCCGTGAAGGGGTCGCGCTTCTGGGAGTGGATGAAGTCGGGGAACTTGATCGGGTCCTTGATGAAGAACACCGGGGTGTTGTTGCCGACGAGGTCGTAGTTGCCCTCTTCGGTGTAGAACTTCAGCGCGAAGCCGCGCGGGTCGCGGACCGCGTCCGCGCCACCGAGGGAGTCGGCGACGGTGGAGAAGCGCAGGAAGGTCTCGGTCTTCTTGCCGACCGTGTTCAGGAACGCGGCGCTGGTGTACGCGGTGACGTCGTCGGTCACCTCGAAGTGGCCGTACGCGGCGGAGCCGCGGGCGTGCACCACGCGCTCCGGGATGCGCTCGCGGTTGAAGCGGGCCAGCTTCTCCAGGAGCTGCTGGTCCTGGATCAGGAGCGGGCCACCGACGCCGGCGGTGGCGGAGTTCTGGTTGTCGGCGACCGGGGCGCCGGACTCGGTCGTCAGCGTGCGCTTCGACATGGTGACCTTCCGTACGGGAAACCTGCTGACGGAAAGCGTCTTCCGTCATGCGGAACAGCCTAATTTCAGGCCGAACGCAGCGTCAACAGTTTGTTGAACAAAGATGGAGAGAGGTGATCCGGACGGTGCCGGCGCCTGGGCGCGACAGGACAGGTGTCAGCACCGGCACCATCCGGAAACTCAGAGCCCCTGCGAGAGGGGAGGCGCTCAGATCTGGGCGCCGGAGAGGCGCTCGACCGCGCGGAGCAGCGCCGAGTGGTCCAGGCCGCCGTCACCCTGGGCGCGCAGCGAGGCGACCAGCTGGGCGACGACCGCGCCGACCGGGAGGGCCGCACCGACGTTGCGGGCGGCGTCGGTGACGATGCCCATGTCCTTGTGGTGCAGGTCGATCCGGAAGCCGGGCTTGAAGTCGCGGTTCAGGAAGTTGTCCTTCTTGCGGGTCAGGACCGTGGAGCCGGCCAGACCGCCGTTGAGGACGTCCAGGGCGGCGGTGAGGTTCACACCGGACTTCTCCAGGAAGACCACGGCCTCGGCGCACGCCTGGATGTTCACCGCGACGATGAGCTGGTTGGCGGCCTTCACCGTCTGGCCGGAGCCGTGCGGACCGCAGAGCACGATGGTCTTGCCGAGGGTTTCGAGGATCGGCAGGGCCGCGTCGAAGTCGGCCTGCTCGCCACCCACCATGATCGACAGCACGGCCTCGATGGCGCCGGCCTCGCCGCCGGACACCGGGGCGTCGATGACGCGGATGCCCTTCTCGGCGGCCTTCTTGGCGAGGTCGATCGAGGTCTGCGGGGTGATCGACGACATGTCGATGATCAGCGCGCCGGACTTCGCGTTCTCCAGGATGCCGTTCTCGCCGTACGAGATGGCCTCGACCTGCGGGGAGGCGGGCACCATCGTGATGATGACGTCGGCGTCCTTGACGGCCTCGGCGATCGAGCCGGCGGCGGCGCCGCCGGCGGCGGCCAGGCGGTCGAGCTTGTCCTGCTCCAGCGTGAAGCCGGTGACCGGGTAGCCGGCCTTCAGGAGGTTCTCGGCCATGGGGGAGCCCATGATTCCGAGCCCGATCCAGGCGATCGACGGGAGCGCAGTGGGGTTGCTCATGATGAGGGTCCTTCTCTTAATGCTTCGTACGAAAAGTTCGTGAGGTGCCTGGCTGATCGCCCGGACTTGGTCCGCCTACTTCGCGGCGCGGGCCTCGGACGGCAGCCACGCGAAGGAGGCGGCGGCGTCGGCGGCCTTGTACTCCAGGCCTACGTAGCCCTCGTATCCGGCCTTCTTCAGCTGGTCGAGCAGCTCCTCGAGGGGCAGCTCGCCGGTGCCGGGGGCACCGCGTCCCGGCTTGTCCGCGATCTGGACGTGGCCGGTCTTGGCGGCGTACTTTTCGATGACCTCGGAGAGGTCCTCATCGTTCATCGCCAGGTGGTACAGGTCGAGCAGGAACTTGGCGTTCCCGAGGCCGGTGGCCCCGTTCACCTTGTCCACGACCTCGATGCCGGCCGGGGCGCTCACCAGCGGGTAGAGCGGCGACTCGGGCTTGTTGAGGGTCTCGATCAGCAGGATCGCGCCGACGCGGTCCGCGGCCCGGGCCGCCACGACCAGGTTCTCCAGGGCGAGCTCGTCCTGAACGGCCGGGTCCACACCCTCGACCCGGTTGCCGTAGAGGGCGTTGAGCGCCTTGCAGCCCACCGACGCGGCGAAGTCCGCGGCCACGTCGATGTTGGCGTTGAAGCGGTCCGACTCCTCGCCGGGTACCGAGACCGCACCGCGGTCCGGGCCCGGCAGCCGGCCGGCGTAGAAGTTCAGGCCCACCAGCTGGGTGCCGGCGTCCTCAAGAGCCTTCTTGAGGGCGTCGAGCTCCTCCTGAGCGGGGGTGGGGGTCTCGATCCAGGGCCACCACAGCTCGACCGCTGTGAAGCCCGCCGCGGCGGCTGCCGCGGGACGCTCCAGAAGCGGGAGTTCCGTGAAGAGGATCGAAAGGTTCACATCGAAGCGCTGGTCCGTGTATCCCATGAGGGGTGTGCGCTCCTTCCGTATTGCGGAAGTTAGTTTCTGCTTGATGGAAGACTGCATCGGGCTCGTCGTGGATGTCAAGCCCGGACTGCCGAAAAAGAGTGACCGGGAGGTAGCTTGACCAGCGTGCGATTGAGAGTGGAGTTCACGACCGAGCCCTTCGATCTCGAAGAGGCCCCCGCCCATGCCGTGGCCGCTCGCGAGGTCATCCAGAAGGCCCAGCTGGACGCCGTCGACGTGGGCCCGTTCGGCAACACCGCCGAGGGTGACGCCGACGCGGTGCTGGCCGCGGTGGCCGCGCTGCTGCGCGACTCACTGGAGTCCGGGGCCACCCGCGTCTCGCTCCAGGTCAACGTGATCGGGGAGGACACCCCATGACCGAGCCCCGCGACCACCCGTTCGTCACCGCGGTCAAGCCGCTGGTCGACGCGATGGGCGGCGAGCTGATGGATCCGGCCCTGGCGCAGCCCGACGACGTCGTGCTCAGCTGGGAGGGTCAGGACCTGCTGGCCGTACGGCTGCCCCAGCTGTCCGACTCGCTGGACCACATCCTGGCGGCGCTGGAGCGCCGGCACGGCGTACCGTTGTCACAGCTCGACCGGAAGTCCAAGCAGGACGTCGTACGGATACTGGAGGCGCGCGGCGCCTTCTCCGTGCGGCACGGCGTGGAGACGGTCGCGGGCGCCCTGGGCGTAAGCCGTTTCACGGTCTACAACTACTTGAACAGGGAAAACGCCAGCAAAGGCAACCAATCGTGAAACCCTCCTGACGCATGGTGACGAGCCGCCGCCCAATTCATCCGGGCGGCGGCTTTTGTGTACGGGAAGTTTCAACAAAGTGTTGACGCCGTGTTGTCGAGGGCGTTAGCTATGCGCAGCCCGTCAAGCAACAACAGGCCACGGAGGCCTACCGTGACTTCGAGTCCGACCCCGGGTCTCACCCGGTTCAACGCCTTGGACGACAGTGCGGCCACGGCTGAGCTGCACGAGGTGTGCGCCAGTTCGGCATGGGGGAGCAAGCTGCTCGCCCAGCGCCCCTTCGCCGGCGCCGACTCCCTGTTCTCCGCGAACGAGGCCGCCATGGCGGAGCTCACCGCCGAGGACCTGGCCGAAGCGATGGCAGGCCACGCGCCGATCGGCCGGCCGAAGCCGGGGGACCCGACCTCCGCCCGCGAGCAGCGCGGTATGGCCGGTGCCTCGGAGGAGCTCAAGAACGAACTCCTCGAACTGAACCTGGCGTACCAGGACAAGTTCGGCCACGTCTTCCTCGTCTGCGCCACCGGTGCGACCGGTGAGTTCATGCGGGACGCGGTCAGGGTCCGGATCGACAACTCGCCGGAGCAGGAGCGGGAGATCGCCCGCGGCGAGCTGGTGAAGATCAACCGGATCCGTCTGACCCGCCTCGTCGAACTCGCAGAAGAAGGAGCGTGAGCATGAGCACCGCGACCACCGCGTCGGTGTCCACGCACATCCTGGACACCAGCATCGGCCGCCCCGCCGAGGGCGTCGCCATCTCCCTGTCGGCCCGTACGGGTCTGGACGGCGAGTGGGTGGCCCTGGGCGGCTCCGCCACCGATGCGGACGGGCGATGCAAGGACCTGCCGGCGCTGCCGGAGGGCACCACCCACGTACGTCTCGACTTCGAGACCGAGACGTACTTCTTTGATAAGCACAGTTCCAAGAAGCAAGCCGAGGCGCAGCAGGACGCCCCCCGCGTAAGGGACAGCGGTGCGTTTTTCCCGGAAGTGACGATCACCTTCGCGGTCACTCCCGGCGAGCACTACCACGTACCGCTGCTGCTCAACCCGTTCGGCTACTCCGTTTACCGAGGGAGCTAGCATGGCCACGATTCTGGGCCAGAACCAGTACGGCAAAGCAGAGAACCGCGTCGTCAAGATCACGCGGGACGGCGACACCCACCACATCAAGGACCTGAACGTCTCGGTCGCCCTCTCCGGCGACATGGACGACGTCCACTACTCCGGCTCGAACGCCAACGTCCTGCCGACGGACACCACCAAGAACACGGTGTACGCGTTCGCCAAGGAGTACGGCATCGAGTCCGCCGAGCAGTTCGGCATCCACCTGGCCCGCTGGTTCGTGAACAGCCAGGAGCCGATCCAGCGTGCGCGCATCCGGATCGAGGAGTACGCCTGGGACCGGATCGCCACCTCGGACGCCAACTCCAAGTTCATCGGCTCCGACGAAGTCAACCACTCCTTCATCCGCAAGGGTATGGAGACCCGCGTCACCCAGATCACGTACGACGGCCAGAACTGGGAGGTCATCTCCGGCCTCAAGGACCTGATCGTCATGAACTCCACGAACTCCGAGTTCTGGGGTTACGTGAAGGACAAGTACACGACCCTGCAGGAGGCGTACGACCGCATCCTGGCCACCCAGGTGTCGGGTCGCTGGCGCTTCAACTGGACCGACGACGAGCAGCGGATGCCCAACTGGGAGAAGTCCTACGCCGAGACCAAGAAGCACATGCTTCAGGCCTTCGCCGAGACCTACTCCCTCTCGCTGCAGCAGACCCTGTACCAGATGGGCTCGCGCATCATCAACCACCGTTCGGAGATCGACGAGGTCCGCTTCTCGCTCCCGAACAAGCACCACTTCCTCGTCGACCTGGAGCCCTTCGGCCTCAAGAACGACAACGAGGTCTACTTCGCCGCGGACCGTCCGTACGGTCTGATCGAGGCCACGGTCCTGCGGGACGGCGTTGACGCCCGCATCCCCGTGGACATGACCAACCTCTGAGCGCGGCACGCGCGTCCCGGGGCCCCGCAGTGGCCCCGGGACCGCACGACACGCCCCCCACTTCCTGAATCGGCACCCGGACGCAACACACGGGGCGACAGTACTGTCAGCTGTCAGGCCCCCGGCTCCGGCACTCAAATCCCCTGGGTTTTGCCGTGCCCGCACCGCCACTGAAAGCACGAGGAAGTCCCATGGCAGCATCGGCAGCCCAGGACGGCGCAGTAGAGCGCATCGTCATCGAGAACTGCGCGATCGCAACCGTTGACGCCAACGACACCGAGTACGCCTCGGGTCACATCGTCATCGCCGGCAACAAGATCGAGTCCATCGGTGCGGGCAGGGCCCCCGAGAACCTCGACAACGTCGTCCGCCGCATCGACGGCACCGGGCACCTCGTGACTCCCGGTCTGGTCAACACGCACCACCACTTCTACCAGTGGATCACGCGCGGCCTGGCCACCGACCACAACCTCTTCAACTGGCTCGTCGCGCTGTACCCGACGTGGGCGCGCATCGACGAGCAGATGGCGTACACGGCCGCCCAGGGCTCCCTCGCCGCGATGGCCCGCGGTGGTGTCACCACCGCCATGGACCACCACTACGTGTACCCGAAGGGCGCCGGCGACCTCTCCGGCTCGATCATCCGCGCCGCGTCCGAGATGGGCGTCCGCTTCACCCTCGCCCGCGGTTCGATGGACCGCAGCGAGAAGGACGGCGGCCTGCCGCCGGACCACGCCGTCGAGACCCTCGAAGGCGCGCTCGCCGACACCGAGGCGACGGTGAAGAAGTTCCACGACGCCTCCTTCGACGCGATGACCCAGGTCGCCGTCGCCCCCTGCTCCCCCTTCTCGGTCTCCACCGAGCTGCTGAAGCAGGGCGCCGAGCTGGCCCGCCGCCTCGGTGTGCGGATGCACACGCACGGCAGCGAGACCGTCGAGGAGGAGAAGTTCTGCCACGAGCTCTTCGGCATGGGCCCGACCGACTACTTCGAGTCGACCGGCTGGCTCGGCGAGGACGTGTGGATGGCGCACAGCGTCCACATGAACGACTCCGACATCGCCGCGTTCGCCCGTACCAAGACCGGTGTCGCGCACTGCCCGTCCTCCAACGCCCGTCTGGCCGCCGGCATCGCCCGCGTCCCGGACATGCTGGCCGCCGGCGTACCGGTCGGCCTCGGCGTGGACGGCACCGCCTCCAACGAGTCTGGTGAGCTGCACACCGAGCTGCGCAACGCGCTGCTGATCAACCGGCTGAACCCGGTCCACCGCGAGGCCGCGCTCAACGCCCGCCAGGCCCTGCGCCTCGGTACGTACGGTGGCGCGCAGGTCCTCGGCCGCGCCGACAACATCGGTTCGCTGGAGGCCGGCAAGTGCGCCGACCTGGTGCTCTGGAACATCAGCACCTTCCTGCACTCCTCGATCGCCGACCCGGTCACCGCGCTGGTCTTCGGTGCGGCCGCCCCGGTGACGGCGTCGTTCGTCAACGGCAGGCAGATCGTCGAGAACAACCGACTCCTCTTCGCCGACGAGGACGCCATCGCGGTGTCCACCCGCGAAGAGGCCCAGCGCCTCGCGCGCATCACCGCGCAGGGCTGATCCCCTCGGAGTCCGGCCGGGGGGGACGGCCCCCGGCCGGTCGTCGCGGACCCGAGCGGGGTCCGCGGCAGCCGTTCCCGGGAAGCGCCCGAGGTTTTCCGAGGGCGTTCCCGGGGCGGTGACTCGTGCCACTACTTCGCTGGAACGGTTTGGGCGAATCGTTTCCGCGCCTCTTGGGACAAGAACGAGCACCACTCGCAACACCCCCCCACCTCCACCCCCACCACCCCCACCACCCACAACTCCATACAGGCTCGACTTGCACAGCTTTCGCACCACCTCCAAGACACCCACGTCCCTGCTGACGTGTTACCCGACCGGAGGAAGCCGTGGCACAC
The DNA here is from genome assembly GCF_044769045.1 of Streptomyces sp. NPDC090741. Taxonomy (NCBI): domain Bacteria; kingdom Bacillati; phylum Actinomycetota; class Actinomycetes; order Kitasatosporales; family Streptomycetaceae; genus Streptomyces; species Streptomyces sp. NPDC090741. Next base: position 1,535 of record NZ_JBIVXF010000022.1, on the reverse strand, counting down.
ACGCCCAGGTTTCGCAAAGATGCAGTCGCAGTACCGGAGGAGAAGCACCCGGTCGACGAGACCCTGCCTCCTCTGAAGATGTTCACGAGCGGCCTCCAGCACGTGGCCGCCATGTACGCGGGTGTCGTCGCCCCGCCCATGATCGTCGGCCCTGCCGTCGGACTCTCCGCCACCGAGACCGCGTTCCTGATGGGCGCCTCGCTCTTCACCGCCGGCCTCGCCACCCTCCTCCAGACCCTCGGTTTCTGGAAGATCGGCGCCAAACTCCCCTTCGTCAACGGCGTTTCGTTCGCCGGCGTGACCCCGATGATCGCCATAGGCAAGGGGGAGGGCGCGGACGCCATCCCCGTCATCTTCGGCGCGATCATCGTCGCCGGGGTCGTCGGCTTCTTCGCCGCCCCGTACTTCGGGAAGCTCGTCCGCTTCTTCCCGCCGGTCGTCACCGGTACGGTCATCACCCTGATCGGCGTGTCCCTGCTGCCGGTCGCCTTCAACTGGTCGCAGGGCGGCAACCGCACCGCCACCGACTACGGCTCGATGCAGAACATCGGCATGGCCGCCGTCACCCTCGTCATCGTGCTGCTGATGCGCAAGTTCCTGCGCGGCTTCCTCCAGCAGATCTCGATCCTGCTCGGCCTGGTGGCGGGCACGCTGATCGCGCTCCCGCTGGGGATGACCAGCTTCGACACCGTCAAGAACGCCTCGCTGGTGGGCTTCCCGACCCCGTTCCACTTCGGCGCCCCGCAGTTCCAGGTGGCCGCCATCGTCTCCATGTGCATCGTGATGCTGGTGTGCATGACCGAGTCCACCGCCGACATCCTGGCGCTGGGCAAGATCGTCGGACGGCCGGCGGACGCGAAGACCATCGAGGGCGGACTGCGCGCGGACACGCTCGGCAGCGCGCTCAGCCCGCTGTTCAACGGCTTCATGTGCAGTGCCTTCGCGCAGAACATCGGGCTCGTGGCGATGACCAAGGTGCGCAGCCGGTTCGTCGTCGCCGCGGGCGGCGGCATCCTGATCCTGCTGGGCCTGTGCCCGATGGCGGCCTCCGTCATCGGCGTGGTCCCGCTGCCGGTGCTCGGCGGGGCCGGCATCGTCCTGTTCGGCTCGGTCGCGGCCAGCGGGATCCAGACCCTGGCGGGCGCGGCCATGGAGAAGGGCGAGAACGCCCTGATCGTCGCAGCCTCGGTCGGCATCGGCCTGATCCCGATCGCGGCGCCGGAGTTCTACCACGCGTTCCCGAAGGACCTGCTGGTCGTCCTGGACTCCGGCATCAGCACCGGCTGCGTGGTGGCCATCGTGCTCAACCTGGCCTTCAACCACTTCGGCGCCCAGCGGGCCTCGGCGGCTGCGCCGGAACCGGTCCCGGTGCACTGACCCGGCCCGTCCGGGCCGCCCACGGCGGTGGGGGGGCCCCCCCCCGCGGGGGGGGGGGGGGCCCCCCCCGGCCGGGGCCCCCCCGGCGGGGGGGGGGGCCCGGCGGGGGGGGGGGGGGGGGGGGGCCGCCCCCGGGGGTGGTGAACAACAACCCCCCC
>NZ_JBIVXF010000021.1:0-144392 GCF_044769045.1 Streptomyces sp. NPDC090741 | reverse complement strand
AGGGGGACAGCCAAGCCCATGACCACATCAGGGATGCTGACCCAGCCTCCCGGCTCAGCCAACTCCCCGAAGGACACCGGCCCCCTTTTTCCGCACCCCGGCAGGCCACCCCACACCAGGCAGCGAACAGACGCCCATCCCGCACCCCCGGACCCAAAGACGCGTCAGATCGCTACGCGCTCCTCTTGGCATAGCGTCCGGCGACCGTCTGGGGCTGGACATAGGCCGCCCACGACCGGGCACGGCAGGCCCTTGGCCTGCGACAGCAGGTGGTTTGTCCCTTTTGGCGGCCGATTGGGACCCACAAGCGGCCTTGCCGGAGTGGAAGGTTGAGAAATCCGGCATCAGACTCCCCCACACCCCCTTTTCGCCCCCTCTCGCCCTCTTTTCGGCCCAAAGAGCGTCCAGACAGCCCGCAGACACCCGAAAACCTCGCCACGGACGTCGTCTGGCGCCCCCAACGACGTGCAGACGCCGGAAAACCGCCCACCTGCGCCGCGTGGGCGGCCTATGTCCAGCCCCAGACGGTCGCCGGACGCTATACCGAGAGAAGCGCGTAGCGATCCGCCGCGAACTGGGGCCTACATCGTCATCTCATCGCTGTCTGGTGCAGGTTGGCCCTCCCCGGGCCCCCGTCACCGGCTGGGCTTGGTGGTCCTGGTGGGCTGGGTGCGGATGGACAGGGATGTCCTGGTCGGCATCTCCGACAGGGCCGCTCCTGGTCGGATAACCTCCCGGCCATTCCTTCGGGGGCTTCCCGGCAGTCTTATGGCATTCCGGGGCGGGGCGGTCAGTCAAGGGTGGCCGAAGGCCATCGCGAAGCGACGCGAACGAAGTGAGCGCCCTTGACGGACCGACCCGACACGGAAGGACAGTGGACTGACGGGACGCCCCCGGACCCTTCACCGACCCCGAACGACAGGGACCCGACCCCCGAAACCCCCGACCGCCCCTCCCGACCCCGAGTCGACCGGTCCCGACCCCGACACCCCGACCGTCTCTCCCGACCCCTCCCACGCACACCCGCCGCCGACCCCGCCGCCGACCGGGTGAGACGGGCGTGCCGTGCGGCCGTGTCGGCGAGCTGTCACATCTGCCCGGGCTGTTCCGTCAGAGCTGTGTAACGGTCCACACGCCCACACGGCAGGAGATCATCATGGACGCTCGACTCGACTTCTTCGGCAACGCCCTCGCCGCCAAGTTCTCGCGGTACATCAACTCGGCGGGCAAGGTCATCTCGGACTCGACCCTGCCGCACGCGACGCAGGAGCTGGTCAAGCTGCGGGCCAGCCAGATCAACGGCTGCGGCTTCTGCACCGACATGCACTACAAGGACGCCGTGCACGCCGGGGAGGACGGCCTACGGCTCAACCTGGTCGCGGCCTGGCGCGAGGCCACGGTGTTCACCGACGCCGAGCGGGCGGCCCTGGAGCTGACGGAGCAGGGCACGCGCATCGCCGACGCGGCCGGCGGTGTCACGGACGAAGCCTGGGCGGACGCCTCCAAGTACTACGACGAGGACCAGATGGCGGCCCTGGTCTCCCTCATCGCCCTGATCAACACCTACAACCGGATGAACGTCATCGTCCAGCAGCCGGCCGGTGGCTACCAGCCGGGCCAGTTCGGCTGACCCGGCCGCCGAAGGAGGTCCCCTACCCCGCCGCCCCCGCCAGGAGCTGCGCCAGTTCCGCCGGCTGCGAGAACATCGGCCAGTGGCCGGTGTTCATCCGGACCAGGGTCCAGCGCTCGCTCTTCAGGAGCGCGGACACCTCCGGGCCCGGTTCCTCGCCGTCCAGCAGGCACTTCACGTACAGCGCCGGGAGCTCGGAGAGCGGGGCCTTCAGCTCCGCCGGTTCCGTCAGGGTGGCGCCCGGGTGGGGGGTCGAGCCCGTGACGAAGCGGGTGATCTGTTCCTCGTCCATGCCCTGGCCCGCGTACTCGTCCGCCGCCGGCGGCGGCCAGAAGCCGCCACCGGCGGCGATCGCCGCCTCGACCATCGCCCGGCCGTCCGGCCAGGCCGAGACGAACGAGCCGCCGTCCACCGGGACGTTGGCGTCCACGAACACCACCCGCTTCAGCCGGTCTCCGATCCGCTCGGCCGCCTGGCCGACCGGGATGCCCGCATAGCTGTGGCCGACCAGGACCACGTCACGCAGGTCGAGGCGCTCGACCTCGGCCACGATGTCCCGGACGTGCGTCTGCTGGCCGGCCGGTACGCCCTGCCGTTCGGCCAGGCCGGACAGTGTCAGCGGGTGGACGTCGTGCCCCGCCGCGCGCAGCGGCGCGGCCACCTCCTCCCACGCCCACGAGCCGAGCCATGCGCCTGCCACCAGCACGAAGTTCGCCATGGCGGCACCGTAGCGGCCCCCACTGACAACGGACCCGGATCAGCCGGGCCCGCCGCCCCGTGCCCCTACCCGTAGAGCGCGTCGATCTGCGCCGCGTAGCGTTCCGCCACCGTCTTGCGGCGCAGTTTCAGGGTCGGGGTCAGGGTGCCGGCCTCGATGGTGAACTCCTCGGGGAGGATGTGGAAGGCGCGGATCCGGGCCGGGCGGGAGACCGTGGCGTTGGCCGCCGTGACCGCCTCCTCGACCAGGGCGCGGACCGCGGGGTGGGCGGCCGCGGCGGGCAGGTCGAGGCCCTGGTCCGGGGCGAGGGCGGCGAGGCCCTCCCGCCGCGCCCACGCCGCGAGCTCCTCCGCGTCCAGGGTGATCAGCGCGACCGGGTGGGGTCGGCGGTCGCCGATCAGGACCGCGCGCGATACGTACGGGGAGCGCTGTACGGCGAACTCGACCTCCGTCGGGGTGATGTTCTTGCCCGCCGAGGTGATGATCAGCTCCTTCTTGCGGCCCGTGATCGACAGGAACCCGTCGGCGTCCAATTCCCCCAGGTCCCCGGTGTGCAGCCAGTCCTGCGCGTCCAGCGCCTGCGCCGTCGCGGCCCGGTTCGCGTGGTAGCCCGGGAAGATCATCGGGCCCCGGGCCAGCACCTCGCCGTCCGCCGCGATGCGGACCTCGCAGCCCGCGATCGGCCGGCCCACCGTGCCGTGGCGCACGGCCTCGGGGTGGTTGAAGCTGATGAGCCCGGCGGACTCGGTCATTCCGTAGCCCTCGTACACCGGGATCCCGCAGGCCCGCAGGAAGTCCAAGGTCGCCGGGGCGATCGGCGCTCCCCCGGTCACCGCCCAGCCCAGCCGGCCCCCGAAGACGCCCCTGACCAGGGAGTACAGGTTCTTCTCCGCCTCCTCGTAGGCCGGCCGGTCGGCCTCGGGCAGGCGGCCCTCCGCCTCCAGCACCCCCAGGCGCACCGCCTCCCGGAAGCGCTCGGCGCCGCCCTCCTGCGCCTGCGCCAGGGACAGCACCACGGAATGCACCTTCTCGAACAGGCGCGGTACGGACGGGAGATGGGTGGGCCGCGCCTCGGCCAGTTCGGACAGCACGTCCTCGATCCGGCCGCCGAAGTAGCACAGCTCCCCGCCCGCCAGGAGGGTCGTGAACTGGATCAGCTGCGCCAGCAGGTGCGCGAGGGGGAGGTAGAGGTACGTGGAGTCGCCCGGTCCGCCCTGGATCAGCGGCTGCGTCGCGTCCTGGACGGCGCCCAGGTTGCCGTGCGTGAGGCGGCAGCCCTTCGGCAGGCCCGTCGTGCCGGAGGTGTAGACGATCGACGCGTCGTGGGACGGCGTCACCCGCCGGGCCCGTTCGAGGAGTTCGGCTTCCGGCGCCTGTTCCAGCTCCGCCAGCGCGTCCATCCGTACGACCGCGCGCAGCGCCGGCAGCTTCGCCCGCAGCGCCTCCACCCGGTCCGCCTGCGCCGCGTCGTCGCAGACGACGGCCACCGCCTCCGCGTCCGAGAGGACCCAGGCCAGCTCCTCCTCCCCCGCCGTCGGGTAGACCGGTACGAGGACGGCGCCCGCCGCCAGGACCCCGAAGTGGGTGTACGTCCACGCCGGCCGGGTCTCGGCCAGGACCGCCACCCGCTCGCCGGGCCCGACGCCCAGCGCGATCAGCGCCCGCCCGGTCCGCCGTACGCGGTCGCGCAGTTCGGCGTACGTGACGGTGGCCCACCCCCCGTCCGGGTTCCGGTGGCGCAGGGCGCTCTCGCCTCCGTACCGCTCCCCCGTCCACTCCGTGAACACCGCCAGCGTCTCCGGTCGCACAGCGTCCATCGCGTTCGCCTCCCTGGGGTACGTACGACGTACGTCGGACCGACGCTAGACAGCCAACCCCTGCGCGCGACATGACCGGAAGCGTCACGCCCCCTGACCGCAGCGCTCATCCGGGCTACCGTCGGACCCATGGGGAGGCGGACGATCACCGTGCACCATGTGCGTGCCGTGCTCGCGGGGGCGGCGCGCGGCGGCATCGACACCGTGCCGCTGCTCCAGGAGGCGCAGATCCCGCCGCTGCTGCTCGGCGACGACCGGGCTCGGATCACGCCGGCGCAGTTCGCCCGGCTGTTCCGGGCGCTGTACCGGACCACGCAGGACGAGTTCCTCGGCCTGTCGGCGGTGCCGAGCCGCCCGGGGACGTTCGCGATGATGTGTTGCGCCTCGCTGGGCTGCCGGGACCTCGGCGCGGCGGTGGAGCGTGCCGCGACCTTCTACGGCCTGTTCCCGGGCGGCCCGGAACTCGCGCTGGAAGTGACCGGCGCCGAGGCGCGCTTCACGGTGCGCAACGACTTCACCCGGGACGAGGAGCGGTTCCTGACCGAGTGCGTGCTCGCCATCTGGCACCGGCTGAGCAGTTGGCTGATCGGGCGGCGCATCCCGCTCGCGTACGCGGCGTTCGCGTATCCTCCGCCGCCGCACGAGGCGGAGTACGAGATCCTGTTCGACTGCCCGGTCCGCTTCGGGGCGGACCGTACGGGGGCCGCCTTCGACGCGCACTGGCTGGCCGCACCGCTCGTACGGGACGAGGCGGCGCTGGACGCGATGCTGCGGCGGGCCCCCTTCGACCTGCTGTCGCGGCCGGAGTACGGGACGACGGTCGCGGAGCAGGTCCGCCGGGCCCTGGCACGGCAGTTGCGTACCTCGCCGCGGCTGCCGGCGCTGGCGGAGGTGGCGGCGCGGCTGGCGGTGTCCCCGGCGACGCTGCGGCGGCGGCTGCAGCAGGAGGGCACGTCGTTCCAGCAGCTGAAGGACCACGTCCGGCGGGACGCGGCGATCGCGGGGCTGGCGGAGAGCGGCGAGCCGATAGCGGACCTGGCGGCCCGCCTCGGCTTCTCGCAGGACACGGCCTTCCACCGCGCCTTCCGCCGCTGGACGGGCACGACCCCGGGCGCGTACAGGATCGCTTCGGGCGGCTGAGGCGAGCCCGTGCGAGCCCGTCCCGCCTACGGGTGGCGGGTGACGGCGGGCGGGGGTGCGAGTCCGGGTCAGGAAAGGTGAGCTGCGCGGTCAGCGACGTTGCGAGCGGTCGGTCACTACGGTCTCCTCACCTACCCCCCGCACGAAACGTTCTGTTGGGAGAGCCGCCCATGCGTTTGCGAACCGTCGCCCTCGCCTTGGCCGCCTCGGCCGCCTTGGCCGTGTCCGTCGCGACCCCCGCCACCGCCACCGCCACCGCCACCGCAGCCGCGCCCGAAAGCGGCCGGGCCGGGGACATCGTCGATGTCTCGCCGTCCGCCTTCCACCCGCTGCCCGGGCAGCCGACCGGCACCAAGGCGTGGAAGATCCACTACCGGTCCACCACCGCCGCCGGTGTCCCGAACACCGTCTCCGGCACCGTGATCGTCCCGCAGGACGGCCGGACCGGCCCGCGGCCGCTCGTCACGTACGCCGTCGGCACCGTCGGCATGGGCGACTCCTGCGCGCCGAGCAACAACCTCCCGTACGGCACCGCCATGGAGGCCAACCTCATCCAGCAGCTCACCCTGCGCGGCTGGGCCGTGGTCGTCACCGACTACGAGGGGCTCGGCACGCCGGGGGTGCACACGTACACGGTGGGCCCGTCGGCCGGCCGCGCCATGCTCGATGCCGCCCGCGCGGCCACCCGGCTCCCCGAGGCGGGGCTGCCGGCGGACACCCCGGTCGGGATCATGGGCTACTCCCAGGGCGGCCAGGCCAGCGGCTGGGCCGCCGAGCTGCAGGGCTCGTACGCCCCCGAGCTGAAGGTGAAGGGCACGGCGACGGGCGGGGTTCCGGCGGACCTGATGAAGGTGGCCGACTTCAACAACGGCTCGTACGGCTCGGGGCTCATCTTCATGGCGGCGGCCGGTCAGGACGCGGCGTTCCCCGAGCTGCACCTCGACTCGTACCTCAACCCGGCGGGCAAGGCGCTGGTGGCGGGGATGAAGGACGGCTGTGTCGCCATCGACGCCATCGCGGGCTCCTTCAAGCGGATCTCCGACCTCACGACCCGCAATCCCCTCGAACAGCCGGACTGGCAGGCCCGGTTGGACCAGAGCCGGCTGGGGCGGACGGCTCCGGCGGCGCCGGTGTACCAGTACCACGCGCTCGGCGACGAGCTGATCCCGTACGCGGTCGGGCGGCAGCTGCGCTCGGAGTGGTGCGCGAAGGGCGCGGACGTGGAGTGGCAGACCATCTGGGTCGGTGAGCACGTCAGCGGCGTGATCACCCACTCCCTGGCGGCGGGGAACTGGCTCGCCGACCGCTTCGCGGGCCGCCCGACGCACGCCAACTGCTGAAGGCCTCCGGCCCCCTAGGGGGTGTCCGCGTTCCGGATGATCCGGGCGAGCAGTTCCCGTACGGCGGCCGTCTCGGACTCGGAGAGGCCCTCGGCCAGCCGGGCGTCGAGCTTCGCCACCAGCTCGTCGGCGGCGGCGAACACCTCCGCGCCGCGCTCGGTCATCCGGATCTCGATGAGCGTGCCGTGGATCGGGTGCGGGGTGCGCGCGATGAGACCGCGGGTCTCCAGCCGGCCGAGCAGGCTGTTCATCGTCTGCGGAGTCACCGAGAGCTTGCGCGCGAGCTCGGCGGCGTTGATCCCGGGGTTGTCGCTGAGCACGGCGAGCGCGCCCTGCTGAGCAGCGGTGATCCCGGCCTCGCGCACCGCGGCCTCCTTGGCGGCCTGCGTGATGCGTTCGGCCTGCTTGATGTGCATCAGCAGCCGCTCGGAGTAGTGCATGGGGCGAGTGTAAGAGCGGGTGCCGGTCGGGTGCCAGTAATCACCAAGCAGTCAGACAGCTTGCAGATAGCTATAAGCATGCTGTTAGCTACAAGCACACGAACTCCTGCACGTCTCATCAAGGGGATACCGCCATGACTGCTGTCCGCACCCGCCCGGCCCTCGGCAACGACCTCGCGCGCGCCATCGTCGACGCCGCCCTGGCTGCGGCCCGGGAGACCGACCTGTTCTTCGCCATCGCCGTCGTCGACGAGTCCGGCCACCTCAGCGCGTTCGCGCGGATGGACGGCTCGGGCCTGATGACCATCCAGATCGCCCAGGACAAGGCCTACACCTCGGCCGCCTTCGGCCTGAGCACCACCGACTGGCACGAGTTCATCGAGAACGACGCGCAGCTGGCCCCGGGCGCCCGGACCGGGATCGACCGCCTGGTCACGTTCGGCGGCGGCCTGCCGATCGTCGTGGACGGCCACCTCGTGGGCGGAATCGGCGTCTCGGGCGGCCACTGGTCGGACGACGTCAAGATCGCCGAGGCCGGCCTGGCCGCCGTCCCCGCCTAGCCGCGCAGGCGGGGGCCGCCCGTCCCGGGCCATCCCGGGCTCAACTCGTGATCAGGCGGCGCTGCCGGTCGTCGAGCGGTTCCTCCGGCACCCCCACCCCGAGGTGCGCAGGGAGGCGGCAGAGGCAGTGAACGAACTGCGCTGGACCGCGAGTCCGTCCGGGAAGACACGGCCCAGCTCCGGACCCAGGCTCCCGGACCCCGGCCCCCACCCCGCGATCACGGCCTGCGATCACGGCCTGCGGTACAGGTCGTCTATCTCGCGCTCGAAGTCGCGGGCGATCCTGGCGCGCTTCAGTTTCAGGGACGGGGTCAGGTGGCCGCCCGCCTCCGTGAACTCGCGCGGCAGCACCGCGAAGCGGCGTATCGACTCCGCCCGCGAGACCAGGCGGTTCGCCTCGTCCACCGCCCGCTGGAGTTCCGCCCGCAGTTCCTCGTCCCGCACCAGCTCCCGCATCGGCATCGCCGTCTTCTTCCGCATCTGCCGCCAGTGCGCCAGCCCCTCCGGCTCCAGCGTGATCAGCGCCGCCACGTACGGCCGGTTGTCGCCGATCACCATGCACTGGCCGACCAGCGGGTGGGCCCGCAGCCAGTCCTCCAGCGGGGCCGGGGCCACGTTCTTCCCGCCGGAGGTGATGATCAGGTCCTTCTTCCGGCCGGTGATGGTCAGGTAGCCCTCGCCGTCCAGCTCCCCTATGTCCCCCGTCGCGAACCAGCCTCCGACCCCCTCCCCCGAATTCCAGTACCCCGCGAACACGTGCCGCCCCCGCAGCAGCACCTCCCCGTCGTCCGCGATCCGTACGGCGGTGCCCGGCAGCGGCCACCCCACCGTCCCGAGCCTCGGCTTCAGCGGCGGGGTGACCGTCGTCGCCCCGGTCGTCTCCGTGAGCCCGTACCCCTCGAAGACGTCGATCCCGGCCCCGGTGTAGAACGCCGCGAGCCGGCGGCCCAGCGGGGAACCGCCGCTCAGGATGTACCGCACGCGCCCGCCCAGCGCCGCCCGGATCCGCCGGTACACGAGCGGGTCGTACAGCGCCCGCGCCGCCCGCAGGCTCACCCCCGGGGTCCGGCCCTCGACGATCTCCCCGTACCGCTGCGCGATGCGCGCCGCCCGGTCGAACGACGAGGCACGGCCCATCCGTTCGGCCGTCGCGCGCGCGGTGTTGTAGACCTTCTCCAGTACGTACGGGATGGCGAGCAGGAACGTCGGCCGGAACCCGGCGAGGTCGGCGAGCAGCTCCTCCGTCTGGATGCTCGGCGCGTGCCCGAGCCTGACCCGCGCCCGCATGCACCCCACGGCCACCATCCGCCCGAACACGTGGGAGAGCGGGAGGAAGAGCAGCGTCGAGGCGGCGTCCGTGGTCGCGGATCTGAAGACGGGATGCAGGAGCTCGACCGCGTTGTCGGCCTCGGCGAAGAAGTTGGCGTGCGTGATCACGCAGCCCTTGGGCTGTCCCGTCGTACCGGACGTGTAGATGAGGGTGGCCGCGGAGTCCGGCGTACGGACGGACCGGCGCGCGTGCACGACGGCGTCGGGCAGGTCCTCGCCGGCCTTGATCAGCCGCGCCACCGCGCCCGTGTCGAACTCCCACAGGTGCGTCAGCCAGGGCAGGTTGGCCCGCTCGGCGCTGATCATGCGGGCCTGCGCGGTGTCCTCGACGGCGCAGGCCACGGCCCCGGAGTCCTGGATGATCCAGCGGGCCTGGAGCGCGGACGACGTCGGGTAGATCGGTACGGTGACCAGCCCGGCGGCCCATCCCGCGAAGTCCAGCAGCGTCCACTCGTACGTGGTCCGGGCCATGATCGCGAGCCGGTCCCCCTCGCGCAGCCCCTCGGCGATCAGGCCCTTGGCGACGGCCGTCACCTCGGCCGCGAACTCGGCGGCGGTGACGTCGCGCCAGCTCCCGTCCCGCTCCTTGCGGGCGAGCACCACCTCGCCGGGCGCCTCCCGGGCGTTCTGGTACGGGATGTCCCCGAGCGACCCGCTCACCGGCACCCCGGCCAGCGCGGGCACCTCCGCCACCCGCACCACCCCGTCGACGACGGTCAACACGGGCGGTACCAGCTGGGGCGCGGCTTCCACGGCGATCTCCTCGACTCGGCTCGACTCCGCTCCGGAGTTACCGCCGGTAATCTACGCACGGGTAACCCCTCTGACCACCCCCCGCGCACCCCTTGGACGAACCCACCCGACTCCTCCACACCCCCCGCACCCCTCCCGCCCCCTCCGCCCCCCCCACGCCGAAAACGCGTTGTGCCGCCGCCGTTAGGCAGGCCAGGATCCGGCCCATGGGACATCTGGAAGCCTCGCACCTGGAGTACTACCTGCCCGATGGGCGCGTACTGCTCGGCGATGCCTCGTTCAGAGTGGGCGAGGGCTCGGTGGCGGCCCTCGTCGGCGCCAACGGCGCGGGCAAGACGACGCTGCTGCGGCTGGTCTCGGGCGAGCTCCAGCCGCACGGCGGAACCGTCACCTCCAGCGGCGGCGTCGGCGTCATGCACCAGTTCGTCGGCTCGGTACGGGACGAGCGGACGGTCCTTGACCTGCTGGTATCGGTGTCCCAGCCGCGGATCCGGGAGGCGGCGGCAGCGGTGGACGCCGCCGAGCACCTGATCATGACGGTGGACGACGAGGCCGCGCAGATGAAGTACGCGCAGGCGCTCAGCGATTGGGCCGAGGCCCGCGGGTACGAGGCCGAGACCGTCTGGGACATGTGCACGACGGCAGCCCTCGGCCTGCCGTACGACCGGGCCCGCTTCCGCGAGGTGCGGACGCTGTCCGGCGGCGAGCAGAAGCGGCTCGTACTGGAGGCGCTGCTGCGCGGGCCCGACGAGGTCCTCCTGCTGGACGAGCCGGACAACTACCTCGACGTCCCGGGAAAGCGGTGGCTGGAGGAGCGGCTGCGCGAGACCCGCAAGACGGTCCTGTTCATCTCCCACGACCGGGAGCTGCTGGCGCGGGCCGCGCAGCGGATCGTCGCGGTGGAGCCCGGCCCGGCCGGATCCGACGTGTGGGTGCACGGCGGCGGCTTCGGGACCTTCCACGAGGCGCGGGAGGAGCGGTTCGCGCGCTTCGACGAACTGCGCCGGCGCTGGGACGAGAAACGCGCGCAGCTGAAGCGGCTCGTGCAGGACATGCAGCAGTACGCGGCGCGCAGCGACGAGATGGCCTCGCGCTATCAGGCGGCCAAGACCCGGCTGCGCAAGTTCGAGGAGATCGGCCCGCCCCCGGAGCCGCCGCGCACGCAGGACATCAAGATGCGCCTGCAGGGCGGCCGGACGGGCGTACGGGCCGTGGTCTGCGAGGACCTGGAGCTCACGGGGCTGATGAAGCCGTTCTCCCTGGAGGTCTTCTACGGGGAGCGGGTGGCCGTGCTCGGCTCGAACGGCTCGGGCAAGTCCCACTTCCTGCGGCTGCTGGCGGGCGAGCCCGTCGCCCACGCCGGAACGTGGAAGCTGGGCGCACGGGTCGTTCCCGGCCACTTCGCGCAGACGCACGCGCACCCCGAGCTCATGGGGCGCAGCCTGGTCGACATCCTCTGGACGGAGCATGCCGAGGACCGGGGCGGGGCGATGTCGGCGCTGCGCCGCTACGAGCTGGACCGGCAGGGGGACCAGCCCTTCGACAAGCTGTCGGGCGGCCAGCAGGCGCGCTTCCAGATCCTGCTGCTGGAACTGGCGGGCACCACCGCGCTGCTCCTCGACGAACCGACGGACAACCTCGACCTGGAGTCCGCGGAGGCACTGCAGGAGGGGCTGGAGGCGTACGAGGGCACGGTGCTGGCGGTGACGCACGACCGCTGGTTCGCGCGCTCCTTCGACCGCTACCTGGTCTTCGGCTCGGACGGAGTCGTCAGGGAGACCGCCGAGCCGGTATGGGACGAACGCCGGGTCCAGCGCACCCGCTGATCGCTGCCGCGCTCGCTGACCGTCACCGCGGCGGTCAGCGGGGGCGCCCGGTGGCGCGCCGCTCCCTCCACTGCGGGCGGCCGGGCCAACCGGTCCCAAGTCGTGGCCCATGCAGGCGATCTTCCGGCCGTGACTGCCACCACTTCGGACCGATGCAGCATCACCTCTTCCTTGTGCCGCGTTCCTCGGCACCCCGCGCCGCCCAAGGAGAGGCTCATGTTCCGACTCCCCCGTCTGGCCACCACCGCCACCGTCGCCGTCGCCGCCTTCACCCTGCTCGCCCCCGCCGCCGCATCGGCCGGAGAGCCGACCCTGTCCGACCCGCGCACCCTCGCGAGCTTCAGCTACTCCGCCGGGGAGACGCCGGAGAACATCGCCCTCGAACCCGACGGCTCCGCGAACCTGACCCTCGCCCACGCCCGGCAGGTCGTCCGCGTCGACAAGCACGGGTCCTCCCGGCTCCTCACGGTCCTGCCCTCCGTACCGAACCCGAACACCCCCGGCATCGGCTCGGCCGTGGTGACGGGGATCGTGCGCGCCAAGGACGGCACCCTCTACGTCAACTACGCCACCGGAACGAGCGAGACCGGCATCTGGCGCATCGGGCCCCACGGCGGCACGCCCGTCCAGATCGCGCAGCTCCCGGCCGACTCGCTCCCCAACGGCCTCGCCCTCGACGAGAAGCTAGGCGTGTTCTACGTGGCCGACTCGGCACGCGGACTCGTCTGGCGCGTCCCGCTGAAGGGCGGCACGGCCACGATCTGGGCGGCGGGGTCCGCGCTCCAGCCGATCGGCAACGGCGTGGGCTACGAGGCCGGCGCCAACGGCATCAAGCTCCACGGCGACGCCGTGTGGGTGTCCAACACCGACCGCCGGACGCTGCTGCGCATCCCCGTCCGCCGCGACGGCACCGCCGGCACGATCGAGACCAGGGCGACCGGACTCGACGGGATCGACGACTTCGCCTTCACCGGGAAGGACGACACGGTCCTCGCCGCGCTGATCACGGACAGCACGATCGCCCACGTACGCCCGAACGGCGCCCACACCATCGTCCTCACCACGCCGGACGGCCTGTCCAACCCGACCGCCGTGGCCCTGCACGACAAGACCGTCTACGTCACGAACGCCGCCTACTTCGCCGTCCCGTCGAACCCCAACCTCCTGACGGCCCACCTCGACAACGGCAACGACTAGCACCGGCCACGGATCAACCACCCGGCGCGGACCCTTCCGGTTGGGCCGTCCAGAGGCATCCGGATGGTGCTCCCACGGATCGGCACGGACGATGGTGCTCGGCCGTCATCGGCGCATCCGGAGCACGGCGCATGCCCCGCAGTATCAGGAGGTGATCACGTGAGCACTCCACCCAAGTCCGGATTCTGCTCGTACCTGCGGGCGGGACGGGCACCGGCGAAAACCCAACGGTCACAGACGACTCCGGTATTGATCCTGCTGGTCCTCGTCCTGACGGCGGGCTATCTGGGCCGCTTCGGCATCGAAAACCTCAACGGGGCCCTGACCTTCATGGGGCGCGTCACCGGCGCCGGCCTCATCGCGGCCTCGATCACCGCACTGTTGGGCGGCGCCGCAGTCATGGACTACTGGTTCCGGGGCAGCTTCCCCTACTCCGGAATCGTCGCGCTGGCCGGCACGGCCGCGGCAGCCTTGACCAATCTCATGGTCCTGCTTGAGGTGGCGAACGGCGACTCTCGGTACTACTTGGCGGCGTCGATCCTGCTCACTGCGGGTTCCGCATGGGCCGTCTTCGCCGTGGGGCGGATGTCGGTCGAGATCCCCGCTCCGAAGCGAGTGGCCGTGGCGGTCCTCGCCTCCGCTGCATTCGCGATCGCCAATTTTGGCTACCAAAACCTCTATCAGCCGTACCAGCACGGGGCCAGGCCTGTTATCAAGCTGACCATGGGGAAACCTGAATTGAGTATGGACCGGAAATCATTCGCCATTCCGGTCGACATCACGCTCGAAAACCACAGTGATGTGGGTTTCTATGTCATGGGAGGCGAGTTCCACGCCATGGGGGAAACAGTAACAATGGACGGGCATGACCGGCTCCGACAGCAATGGCGGGACGATGCCAAGCGGTGGAGTAAATCCCAGGATAAAAGCCCGCTCTCCCGCAGGGAGATCCACCAGGCCGGCCAATTGGTGGCGGCGCAGCCATGGATGGTCCAGGGAAACTGGATCGAGGCAAGTGACTCGTTCGTCACCCGAACGGTTGTACAGCTGCCCATCGACACGCCGTACGATCAAGTGGCCTTCTACGCCACCGCGAGCTTCGCACGCAAGGACCGACTCGGCCTGGATTCGGTCAAACTCGCCAGGGACTCCTGGAGCGGCGGAAAAGTGCCCCGCTGGATGAAGGAACAGGCGAATTTCGACTCCCTCATCTACACCGGCAGGGTGCACGAAAACAATTCGATCAACGCACATACGATGGACGCACGTTTCGTCGCCATCTATTGGATGTTCGGCACGCAGGGCGCAGGCGTGTTTTCATCCATCACGCGAAAAGGCGAGGAAGATCGCAAGACGACCGACGCGGAGAACCGCGCGGTGAGCAACCGGTACGGCCTCGTCGATGTCGTGACGGGTCCTATCCAGAGATCATTGTGGGACATCAAGAGCCGTCGGTGACCGCCGTTGCCGCACCGGGCGCGCTGGATCGCGGGTCCAGTCGCTCCAGCCACGCCACGAGGGCAAGGGAGCTGTTCATCCGATCCCAGGATTCTGCGTTCCCCACGCCGAGCTGTGCCTCCCTCACTGCCCGGCACAGCACCTCGATGTCGAACATCTCCGCGACCAGCGGATGCCTCGCGGAGCGGCAGAGGTCGATGAGTTCGTCGCCGTGTGCCCGCAAGCCGCGGGCGTAGAGCTGGTCGAAGGGGACCTTGACCGCTCGGCCGCGGATCCGGGAGGGGAGCAGATCTGCCATGGCCTCGCGCAGAACCGCCTTCGGACGGCCCGGATGGAACGTGGCTGCAACAGGGAAGCGGCGCATCGTGGTGATGACCTCGCGGTCGAGAAAGGGGTGCGAGAGGAAGAATCCGTCCTGCCGTGCTCGCTGCCAGGACAGCGGGTCGGGAGCGGCGAGGTAATTGGCCGCCTCGAAGAACGACTCCTCCGGCCTGCGTCCGAACACGAAGCGGCTCTCCGCGATGCTCGCCTCACGGTAGCCGTGGGCCCGCGCAAATCCGTATCGCAGCCAGCGGGGGCGGGCGAAGCGGCCGAGGCTGCCCAGCACGGTCTCGCGGCGGTCGAGCGCAGTGATCCGTTCGGCTGCCAGTGGGAGGGTCGGCCTCACGACGTAGTCGTAGACGACGTCACGCACGCCGCGTTCGGTGCCTGCGGCCCAGGCGCGTGCCTGCTTCGTCATCTGCCGGAGCTGTCCTGTGCGGGCCAGTCTGTGCAGGTGGAGAGGGTTGGCGTCCGCGATCGGATCGGCCCCGCAACCGGTCATGAGGATGTCGCAGCCGAGTTCCGCCGCATTGCCGTGGAGCCTGCTCCAGAACGGGGCGCGAAAGGCGTGCGCATGAGGCTCGTCCGCGTCTCCCGCGTGGTGTTCGAAGTCGTCGAAGTCAGCCACGTCGCCGACATCCGCAATCAACGGGCGGGCTGCAGGTGCATGACGGCAAATCTCCTTCATCGCCTCTTCGAGGTACGGCTGCTCCCCGGCCAGCTCTCCTCTGTCGAAGCGCCCGGCGAGCAGGACCAGGTCCCCGGGGTGGCCCCGTCCCGCGCCCAGCTGACGGGCTGCGAGCAACGCGATGCTGGTGGAGTCGATGCCGCCGGAGACGTGGCATGCCGTCATCCGGCCCACTCGGCGCCCGACGGCGTTCTCCAGTGCGAGGCGCAGGTCCTTCGCGGCCCCGCTGAGAAGGAGCCCGTCTGCCGTCGATTCCCCCGGGGCGTCGGCCCCACCGACGCGTCTGCGCACCCGACCACGCATCTGCCCGGTGATCGAAAGTTCCACGACCTCGCCGCCGAGGATCCGGTGTACACCGGAGAACGGGGTGAGTTCCGAGTGCGGTTGCGCCATGTTCCCCGTCAGGAACCGGCAGAAGTAGCTGCGTTCCAGCGCTTCGAAGTCGCCCAGACAGCGCGCCGACGTACTCACCGCGCTGACGCGCCCGCCGGACTCCCTGAAGAACAGGGGAATGCGCGCATGGTCGTCGCGCATCAGCACAATGCGGTCGCGGCACAGCAGGACGGCCGCGTAGTCGCCGATCGGCAGACGTGCTGTGGCTCCCGGTCGGCCGACGTCGTCCAGGAGCCCGCGCGCGCCCGCCTCGCGGTCATGGACCGAGCCGACCCAGCCGACGACCACTGCAGTGCCGGCCCGTGAGGAGACCGTCGTCACGAGTCCCTGCCGCGCCATGGCCTCGGCCGCCCGGAGCCTCGGTGCACCCTTTGCCCAGTCAAGGCGGAGTGCTTGCACCTCACTGCCCTGCGCAACTGATCGAGAGAACCGGCACGAACGCGTGGCCCCGCGGATCGGCATCAGGGATGCACACGCCGGCCGAAGAGCTCCAGGCATGCAAGGCGAACGGGTGCTCGCGCACACCGACGTGGAGCACGGCGTTCAAGCCGCATCGCCGCAGAAGGACGAAGGCCGTCACGGCCTCGGCCTTGCAGTCGTCGTTCACGAACCAGCTTCTGTGACTGTGTGATCGCACGGCCCGTTTCAGCCGCGCCACCTCGTCCGCCGAAGGAGGGTCTGCGCGTGAGTACACCGGGGCCGCCACGGACAGGAGCCGAAGGACGCGCCCGAATCCCATGGTCCGGATCGACAGGTGCACTCCGCGCAGCCAGAGCCCGACCTCGACGTCCGAGTACACCTTCCGGTGATCCGTCGCACACCCGGCGCGGATGAGATCGGTGACGAGTTCGGCACGTTCCTCGGAGCTTCCCTCAACGAATTTCTGAACGTCCGTCGTCGTCATGCCGAGAAAACGGGTCCGCCGCCTCCAGTCGGCAATCAGGGCACCGCTGGACGTCCTGGTGACACGGCAATGCGGTGACAGAACCCGCGTAATGGCCACCAGAGCGTCGGTCTCTTCTGCCACCGCACATACTCCAAACTCGGCCTGCCGCACGGACTCTGCGACAGGCCGAGTTCGACACGGTGAGCTGTATCAGGACATGTATCCGTGGCCGTCGTAAAGCCCCCCGCTGAAGCCTCGAATCGAACGGCCGTTGCCGAGAAGAACAAACCGATGCGGCATACGGCGCCGCAGCCTTCGGACGAACATCGCCTACCTCCAGAATCGGGCAGCGTCGATCAAGTCCAGGCTACTCTGCGTCGAATGCCCCGCAACCGGACCGCGCACACTCCGAAGCAGCTCCCGCGGCGGTCTGGCCAGCAGGATTCACCTTGGCGCAGACAGGTTGATCACGACATCACCCGGTCCCCGGGCAGGGCGGGGGACGACCGTGAAGGGGTCGCACCCGTGTACACGAAGGTGACCGCGGGGAGGCAGTTCTCCTCGACGACAGTCCCGAAGCCGTTGCAGTGAGGAAGCGGGCTCGGTACACCGGGCACCACCTTTCGATGTCGATCAGTGGGGACGCCGGTCAGCCGACCACGCCCCGAGGCCGCACCCACGGCGACATCCCGCCGGAGCGGCCGGACGGCGCAGCACGACAACCCCGGAGAGGGTCCGGCTCAGGCGGCGGCGCGCACTTCGGGCGGGGGTGGGCAGTCGCGGCAGCGGCCGGGGTGGGGGGAGCGGAAGGCCCGGTCGCAGCCGTCGCAGGTCTGGAAGGGGTCCGGGCGTCTGATCGGGCTGGTGGACGGAGCCGCCGGCAGGTGGGGTGGGAGGAGCACCTCCAGGCGGTACGCGAGTACGGACGCTGGGCTGCGCATCGGTTCGGGGAGGTTGGCGGTCAGGGCCAGCCCGATGGCCTCGGGGTCGGCCCCGCGCTCCAGCCAGGCCGAGACGCCGGGTGCGAGGCGTTGTACGTCGCGCTCGGCCAGCAGTAGCCGGGGGTCGTAGCGGCGGAGGTTGGCGAGCAGATCGGCCGCGCCGGGGTGTACGGGTTGGGGCGCGGGCTCGGGGTCGGGGTCGGCGACCCGCTGCGGCTCGGGTTCCGGGTCCGGTACGGGCTCCGGGTCCGGCGGCGGAGGCGGCTCGTCCGGCGTGGTCAGCGGTTTGTTGTACGAGTACGTCCGGGTCACCACCCGCCCGGTCCCCTGCCGCTCGCGGCGGCGTTCCAGGTAGCCGTGCTGTTCCAGCTCCCGCAGGGCGGCGCTGATGCGGATCTCGCCCTCCGGGAAGTGGTCCGTCAGTACCCTGATGCCGACCGGGGCGCCTTCGGGGAGCGACTGGATGTACGCCCCCACCCCGATCGCCGTCGCCGACAGTTCGCGGTGCTGGAGGAGGTGGTTGCCGACCACCGTGAAGTGACTCGCATGTCGTGTGTTGACGTGGATTACACCGGATCGGGGGGTCCCAGGGTGAAGTCCCGGCAGGGTGCGCGTGGGCGCGCTAGGGTGCTCAAGAGCCATGGGGAAGGTGCTACTTCCTGCTTGGTCAGGCCCTCGACCGGGATGCCAGTCCCGCCGGGGGCCGTCTCATGTCTGCGGTTGTCGGGGCGAGCATATGCCCGCCAACCGGCCCGAAATCCAGCCGAGTTAGCACAGTTCACCCATCCGAGCGACAGGGGCCGGCGGGGTGGGTTTGGTGGGTTCTTTCCCCCGGTTCTTTGATCTTTTGCGTCTAAGCACGCCGGATCGCGGAGCCCCGGGACACGGGGGTGAGCGACACCTCCGCCCACACCACCTTGGACGGGACCGGCCCTTCCCTTACGCCCCAACGGTCCGCCAGCGCTTCGACCAGGACCAGGCCCCGACCCGTGTCTCGGATCTCCGGGATGCGGTCACCCCGGGTGTCCGTCACCTCGATGAGCAGGGTGTCGGGCGTGATGGTGAGGGCGAGTTTGAAGTCCCGTCCTGGAACCCGGCCGTGGGTGATCGCGTTGGTCGCGAGCTCCGCAATGATCTGCGCGGGCACCTCCAAGGGCAGGCCCCAGGACCGAAGTTGTTCGGCGGCCAGCACACGGCCGAGTCGAGCCCCGCGCGGGGTCGCGGACAGCTGGACGTGAAAGTCGACGAGTTGAGGAATCACGTCACTGAGCGTGGCCGTACGTGCGTACCGTGGGAAGCAACACCGCCTGTACGTCCCGCGTTTGTCCGGCGCTTGTCCAGTGATGTAGCGGCTGTCCGGACCGACTCGACGGGTACGGGGCGCTGAGGACATCGGCTCGTCGGAGGTGGGCGCGCATGAGCGTGGACAGCAGTGACGGTACGGAAGAGCCCGGCTGGGACGTGGACCCGGAGGACGAACAGGGGGTGGCGGTGGTCGCCGCCCTTGGTCGCCAGCTCAAAACCTGGCGAGAGTCGGCCGGCATGCGGGCCGCCGAGTTCGGAGCGGCCATCCAGTACGGGGAGGACCAGGTCCGCAAGGTCGAGGCGGGGAAGAGGATCCCCCGCCCTGAGTACCTGGACAGGGCCGATGAGGTCCTGGGGGCAGGAGGCAAGATCGTCGCCATGAAGTTGGACCTCGATCAGGTCCGCTACCCCAAGAAGGTCCGGGATCTGAAGGAGAGGGAGGCCAAGGCTGTCGAGATCGGTGCCTACAACAACCACAACATCCATGGCTTGTTGCAGACAGAGGAGTACGCGCGGGCGCTCTTTCGAACGTTGCGCCCCGCCTACACACTGGACGAAATGGAACGGATGGTGTCCGCCCGCATGGCACGGCAGTCCATCTTCCAGCGGTCTCCGGGTCCGGCACTCAGCATTGTCCAGGAAGAGGTGACGCTCCGCCGTCCGATCGGAGGCACAATGGTGCTGCGCGGACAGCTCGAACACCTGTTGGAGGTAGTCCAGTTGCCGAACATCGAGTTCCAGGTGATGCCGACCGACCGTGAGGATCACGCCGGAATGCTGGGGCTGATCCAGTTCCTGAAGTTCGGCGACGGAACGGCCGTGGGCCGAGCGGACGGGGTGTTCCATGGGCGTCCGGTCTCTGATCCCAAGCAACTCCAACTCCTTGAGCTGCGCTATGGCATCATCCGAGCTCAGGCGCTCACGCCCCGAGAATCGCGGGCCTTCATCGAGGAACTGCTGGGAGAAACATGATCCACCACCCCGAGCTGGACTGGTTCAAGAGCAGCTACAGCAGCAGCAGTGACGGCAACGACTGCGTCGAGGTCGCCTGGTTCAAGAGCAGCTACAGCGACAGCAGTGACGGCAACGACTGCATCGAGGTGGCCGCCACCCCCGGCGCCGTGCTGGTCCGGGACTCCAAGGACATCCAGCGGGACCACCTGGCCTTCGGGTCGGGCGCGTGGGCCGGGTTCGTGGCCCACGCTTCCGGCAGCTGACGGCGACGGCTCAGGCGCGGGTGCAGACGTGCACCGATTCGCTGTGCCCGCCCTCGCTGTGGACGATCCGCACGACGTTGTTCTTGTAGGTCACCTTCAGCACCTGACCGTCGCTGGTGTCCTTGTGGCCCGGGGGCTTCCAGGGGAACGTGAGCGAGACGTTCTCCCCGACCTCCCCGGGGACGGTGAGCGCCTCGCCGCCCGTCAACCGGCTCACGCCCTTGGGGGCCTCGTACACGTCGAGGACCAGGTGGCCGCCGCGCAGCAGCCAGCCTCCGGTCCAGGTGACGGGGGCGGGGCCGCTGGTCCAGGTGATGGTCCAGGCGGAGTTGCCGCCGCCGTCCGCGTTCACGGTGGCCCTGCCCTTCACGGTCTTGCCGTTCGGGGTGGTCGACTCCAGGTTCCAGTCGCCCTTGATGAACGCGTCGAAGGCCCGGGCGAGCGGGCCCGACGAGGCCGGCGCCGGGGCCGGGGCTCCAGAGGCGGTGCTCTCGGACGCCGGGGCCGCCTTGCCCTTGCCGCCGCACGCCGCCACCAGCGAGGCGCCGACGCCGATCGCCAGGTAGCGCAGCGCGTTGCGCCGCCCGATCATCTGTGCTGCCGCGCGTATCTCTCGTACCGTCACCATGCCCCCGCGCAAGGTCAGTTGGTCAACAGCGGCCGACTGTAACCGCAGGCCTGGAACCGTGTGATCCTCTTCCACGTCTCTCATGGACATGACTAGTCGAATCTGGTCATGTCCGGTTATCAACTTCCCAGGGGACACATGTCGTTCGATGCGGAATGGGCTCAGCACAAGGCCGCCGCCCTCGCGCAGCAGCCGTCGCCCGCCATGCGCCTCAACCACGTACCCGCCGATGCGAGCACGGCGGGGAGCCCGGCCGGGAGTCTCGTCGCCGGGGCGCAGTCCATCAACGGCAACGCCAACCTGCTGATCGAGATCGCCGCGCTCCTCCACGAGGGGCGGCCCGACGGGGACGCGAGCACCATGGCCCGCGCACCCCGGGCCCATGCCGACGTCTCGGCGGAGGCCCTGCGCTTCGCCCGCTTCGCCGACGACCAGTTCAAGGACACGATCAACCTGTTCGCCGCCCTGGCCACCAAGCTCAAGACCACCGGCACCAGCTTCGCGCAGGTGGACGACGGCACCGCCAGTTCCTTCCTCAACGGCATCCTCGACGGCGGCCAGTACGTGAAGCCGGAGTCGAAGTGAGCCTGAGCCACCGCAAGGACGTCCAGTTCCTGGAGGAGTGCAATCCGGCGCTGGTGGAGCGCAACGCCGCCGAGTTCAAGCGGCTGCGCGATCTGCTGGTGCAGGTCGAGGAGCCCGCCCGGCGCGCCGAGACCGGTACGCAGTGGCAGAGCGACGGCAGCCACACGTACACCTCACGGCTGTCGGAGGCCCGCCAGCTCGTCCTCCACATGGCCGAGGGGTACGACAAGGCCGCGAGCGCCCTGCACGCGTACGCCGCGGCCCTGACCACCGCCAAGTCGCACTACGCGAACGGCAAGCGCACCGAGCGCAAGCTCGCGGCGCTCATCGGCACGAAGGGCACCGCGATCACGCGCACGGCGCAGGAGGCGGAGCCGATGTGCCAGTGGGAGGACATGCGGGCGACGACCGGCGTCATGGACTTCTTCGCCGAGATCACCATGGACGTGGACGACATTCGCGACGAGGCGGACCGGCTGCACGACGACGCGGGCGGCAGCTTCCACCTGGCCAAGACCGCCGAGCAGGAGGCGCGCAGCGTGTGCGTGCACGCGCTGAAGCAGGCGTACGAGCTGCTGCCGGAGTTCAAGGTCAAGGGCGGCGGGGGCGGGGTCGACGTGTACGCGGCGATGGCCGACATCCGGCGCGAGGCGGCGGAGGCCCGTACGAATCCCCTGACGCACCTGCCGGGCAGCGGTCCGAAGAAGGACATGACCGGGCCGGTGGGGAGCGAGCCGGTCTCGCCCGAGCTGCGCGACATCCGGATGCGGGTGGCGGGACTGCCGGAGGCGGACGACAACTACTGGGACCCGCCGCAGTCGGACGAGGGCCGGGCAGAGTGGATCCGCAACAACAAGGAGATCCTGCGGGCGGCGGCGCAGCGGGCGGGGCTGCCGGAGGAGATGGTGGCCGGCATCGCGTGGAAGGAGGTCGGCGGCCAGCCGGGCATCTTCGACGACGGCGTGGACTTCCTGCGGCAGGCGGCGGCCGCGCCGTGGGGGCTGAGCCCGGTCACGCCCGAGAACCTGCCGGACCGGGCGGGCGGCAAGCCGGACGAGACCTCCTTCGGGCCGATCGCGGTGCAGCTGCGGCGCGGGGCGGAGGTGCTGGGCTACGACCCGGAGAACCTCACGGACCAGCAGCGCAACGTGGTGAAGTCCGCGCTCCAGGACCCGAAGCAGAACGCCTTCATCGCGGCGGGGTTCCTGGCGCAGATCAAGGAGGAGAGCGGGTACGCGAACGTCCCGGCGGACCAGCTGACCGAGGCCCAGATGCAGGAGATCGCGGCCCGCTACAACGGCGGCCCGTACTGGGAGTCGAAGAAGGCGCAGGACTACGGCGATGATTTCCGGAACAACCTCGGCAACGTGAAGGACGCAATGCGATGACGTACGGGCGCGAGAGCATCGACCTGCCCGAGGACCGGGGCTGCCTCCAGTGGGTCCTGGGCGTCCCGCTCGGACTGATCCATCTCCTGAACGCCGGAGCCGTCTTCGCGGCCCTGTACGCCGGCCCGCAGGGCGAGTGGGACGACCAGGGCTACGCGGGTGTCGGCGCGATGTGCCTGATCTCGATGTCCCTGAGCGTGCTGGGCCTGCTCATCACCGTCATCCCGACCGTCCGCCGCACGATGGGCCTGTGGTGGCTGGCCCCGCCGCTGATCCTCGGCCTGACGGCCTTCATCCGCGGCGAGACCCTGGGCTGAGCCGGCTCACTTGGCCACGAGGGCCCTGCCGTCCGGCTCGATGTCGAATGCCCGCGAGTAGTCCAGCTTGGCGTTTCCGAAGTCCGCATCGCTGGCGGGGTCGAGGGCGACCTTGGCCGAGGACTGGACCCGGTGCCCCTTGATTCCGGCGCTGAGCGAGCACTGCGAGAACTGGCTGTACCACGTCTTTCCGGCGTCGATCACGACCTCCTGCCACGGCCCCGGATGCATGGGGCATTCTCCGGCTCCCACTTCGGCCACGTATGGCTTCACCAGCACCGCGACGACCAGTTGGGTGGTGCCTGCGTTCCTGACCTTCACACCGAACTGGACCGCTCCCGTCCCGCTCACCGCCTGGGTGCAGGGCTGGAAGTCGATGTTGGTGACATAGCTGCTCGTCCACTCGTTCCGACAGGCCACGTTGTCCGACGGGTACGGAGAGCTGGGCGTGGCCGTTCTGCGGGTGGACCCGGCCGACGGCGTCGGCGCAGGCGCAGGCGGAGCGGCGATCCCCGCAGCCTGCGGCAAGGGCGTGGCCGGCGGGTTGGACGGCGCGGCGGAGGTGGAGCCGCTGGGGGATGCGGCGGGTGAGGGCGTGGCTGCGGCCGGGGCCGAGTGGGCGCTGTCGGCGTTCGCAGTCTTCAGCGGGTCGTGCTGGAGGGCCAGGATCGTCGTCGGCACTGCGATCACCGCGGCCGCCCCGGCGGCGGCCAGGGCGAGGGTGCGGCCCGACAATGCCCGCAGGCCGCGCGTCGGCGCCGGCGTCGGCGCCGGCGTCGACTCGGCAGGCCGTGGGTAGTGGTGGTGGATGACGTCGCCGCCGTGGGTGATGTTCTGGGTCCCACCGTCATAAGCGGCGTTGTCCTGGCGGTCGGGCTCGGTCACCGCTGCCGCCGGCCGGGGTCGCCGACGATGATGTCGCCGCCCTGGGTGATGTTCTGGATGCCGCCCCCGTACGCCGTGTTGTTCTGTACGAACGTCTGCCGCGCCGCCGGCAGCTCGCCCTGGACTCGGGCGATCAGCTCGCCGAGCTCCGCCGCCATCTCGGGCTGCTCCTCCAGGAGGTCCTTCAGCCGGCCGCACCACTCGGCTTCGAGTGCACGTCGTACGGCCTCCTGCTCCTGCGGGTCGGCGGCCCGGCCCAGCTGTGCGGCGAGGCGGTCGAGGCGGCCGGCCGCGGTCTGTTCGGCCTGCGGGTTCCCGCGTCCCAGGAACCGGGTGAAGCCGGAGCGGGTCGTCTGCCAGGCATCGGTCGCGGCCGCGCTCACCAAAGCCGTACCACCCGTGGCAGCCAGTAACTCCAGCGCTTCTGTCAGCACCCTGTTCCTCCCGGTCAGCGGCATGCGTTCACGGGTGAACTTCCCGTGAGAGCAGACAAGTTAATGCATCGCCACGGGTGCCGCTAACGGCCTGGGCGGGGGCGCCGGAACGCACCGCAGCCCCCGCCCGGACGGGGGCGGGGGCTGCGGGGGGCCGGGCCGGTCAGGCGGCCACGGCGACCGGGGTGCGCTCGTCCAGCGGGGAGGACGAGGCCGTTTCGTAGGCCTTCTTGTCCAGGATTCCCTCGCGGGCCGCGACCACGACCGGGACCAGGGCCTGGCCGGCGACGTTGGTGGCGGTGCGCATCATGTCCAGGATCGGGTCGATCGCCATCAGCAGGCCGACGCCCTCCAGGGGCAGGCCCAGGGTGGAGAGGGTCAGGGTCAGCATGACCGTGGCGCCGGTCAGGCCGGCGGTGGCGGCCGAGCCGACCACCGAGACGAAGGCGATCAGCAGGTAGTCGGTGATCGTCAGCTGGACGTCGAAGATCTGCGCGATGAAGATCGCGGCGAGCGCCGGGTAGATCGCGGCGCAGCCGTCCATCTTCGTCGTCGCGCCGAACGGGACGGCGAAGGAGGCGTACTCCTTCGGGACGCCGAGGCGCTCGGTGACCTTCTGGGTGACCGGCATCGTGCCCACCGAGGAGCGGGAGACGAAGGCCAGCTGGATCGCGGGCCAGGCGCCCTTGAAGAACTGGATCGGGTTGACCTTGGCGACCGTCGCGAGGAGCAGCGGGTAGACGCCGAACATCACGAGCGCCGAGCCGACGTACACGTCCGCGGTGAAGGTCGCGTACTTGCCGATGAGCTCCCAGCCGTACGAGGCGATCGCGGTGCCGATCAGGCCGACGGTGCCGATGGGGGCGAGGCGGATGACCCACCACAGGGCCTTCTGGAGGAGCTCCAGGACCGATTCGGCGACGGTGAGGATCGGCTGGGCCTTGGTGCCGAGCTGGAGGGCGGCGATACCGGCGACGGCGGCCATGAAGACGATCTGGAGCACGTTCAGCTCGGTGAACGGCGTGATGACGTCCGTCGGCACGATGCCGGTCAGGAAGTCGAGCCAGGAGCCGGTGCGCTTGGGCAGCTTGCCGTCCTGCGGGGTGAGGCCGGTGCCGGCGCCCGGGTTGGTCAGCAGGCCGATCCCGAGGCCGATGCCGACGGCGATCAGCGAGGTGATCATGAACCAGAGCAGCGTGCGCGAGGCGAGGCGGGCGGCGTTGTTCACCTTCCGCAGGTTGGTGATCGACACCAGGATCGCGAAGAAGACGAGCGGGGCCACGGCCAGCTTCAGCAGCTGGACGAAGATGTCGCCGATCTGCTCAAGGGTCTTGGCGAGCCAGCTGACGTCCTGACTGCGGGCGAGCCACCCGAACAGGACACCGAGCACGAGGCCGGTGACGATCTGGGCCCAGAACGGGAACTTGAAAGAGGCCTTGGCGGGGGCCTGAGGGGTCGCGGACACGGACACACTCCGGGGGTGATGCGCAAAGAAGGGGGGAAGGGAAGAAGAACGGCGTGGGCTCAGCGACAGCCACAACAGGCCGCGGACACGCGGCGGCAGAGGTCGACGTGCAGGCGCGCCACGAGCGGGACGCTCGCGGTCATTTGGTGCGCAACTGTGGTCAACATGTTTAACACGCTAACACTTTCCCTTTGAGGATCTCAAAGGTGCACTTTGAGTCAGAGAGCCCCCGCGGAACGCCGAACCGCCCCAGCGCGCAGGGCAGATCGCGGCGCTGGGGCGGTTCGGTGTGATTCGGGGTGTGACACAGTTAACGCGGGTGCGGGAACTTGCGCGCGGGCGTGAACTTACGCGCGGGCGGCGTCGTCGGCCGCGTCCTCCTGGGAGCGGTTCGCGGCGAGCTTCTCCTTCGCGCCCGCGACGCGTCCGGAGATCTGCGCGGACATCTCGTCGCGCTGCTTGCGCAGCAGTACGAAGGAGAGCGGCGCGGAGATCACGAGGGCGAGCAGCACGACCCAGACGGGGTTGGCGTCGCCGAGACCGGCGGGCATCCAGCCCACATTGACCAGGACGGCGACCAGGACGAGGCATCCGACGAAGATGCCCAGCCGCATCGCGGTGTAGCGGATCGTCGCGCTCGGCTTGAGGGACACGGTGACCCCTTCTCTCTCGTCGGTACTCGTACTCGGTCGACTGCGTGCCCGTCCAGTGAAGCACGGCGCAGGTACGGACAAACCCGCCGGGGGTCACCCGCCGGGGTCAGTGCAGCGGCAGCAGCATCGTGATGTCGTCGCGGTCGTCGCCCGGGGCCACCCGGATGGCGCCCGGGACGCGGCCGACCTCCTTGTAGCCGCAGGCCGCGTAGAAGTGCTCCAGCCCGTGCCCCCCGCGGCAGCTGAGCCGCAGCGCGTCGAGGCCGCCCAGGGCGCGCGCCGCGTCGGCGACGGCCTCCATCAGCGCCCGCCCCGCGCCGCGCCCCTGGAGTTCGGGGCTGAGCATGACGGTGTAGACCCAGGCCCAGTGCCGCTGTAGCGCGTGGTCGTTGTGCCCGATCCACGCGGCCGCGCGCACCCGCCCCTCCGCGTCCTGCCCGACGACGAGCCGGTTGCGTTCCTCGGCCATGGCCACGAGGTGCTTGGCCAGCTCGGGGCGGATGGCGTCCGCGGTCACCGGCGGGACGAAGCCGACCGCCCCGCCCGCGTTGGAGGCGTCGGTCCACAGCTGTACGAGACCGTCGCGCAGCCCCCGGTCGACCGTCGGCTCGAAGGTGAAGGTAAGGGTCATGGGCGGAGTATCCATTACCTGCCCTGGTGGGCAACGGACAAGGCCCCGGTCCTCGTGGGACCGGGGCCTTGTCCGAAGTCGGCGGCGTCAGACGCGCATCGCCTGCGGGGTCTCGCGCAGGGCCGCGTCCGGGCCGGGGTACTCGCGGATGATCTCGTAGCGCGTGTTGCGCTCGACCGGGCGGAAGCCGGCCTCGCGGATCAGCTCCAGCAGATCGTCACGGCCGAGCTTGTTCGGCGTGCCGTAGTTGTCCGCATCGTGCGTGATCTTGTACTCGACGACCGAGCCGTCCATGTCGTCCGCGCCGTGCTGGAGGGCCAGCTGGGCGGTCTGCACGCCGTGCATGACCCAGAAGACCTTCACGTGCGGCACGTTGTCGAAGAGCAGCCGCGAGACGGCGAAGGTCTTCAGCGCCTCGGCGCCGGTCGCCATCGTCGTACGGGCCTGGAGCTTGTTGCGGACCTTGCCGTCCTTCATGTCCACGAAGTCGTGCTGGTAGCGCAGCGGGATGAAGACCTGGAAGCCGCCGGTCTCGTCCTGGAGCTCGCGCAGCCGCAGCACGTGGTCCACGCGGTGGCGCGGCTCCTCGATGTGCCCGTAGAGCATGGTCGACGGGGTCTTGAGGCCCTTGGAGTGCGCCAGCCGGTGGATGCGCGACCAGTCCTCCCAGTGGGTCTTGTGGTCCACGATGTGCTGGCGGACCTCCCAGTCGAAGATCTCCGCGCCGCCGCCGGTCAGGGACTCCAGACCCGCCTCGATCAGCTCGTCCAGGATGTCGGAGGCCGACATCCCGGAGATCGTCTCGAAGTGGTGGATCTCGGTCGCCGTGAACGCCTTCAGCGAGACGTTCGGCAGCGCCTCCTTCAGCGCGGAGAGCGAGCGCGGGTAGTAACGCCACGGCAGGCTCGGGTGCAGGCCGTTGACGATGTGCAGCTCGGTGAGGCTGTCGTTCTCCATGGCCTTGGCCAGGCGTACGGCTTCCTCGATGCGCATCGTGTACGCGTCCTTCTCGCCCGGCTTGCGCTGGAACGAGCAGTAGGCGCACGAGGCGGTGCACACGTTCGTCATGTTGAGGTGGCGGTTGACGTTGAAGTGGACGACGTCGCCGTTCTTGCGCGTACGCACCTCGTGGGCGAGGCCGCCCAGCCAGGCCAGGTCGTCGGACTCGTAGAGGGCGATGCCGTCCTCACGGGTCAGCCGCTCGCCGGAGCGAACCTTGTCCTCCAGCTCACGCTTGAGCCCAGCGTCCATTCCGGTCGTCTCCTCTACGGGTCCTGTCCTGCCTGCAACCGCCACCCACCGTACTCTTAGCCCTCTTCGGGCAGGTCCCCGACCCGGTTCTCCCACTTCGTGGAGAGCACGATGGTGGTACGGGTGCGCGAGACGCCCTTGGTGCCGGAGAGCTTGCGGATGATCCGCTCCAGCCCGTCCACGTCGCCGGCCCGGACCTTGAGCATGTACGAGTCGTCGCCGGCGATGAACCAGCAGTCCTCGATCTCCGCCAGGTCGCGCACGCGACGGGCCACGTCCTCGTGGTCCGCGGCGTCGGAGAGGGAGATGCCGATGAGCGCCGTGACGCCGAGACCGAGCGAGGCCGCGTTGACGGTCGCGCGGTAGCCGGTGATCACGCCGGCCGATTCGAGCCGGTTGATCCGGTCGGTGACGCTGGGGCCGGAGAGGCCCACGAGCCGGCCCAGCTCCGCGTACGAGGCACGTCCGTTCTCACGAAGTGCCTGGATGAGCTGCCTATCCACCGCGTCCATATACCTGGAGCCTTCCATTATTCGGCGATCCCGCAAGTTTACGTATAGAATCAAAGGCGCACAGGGTCAACACCCTGTGAATCTTTCAACAGATCGGCGATGATCTCGCTGATCTGACGACATCAGGAGTGGTTCACCGTGTACACGATCGAGATGGCCTACGCGCACATGCGACAGCTCCAGGAGCTGGCCAACCGATCCCGCACCGACCAGCCCGCCGCCGCCCACCGCGTCGACCGGACCCGCAAGCCGGGCGCTGTCCGCGCCAAGAAGCGCTAGTCGCTGCGCAGGTTCCTGCGCTGCTTCCTTCGCTAGCCACCGCTTGCCTCCCGGGGGCGGGACGCTCCACCGAGCTCCCCCTCCCACCGGCGGTACAGCCGGTGCGGCACCCCTGCCGCATCCAGCACCCGCCCCG
Source organism: Streptomyces sp. NPDC090741 (assembly GCF_044769045.1). Lineage (NCBI taxonomy): Bacteria > Bacillati > Actinomycetota > Actinomycetes > Kitasatosporales > Streptomycetaceae > Streptomyces > Streptomyces sp. NPDC090741. The sequence goes on along the minus strand of NZ_JBIVXF010000021.1, from coordinate 115,269 downwards.
CGACGAAATCCACCAGGTCCTGGATGTGCGTCGCACCCGCGTAGAACGCCGGAGAGGCGGGCAGCACCACTGCGCCCGCCTCGTCCAGCGCCACCAGATGCTTGAGCGTCTGCCCGTTCAGCGGGGTCTCCCGCACCGCGACCACCAGTCGCCGCCGCTCCTTGAGCGTCACGCTCGCGACGCGCTGGAGCAGGTCCTTCGACAGCCCGAGCGCCACACCCGCCACGCAGGCCGTGGACGCCGGCACGATCAGCATCCCCTTCACGGGGTACGAGCCCGAACTCGGCCCGGCGGCCAGGTCGCCGGCGCCCCAGTAGCGGACATCGTCCAGTTCCGGCCGTGCAAAGGTCGCGGGCTTGCCGTCCGCTCCGCGCTCCAGCCAGGTGGCGAGATCGTCCCGCCAGTGCGCGTCGCGGAACGCGATTCCCGTCTCGTCGAGGAGGGTCAGCCGCGAGGCGCGGCTGACCACGAGGTCCACGCTCTCCCCCGCCGCCAGCAGTCCCCGGATCACCGCCGCCGCGTACGGCGTCCCGGACGCCCCGGAAACCCCGACCACCCACGGGGTGCGCTTGCCGTCAGTCATAGCTCCGAGACTATCCGGCCACCGGCGGACGACGCTGAGTAAGGTGCCCCGAGCGCCGATGGACTCCGCGCTCGGTGGACGGCCTGACCGGGATCCCGCCGGCCCCGTTCCTCCGCTTTCGGCTCCGACCCCCGTTACAGCGTGAGGCCCCGGGTCACGAGGTCGGCCAGGGCGCAGGCGAAGAGGGCCATGCCGATGAAGCCGTTCACCGTGAAGAAGGCGCGGTTCAGGCGGGACAGGTCGTGCGGCTTCACGATCGTGTGCTCGTACAGGAAGGCGCCGACGACCACCAGCAGGCCGACCCAGAAGAAGGGGCTCGCGTCCGTCGCGACCGCGTACCACGCCAGCAGGGCCGTCGTCACCGCGTGCGCGCCGCGCGCGCCCCACAGGGCCGCCGGGACGCCGAAGCGGGCCGGGACCGACTTCACGCCGTCCGCGCGGTCCGCGGCCACGTCCTGGCAGGCGAAGATCAGGTCGAAGCCGCCGATCCAGACGCCCACCGCCAGGCCCAGGATCACCGCGTCCCAGGACCATTCGCCGGTCACCGCGAGCCAGGCGCCGACCGGCCCCATCGCCTGGGCCAGGCCCAGGATCGCGTGCGGGAAGTTCGTGAACCGCTTGCCGTACGGGTACACCACCATCGGGATCACGGCGATCGGCGCAAGCGCCAGGCACAGCGGGTTCAGCAGCGCCGCGGACCCGAGGAAGACGGCCAGCGCGATCCCGGCCCCGGTCCAGGCCGAGCGGACCGACACCGCGCCGGTGACGAGTTCACGGCCGGCGGTACGGGGATTGCGGGCGTCGATCTCCCGGTCGATGATCCGGTTGGCGGCCATCGCGAAGGTCCGCAGCCCCACCATGCAGACGGTGACGAGCAGCAGCTCGGCCCAGTGCATGGTCCGGTCCAGCTGGAACATGGCCGTCAGCGCCGCGATGTACGCGAAGGGCAGCGCGAAGACCGAGTGCTCGATCATCACGAGCCGCAGGAACGCCTTCACCTTGCCGGGTGCCTGCGGCGCGGAACCGGGGCCGATGACTCCGTCGGCGGTCGTCATCATGCGAGGGCTCTCCGGAAGTCTTCGAGGTCGGCGAGCAGTTCCGCCGCCGGGAGCGCGCCGAGCTCCAGGGTCCGGGGGCCGCTGTCGTGGCCCTCCGGAGGCGTTACGGATGCGGTGACCTGCCACGTGTCTGCAACCGGCCGGGCGTCCAGGCGCAGGAAGTTGCCGGCTTCGGCCGTGAACGGCTCACCCGCGGCCAGGGCCCGCTGGAGCTGCTCCGCGAAGTCGTCCGCCTCGACGTCCCGTGCGCCGGGCAGCTCGAAGCCGTCCCCCTCGCCGTCCACGTCGAGCATCAGCGCCCAGATGTTGCCGGGGCCCGCGAACTCCTCGGGCGTCACGCCCGCCTCCTGGGCGGCGAACACCACGTCCGGCTGGGTCGGGTCGATCTCGGGCCGTACGAAGGCCACGTACGCGGTCTCGGTGCCGATGAACAGCTCCGGGCCGCTCACTCCGATCGGGCTCACAGTCCGTATTCCTTCCAGCGGCGGTCCACCAGGGCCGCCGTCGCCGGGTCGGACTCCACCATGTCGGGCCAGCCGCCGTCGCGGGTGTAGCCCTCCTCGGGGAGCTTCTTCGTCGCGTCGATGCCCGCCTTGCCGCCCCAGAACTGCTGGTACGAGGCGTGGTCGAGGTGGTCGACCGGGCCCTCCACGACCGTGAGGTCGCGGGAGTAGTCCGTGTTGCCGAGCGCCCGCCAGGACACCTCGTGCAGGTCGTGGACGTCGCAGTCGGAGTCCACCACGATGATCAGCTTGGTCAGCGACATCATGTGGGCGCCCCAGATGGCGTGCATGACCTTCTGGGCGTGCTTCGGGTACTTCTTGTCGATCGAGACGATCGCGCAGTTGTGGAAGCCGCCCGACTCGGGCAGGTGGTAGTCCACGATGTCCGGCACGATGATCTTCAACAGCGGGAGGAAGAAACGCTCCGTCGCGCGGCCGAGCGGGCCGTCCTCCGTGGGCGGGCGGCCGACGACGATCGACTGGAGGAGCGGGCGCTTGCGCATCGTCACGCAGTCGATCTTCAGCGCGGGGAACGGCTCCTGCGGGGTGTAGAAGCCCGTGTGGTCCCCGAAGGGGCCTTCCGGGAGCGTCTCGCCCGGCTCCAGCCAGCCCTCGATGACGACCTCGGCGTTGGCCGGGACCTGGAGCGGGACGGTCTTGCAGTCGACCATCTCGATGCGCTTGCCCGCGACGAACCCGGCGAAGAGGTACTCGTCGATGTCGCCGGGCAGCGGAGCGGTCGACGCGTACGTCACGGCCGGCGGGCAGCCGAAGGCGATCGCGACCGGGAGGCGTTCGCCGCGCTTGGCGGCGACCGCGTAGTGGTTGCGGCTGTCCTTGTGGATCTGCCAGTGCATGCCGATGGTGCGCTTGTCGTGGCGCTGGAGGCGGTAGAGGCCGAGGTTGCGCACGCCCGTCTCGGGGTGCTTGGTGTGGGTGAGGCCGAGGTTGAAAAAGGAGCCGCCGTCCTTGGGCCACGTGAACAGGGCCGGGAGCTGGTCCAGGTCCACGTCGTCGCCGGTGAGGACGACCTCCTGGACGGGGGCGGACTCGCCCTTCACCTTCTTCGGCGGCACGTGCACCATCGAGCCGAGCTTGCCGAAGGCCTCGCGTACGCCGATGAAGCCCTGCGGGAGTTCCGGCTTGAGCAGGCCGCCGATCTTCTCGCTGATCTCGCCGTACGACTTCAGGCCGAGGGCCTTGAGCAGCCGGCGGTCGGTCCCGAAGACGTTCATGGCCAGCGGCATCGCCGAGCCCTTGACGTTCTCGAAGAGGAGGGCGGGACCTCCCGCCTTGTTCACTCTGTCGACGATCTCCCCGACCTCCAGGTACGGGTCGACTTCGGCCTTGATGCGCTTGAGGTCGCCATCCCGCTCCAGAGCCCGGAGCAGCGAGCGGAGATCGTCGTAAGCCATAGGGGCCAGTATCCGTCACCGGCTAGCCTGGGAGTGTCACCGGGGCCCGAGGCGGGTCCCCCGTCACTGCTGGGGAGTCGGTCCCACACCGTGCTGCGCTATCTGCCGTTCCTGCTGATCATCGCGCTGACCATCTACGCCTTCATCGACTGCCTGAACACGCCGGAGGAAGAGGTCAGGCACCTCCCCAAGGTGGTCTGGGTGATCATCATCCTGCTGTTCTCGATCGTCGGGCCGGTGGTGTGGCTGTTCGCGGGCCGGCAGCGCTCCGCGGTCGGCGGTGGCCGGGCGCGCCGGACGCAGTGGGTCGCGCCGGACGACAACCCGGAGTTCCTCCGCTCCCTCAGCGAGGACCGCGACAGGGACAAGGACTGAGAAGAGTCAAGGGGCTAGGAGCTGGGGGCTGGAACTGCCCTTAGCGGGCCCACGGGAGGACGCGGGGTTCCGGTTCTCCCGGAACCGAGACCAGGGCGTCCGCGCGCATCGCGACGTACGCCTCGGCCGCCTCCGGCGCGTGGATACGGCGCTGCACGTCCGGCGGGAGCAGCAGGGTCTGGCCCGCCTCGACCTTGTCCGTACGGCCGGCCGAGGTGACCTCGAAGGTGCCCGCGACGACCGTCCAGACCTGTTCGCGGTCGATGGAGTGCTCGGGGCCGGTGGCGCCGGCGGTCATGGCCACGTGCCAGGTGCTGAGTTCGGAGCTGCCCCGGCTGGGGGCGGCCAGGCCGGTCATGACGGCATTGGGGGTCGTGGTGACGTGGTCGGGTGAGGTGGTGATGACGTGCATGTCGAGATCCCTCGCTCCTGAGTCAAGCTGCTTTACTTGCACTCACGAGTAAAGCAGCTTGACTCGGTCGTGTCACCATGTTTTCCGTGACGAGAAACGAAGACACCGGCATCGAGCTCGGCTTCCTGCTCGGGCTCGGGTTCCAGCTGCTGATCGGCGAGTTCACCCGGCGCCTCGACGAGGCCGGGTACGGGGACCTGCGGCCCGCGCACGGCATGGCCTTTCAGGCGCTCAAGGGCCCCGGGGCCACCGCCACCGAGCTCGCCGAACGGCTCGGGGTGACCAAGCAGGCCGCCGGGCAGCTCGTGGACGACCTGGAGAAGCGGGGCTACGTACGGCGCGAGCCCCACCCCGAGGGCGGCCGGCGCAAGCTGGTGGTCCTGACCCGGGCCGCGAACGAGCACCTGGCCGTCGCGGGAGGGATCCTGCACGAGCTGGAGGCGGAGCTCGGCGCCCGCGTCGACCTCACCACCCTGCGCGGGGAGCTCACCGGTCTGCTGCGCGCGCTCAACGGGGACGGGGACCTCCCGCCACTGCGGCCCGTCTGGCATTGAACGCGTTCAAGGCGGCTGCAAGAATGGGCGGATGCCGAGGAACAGCGGGGGACCGCGGGTCGTCGACACGATCCTGCGCAATCTGCTCGCGTACGGGGTCGCCGTCGCCGCCCTGCTCGCCATGGCCGGCGGAAATCCGCACACCCACCGCTCCACCCCGGCCGTCTACGACGCCCGCGCCAACGAGATCGTCGGCACCTGGCGCTGCGTCGAGGGCACCGAGGTCGTCTTCCGGGCCGACGGAACGGCCACCGTCACCCTGCTCAACGGGCAGGAGCGGGACTACGACCACGGCTGGCGGCTCTCCGGAACCGGAACCTGGAAGCTCATCAGCCGGGAGCCCGCCGGCTGGAACTACGGCCAGCACGTGCGCCTGCGCCTGCCCGACCTCTACAGGTGGACCTTCGAAATGCGCCGCGACCACCGGCAGACGCTGGAGCTGTACTTCTTCTACGGCGATCCGGACGCGCGCAGCGCCTACGTCCTGGAGAAGGACCCGTAGGACGCGCGCAGCTCCGCCCAGCGGGCGTCGGTCCACCGGGACCAGTCCGTCGGATGGCCCTGCAGGGCGGATTCCAGCAGCTCGAAGTGGTGGTGCCAGCCGGCCAGGCAGTCGAGGCGGTCCTTGGCCGAGCCGGCCCGCTCGTTCAGGAAGCGGATCACGGTGGAGTCCGTGCCGACCGCCTCCAGGTGGAAGCGGATCCGCCTGTGCTCACTGACCGTGTACTCGACGACCCGCTCGACGTCCCACGCCGTGACGTGGCCGGAGACCGTCGTCCCGGTGTTCAGCCAGCGCAGGGTGACGGCCCCGCCGAGCCTGCGCTCCAGCACGTCCGCCGCTGCCAGCCAGCCGCGCAGCCCGTCCGCCGTGGTCAGGGCGGGCCACACGGCCTCGTACCCACTCGGCACGTGCACCTCGAAGCGCAGCAGCCAGCGGCCCTCGCCGCGGCTCTCACTGGTGGCATGACTCACCGGTGTCAGCGTCATGCCACCAGCGTCCCACTCCCGCGGGCGGTACGCCCGCGGGTCGGACGCCTGCGCGTCAGACGCCCGCGTACGAGTGCTTGCCGCTGAGCAGGATGTTCACGCCGTAGTAGTTCCAGATCCAGCAGGCGAAGGCGAAGAGCGCGAGGTACGCGGCCTTGCGGCCCTTCCAGCCGGCGGTGGCGCGGGCGTGCAGGTAGCAGGCGTACGCCACCCAGGTCACGAAGGACCAGACCTCCTTGGGGTCCCAGCCCCAGTAGCGGCCCCAGGCGTCACCCGCCCAGATCGCGCCCGCCACGATGGTGAACGTCCACAGCGGGAACACGGCCGCGTTGATCCGGTACGAGAACTTGTCGAGCGAGGCCGCCGAGGGCAGCCGCTCCAGCACCGAGGTGGCGAAGCGGCCCGGCTGCCCGCCGCCGGCGAGCTTGGCCTCGTACGAGTCGCGGAAGAGGTAGAGCACCGCGCCGGCCGCGCCGATGTAGAAGACGGCGCCGCAGAAGATCGCGGTGGAGACGTGGATCCACAGCCAGTACGAGTGCAGGGCCGGGACCAGCTGGTCGCTGTCGGTGTAGAGCCAGGTGGTGGCGATGCCGAGGTCCAGCAGGACCGTGGTGACCAGGATCAGACCGAGCCAGCGCACGTTCTTCTTCAGCACCAGGAGCATCAGGTAGGCACCGACGGCGACCGTGGAGAAGGTCACCGAGAACTCGTACATGTTGCCCCAGGGGGCCCGCTGCACGGACATCGCGCGGGCCACGACGCCGCCCGCCTCGATGACGAAGGCCAGCGTGGTCAGCGAGACCGCGATCCGGCCGTACAGGTCGCCGTTCACGGTGCCACCGGCCGCGCCGGGGCCGTCCGGGACGTCACGGGTGCCGGCGGCGGAGCGGGTGACGACCTTCGGCTTGTCGAGGACCGCGGTCCCGCCCTTGCCGCGCACCTGGACGGCGGGCGCGGCGGCCGCCGCGGCCGCCGCGGCCTTGGCGCCGGTCAGCGCCGCGGCCGTACGGCCCACCTTGCTGCGACTGCCGAACGTCCACTCGGCGATGTGGGCGAAGAAGGCGAGCATGTAGACCGCCATCGACGAATAGACCAGGTAGTTGCTGATCTGCGCCAAATTCTCGTTGACTTCGGCTGCGAGCGGCGTCATCCGCGCTCCCCTTCGACAGTTGCCTTGACAGGTTGGTCGGGCGCCGTGGGCGCCTGCTGGTGGAGGGCGGCGGCGAGCTGCCCCAGCTCCTCCGGGAGCTTGGCCGACTCGCTGCGGCCGAGGCCGGCCATCTCGACGACGGTCACGCCGTCCTTGCCGGCCACCGCGCGCACCCAGACCCGGCGCCGCCGGATGAACAGCGACGCCGCCAGGCCGCCGATCGCGGCGATCGCGCCCGAGAGGGCGAGGCCGCTGCCGGGCTGCCGGGTGATCGAGAAGGTGGCCCAGCGCTCGACGCCCTCGAACTTCACGGTGCCCGCGCCGTTCGGGAGCTCCATGGTCTCGCCGGGCAGCAGCCGCTTCTTGAACAGCTGCCCGTCGGGGTCCTTGAACTCCTGCATCTTGGAGGTGTTCAGCTGGTACACGTTCTGCGGCAGGCCCGAGTCGACGCCCAGGCTGCCGTGGTAGGCGCTGAGGGCGAGGACCGGGAACTTCAGGTCGGGGAACTGGGAGAGCATCGTGCCCTTGCCCTCGCCGGCGAAGGTCGGCACGAACATGGCGTTGAAGCCGAGCTGCTCCTTCTTGCCGTCCTTGTCGCGGTAGCCGTCCGCCACCTTGACCGCGCCCGAGGAGCTCAGGTTCGCGTCGAAGGGCAGCATCGGCACGGCGTCCTTGTAGACCACCTTGCCGGTCGGGTCGGTCACCGAGATGACCGGCGCGTAGCCGTGGCCGAGCAGGTAGACCTTGGACCCGTCGACCTCCATCGGCTTGTTGACCTGGATCTCGCGCTTCTGCGGGGCGCCGTCCGCGCCGTCGCTGAAGGTCACGTACGCCTTGAAGTCGCGCGCGGTGCCCTTCTGCGGGCCGCTCTCCTCGTACGTGGCGTCGAACTTGTCGAGCGTGAAGGAGAAGGGCGACAGGTCGTCGGGGTCGAACCAGCTGCCGTACTTGAAGTCGTCGTACTGGGTCAGCGTGTTCGCGAAGCCCTTGCCGCGCAGGACGAGCTTGCCGCCCTCGGACTTGAACAGCTGGCCCCAGGCGAACGCGATCAGCATCACGATCAGGGCGACGTGGAAGAGCAGGTTCCCCGCCTCGCGCAGGTAGCCCTTCTCGGCGGCGATCGCGGACGCGCCGGCCTCGGTACGGAACCGGCGCCCGCCGAGGATCGTCTTCGCCTGCGCGAGGACCTCGTCGGGGGACTTCTCCGTACGCCACGTCGCGTACGCGGGCAGCCGGTCCAGGCGCTTGGGGGCGCCGGGCGGGCGGCCGGTGAGCTGGCCGACGAACTGCCAGGTGCGCGGGACGATGCAGCCGATCAGCGAGATGAACAGCAGCAGGTAGATCGCGGAGAACCACACCGAGCTGTAGACGTCGAAGAGCTGGAGCTTCTCGGCGGCCGGGACCCAGAAGGAGTGGTCCTTCTTCCACTGGGCCACCTTCATCGCGTCGACCTGGTTCTGCGGGACGAGCGAGCCGGGGATGGAGCCCAGGGAGAGCAGGAAGAGGAGGATCAGCGCGACTCGCATGGAGGTGAGCTGCCGCCAGAACCAGCGGATCCAGCCGATCACGCCGATGCCGACGGGACCGCCGGCGTCCTCCGCGGGGGCGGTGGAGAGTTGCGCGCCGGCGGCCGCTTCGCTTGCGTCCGCGGCGTCCTCGGACGGGTTCGGCGCCTCGGTGGACGCCTTGTCTGTCGTACTCATGTCCGTGTAGTCCTCAGATCCCCACCGTGAAGCCTTGGGTCCAGATGCGCATGTCGTCGACGATGCTCGCCCACAATCCTGTGACGAGCAGCAGACCGGTCAGGACCAGCATGCCGCCGCCGATCCGCATCACCCACGCATAGTGCTGCTTCACCCAGCCGAATGCGCCGAGCGCCTTGCGGAAGGCGATCGCGGCGAGGATGAAGGGCAGGCCCAGGCCCAGACAGTAGGCGACGGTCAGCAGTGCGCCGCGGCCGGCGCTGGCCTGGTCGATCGAGAGCGTGCTGACCGCGGCGAGGGTCGGGCCCATGCAGGGGGTCCAGCCGACGCCGAACAGCACGCCGAGCAACGGCGCGCCGATCAGGCCCGCGGTCGGCTTCTTGTGGAAGCGGAACTCCCGCATCGTCAGACCCGGGATCAGACCCATGAAGAAGAGGCCGAGGACGATCACCAGACCGCCCAGGATCCGGGAGATGATCTCCCGGTTCGCCTGGAGCGTGCCGCCGAAGTACCCGAAGAGCGCGCCGGTGGAGACGAACACGGCCGTGAAGCCGACGATGAACAGGCTCGCGCCGGCCAGCATCCGGCCGCGCCGGGCCTCGGCGAGGTCGGCCCCGCTGATGCCGGTGACGTACGAGAGGTAGCCGGGGACCAGCGGGAGCACGCAGGGCGAGAAGAACGAGACGAGTCCGGCGAGGACCGAGATGGGCAGTGCCAGCATCAGGGCCCCGTCGAGGACCGTCGTGTTCACGCCGGTGGGCTCGGCGGCCAGGGTGAGGAGCTCGGGGACCACGCGGTCACTGCTCCGCGAGTACGGGGTCGATCATGGAGCGCAGCTGCTGCTCGTTGACCGCGACGAGCGTGCGGGCGGCGATCTTTCCCTGCTTGTCGAGGACGATCGTGGAGGGGATGGCCTGTGGGTTGAGCGTGCCGGCGGGGAAGCGGAGCAGCAGCTTCCCGTCCGGGTCGTACAGGCTCGGGTAGGTGATCCCGAAGTTCTCCTCGAACGAGGTCGCGTTCTGCTTGCTGGTGTCGCGGGTGTTGATGCCGACGAAGGCGACGTCCTTGCCGGCGTCGGCCAGCTCCTTCGACACCCTTGCGAAGTTCGGGGCCTCGGCGCGGCACGGCGGGCACCAGGAGCCCCACACGTTGAGGACGACGACCTTGCCCTTGAGCTCGGTGGTGTCGAGGGTCTTGCCGTCGACGGTCTCGCCGTCCAGCTTGGGGGCGTCGGTGCGCACGTCCTTGGCGACGGTGGAGATGCCGCGGGCGCCGGTCACGTAGTTTCCGCCGGCGGAACCGTTCGGCTTGCCGCCGCCGTCGCTGCACGCCGACAGGGTCAGAGCGCTCGCGAGGGTCACCGCGGTGAGCAGGAGCGCACGGCCAATTCTCATGTGAAAAGTTTCGCATGAGCGATTTGCGGATCTTTCCCGCCCCCCGAGGGGTGTGCTGAGCCGCTGGTCAGCTGCTCAGGCGGCGGAGAGGTAGGTGTTCCAGCCGCCGGCCGGCGACTGACCCGGGGCCAGCTCCTGGAGCCGGGCGAGCAGCCTGGGGTCCTGTACGTCGATCCAGTCGGTGAACTGCCGGAAGGAGACGAGCCGTACGTCCTTTTTGTCCGAGATGCTCTTGAAGGCCTCCTCGACGGCATCCATGTAGATGCCGCCGTTCCACTCCTCGAAGTGGTTGCCGATGAACATCGGCGCGCGGTTCGTCTCGTACGCGCGCCGGAAGCCGCCGAGGTAGGAGCTGGTGGCCTGGGTGCGCCAGGCCGGGTAGTTGGAGGGCATGCCCCGGGTGGTGTTCTTCGACTGGTTCGCGAGGATGTTGTAGTCCATGGACAGCACCTCGAAGGAGTGCCCGGGGAACGGCATGGACTGCAGCGGCAGGTCCCAGACGCCCGACCTCTTCACCGGCCACACCTGGACGCCGCCGGGCGAGGAGGCGTCGTAGCGCCAGCCCAGCTTCTGCGCGACGGGCAGCAGGTTGTCCTGGCCGAGCAGGCACGGGGTGCGGCCGCCTACCAGCTCCTTGCGGTAGTCGAAGGGCAGCGGTTCGAGGTCGGTGAAGCCGGTGTTGGTCCGCCAGCCGGTGACGAAGGACACGGCCTGGTCGATCTCGCTCTGCCAGTCGTCCGGGGTCCAGTGGGCCACGGAGCCGGAGCCGTCGCAGAAGTGCCCGTTGAAGTGGGTCCCCACCTCGTGGCCGTCGAGCCACGCCTGACGCACGCAGTTCAGGGTGTTGCGGACGTTCTCGTCCTTGAGGTAGCCGATGTCGGAGGCCCCGACCGGGTTGTTCGGCGGCTTGTAGAGGTCCTTCTTCGACTCGGGCAGGAGGTAGAGGCCGGAGAGGAAGAAGGTCATGGCCGCGCCGTGGTCCTTGGCGAGCTTGAGGAAGCGCGGGAAGAGGCCGTTGCCGATCTCCCCCGCGCCGTCCCAGCTGAACACCACGAACTGCGGCGGGGTCTCGCCCGGCTGGAGCGGTACGGGCCTGGCCGGCTGGTGGGGCTGCGGACCGGTGTCGGCGGTGGAGCCGTCGCCGATCGGCCGGACCGCGGCTGCGGACGGGGAGGCACCGGGGCCGCCGCCGGGACCGCCGGGGCCGGGGCGGCCCGGGCGGTCGCCGGCGCCGCAGCCGACGACACCGGCCGCCACCGCGGCCACGCCGAGCCCGAGCAGCCCCCTTCGGGTGAAGTCGCGCTTCGTTTCGCTCATGAATAGTCACATAAACGGACTTTTCAGCGAAGTCGAGGCTCGGCGCGGCGATTCCCGTACGACTTGTACGAGTTTTTAGGCGCCGAACGCCTTGGACTTGCCCTTCACCGGCTTCGCCCCCGCGAGCAGGTGCGCCGGGACCAGGTCCCGGGCCGGCTCGCTGTAGCCCACCGACACCAGCCGGTCGTCCTCGTACGTGAACGAGGTGAGCGAGGCCAGCGTGCACTGTCGGCGCCGCGGGTCGTGCCACAGCCGGCGCTTCTCCGCGAAGCTGCGCACGATCCAGATCGGCAGCTGGTGGCTGACCGCCACCGCCTCGTGGCCGCGCGCCGCGTCGCGCGCCGCCTCGATGGCGCTCGTCATCCGGACGACCTGCTCCACGTACGGCTCGCCCCAGGACGGCTTGAACGGGTTCGTCAGGTGCTTCCAGTTGGCGGGCTTGCGCAGCGCGCCGTCCCCGACGCCGAAGGTCTTGCCCTCGAAGACGTTCTCCGCCTCCAGCAGCCGCGCGTCGCTCGCCAGCACCAGGCCGTGGCTCTTGGCGACCGGCGCCGCCGTCTCCTGCGCCCGCTCCAGCGGGGAGGAGACCACGTACGTGATGTCACGGTTCTGCAGGTGGTCCGCGACGCGCTCGGCCATCTCCCGGCCCAGCTCGGAGAGGTGGTAGCCGGCACGGCGCCCGTACAGGACCCCGTCCGGGTTGTGCACCTCTCCGTGGCGCATCAGGTGGACGACGGTGATCTCGCTCATGCGGTGGCCTCCGGGGTGGCCTGCGCGGCGGCGCGGGCGGCGGCGGGCAGCGCGGCCGCGATCCGCTCGACCGCCTGCTCGTCGTGGGCGGTGGAGACGAACCACGACTCGAAGGCCGAAGGCGGCAGGTAGACGCCCTGCGACAGCATCGAGTGGAAGAAGCCGTTGAAGCGGAAGGACTCCTGCTTCTTGGCGTCGTCGTAGTTCTTGACCTCGTCCTCGGTGAAGAAGACGGAGAACATGTTGGACGCGGTCTGCAGCCGGTGCGCCACGCCCTCCTTGGCGAGCGCGTCCGTGACCAGGCCCTGGATCTGCGCGGAGACCGCGTCGACCTTCTCGTACGCGGCCGCGTCGAGCAGGCGCAGCTGCGCGAGGCCGGCGGCGGTGGCGATCGGGTTACCGGAGAGCGTGCCCGCCTGGTAGACCGGGCCGACCGGGGCCAAGTGGCCCATCACGTCTGCGCGGCCGCCGAAGGCCGCGGCCGGGAAGCCGCCGCCCATGACCTTGCCGAAGGTCATCAGGTCGGGCTTGACCCCGTCGACGCCGTACCAGCCGGCGCGGGAGGTGCGGAAACCCGTCATGACCTCGTCGGAGATGTACAGCGCGCCGTTCTCGCGGCACAGGTCCGCGAGGCCCTGGTTGAAGCCGGCCGCCGGGGTCACGACGCCCATGTTGCCGGGCGCGGCCTCGGTGATCACGCAGGCGATCTCGCCGGGGTGCGCGGCGAACGCCGCCCGTACCGGTTCGAGGTCGTTGTACGGCAGCACGATCGTGTCGCCGGCCTGCGCGCCCGTCACGCCGGGGGTGTCCGGCAGCGCGAAGGTCGCGAGCCCGGAACCGGCGGCGGCCAGCAGCGCGTCCACGTGACCGTGGTAGCAGCCGGCGAACTTCACGACCTTGGCCCGGCCCGTGAAGCCGCGCGCCAGCCGGATCGCCGACATGGTCGCCTCGGTGCCCGAGGACACCAGGCGGACCTGCTCGACGGGCTCGATACGGTCGACGATCTCCTCGGCGAGGGCGACCTCGCCCTCGCCGGGCGTGCCGAAGGAGGTGCCGCGGGCGACGGCGGCCTGAATGGCCTCCACCACGGCCGGGTGGGCGTGGCCGAGAATCATCGGTCCCCACGAGCAGACCAGGTCGACGTACTCGCGCCCGTCGGCATCGGTCAGGTACGGACCGGTACCGGACACCATGAACCTGGGCGTTCCGCCCACGGCGCGAAAGGCACGCACCGGAGAGTTCACGCCGCCAGGCGTCACGAGGGACGCGCGGTCAAAGAGAGTCTGCGAGACTTTGGCTTCATACGGGTACGGGTAGCTCACACCAGCCATGGTCTCATCAGGCCGCGACTGACTTGCGGACGGGCGTTTCACCGCGCCGCCCCGGGGGAGGTCACTGCCATGATGATCAGGCTGCGTGGCGGGGGCCACGGGGCCGGGGCAGGCAAGACCAGTCGGGTGGAGATATGCAACGCGGTGGTGGACCGGGCGAGGGTACGGACGGCCTCGACCCGCAGCGCGCCCGCGAGGCCCGCGAAGCCCGCCGCCGAGGCAAGCACCGGCGCCGGGCAGCGGACGCGGCCGATCCGGTACCGGGACCGCTGGAGTCCCCCGACGGCCTGCCCAAGGGCCGCGGCATGGGCGTGACATACAAGTACTTCGGCGCGCCCGACGGCGCGACGGCCGCCCGCGTCCCGGTCACGATGCGGCCGGAGGAGCTCGGCGGTGACGAGCTCGGCATGGGCGGCCTCTTCACCAAGATCAAGCCGGAGACGGTGGCCGCGATGGTCCTGACCGGCATCGAGGGCATACCCCTGCACAAGGTGCCCCCGCTGGAGCTGGTCGTGCTCCACCCCGACTACGCCGTGGTCAAGCTCCCGATGACGGTGGTCGACCCGCTGCGCGGCATCGGCGAGGAGTCGGTCGGCGCGGCGGCGTTCATCTGGTCCACGGTCCCCGACCGGGGCGGGCCGCGCGACGCGTTCAACGTCTACCAGCTGCTGCACGAGTGGCAGGACTTCAGCCACCGACTGCACGAGGCGGGGCACCAGCCGTACTGCCTGGTCTGGCCCTGACCGTTCCGGCGGGTCAGCCGGCCGCGAGGATCTTGTGGGCGCGCTCCCGCAGGGGCGTGATCCGGATGCGGGCGGCGGCGCCGTTGTGGACGGCGTTGGTGACGATGACCACGTACCGGCCGGTGGTGGGGGCGAGGTAGAGACTCGTACCGGTGAATCCGTGGTGGTAGGCCACCGTCCCGCCCGCACCGAGGAGCCAGCCCAGGCCGCGCCGCAGCCCCGGCTCGATCTCCGCCTGGGGGACGAGGCTCATCCGGAACCACTGGCCGAGCGGGCTCTCGCGCCCGGCGAGCAGGTGCTCGGCGTAGGTGGCGAGGTCGGCCGCCGGTGCGAAGACCCCGGCATGCCCGGCGACGCCGCCCATGATCGCCGCGTTGTCGTCGTGGACGGCGCCCCAGAGCCGGTCGTGGCCTTCCTGCCGCTCGGTCGGCGCGACGCGGGCCTCCTGCTTGACCGGGCCGTACGCGGTGTCGTCCATGCCCAGCTCCGCCCACAGGTCGCGGGCGAGCTCGTCCAGCGGCCGGCCGTGCACATGGGCGAGGGCCAGGCCGAGCAGGATGTAGCCGCGGTTGATGTAGCGGTGGGTGCCGGGGAGGTTCTCCATGAGCTCGTGGCAGATCAGCTCGTGCAGCGGGCGCCCGGTCAGGTCGTAGAGGTCGAAGCGGGTGGCGGCCCGCAGGCCGGAGGTGTGCGAGAGCAGCTGCCGTACGGTCGCCTCCCCGCTGGGCATCGCGCCGTCCATCGGCGGCAGGAACTCCCGTACGGGCGTGTCGAGGTCGAGCAGGCCCGCGTCGAGGGCGCGGCCGACGAGCGGCCAGGTGGCGGTGACCTTCGTCAGGGACGCGAGGTCGTAGACGGTGCGCTCGTCGGGGGTGCCGGGGCCGGTGAACGGGGAGACGACCCCGGCCGCAAGGACGGTGCGGTCGCCGGCCGCCGTGGCGCCGGCGTGGCTCGTACCGCAGACGACCACGCCTCCCGGGGTGGCGCCGTCGGCGACGATCTCGCACAGCACGTCGTGCAGTGCGCTGGTCTCGGCGGTCGTGAACGTCGGTACGGGCTGGTTCATCGGGTTCATCTACGCCTCCGGCTCGGTGGATGGTGATCCCGCCACCCAGCGTGACCATGGCGCCCGGCGAGTGCCCGTAGCCGCGCCGGAGATGATCACAAGCCGGGTGATCGCGGGCTGGGCGATCGCGAGCCGGGTGACCGTGAGCCGGTGATCGCGGCTATGTGCCCGCCGGTGGGATGTTCTGGTTCAGGCGGAACACGTTCCCCGGATCCCACTGCGCCTTCAGGGCGCGCAGCCGCTCCAGCTTGCGCTCCCGCGAGCCGTAGGCCTGGCGGATGCGCTGCTCGCCCTCGTCCATCAGGAAGTTCACGTACACGCCCGCCTGGTACGGCTCCATCTCGCCCCAGAACTCCCGGACCCACCGGCACTCCTCGGCGAAGCCCTCGGCCGTCTCCCGGATCCCGTTGATGTTCAGCATGTGGCCCAGGGAGCGGCCCGCGGCCGCCGTGTCCTCCTCACCGACCCGGGCGACCGCACCGCCCAGCTGGAACAGCGGGAAACCGCTCTGCGGCGAGGCGATCCGCCCCGCGTACTCCGCCATCGCGTCCAGGGCGCCGTCGGCGAGCCGGTCGAGGCCGCAGCCCCGGAAGTAGTACCACCAGCCGTGCGGGAACGAGGCGTCGAACATCGCCTGGTGCGCCAGGTACGGCTTCGGCCGGCACAGGTCGAGCAGCGGCCGCCCGAACTCCCGCATCGGCCTCGTCACTTCCTCCCCGGCGGCCATCTCGCCCACCCAGCAGGCGATCACCATCACCACCGGCCGGCCGTGCAGCTGCGGCGGGATCGCCGGCGACGGCGGAGCCTTGCGGTGGACCACGATCGTCGTCAGCTCGTCCGGCACCCCCGCGATCCAGTCCCGGTAGAACCGCATCACCCGCGGCGACTCCTCCACCGGCCACAACACCGGACCGGCGAGCACGGTCGGACCGACCGGGTTCAGCCGGAACGTGAACTCCGTGACGACGCCGAAGTTCCCGCCCGCCCCGCACATCCCCCAGAACAGCTCCGGCTCGTGCGCCGCACCGGCCGTGACCCGCTCCCCGCCCGCAGTGACCAGGTCCACCGACAGCAGCTGGTCCACGCTCAGCCCGTACTTGCGGCTCAGCCAGCCGATCCCGCCGCCGAGCGTGAGCCCCGCGACGCCCGTGTGCGTGACGATCCCCGACGGCACCGCCAGCCCGAACGGCTGCGTCGCCGCGTCCAGCTCGCCGAGCAGCGCCCCTGCCCGGACCCGGACCGTACGGGCCTCGGGGTCCACCCGGATCTCCTTCATCGGCGACAGGTCGATCACCACACCGCCGTCGCAGACCGAATGCCCGGGGAAGCTGTGCCCGCCGCTGCGCACCGCGACCGGCGCACCCGTCCGACCGGCCCACTTCAGCGCCGCCACCACATCGGCCGAACCGGTGCACGGCGCGATCAGGGCGGGATGCCGGTCGATGGCGCCGTTCCAGATCCGCCGGCGCTCCTCGTACGGGGCGTCCCCGGCCCGCACCAGGTTCCCCCGGAAGGACCGCGCCAGCTCGTGGTACGCGGAATCGTCCAGCCGGACCGGTACCGGTGCCGGTACCGACGCCGGCGCAGTCGAGGCACCCATGGGTTGCTCCTCACCGCTCTCCCCCGAGTGTTCCACCGCGCGGATACGCGGGCCAGCCGGCGTTGTTTGCACTGGTCAGCACTGATCCACCCGGTTGCACAGGCCATCGGCCCGGGTCACGGTGAGCACATGGCCGCGCCCCCGCCACCGCCCCCACCAGGACCCCCCGTCAGCCCCAGCCTGATCCGGCACCTCGGCCCCAACTGGTACGCCAGCGTGATGGGGACCGCCATCGTCGCCAACGCGGGCGTCGCCCTGCCCGTGCGCGTCCGCGGACTGCACACCTTCAGCCTGGCCTTCTGGGCCCTGTCCGCCGCCATGCTGGCCGTCCTGCTCACCGCCCGCGCCCTGCACTGGGCCCGCCACCGCGACCAGGCGCGGGCCCATCTGCTCGACCCGGCCGTCGCCCCCTTCTACGGCTGCCTCGCCATGGCCCTGCTCGCCGTCGGCGGCGGCACGCTGCTGATCGGCAAGGACGTCATCGGCCTCCATGCCGCCGTGGTCGCCGACTCCGTCCTCTTCACCGCCGGAACGGCCATCGGGCTGCTCGCCGCCGTCGCCATCCCGTACCTGATGGTCGAGAGCCACCGGATCCGGCCCGGCAGCGCCTCACCCGTCTGGCTGCTCCCCGTCGTCGCCCCGATGGTCTCCGCCGCGCTCGGCCCGCTGCTGATCCCGCACCTGCCGCCCGGCCAGTGGCAGCGCGCGCTGCTGCTCGGCTGCTACACGATGTTCGGGCTGAGCATGCTGGCCACGCTGGTGCTGCTGCCCATCGTCTTCGGGCGGATGGTGACCGGCCCGCGACTGCCCCTCGCGCTGACGCCGACGCTCTTCCTGGTCCTCGGACCGCTGGGGCAGTCGGTCACCGCCGCCAACAAGTTCGCCGACGCCGCCCCGGGGGTGGTGCAGTCCCCGTACGCCGAGGGCTTCCGGATGTTCGCCGTGATCTACGGGGTCCCGGTGATGGGGTTCGCGCTGCTCTGGTTCGCCTTCGCCTGCGCGATGCTCGTACGGGCGCGGCGGCTCGGCATGCGGTTCTCGCTGACCTGGTGGGCGCTGACCTTCCCGGTGGGCACCTGTGTGACCGGGGCGGAGGGGCTGGCCCAGCACACCGGCCTCGACGTGTACCGCTGGCTCGCCGTCTTCCTGTACGCCTGCCTCCTGGCGGCCTGGGCCGCCGCGGCCTCCCTGACCGTACGGGGCCTGGCGACGGGCGCGTTCGCCGGGGCGGCCGCCGCCCCGGCCGCCGCCCCGGTCGCAGAGGCTGCTGCCGAGCGCCCATAAAGCGCGGTTATGGGTGCATAGACGCAATCCCGCTACCGGTGCGTAACCCCCGGGCGGAGGGTGGAACCGAAAGGCAAGAGTTCCCCCCGATGAAGCTGGGACACCATGTACACCCTCCTCTTCCTCCTCATCTTCCTGTGCGTCGTGGCGGTGCTGCGGCCCTGGCCGGCCAGGGTCCGGGTGCCGTTGTGGACGGGAACGCTGATCGCCTGCGTGATCGCGTTCCTCCCCCACGTGCTCGACCACACCTTCCACATCGCCCTCTGAGGAGAAGAGCCCCCGTGAACACCGCATCCACCTCGAACCGGCTGGGCCTCTGGTTCGCCCACGCCTACGTCATCGGCCTGTGCGGCACCCTGGCCGGCGCGTACTTCTTCCAGTTCGGACTGTGGGAGTACCCCTGCCCCATGTGCCTGTTGCAGCGGATGTTCTTCCTGCTCAGCGCGGTGGGCCCGGCCTGGATCACCGTCCGCTCCCGCAAGGGCGCGGTCACCGCCGGGGAATGGGCCGCCGGCTGGGGCTGGGCCATCGTCGCCGCGCTCGCCGGCAGCGTCGTCTCCGCCACCCAGGTCCTGATGCACATCGTGCCCCCGGACCCGGGCTACGCCGGCGCCCTGTTCGGCCTGCACCTCTACACCTGGGCCCTGATCACCTTCCTGGCCTCCGCCATCGCCGCCGGAGCCGCGCTGTTCCTGACCCCCCACTCCGAACCCCTCGACGCGGGCCTCACCTCCCCCGCCCTGCGCCGGGCCGGGACCGTCACCTCGGGCGTGCTGCTCGTCTTCGCCGCGAGCAACCTGGTCGCCTGCTTCTTCCTCCAGGGCTTCGCCTGGCAGATGCCGGGCGACCCCACCGGATACGCCCTGTTCGGCTGAGCCCGGGGCCGGGGGCGGGTGGGGGCCCCGGGGCCGGGCGCCGTCAGGCGGGCGTCAGGCGGTCGTCAGGACCAGGCGGCCGCGGGTGCCCGGCTCCGCCAGGCGGGCGTGGGCCTTCACCGCGTCCGCCAGCGGGACGGTCTGCGAGACCCGCAGGGTCAGGGCGCCCGCGTCCACCAGGCCCACCAGCTCCGCCAGGTGCGCGCCGTCCGCCGCGACCTCCTGCTCCACCACCCGGATCCCCCGCTCCGCGGCCGGGCCGGCGTGCGGGCGCAGGCCCACGTAGACCCCGCCGTCGCGGACGAAGCCCAGCGCCGGCTCCCCCAGTACGGCCGCGTCCACGACCCCGTCCACCGGCCCGGCCGGAGCCGAGCCGCGCGGGACGAACTCCGTCGCGCCCAGCGACCGTACGAGCTCCTCGTCCGGCTCCCCCGCCAGGGCCGTCACCACCAGCCCCGCCCGTACCGCGAGCTGCACCGCGAGCCCGCCGACCACACCCGCGGCCCCCGTCACCAGCACCGAGGACCCCGGAGCCAGCCCCAGCAACCCCACCGCCCGCGCGGCCGTCAGCCCGCTGAGCGGGAGCGCGGCCGCGGCCACGGCGTCCACGGTGACCGGAGCGGCCGCCACCGCCGAGGCGTCGAGCACCGCGTACTCCGCGTGCGTGCCCAGCGGCTTGACCGGCCCGTAGTGCAGTCCGACCACCCGCTGCCCCGCCGACCAGCCGGTGACCCCGGGGCCGACCTCGTCGATCTCGCCCGCCACGTCCCAGCCGAGCCCGAGCCGCGTCCCGGTGCCACCGAAGACGCCGACGCGGACCGCGCCGTCCACCGGGTTCACCCCGGCTGCCGCGACCCGGATCCGGACCTGGCCGGCGGCCGGCCGCGGGATCGGCACCCGCACGATCTCCACCTGCTCCGGCCCGCCGAAGCCGTTCACGACGGCCGCCCGCATGGTCCGTACGGTCTGCACGTTCTCGCTCATGGTGTCTCCCCGGTTGTGTTCGGTTCGGTTGCGCTCGGTTCGGTTCGGTTCGCTCGGTTCCCGCGTTCCGCTGAGCACTAACCTAGGGAGAGGTACTCTCCTTTCGTAAGTACGTACTCGGAGGTGCGTACCCGACCCGGAAGTGGGACACCCGATGGCCACCCGTACCGCCGCGACCCGCCGCGAAGAGGCCCGCCACGCCTACGACGCCTTCCTCAAGGAGTGCCCCACCAGCCAGCTCCTGGCCCGGATCAGCGACAAGTGGGTCGGCCTCATCGTCGCCGCGCTCGCCCAGGCCGAGGACAACTCCATGCGCTACAGCGACCTCGGCCGCAAGATCCCCGGCGTCAGCCAGAAGATGCTCACCCAGACCCTGCGCTCCCTCGAACGCGACGGCCTCGTCACCCGCGCCGTCACCCCCACCGTCCCCGTCCGCGTCGACTACCGCCTCACCGGACTCGGCAGCAGCCTGGCCTGCCTCCTCACCTCCGTGAAGCAGTGGGCCGAGAACCACTTCGACGAGGTCGACGCCCACCGCACCGCCTACGACGGCGCCACCGCCGCGACCTCGTAATTCCGCCGCACCGCCCGCCCCCCGATGGCATGCTGACAGCGTGAACGGACCCGGCATTCAGCTCACCCTCGCCCCCGAACTACGCCTGTTCGCGTCGCCCAGCCGGCGCGCCGACCGCGTACCGACCGCCACCGACGGCGCCTCCAGCATCGGCCACGTCGTCGAATCGGCCGGCGTCCCGCTCACCGAGGTCGGCCGGCTGCTCGTCGACGGCCACGAGGTGCCCGTCTCGTACGTGCCCCGGGCCGGCCAGTCCGTCGAGGTCTTCGGCGTCGAGCGCCCCCAGCGCCTCCCGGGCGGCCCCGACGCCCCGCCACTGCGCTTCCTGCTCGATGTCCACCTCGGCACGCTCGCCCGCCGCCTGCGCCTGCTCGGCGTGGACACCTCGTACGAGAACGAGGACATCGGCGACCCCGCCCTCGCCACCCGCTCCGCCGCCGAGCAGCGCGTCCTGCTCTCCCGCGACCGCGGACTGCTGCGCCGCCGCGAGCTGTTCGCGGGCGCGTACGTCTACAGCGACAACCCCGACGAGCAACTCCGGGACGTCCTCGGCCGGTTCGCGCCCGCCCTCGCCCCGTGGACCCGCTGCACCGCGTGCAACGGGTCCCTCCGCGAGGCCGACAAGGACAGCGTCGGGGACCGCCTCGAAAGCGGGACGCAGCGCTCGTACGACGTCTTCGCGCAGTGCACGGCGTGCGAGCGCGTCTACTGGCGCGGCGCCCACCACGCCCGGCTGGAGCGGATCGTCAGCGAGGCGGTCGAGGAATTCGGCGGCGTGGCCACCCCGTAGGCATGGCCACGCCGTAGGCCCGTAGGACTACAAGCCCGTAGGGCTACGGGCCCGTCAGAAGGCGTAGGAGTCGCCCGTGTCCAGCGCCAGCACCGCGTGCTGGTTGTTGGACAGGTCGCGGTCGGACGCCCCACCGTTCCACCACGTGTCGATCCGGACCACCACCTCCGGCACTGGCTCCTTCAGCTCCAGCAGCAGCCCGATGTGCCGGCCCCGGCCGTGCAGCGGCAGCGCGCCCGTCTCGCACACCACCTCGCGCAGCCCGGCCCGCGCACAGCCCTGCGCCAGCTCCTGCCGGTCCGCGAGCTCCGCCGACAGCCGCACCCGCAGCGTCGCGTTGGGCAGCGCGGCCGGCCCCTCGTTCTGCGGCACCACCCACACCCGCAGCCGCCCCTGCGACAGGGACACCCGCCCGTGGTACGCCACGTCGGCCTCGGGACCCGGACCAGGAGCACTCCGGGCGGCCGCCCCCGCCTCCCCGGACACTCCGGACACCCCGGAGACCCCGAGCACCAGCAAGCCCGCCACCACCACACTCCGTACGGCACAACGGCGCACCGCCACCACCTCCACGCGCGGAGGCTAGCCAGCACCGCCCCCGCCCGGTCGGACCATCACACGAACGAGGGCGAGCCCCTCGGCCAACCGGCAGGCGGCAATCCGGGCCCGCGGCCCGTCTGCGTACGCTTCGAGCCATGCTGATCGCCCGCTCCGTCGCCCTGTTCGCCCTCGCCGCGGTCCTGGAGATCGGCGGCGCCTGGCTCGTCTGGCAGGGCGTACGCGAGCACAAGGGCTGGGCCTGGATCGGCGCCGGGGTCATCGCCCTCGGCCTCTACGGCTTCGTCGCCACCCTCCAGCCCCAGGGCGACTTCGCCCGCGTCCTCGCCGCGTACGGCGGGGTCTTCGTCGCCGGCTCCCTCGTGTGGGGCATGGTCGCCGACGGCTACCGCCCCGACCGCTGGGACGTCACCGGGGCCCTCGTCTGCCTCGCCGGCATGGCGGTGATCATGTACGCCCCGCGCGGCCGCTGAGCCCCGCCTATGCTGGCGGGTATTCACCCGTACGAACGACCGAACGACCGAGGAGCCCGCACATGAGCACGGCCGCCACCCGTACCGCCGTAGTCACCGGCGCGAGCAGCGGCATCGGCGCGGCCACCGCCCGCCAGCTCGCCGACGCCGGCTACCACGTCGTCCTCACCGCCCGCCGCAAGGACCGCATCGAGGCCCTCGCCGCCGAGCTGACGGCGGTCGGCCACTCCGCCGCCGCCCACGCCCTCGACGTCACCGACCGCCCCGCCGTCGACGCCTTCGCGGCCTCCCTCGACCGCTGCGACGTACTGGTCAACAACGCCGGCGGCGCCATCGGGGCCGAGCCCGTCGCCACCGGCGACCCCGCCGACTGGCGCACGATGTACGAGGTCAACGTCATCGGCACCCTCAACCTCACCCAGGCCCTCCTCCCCGCCCTCATCGCCTCCGGCGACGGCACGGTCGTGGTCCTGTCCTCCACCGCGGGCCACTCCACGTACGAGGGCGGCGCCGGCTACGTCGCCGCCAAGAACGGCGCCCGCGTCCTGGCCGAGACCCTCCGCCTGGAGATCGTCGGCCAGCCGGTCCGCGTCATCGAGATCGCCCCGGGCATGGTGAAGACCGAGGAGTTCGCGAAGACCCGCTTCCGCGGCGACGCCGAGAAGGCCGAGAAGGTCTACGCGGGCGTCGCGGCCCCCCTGACCGCCGACGACGTGGCCGACACCATCACCTGGGCCGTGACCCGCCCCAGCCACGTCAACATCGACCTCCTGGTGGTCCGCCCCCGCGCCCAGGCCTCGAACACCAAGGTCCACCGCGACCTGTGACCGCCCGCCCCGCCCCGACTTCCCTGGTCAATCGCCCAGTCGGAGAGCGGGGCGGGACCAGGGGGCGCCGGCATCGGCGGACTCCGGCCGCAGTCCGAGCTCGCGGAGCTGGTTGACCGCCATCATGGCGGCGAACATCGCGTTCGGGTCGGCCCCGCCGCCGCCCAGTCCGGCGAAGGCCTCCGCGTACCGGGCGGCGAACTCGCCCGGCCGGACCTGCCCCCTCCCGCCGGCCCCCACCCCCTGCCGCCGAGCGTACGCCGCACCGTCCCCACTCTCCCCGCGAAGCCCCTCCGGCCGGCCACGGGGACCACGCGGAAGGGCCCGGACCGAGTTCGGTCCGGGCCCTTCCATTCCCCCGACAACTGCACCCAGGGCTCAGCCCTTGATGCAGATGATCTGTTTGAGCTTTGCCACGACCTCGACCAGGTCGCGCTGCCGCTCCATGACCTGCTCGATCGGCTTGTAGGCCGCCGGAATCTCGTCCACGACGCCCGCGTCCTTGCGGCACTCGACACCCTTGGTCTGCTCCGCCAGGTCTCGCGTCGAGAAGCGCTTCTTCGCGGCCGTCCGGCTCATCCGGCGGCCGGCGCCGTGTGAGGCCGAGTTGAAGGCCGCCGTGTTGCCGAGGCCCTTCACGATGTACGTGCCGGTCGCCATCGAGCCGGGGATGATCCCGAGCTCCCCCGTACCGGCGCGGATCGCGCCCTTACGCGTGACCAGCATGTCCATGCCCTCGTACCGCTCCTCCGCCACGTAGTTGTGGTGGCAGCTGATCTCCGTATCGAAGGTCACCTTCGCCTTGCGGAATTCACGCCGGAGCACTTCCTTCGCGAGCGCCATCATGATCGCGCGGTTGTACATTGCGTACTCCTGCGCCCAGTGCAGGTCATTCCGGTACGCGGCCATCTCCGGCGTGCTCGCCAGGAAGACCGCCAAGTCCCGGTCCACCAGCCCTTGGTTGTGCGACAGGCTTCGCGCCACACCGATGTGGTGCTCCGCGAGCTGGTTGCCGATGCCTCGCGAACCGGAGTGCAGCGTCAGCCAGACAGCACCCTGATTGTCCAGATTGACCTCTAGGTGGTGATTGCCCGATCCGAGCGTTCCGATCTGCTTCGCGGCCCGCTCGCGCCGGAACTTCACCTCGTCCGCCAGGTAGTCGAACCGCTCCCACAGACCCCCGTACCCCTCCACCGGGAACCCGTACAGCCGGTCCGGGTCCACCGGGTCGCGGTGCATGCCCGCGCCCACCGGGATGGCGCGCTCGATCTTCGAGCGGAGGGGGGAGAGGTCGCCCGGGAGGTCGTTCGCCGTGAGGGACGTCTTCACCGCCGACATGCCGCAGCCGATGTCCACCCCCACCGCCGCCGGGCACACCGCGTCCTTCATCGCGATCACCGAGCCGACCGTGGCGCCCTTGCCGTAGTGGACGTCCGGCATGACCGCCAGGCCCTTGATCCAGGGAAGGCCGGCGACGTTGTGCAGCTGCTGCATCGCGCTCGCCTCGACCGACGCGGGGTCGGTCCACATCCGGATCGGGACCTTCGCTCCCGGTACCTCTACATACGACATACGACTTCAATCCCCTGAATAAGCAAAAACCTCGCTCTTGGTCCCAAACCAGACAGGGGACCGGCGCCGGTACCAGCGTGTGCGATAGACATTGTGTTCATCCGCGTCCAAAGCGCGGCAACGCATTTTCCTGACCGCCGGGCCGCCGGCCGGTCGAAGGGAGCCAGTGGACGTGCAGCGCAAGGCGGTACGGCAACGACGGCGGGTCCTGCCGGGCATCGCGATGCTCACCGCACTCATGGCCGGCGCGACCGGCCTGACCGGGTGCACCAGCGGCAGCGGCGTCGGGTCCGACACCGATTCCAAGGCGGGCGACAGCAGCCCCGCGCCCGCGCCGGCCGGCAAATACCGCAGCCTGCCCGCGCCCTGCAAGGCCGCCGACGGCAAGCGCCTCAAGGCCATGCTCCCGACCGGGGACAGCCTCACCGACCAGCAGCGCGCCCAGCTGTACGCCGGGGTCGCGGACACCTCGTACGACGGCGACCGGCACGTCGGCTGCCGCTGGACGGCGCAGACGCCCGAGGAGACCCGGCTGCTGTCGGTGGGCTTCGAGCGCGTGGTCTCGTACGACCGGACGCTCATGAGCGACGACGACAAGGCGCACCAGGTGTACGTGCGCCGGCTGACGGACGCGCACCTGCCGTTCCCCGGCCCCACCACGAGCCCCACGCCGAGTACGGGTACGAGCTCCAGCGCCCCTCCGGCCGCCAGCGCTCCCCCGCCGCCCGCCGGGCAGTCGCCCTCCCCCGGCGCCGGGAGCCCTTCCGCGCCGCCGCCCGAGCTCGGGTCCCGCGTGCTCGAAGGGCTCGGGACCGAGGCGTACATCGAGGACAAGCTGAGCGCGGCCGGCGCGAGCGCGGCGCAGGCGCGGACGGTGCGGATTGTGTTCCGTACCTCGAACGTCATCGTCACGGTGGAGTACAGCGTGCAGCCCGCACTGCCCGGTACGGTGCCGTCGAGCCCCGAAACCCAGGACAAGGCACGGCAGTTGACGCAGGCCCTCGTCGAGCGTTTCAACGAGTGAGCGGGGGCGCGCGGGGCTCGGCGTGACGGCGCGCACAGCAGGCGCGCGCCGGGTCGGGCTACCGTTGTTCGGGTCCCGCGCCCGCCCGCCGAACCCGAACCGAACCCGAACCGAGCCCGCACCGCGTCCACAGAACGCGCCCCACAACGTACTGACTGAAGGAACCATGCACCGATCTGCCTCGCGCCTCACTCGCGTTCTCGCCTGCGCAGCCGTCCCGGTGATCCTCACCGTCGCCGGCTGCTCGTCCGACTCGGGCAAGGACTCCGCTTCGGGCGGCGACAAGAAGCCCGGCGCGTCCTCCTCCTCCGCCAAGCCGAGCGGCAAGGCCTCGGCCGCGCTGGAGAAGGCCGCGTTCGCGACGCTGCCCGACCCGTGCAAGTCGATCCAGGCGAAGACCCTTGAGACCCTCGTCCCGGAGGCGAAGGACAAGAACGGCACCGCGACCAAGTCGAACGACCTGACCTCCCGTGCCAGCTGCTCCTGGAACGGCCTGGACGAGGACGGACTGAAGGGCTCGCAGTACCGCTGGCTGTCGATCTCCCTGGTCCGCTACGAGTCGCACTCCTCGCTCGGCGGTGCGAACAAGCGCGCCGAGGACCAGTACAACAAGCAGGTCGCGACCGCGAAGGCGGCCGAGGGCGCGCAGAACGTGAAGGTCGAGCAGGCGAGCGGGATCGGCGACCAGGCGTCGTCGGTCGTGTACGGCGTGAAGAAGGACGTGGACTTCTTCAACACGACGATCGTGGCGCGCACGCAGAACGTGGTGATCACGCTCGACTACAACGGTGCGGCGTACGAGGGTGCCGGCGCTCCGGATCAGGCCAAGCTGCTGGAGAACGCGATCGCCGCGGCGAAGGAGACGGTGGCCTCGGTCGCCGCCGCCAACCAGCAGCAGCCTCCGTCGCAGCAGCCGTCGCAGCAGCCTGAGCAGCAGGCTTCTCCCTCCGCGCAGTAGGCGCCGGCGGGTCCGGGCGGCGTGGCGGGCGCTTAACGGGAGGCTGACATTCAGTCACCTGTGCGGTCACCCGTACGCTGTGCCTGCCGTAGCTCGACAAGGGGAGGGGATCGCGGGTGGCCGCGATGCAGCTGACTCGTACGCACCGGATACTCATCGGCGTCGTGGTCGCAGGAGCCGTGGTCATCGCGGGGATCGGTTTCGCCGGTTCGTACGCCGCCGTGCGCGCGCTCGCCCTGCAGAAGGGTTTCGGGAACTTCTCGCTGGTGTTCCCGATCGGCATCGACATGGGCATCTGCGTGCTGCTGGCACTGGACCTGCTGCTCACGTGGATCCGGATCCCGTTCCCGCTGCTGCGCCAGACGGCGTGGCTGCTGACCGCGGCGACGATCGCGTTCAACGGCGCGGCGGCCTGGCCGGACCCGCTGGGCGTGGGCATGCACGCAGTGATCCCGATCCTGTTCGTGGTCACGGTGGAGGCGGCCCGGCACGCGGTGGGCCGGATCGCGGACATCACCGCGGACCGGCACATGGAGGGCGTCCGCATCACGCGCTGGCTCCTGTCGCCGCTGCCGACCTTCAAGCTGTGGCGCCGGATGAAGCTGTGGGAGCTGCGGTCGTACGAGCAGGCCGTCGGCATGGAGCAGGACCGGCTGATCTACCAGGCGCGGCTCCAGGCCCGGTACGGGCGCGCATGGCGCCGCAAGGCCCCGGTGGAAGCCCTGATGCCGCTCCGGCTGGCCCGCATCGGCGTCCCCCTCTCCCAGACGGCCCCTGAGGGCCTGGCGGCGGCGGGCATCGACCCGGTACTGCTGCCCCCGGCGGCCGCGGCCATCGCTACGGGTGCGGCGGGTGCGGCGGTGGCGGCGGTGGCGGCGCCCTCGGCTCCGGCCCTGGAAGCAGGCCTGGCCGCGCAGACCGCCGGCCGGCCGGGCGAAGCCACGGTCCACGCGGCCCTGCCCGGCGCGGTCGCGGGCATCCCGGGTCAGGTGGGCCTGGCGGGCGCAGCCGGGGGCCGGCAGGCCGCAGGCATTCCGGGCCAGCCGGGCATGCCCGGCATAGCCGCGGGCCCGGTCCAGGCGGGTCAGCCGGCGATGGCGGGTCAGCCCGGCCTGCCCGGCGGAGCCGAGGGCCACGCAGGTCTTGCCGGCGCAGCCGCAGGCATCCCGGGGCAGCCGGGCGTGTCCGGCGCGGCCGCGGGCCTCGTGGGCCAGCCGGGTCTGCCGGGCGCCGCGTACCCGGGGTCCGTGGCGGAGCCCCAGGTTCGGGAAGGGGCGGGTACGGGAGCAGCCCCGCAGGGCCACACCCCGCTCCCCTTCGCGGTCGACCCGACGGCCATGCCCGCCGCCCACGACAGCGCCTGGTTCGCCGCTCCCCTGGCCCCGCAGGCCGCGTACGAGGGCGGGTACAACCCCCAGTACGTCGAGGGCCTGGAGCCGACCCCGGTCATGCCCCCGACCGGCCCGGACGAGGACGTTCCGCAGCAGGAGCAGCCCCCCGTACCGCCGGCCACCGCCGATGACGCCGAAGCCGACGCCGCCGCCGACGCTGCCGCCGGCTTCGACCAGGCCAAGTTCAACGAGGCGGCTTACGAGGTGTTCCGCTCGTACCTCGACGAGCACTCGGACTTCCCGACCCCGGAGCAGGTGGACATACACCTCTCGGACCGTCACGGGATCGACCACCCGCGCAGCTCCTCGATGATCCGCAAGCTCATGCCGGGCCTGAAGCTCCGCTACCAGCGCGAGCTGGAGAGCGAGCACATCGCCTAGGCAGAGGCAGCACGTCCGTATGCGGAAGGGCCCGCACCCCCTCGGGGTGCGGGCCCTTCCGTTTACCTGCGAACGGCTCAGGCGGCCAGCAGCTTGCGCACCCGGTCCGCGCCCACGGCGAGGAGCAGCGTGGGCAGGCGCGGCCCGGTCTCCCGGGTCACGAGCAGCCGGTACAGCAGCGCGAAGAACGTGCGCTGCGCGACCTTCAGCTCCGGCGTCGGCTTCGCGTCCGGTTCCAGCCCCGCCATCACCTTCGGCACGCCGTAGACGAGCGTGGTCAGCCCGTCGAGCGACCAGTGCGAGTCGAGCCCGTCCACCAGCAGCCGCAGCGACTCGCGGCCCTCGGCGTCCAGGGACCCCAGCAGCTCGGTGTCGGCGTCCTCGCGCACCAGCGTCCGCTGGTCGGCCGGGACCTGGGTGGTGATCCAGTTCTCGGCGCGGTCCAGCCGCGGCCGTACTTCGTCCAGCGAGGTCAGCGGCTGCGACGGGTCCAGGTCGGCCAGGATCCGCAGGGTCTGCTCGTCGTGCCCGGCGGTGATGTCCACGACCGAGGCGAGCGTGCGGTACGGCAGCGGCCGCGGGGTGCGCGGCAGCTCGTGCGAGGCGACCCGTACGGCACGGGTGTGCGCGGCGGCATCGGCCGGCAGCACGGAGCCGTCGGCGACCTTGGACTCCAGCTTGTCCCACTCGTCGTAGAGCCGCTGGATCTCCTGGTCGAAGGCGATCTTGAAGGACTGGTTGGGGCGGCGGCGCGCGTACAGCCAGCGCAGCAGCTGCGGCTCCATGATCTTCAGCGCGTCGGCCGGGGTCGGGACCCCGCCCTTGCTGGACGACATCTTGGCCATGCCGCTGATGCCGACGAACGCGTACATCGGTCCGATCGGCTGCTCGCCGCCGAAGATGTGCACGATCTGGCCGCCGACCTGGAAGGACGAGCCGGGCGAGGAGTGGTCGACGCCCGAGGGCTCGAAGATCACGCCCTCGAAGGCCCAGCGCATGGGCCAGTCGACCTTCCAGACCAGCTTGCCGCGGTTGAACTCGCTGAGCTTGACCGTCTCGGTGTACTCGTCCTCGGTGCAGACGTAGGTCATCTCGGTCGTCTCGTCGTCGTACGAGGTGACCTTGGTGAAGTCCTTGCCGCACTGGCCGCAGTACGGCTTGTACGGGAAGTACCCGCTCTCGCCGGTGCTGCCGTCGTCCTCGGCGGCCGCGCCGGAGCCCTCGGCGGCCTCCAGCTCGGCCTCGTCGACCTGCTTCTGCTGGGGCTTCTTGCCGCCCGGCTTCTGCTTGGTGCGGTACTGGGCGAGGACCGCGTCGATGTCGCCGCGGTGCTTCATCGCGAACAGGACCTGCTCGCGGTACGCACCACTCGTGTACTGCTCGGTCTGGCTGATCGCGTCGTACTCGACGCCCATCTCGGCCAGGGCCTCGACGAAGGCGGCCTTGAAGTGCTCGGCCCAGTTCGGGTACGCGGAACCGGCCGGGGCGGGCACGGAGGTCAGCGGCTTGCCGATGTGCTGCGCCCAGGACTCGTCGATGCCGGGGACGCCGGCCGGGACCTTGCGGTAGCGGTCGTAGTCGTCCCAGGAGATGAGGTGGCGGACCTCGATGCCGCGGCGGCGGATCTCGTCGGCGACCAGGTGCGGGGTCATGACCTCGCGGAGGTTGCCCAGGTGGATCGGGCCGGAGGGGGAGAGTCCGGACGCGACGACGACGGCTTTGCCCGGGGCTCGGCGCTCCGCCTCGGCGATGACCTCGTCCGCGAAACGGGAGACCCAGTCGGTCTCGGTGCTGCTCTGGGCGCTCTGAGCCACGACACGTCCTTCTATCTCGAATGCTGGCTGTCAGCCATTCTCCCAGACGGAACGGGACACTCCGGGGTTGCCCGCGGGCCCCCTTTATCTCGGGAAACGAGACGGCCCCTCGTGGGATACTCGGGGCTTGTCGGAACAACCAAGTGCACCTTCAGGCACGACCTCACAGGAACGGCAGCTCATGGCCTCGGTCCCTTCCCTCGCTTCTTCCGTCGATCAGCGCGTCGCGGACGCCATCGCCTCGGCCCTGCCGGAGGCCGGTGGCGCCGACGCCATGCTGCGACGAAGCGACCGGGCCGACTTCCAGGCCAACGGCATCCTGGCGCTCGCGAAGAAGGCCAAGGCCAATCCGCGTGAGCTGGCGACGACGGTGGTCGGGTCCATCCCGACCGGTGACCTGATCAAGGACATCGAGGTCTCGGGCCCCGGCTTCCTCAACATCACCGTCTCCGACCGGGCGATCATCGAGACCCTCGCCGCTCGCGCCGGCGACGACCGCCTCGGTGTCCCGTACGCCGCGAACGCGGGCACGACGGTCATCGACTACGCGCAGCCGAACGTCGCGAAGGAGATGCACGTCGGTCACCTGCGGTCCGCCGTGATCGGCGCCGCGATGGTCGAGATCCTGGAGTTCACGGGCGAGAAGGTGGTCCGGCGCCATCACATCGGCGACTGGGGCACCCAGTTCGGCATGCTCATCCAGTACCTGATCGAGCACCCGCACGAGCTGGACCACAAGGCCGAGGGCGACACGGAGGTCTCCGGCGCGGAGGCCATGTCCAACCTCAACCGCCTCTACAAGGCCTCGCGCGCGCTCTTCGACTCCGACGAGGAGTTCAAGACGCGCGCCCGGGCCCGGGTGGTCGACCTCCAGGCGGGCGACGAGCAGACCCTCGCCATGTGGCAGCGGTTCGTCGACGAGTCGAAGATCTACTTCTACTCCGTCTTCGACAAGCTGGACATGGACATCCAGGACCCGGACGTCGTCGGCGAGTCCGGCTACAACGACATGCTGGTCGAGACGTGCAAGCTGCTGGAGGACTCGGGCGTCGCCGTCCGCTCCAACGGCGCACTGTGCGTGTTCTTCGACGAGTACAAGGGCCCGGACGGCAACCCGACCCCGCTGATCGTCCAGAAGTCGGACGGCGGCTTCGGCTACGCCGCGACCGACCTGTCGGCGATCCGGGACCGCGTGGGCAACCTGAAGGCGGACACCCTCCTCTACGTGGTCGACGCCCGCCAGTCGCTCCACTTCAAGATGGTCTTCGAGACGGCCCGCCGCGCGGGCTGGCTGAACGACGAGGTCAAGGCCGTGCAGCTGGCCTTCGGCACGGTCCTCGGCAAGGACGGCAAGCCGTTCAAGACCCGTGAGGGCGAGACGGTCCGGCTGGTGGACCTGCTGGACGAGGCGGTGGAGCGGGCGACCTCCGTGGTCCGGGAGAAGGACAAGGACCGTGGCTTCCTCAGCGAGCAGGAGATCGTCGAGAACGGCCTCCAGGTCGGCATCGGCGCGGTCAAGTACGCGGACCTCTCCACCTCCGCCGCGCGCGACTACAAGTTCGACCTGGACCAGATGGTCTCGCTGACCGGTGACACGTCCGTGTACCTCCAGTACGCGTACGCCCGGATCCGGTCCATCCTGCGCAACGCGGGCGACCGTTCCCCGGTCGCGCACCCGGAGCTGGAGCTGGCCCCGGCCGAGCGCGCGCTGGGCCTGCACCTGGACCAGTTCGGCGAGCTGATCGCGGAGGCGGCCGCGGAGCAGGCCCCGCACAAGGTGGCCGCGTACCTGTACCAGCTGTCCTCGCTGTTCACCACGTTCTACACCGAATGCCCGGTCGTGAAGCCGGAGCCGGAGCTCGTCGTCGGCGAGAACCGCCTGTTCCTGTGCGACCTGACCGCCCGCACGCTCACGAAGGGCATGTCCCTGCTGGGCATCCGCACCCCCGAGCGCCTCTGACCCTGTTCGCGGGGCGCACGGCCGGTACGCGGGCATCGGCGCACCGGCGGTATCAGGCTCTGAAACGGATGTGACGCGGCGCACAGGGAACGTTCTCCATGTCCGCCTCCTCTTCGGGGTGTTGGTTCTCGACACCGAGGGGGCACTCATGAGGGACACATCGCGACGCCGTACGGGAGTCGCGCTGGCCGGGCTGCTGGCCGCGGACGGGGTGGTGCACCTGTACTGGGCCACCGGCCGCACCTGGCCCGCGGCGAGCGAGCGCGGCCTGTCCCTCGCCGTCCTCGGCACGGAGGTCTCCTTCGCGCCGTCCGTCGTCCTCCCGCTGGCGGCGCTCACCCTGGGCGGGGCCGCCGCCGTCCTCGGTCACGCGTACGGGCGCGGCGGACGCGTCACGCGGGCGGTCACCGCGGCCGTCGCGGCCGGTCTGGCCGTACGGGGCCTCGCGGGCCTGGGATGGGCGGCCGGTCTCCTCGACAGCCCGCCCGGCCCCTTCCACCGGCTGAACCTCGTCCTCTACACGCCCGCCTGCCTCGGCTTCGGCTGGGCGGCCGCCCGGCTGGCCCGCGCCCGGTGACCCCCGCCGAACACGACCGCGGCGTCGCCCTCGCCCGGGCCGCCCGCGCCGGCGACACACTCGCCATGCACGACCTGCTCGACCACCTCACCCCGTACGTCGCCCGCATCTGCACCCCCATCGCCCTCGCGGACGGCCCCGACGCCTGCCAGGAAGCCCTGGTGGCGGTCTTCCGCGCTCTGCGGGGCCTGCGCGATCCGCAGACCCTGTACGGATGGGTCCGCGCCATCGCGGTCCGCGAGGCGGTCCGCGTCGCCCGCCGTGCGGCCCGCGCCCGCCCCGCCGAACTCGCCGACCTCCCCGGCCCCGGGGACCCCGAGCTCGCCGCCGACATCGACGACGTCCTGGCCCGCCTCTCGCCCGACCACCGGGCGGTCCTGGTGCTGCGGGACGTGGAGGGCCTCGACGAGGAGTCCGCGGCCGCGCTCCTCGGCGTCCCGCCGGGCACCGCCAAGTCCCGGCTGCACCGGGCCCGTACGAGCTTCCGAAGGGCATGGTCCGCATGACGTACGCACTCGACGAGGTGAACCGCCTGCGGATCATGGCGGCGGGCGTCCGGGGCGCCCGGATCGCCGAACAGGTCCTCCCCGCCCCCCTGGACACCGTCTGGGCGGTGATGGGCGACCTGGAGGGCGAGTTCGGCCGGTTCCAGCCGGACATGCGCGAGATCCGCGTCCTGCGGGTGGCCGGCGACCGGGTGGAGGCGCTGGCCCGCAGCAAGTACGGATTCCGCGCCCACTTCCGGGGGGCCCTGCGCCCGGGCTGGTGCTGGCTGCAGAGCCGCTTCCTGATCATCGGCATGGCGGCCGCCCCCGAGCCGGGCGGCGGCACCCGCGTGGCCCTGACGGGCGGCGTACGGGTTCCCGGGCACGCGGCGATCGTCCCCTTCGGGGCATCCGGGGAACTGACCCGCGCGATGACCCGCCTCCAGGCCCGGGTGGAGCGGCGGGCGGGCCCCGGGGCCGGATAGCACGGGGCGGCCTCGCCGCCTCGCGTTTCGCACCGTCATGCCCCTCCCTCGCGGGCCATCACACGCATTCAACGCGGCGGAGGCAGGAGGCGCCATATCCAGACTGGTGACGAAACCCTTACGTCCGTGCCCCGAACCGGCTGAGTACCTGCGGATTTCCGTAGCGTCACAGACATGCGAGTAGCGCGAGGTGACGACGGAACAATGGGCTCCGACAGGGAAGAGAACTCCATAGTCAAGCGCGACCCCATGCCCCAACGCCTCCCCGCAGCTCCCGTGAGCGCCACCGATCAAGGGTTGCTGGGGCTGCAGGGCACGGCGGGCAACGGCGCCGTCATCCAGATGCTCCGCCGGGCCGGCCATGCGTGGGCTCAAGACCAGCACCAGCACAGCGACGGCTGCGGTCACCAGGCGGAGGCCGCCGTGGTGCAACGTTCCGTCACCCACGACGTCTTGAAAGGGCCCGGGCACCCGTTGGCCGACGCCACCCGGTCCGAGATGGAATCTCGTCTGGGTGCCGACTTCTCGGACGTTCGCCTCCACACGGACGGCGCGGCGAAGCAGTCCGCCGCCGAGTTGGGCGCTCGTGCCTACACGTCGGGCAGCCACGTGGTCATCGGAGAGGGCGGGGGTGACAAGCACACACTCGCCCACGAGCTCACCCACGTCATCCAGCAGCGCCAGGGGTCCGTCTCCGGCGCCGACAACGGTGCGGGCCTGCGCGTCAGCGACCCCTCGGACCACTTCGAGCGCGCGGCCGAGTCCAACGCCCGGGCCGTGATGAGCCGTCCGGCCCCGCCTTCGCCGTCCTCCGATGTCCGGCGTTCCGTCGTCCCCGAAGCGCCGCAAGCGGCGGCCCCGGTGCAGCGTGCCGTGGTGGTGAAGGGCCGGATGTACTCCAACGCCCACCAGCAGGCGCACGAGAAGGACCCTGCGCCGTTGTGGAAGGAGATCGAGACGTTCGTCCAGAACGAGCCGGCCTGGAGGCGGACCGAGTTTCACACGCACCAGACGGCGATGAAGCAGCAACTGGTGAAGTGGGTCGACGATCAGGGGGTGGGCGAGAAGAACGCCGTGGGCGGCCCGAGCAAGCACCATCAGGTGTACGGACGCAAGATTCGCAACCACAGCTTTCCCGAGGTCGGCCAGCTCTACGCGAGCCTGTTGGGCTGGGTGCGCCAGAAGCCGGGGCGCCACCGCGAGAAGGAACTCGCCCAGTACGTGAAGAGCAACGACGAGATCGGCGTCGGTCTCGACGCTCTTCTGGCGAAGGTCCTCAGCTGGATCACCGGGCTCGCCAACCAGCCGCTCCAGCCGGGCAGATACCAGCAGATCATCGAGGAGCTTCAAACCGGTCTCGTGAACCAGAAGGAGTACGGCACCTACCGCACCCACTTCGACATCACCGCCGCCGCGGTCAACCCTGCGGCCAAGACCGGGATCAACGGCAACATGCTCGCCGTGCTGAAGCACCCGGAAAAGCACGACATGCGCGACAAGATCGTGGTCCTGCACGACGTGATGGAGTACTTCCTGGCCGCCCGCCACGGTACGCAGACCGCGGGCAGCAACATCCTCGCCGCCCCGGCCAAGGAAGGAAAGGTGGGCACCTCGAAGATCACCCCGGACGGCCGCCGGGCCGAGGCGGTGTTCAGCAAGGGAATGCACGTCGACCGCGGCGTCGGTTTCATCACCCGGGACGAGAAGGACCCCACGACGGCACTGGCCCGGGCGAACAACGTCCCCGTCTGGGTGGGCCAGTCGGAGACGACCTCGCGCATCATGAACTTCGGCTCGGCTGCCGGCGCCAACCCTGTCGAGCTCAGCGCCGCCGCGTGGGCCCTCTTCGCCTTCTGGCGCCTCGACTACGACCACACGGTCACATGGGGTTACCACACGCTGCACGAAGTGCTCGATATGGCACACAACTTCGGGGTCGCGTACAACGTGCTGGACCGGGAGCAGGGGCTGCAGGACTTCGCGCCGGGCAGCCTGTTCCGATTCCTCGACTCCTGGCAAACCCATCTGGCCGGGGAGCTGAACAGGCTCCAGGCGCCCATCGCGGACCACGACAAACGTGCTTCCGCAGCGGGCACCCGCATTCTCACGGGTTCCCTCTGGAACCTCAGGCAGGAGGTGGCAGCCCTCAACCTGGCGTCCGCCAAGGTCCGGAGCGCCGAGCAGGCAGGCCGGCGTGAGGAACGTCAGGCCGCGCTGCGCGAGTACGCGCTCCTCTGCCAGCAGGCCATCAAGCTGTACCAGCACACCTGCGCGGCACTCGCTGCCGCGCCCCCGCCCGCCGCGGCAGCCGCCCCGGTGTCACAGCACTAGCAGCGGTACCCGTCGGGGACCTGGAGGATGGCCACGAAGATCCAGACCATGACCGCCGCCCCGGCCAGGCCGCCGAGGAGGGCGGCGGTCAGGTTCCAGCGGCCGACGTACGCGACGAGCACGCCCCACCAGGCCGTCGCGAGGAGCGCGAGCAGCGCCCCGTAGAAGAGCAGCGCGAGGCCGTTGGCGGCCCCGTTCACGCCGACGTCGCAGGCCCGCCAGGCGGCATTGAGCAGCACCGCGCCGAGCACGCCCGTGCCCAGACCGGCCAGTGGGGCGATCAGGCAGCCCAGCTGTCCGCGCGTCACGGGGTGGTCCTGATCTGCGGGACGTCCTTGCCCTCCCGCTTCGCCTGCTCCATCCGGTCCATGGCGTCCTCGATCCCCTGCTTGAGCTGGTCTTCCGTCATGTTCTTGCCGTACTTGTCGTACAGGTCCATTCCGATCCTCATGGTGATCTGGTCGCCCTGGTCGTCGTCACCCGTCAGCAGGGTCTCCCCCAGCGAGGCGCCCTTGATCAGGGTGTCCGGGTCGAATCCGGCGGCCCGGCCGATGTACCCGTAGTGGATGTTGGAGTAGATGTCGTAGAACACCTCCCGGTTCTGGCCCGGCTGCTTGAAGAAGTAGTCGTTCTTCGTCTGGAGGTCGAAGTGCTCCTGGAGCTGGGGCTTGTGGTCCCAGTCCTGGCCGGGGGCCACCTTCAGGCCCCACATCACGAGCGCCGCGTTGATGTCGCTGCCGTAGTTGCGCCCGAAGTCGTACCACTGCGGCTCGCGCAGCAGGGCCTGCAGCTGGTGGACGGTGTCGGAGTCCACGTTCCGCTTCATCTCGTCGAAGATCCACTTCTCGGCCTCGGTGAACTTCTGCTCGCTGCGCGCCGATCCGGTCGGCGGGATCACCGGCTTGGCGGTGGCGTTGAAGCCGCCCATCGTCCCGTCTAAGGGGTTGGAGTCGACCACCACGGCCTGGAGCGCCTGCCTGATGGCCTTGTCGAACTCGTCCACCGCATGCACCGCCTCCGCGATGTGCGCGGTCCACGAGTCCTCCGCCTCCCGCATCCCGGGGTCGCGGCGCAGGATGCGAGCCTGGGCGGGGTCCTCGACCCGGGTGAAGTCGAAGGTGGCCCGCCCGGCCGTGGACACCGCCATGCCGGCGTCGACGGCGTCCTTGCGGGCCGACTCGACCTTCTTCTTCAGATCCACGAACCCTGCGTGGGCGTCGCGCAGGAGCGCGGCGACCGCCTTCGCCTCGGTCTGGGCGGCGGCGTACTCGCGGCGGGTGGTGGCGAAGTTGTTCTGCGCCACCCCGGCACTGAGACCGAGCCAGTTCTGGCCGAAGGACGGACCCATGGTGACCTTCTGGACGCTCCCGGCGTACCGGTCCTCGACCTTCTTCAGTTCACCGGCCATCGCGTCCCACGCGGTCGCCGCGGTCGCGAGCAGGCCGAAGTTCGTGGTCATCACTTCCTGGTACGTGAGCACGTCTCCCCCAACTGTGCATGTCAGCAAGGCTAGTTCGGAACTCGCACCACACCACCTTGCCAGGCCGCCGCTCACTCACGCCCCAGAGATCGGCAACCACTTCGACGAGGAGAAGGCCCCGGCCGCCGTCCCGGTCCGGGTGTCGAAGGGTGGGCTGCCCGCCGCCGCTGTCGTGGACCTCTACGTGTACGAGGTGCTCGGTACGGAGGAGGCGGAGCAGGTAGCCGCGGCCGGGCGGGGCGCCGTGGAGGAGGGCGTTGGCGGCGAGCTCGCTCACGCAGAG
Organism: Streptomyces sp. NPDC090741; assembly: GCF_044769045.1. Classification (NCBI taxonomy): domain Bacteria; kingdom Bacillati; phylum Actinomycetota; class Actinomycetes; order Kitasatosporales; family Streptomycetaceae; genus Streptomyces; species Streptomyces sp. NPDC090741. Next base: position 77,222 of record NZ_JBIVXF010000021.1, on the reverse strand, counting down.
CAACATGTCGTCCTCACGCGACGTGACGCCCCAGGCGTGGAGGGTGTCACGTGTGAAACCCCTTGCGGCACTGACGGTTCGGGGTGAGCGGAGGTAGAACTGCCGCCGCAGGAGCGCCGGTTGGATATCGAGATTCACGGGGCGATCGTCGCGCGGAGTGACTAGCGTCTAGCTGAGCGCCAACCCGTACTCATTGATGAGTACGGGTTGTCACGGGTATTGGCCGTGCACGGACGGGGAGTTCGCTGTCATGCCACCAAGGAAGCGCCCACGGCCCAACGCGACGACCATGAAGATGGTCGGAGCGATGGTCGCCGTCAGCCGCGTCGCGAAGAACCTGACCCAGAAGCAACTTGGAGAGTTGGTGGGGCTGGAGGAACAGACCATCGCCTCGATCGAGCAGGGCAGGCGCATGCTGATGCCGGACATCGCCGAGCAGATGGACCAGCATCTGGCGCTGCCGGGGATCCTGAGCGTCGCCGCGAACCGCATGCCGGACGTGGACTCGCTGCCCGACTGGGCCGAACCGCTGATCCAGCTGGAGCGCATGGCTCTGGCCTTGTCGTCGTACCAGAATCAAACCGTCCCGGGCCTGCTCCAGACCGAGCCGTATGCGGAGGCTGTATTCCGGAGCCGCGTGCCCTTCTTCTGTGAGGAGGAGATCGAGGAGAAGACGGCAACCCGCATGGTCCGCCAGACAGCGCTGCGCCGCAAGAAGCCCATGGTGGCCAGCTTCGTCATCTGGGAGCCAGTGCTCCGGATGCCGCTCGGCGGGCCGGAGGTCCTCCGGGGACAGCTCCAGCACCTGCTGGACTGCTCTTCTCTGCCCGGCGTCATGATCCAGGTCCTGCCCCTCGACCGCACCAGCCACCCGGCCCTCGACGGCCCGTTCATCCTCCTCGAACCCCACCCGCTCCAGCACGTTGCCTACATCGAAAGTCAGCGCGGCAGCCAGCTCGTATCCGACCTGAACGAGGTCAGCATCGTGGCTCAGCGGTATGCCATGCTGCGTACGGAGGCCCTCAATCCAGAGGAAACCAGGGCCCTGTTGAAGCAGCTCCTAGGAGACCCATGAGCACGGCACTCACGTGGTTCAAGTCCAGCTACAGCGGCAGCGACGGCGGCGACTGCCTTGAGGTCGCCGTCGCCTGGCGCAAGTCGAGCTACAGCGACGACGAAGGCGGCGCCTGCGTCGAGGTCGCCACCTGCGCCGACCAGGTGCACGTGAGGGACTCGAAAGTCCCTCACGGCCCCTCGCTCACTCTCACTCCCAGCGCGTGGTCCCACCTCGCTCAGTGGGTCACTAGCTGATCGGGTAAGAGTGTCGGCCCGTCTCTGCATCGATCTCTGAGTGGGCCTTCTGCAACATCTGGGACGCGAGATCCATCAGCGCGCGAGCGCCGGCGATCTCTTCCCCGACCCGCAGCTGCTCCGGGTCGGAGGGGTGGCGCATGGCGTAGCCGTGCGCCCTCATCTCGGAGCCGTCACCGAGCCTGACCATGGCCGCCGCGCTGGTGCGGTGGCCTTCCTCGGTGAATTCGAGCTCCACGTGCCACCCGACGAGTGTGGGCATGGTGCATCACCTCCAGGGGGTCACCCTGCCTCCAGGGTGCGCCTGGGGCGGCAGGAACGCGAGCGGGGGCTTCGGGGGGCGGGGTCCCGGTCGGCCGGGGTCGGTGAAGGGTCCGGGGGCGTCCCGTCAGTCCACTGTCCTTCCGTGTCGGGTCGGTCCGTCAAGGGCGCTCACTTCGTTCGCGTCGCTTCGCGATGGCCTTCGGCCACCCTTGACCGACCGCCCCGCCCCGGAATGCCATAAGACTGCCGGGAAGCCCCCGAAGGAATGGCCGGGAGGTTATCCGACCAGGAGCGGCCCTGTCGGAGATGCCGACCAGGACCTCCCTGTCCATCCGCACCCAGCCCGCCAGGACCACCAAGCCCAGCCGGTGACGGGGGCGCGGGGAGGGCCAACCTGCACCAGACAGTGATGAGATGACGATGGGGCCCCAGTTCGCGGCGGATCGCTACGCGCTTCTCTCGGTATAGCGTCCGGCGACCGTCCGGGGCTGGACATAGGCCGCCCACGCGGCGCAGGTGGGCGGTTTTCCGGCGTCTGCACGTCGTGGGGGGTCGCCAGGGGACGTCCGTGGGCGGGTTTTCGGGCGTCTGCGGGCTGTCTGGACGCTCTTTGGGCCGAAAAGAGGGCGAGAGGGCCCGAAAAGAGGGCGAGAGGGGGCGAAAAGGCGGCGAGAGGGGGTGTGGGGGAGTCTGATGCCGGATTTCTCGACCTTCCGCTCCGGCAAGGCCGCTTGTGGGTCCCGATTGGCCGCCAAAAGGGACAAACCGCCTGCTGTCGCAGGCCAAGGGTCCTCTGTGCCGGTCGTGGGCGGTCTATGTCCGGCCACAGGCGGTCGTCGGACGCCAAGCCGAGAGAAGCGCGTAGCGATCTGACGCGCCCCCGGTCGCTGGTCGGTCCTGGTGGGGCAGGGTGCGGCTGAACGGGGGCGGGAGATCAGCATCCCTGAGGGAGCTGAATGTGGACCTGTCCCCCTGACCGTTCCTTCGGGGGCTTCCCGACAGTCTTATGGCATTCCGGGGCGGGCCGGGCAGTCAAGGGTGGCCGAAGGCCATCGCGAAGCGACGCGAACGAAGTGAGCGCCCTTGACGGGCCGGACCGCACCGGAAGGACAGTGGACTGTCGGGAAACCCCCGGACTCCCTCTGATACCGGTTACCGGGACCCCGCCCCCGCCCCGCCCCGCCCCGAGATACCTAGTGGCCTGAGTACCCGCGCTCATGTGCCGCTTTCGTCGGCGGAGTTGACTCGTGGCATGGATCAGGACACCACCTCGCGCGACCCGCGCGCCTTCGTCGCGCCGCTGCTCTCCACCCTGCTGACCCTGCCGATGGGGCTCGTCGCGTTCTTCTTCGTCGGGCTGTCTCCCATGGCCTGCGATTCCTGCGGGGACGCCGCGAGCGATCGGTTCGACGCCTCGTACGGCCTCGCCTTCCCCGTCTTCACCACCGGCCTGCTGCTCGTCCTCGCCGTGCTGGTGGTCTGCTGGGCGCTGCCCTGGCAGCGGCGGAACGCCGCCCGGCGGGTCGGGTTCGCCTTGCTCGCTCCTGCCGTCGTCGTCCTCGACTACGTCGTGTTCGCCGCCATCGTCGACTGGCCCTGAGGCGCGCCGATCAAGCCGGTTGCCTGCCCGCCTGCGGCCGTGGAAGCTGTGGGGAGCGAACATGCGTGCGCACAAGGGGGCTAGTGGTGGCAGATCTCAGATATCGGCCGGGGCGGATGGCCGGGGCGTTATTGGTCGTCCTGTCGCTGATACCCGCGCTGATCAGCGGATTCCTGTTCGCCGTATCGCTGCCGGACGACATCCGGCGTTACGGGGACTACGCCGCCGCCGAGCCGTGTGACGACAGCACCGACGACTGCCTGCGCACCCTCCCCCTCACCGTCGACCGCACGGTGGTCAAGAAGGGCCGGAGCGGCAGCTTCGAGGCGACCCTTTCCGGCACGTCCACCACCGGCGCCTCCTGGAAGACCGTCGTGCGCTTCGGTGACCCCGGGCCGCTGCTCGCGCGGCTGGAGCCCGGGGACCAGGTGACCGCCACCGTGTGGCGCGGCACGGTCATGGCCCTCGCCAAGGGAGACGCACGGCAGAGCTCCGCCGACGAGCCCCGCGACGATGCCCAGATGACCGCCGGCCTCGGCACCTTCGCGGGCCTGCTCGCGGCCCTCGGGCTCGGCTTCGCGACCGCGTGGCTCGCCGGGTTCGGCGGGCGGGAGCCCTGGACCTGGCGCTCGCTCGGGTTCCCGCTGCTCATCGGCGCGGCGGTCGCCACCCTCGCCGTGGCGGTCCCCGCCTTCGCGATCGGCCTGCCCTGGTGGGTCGTGCCCGGTGTCACGGTGCCGTTCGTGGCGTACGCCGCCTTCCGGCTCCACCGCTACCGGCTGCGATCGGTCGCACCCCGCGGAGTGACAGATTCCTCTCCCGCTCCGTGAACCCCCGCCCGGCCCCTGCCTACGCTGCCCGGCATGGACAGGAACAGGGTGCCGAGGTGGTGGCAGGGTTGGTGGAGGGTCTGGCGGGCCGGGCCCCCCGCCGGGTCCGCGCGCGTCTGGCCGCTGCGCTGACCCGGCCGGGGTGCGGGGCGACGCCCCGGCCCGCCCCTGCGTCAGTCGATGCCCTGCGCGAAGCGGAAGAAGCGGTTCGGGTCGTAGGTGCGCTTGACCGAGCGGAGGCGGGTGTAGTTCCGGCCGTAGTAGGCCTCGCGCCAGTTCGTCAGCGCCGGGTCCATGTAGTTCTGGTACGACTGGTGCAGCGACGCCGAGAACGGCTCCACGGTGTTGAAGCCGTTGTCCACCCAGGCCTGGCCCCGGTCCTTGTCCTCCTGCGTGAGGTTCGGGTTGGTCAGGCCCACCGAGTACCCGGCGTTGAAGAGCGAGTCGCGGTGCACGAACGCCGTGGCCGTCGGGGCGACGTCGTTGACCTTGCCCGCGTAGGCGAACAGGCCCAGGAAGCGGAACTGGCCCGGACGGAAGTCGGCCGTGAAGGCCGCCACGGCCGCCTCGGCGTCGGCGCGGGTCCAGCCGCGGGCGAAGAAGTTGTTCCGGCCCAGGGAGTAGTTGTCGCGCGACAGCTGCGCCTCGGGCGAGTAGCCGATCCGGTGGCACTCGTTCACGGTCTTCGTCCCGCAGCCGAAGACGTTCATCATCGCGTCCCGGTACGGCAGTTCGCTGACCGTACGCGAGGTGGTGGGCCGGCCGACGGCGGTGACCAGCTGGTCCAGTGCCCGGTCGCAGTCGGCCTGCGTGCCGGCGTAGCCGCCGGTGAGGACGACGTACGGCTCGGTGCCCGCCGGGGCGTCGGTGGAGAGCAGGAACAGCAGCTCCGAGGAGAGCTCCCGGGGCGCGGTCACGATCCAGTCCTGCCAGGCGAGGATCACCTGGACGGCGTCCGACCAGGCGAAGTTGAGGTTGTACGTGGTGAGCGAGGGGATCTGGACCGGCTGCACCTCGAAGTCGGTCACGACCCCGAAGTTGCCGCCGCCACCGCCGCGCAGGCCCCAGTACAGGTCGGGGTTCTCGGTCTCCGAGGCGCGTACGGTCCGCCCGTTGGCCAGGACGACCCGGGCCGAGACCAGCCGGTCGGCGCCCATGCCGAACTTGCGGGTGGCGTAGCCGAGGCCGCCGCCCTGGAGCCAGCCGCCCACCGCGACGGTGGGGCACGTACCGGCCGCCACCTGGATGTTGTACGGGGCGAGGGAGTTGAGGACGTCGACTCCCTGGCTGCCCGGGCCCAGGTGGACGGTGTCGCCGGGGCGGACGTGGTTGAGCTTCGAGACGTCGATGACCAGGCCCGGGGTGGTCGAGTAGCCGGCCTGGCTGTGGCCGCCGCTGCGCACCGCGGGGGCGAGGCCGTAGTCCTGGGCGAAGCGTATGCACGCGGCCACATCGGCCTCGCTGGTGCAGTACGCGATGGCCTGCGGGTGGATCGCGTCGAACTGGGCCAGCTGCAGCTGCTTGGCCGTCTCGTACGTCGCGTCGCCGGGCAGGACGAGCCGGCCGGACAGGCAGCCCTGCAGCGTCTTCCACGGGGTGGCGCCGGCAGCCTGCGCCAGCATCAGGCCACCGGTTCCGGCTGTCAGTGCGGCGGCCGCCCCGACGCTGGCGCCGGCGCGTATGAGCGAGCGTCTGGTGAGCACGTGAACCACACTCCGTTCCGTCCTGGCACGCAGGACAAAGCTTTCGGTCGAGTGCGTGCAGCCTCGGTCAGGAACGCAGGGTTCCCGCCACGGCTATCCGGAATCCGTCACTACCCGGCGGTGGGCCGGCGCTGAGCTGACGGACTCGGCTCGCGGCCCGCAAGTTGGCCGAGGGGCACCGCCTACGGTGACGCCCCGACCGACGAGCAGGGGTACAGGGAGGGGTGACGTCCGCATGGGCAGTGCGCGCAGGCCGTACGTCCTGCTGTCCGCCGCGATGAGCGTGGACGGGCGGCTCGACGACGCGAGCCCCGACCGGCTGTTGCTGTCCTCGCCCGAGGACTTCGACCGGGTGGACGCCGTACGCGCGTCCTGTGACGCGCTGCTGGTGGGCGCGAGCACCGTACGGAAGGACAATCCGCGGCTGCTGGTGGGCGATCCGCGGCGGCGGGCCGCCCGGGTGGACCGCGGCGTGCCCGCGGATCCGCTCAAGGTCACCGTCACCGCCTCGCCCTGGCTCGATCCCGGGCTGCGGTTCTGGCACTGCGGTGGCGAGAAGGTGGTGTTCACCGTCGACGGGAGCGCCGGGCCGCTGCGCGCGGCGCTCGGCGGCCTCGCCGAGGTGGTGAGCACCGGGCCGGAGCTGGACTGGGCGCGGGTGCTCGACGTGCTCGGGCGGCGCGGTGTCGGGCGGCTGATGGTGGAGGGCGGCACGTCCGTGCACACGCAGCTGCTCGCCCTGGACCTGGCCGACGAGCTCCAGGTGGCCGTGGCTCCGCTGCTGGTGGGGCAGGAGGGCGCGCCGCGGCTGGTGGGCGGGGCGGAGTTCCCGGGCGGGCCCGCCGCCCGGATGAGACTGCTGGACGCGCGGGTGGCGGGCGATGCCGTCGTGCTGCGCTACGCGCCGAAGGAGCGTGCACTGTGACACCGCTGTACCTGTCGGACGAGGAGTGGATGCGCCGGGCGATCGCCCTGTCGCGGCGGTGCCCGCCCAGCCCGGGCGCGTACTCGGTGGGTGCGGTGCTCGTGGACGGCGGCGGGACGGAGCTGTCGTACGGGTACAGCCGCGAGGGCGATCCGACGGTGCACGCGGAGGAGTCGGCGCTGGCCAAGCTCGCGCCGGACGATGCCCGGCTGCGTACGGCGACGCTCTACTCGACGCTGGAGCCGTGTTCGCAGCGGCGGTCCCGGCCGGTTCCGTGTGCGCGGCTGGCGATCGCGGCCGGGGTGCGCCGGGTGGTCATCGCGTGGCGGGAGCCGGCGCTGTTCGTGGCGGCGTGCACGGGCGTGGCCGAGCTGCGTGCGGCCGGGATCGAGGTCGTGGAGCTGCCAGGGCTGGCCGGGGCGGCCCGGCAGGTCAACGCGCACCTGTGGGAGGCGGGGCCGGCAAGTTGACGTACTCGTGCCTGCGGCGTTGTCCGCCCGGCTCGCGGCGCAAAAAGTGGGCACCGCTAGCTCGCACTCATCCGGAGGTATTTTTCAATGTCTGAGCCGCTCCGCGTCGCAGTCATCGTCGCAAGTGTCCGTGACGGCCGGTTCGGCCCGGTCATCGCGAACTGGTTCACCGGTGTCGCCCGTGAGCGGCAGAACCTTGAGATCGACGTGATCGACCTGATCGAGCACGACCTGCCGAACCGGCTGTCGCAGTCGCCGGACCTGGAGGTCCAGGCCGTGCTCTCGGGCGTTTCGCCCCGGCTGGCCGCCGCCGACGCGTTCGTCGTCGTCACCCCCGAGTACAACCACTCCTACCCCGCCTCGCTCAAGTCGCTGATCGACTGGCACACCACCGAGTGGCACGCCAAGCCGGTCGGCTTCGTCGGCTACGGCGGCCTCGCCGGCGGTATGCGCGCCGTCGAGCACCTGCGCCAGATCTTCGCCGAGACCCACTCGGTGACGGTCCGCGACACCGTCGGATTCCACGGTCCCTGGGGCCAGTTCGACGAGCAGGGCAACCTCATCGACCCGACCGAGGCGGAGGCCGCGGCCAAGACCCTCCTCGACGCGCTGGAGTGGTGGGGCACCGCGCTGAAGGACAAGAAGGCCCAGCAGCCGTACGGCGGCTGATCGCCGACCCGCCACCTCGCCCGGACCGGCCCACCCTCCCGGGGTGCACCGCAGCCCTGGAGGAACGATGAGCCTGCGCACGACCTCTCCCCAGCCCACCGCACCGCACCGGGCCGTCTTGCGCGGCGGCGCGGACCGCCCCGCCTCACCCGAGGCGGGGCGGTCCTTCGCGCGCGTGGTCGCGGCCATCTCCCTGCTGGGGATGCTGGTGGTGGGCCAGCTGTACGTGGCGATCCCGCTGCTGCCCGACATCGGGCGGGCCTGGGGGGTGGACCAGGCGTCGGCCACCTGGGCCACCTCCGCGTACGCGGTGACGTACGCGATCATCTCGCTGTTCAGCGGGGCGCTGGCCCGGCGGTTCGGCACCCGGGCGGTGCTGGTGGCCGGGGTGAGCGCGCTGGCGGTGGTGACCGCCTGCGTGCCGCTGGCGGACTCCTTCGGTGCGGGGCTGGCGCTGCGGGCCGGGCAGGGTCTGTTCGCCGGCGTGTACGTCCCGCTGGTGTACGCCTACCTGAACACGCACATGCCGGCTTCGAAGCTGCCGACGGCGCTCACGATCGTCTCCGCCTGCATGGCGGGGACCATCGTCGCCGGGCAGGTGGAATCGCAGCTGCTGGCCGCCGTCGTCGGCTGGCGGGGCACGTTCTGGGTGACCGCGCCGCTGCTACTGGTGGGTGCGCAGATCCTGCGCCGGGTGCTGGCGCCGGTGGATCCGGTGCGGGCCAAGGGCGGCGCGGGCGCCGGCTCTGCCGGGGACCCCGCCTCGCGGGCGGATCGCGGCGAGACCAGGCGGATGTGGTTGCGGCTGCTGCCCCTGTACGTCGTCGGGATCACCTGTTCCAGCACCATGACGGCCGTCTACACGAGCGTGCAGCTCTACGGTCCGGCCTCGCTGGTCGGTGACGGCCAGGCGATGCTGACGCTGCGGGCCACGGCCATTCCCGCGCTGGTGCTGGGCGTCCTGCTGGCCCCGCTGCTGGGCCGGATCCCGGCCCGGCCGCGCGGAGCCGGGGCGTTCGCCGTGGCGGCGGCGGGGATCTGCGGTGCCGGGCTGTTCGGCGGTACGGCCGCCGGGCTGGCCGGGGCGCTGTTCGTGTTCATGCTGGGCCTGGCGGCGATCGGCCCTGCCGTGGTGCAGGAGATCGGCGCGATCTCGGGCACCGCCCACGGGGTCATGGCGACGGCCCTGTACGGGTTCACGCTCAACATCGGCGGCGGAATAGGCGCACAGATCCCGCTCGCGTTCGGCGAGGTCAGGGGCGTCGGGCTGTTCATGTCCGCGCTGCTGGGCTGCTGCGTGGTGCTGCTGGTGGTGACCGGCCGCCGCCGGCGCCGGGCCGCCCGTACCTGACACGCATACGCGCGCAGGTGACACACGTACGCGCGCACCTGACACACGGCCGCGCGTACGTGACGGACTAGGGCCGGCGCCCTCGGTGGGGCGCCGGGCACGGAACAGGATCAACCCAAGGCCCCGGCAGTCGAAAACCGGATACGAGCGGGGGCGGTCGAAAGGGAGTGCTTCGCGTCATGACGAACATCGCTGTCATCTACTACTCGTCCACCGGCTCCACCCACAAGCTCGCCGAGGCCGCCGCCACCGCGGCCGAGAAGGAGGGCGCGGAGGTCCGCCTGCTGCGCATCGCCGAGATCGCCCCGAACGGTGAGGCCGCGAGCCGCGACGGCGCCTCCGACTTCCAGGACGCCACCAAGGACATCCCCGTGGTGACCCTCGCGGACCTGGAGTGGGCGGACGGCATCCTGCTCGGCACCCCGGTGCACTTCGGTCTCGCCGCCCCGCAGCTGATGCACTTCATCAACTCCACGTCGAAGCTGTCGATCGAGGGCAAGCTGCTGAACAAGGCGGTGTCCGCCTTCGCGTCCGGCTCGGCGGCCCACGGCGGGCAGGTCTCGGCGATCCTCGCCCTGCACAATGCGATCACCCACTGGGGTTCGGTCATCGTCTCCACCGGCTCCACGGACCCGGTGCTGTACAAGCCGAAGAACGGCAACCCGTACGGCGCCTCCGCCGTGGTCGGCGGCAACCCGGGCCAGGTCCCGGAGGAGAACCTGGAGGCCGCGGCCTTCCAGGCGCGCCGTACGCTCCAGGTCGCCTCCGTGATCAAGACCCTGGACGCCTGATGATCGACAACGGGCTCGCGACGGCGTACCTGGCCCGGATCGGCGCTTCGCGCCCCGCGAAGGCGGACCTGGCCGCGCTGGCCGAGCTGACCGAACGGCACGTGCTGACCGTGCCGTTCGAGAACCTCGACTACCACCTCGGCCAGGAGATCCACCTGGACGAGCGGGCCGTCGACAAGATCGTGCACCAGGGCCGCGGCGGTGCCTGCTACGAGGTGAACCCGGCCTTCGGGCTGCTGCTGGAGGCGCTCGGCTTCCAGGTGGAGATCCTTTCGGCGCGGGTCCACCGGCCGGGCGGGCTCGGCGCTCCGCTGGGCCACCTGATGCTGCGCGTGACCGTCGACGGGTCGGCGTACCTGGTGGACGTGGGCTTCCGGCGCAACGCGCGGCGGCCGCTGCTGCTGGGGACCGAGGCGGTGCAGTACGACCCGCAGGGCGCGTTCGCCTTCGGACCGGAGCTGCAGGGCGAGTTCGACCTGTTCATGGACGGCGATCCGATGTACCGGGTGGACGGCCGGGCGCGTGAGCTGGGCGAGTTCCGGCCTTCGCTGTGGTGGTTCCGCACCTGCCCGGACTCGCCGTTCATGCAGGACGTGTTCTGCTCGCTGCCGACGGTCGAGGGCCGGATCACGCTGAAGGGCCACACGCTGACGAAGCGGGTCCACGGTGAGTTCACCGTGGAGCAACTCACCGATGACACCGAAGTGTTCGAGGCCTACCACAAGTACTTCGGAATGGCGCTGGACCGGCTGCCCGACGAGCCGGTGCGCCCCGAGGGCTCGTCCGGCATCGCCGTCGAGTAGCCGCGGGCTCCCCACCCGTATCCCCACCCCCCCCCACCGCCGGATCCCCCCACTCCCCCCACGGTGGGCGCTCCACCTCCACCTCCACCTCCCTCGCCTCCGCCAGGTACCTCCTTCCCCCCTCCCAGGAGTCACCATGACCACACTCGTCACGGCACCGGCCGAACTTCCCGATGCGTTCCTGCGCGCTTTCAACGCCCGCGACATAGAGGCGATCGACCGCCTCTTCGAGCCCGGGGCGGTACGCGTGCTCACCCCCGGCGAGGTCGTCACGGGCGAGGGCCGGCGCGACGCGACCCGCAGCTTCATGTCACTGGGCATCCCGATGAAATTGACGGTGCGCCACTGCTACGAATACGACGACCTGGCGCTGCTGCTGTGTGACTATCTGATCAAGGGCGTCAAGCCGGACGGAACTTCCGTACTCCACGAAGGCACGGCCACGGATGTGGTGCGCCGCGGCGCGGACGGCTCCTGGCGTTATGCCATTGACAACCCGCCGGGAACCGACCGCGAAAGCGCGAAGCCCTGAATCCCACAAGACAAGAGAGATTGAAGAGCCGATGACCAACGTCGCGATCGTCTACTACTCGGCGACCGGAAACATCCACAAGCTCGCGGTGGCCGCCGCCGAGGCAGCGGAGAAGGCCGGCGCCCAGGTGCGCCTGCGCCGCGTCGCCGAGATCCAGGAAGCCACCATCGCGCCCAACTTCTCCGAGTGGACCGAGGCGTTCCAGGAGCACGTCGGCGGCAGCAGCCGCGAGGTCGAGATCGCCACGCAGGACGACCTCGACTGGGCCGACGCGGTCATCTGGGGCACCCCGGGCCGCTACGGCGCCATGGCCGGCCCGCTCAAGCACTTCATCGACCAGACCTTCGAACTGCACGCCCGCGGCGGGCTGAAGAACAAGGCCATGTCCTCGTTCACGTCCACGGGCACCCAGCACGGTGGCCAGGAGTCGACCGTCCTGTCCCTGTCGAACGTCTTCTACCACTGGGGCGCGATCATCGTGCCCCCGGGCGTCACCGACCCGATCATGGTGGCGCCGAGCAACGGCAACCCGTACGGCGTGAGCGCCACGTCCGGGCTCCAGGCCGTCCCGGGACTGCTCGCCCAGAACGTGACCGAGGACAACCTCAAGGCGGTCGGCTACCAGACCGTCCGCACCCTCCAGGTCGCCGAGGCGCTCAAGCAGGGGCTCAAGTAGTAACACCCCCGACAACCAGCAAGAACAGCAACGCACCGGCACCGGAAAGGCCCGTAGCGGGAGCATCCGCTACGGGCCTTTTCTCGTGCACACCGCTGTTGATTCCCGCCATTCCGATGGCTCGATTCCGTCGAGCTGACACAGTCAAACAACCGCCATTGGGCCCGGGCATTCTTGGTGAGAACTTGAACACATGCTCCGGATTCCCAAGAACAAGACGCCGCTCTACCTCGGCCTGGTGGCCGAGGAGGCTGCCGCCCAGTTCGGCGCCAACACCATCACGCTCGACCGCACCATGGACGCCCTCCCCGAGGTCGGCCAGGTCCTGACGGTCGCCCAATTCGCCGACCTGATCGCCGAGATGGCAAACCGCCTGTGGGCCAGTGGTATCCGGCCCAGCGAACACGTCGTCATCCACAAGACCAACAACTTCGACATCACCCTCTTCGCGTGCGCCACGGCCCGTATCGGCGCCGTCCCGGTGATGCTCTCCGCGCACCTCGACGGAGAGACCATCAACGCGCTGCTGCAGCGGCTGCCCGCACCGACGCTGCTGACGGACGCCGCGAAGCTCACGGGCTCGCTGGCCGCCTCGCCGCTCGCCGAGCTCACCGCGCGGGTCATCTCGGTCACCGAGCCGGTCGAGGGCGCGATCTCGCTCTCCGACCTGGCCGGCGCCCCCGAGCGCACGCCGGTGACGCTCCACCCCGACTCGCACGCGATCATGACCCACACCTCGGGCACCACCGGCATCCCCAAGCTGGTCGTGCACTCCGCCCGTTCGATCGGTGCCCGCTACCGCTGGCAGAACATCCCCGTCAGCCTGCTGCGCCAGCGCGAGCCCATCCTGATGCACGTCTCCTACGTCCACTCGCGGATGTACCCGGGCATCGCGGCCATGATGCTGGCCAACAAGCCGATGGTCTTCCTGGACGACGCCGAGCCGGCGAAGGTCGCGGACGCGATGGTCAAGTACCGTCCGGGCGTCTTCGAGACGCACCCGAACTCCTTCCTGGAGTGCGAGTCGATCCTCGACGACCCGCGCAAGCCGTTCAAGACGGTCCGCTTCTACAACTCCACCTTCGACGCCATCCACCCGGGCACGATGGACAAGTTCCTGCGGGCCTCGGAGCGCAAGAGCCCCGTCTTCCTCCAGGTGTACGGCCAGAGCGAGTGCGGCCCGCTGGTCGCCCGCCCGTACACCCGCAAGACCGTCATGCAGGCCGACGGCCGCTGCCAGGGCTACTCCACGCCGGGCATCACCAAGTACCGCCTGGTGTCCCGCAACGGCAAGCCCGTCACCCACGACAACCCCGGCTACATCGACGTCCAGACCGCCGGCCGCGCCCTGACCTACTACGGCGAGGCCGAGCGCTTCGAGAAGCAGCTCGACGGCGAGTGGTGGCGCGGCGGCGACATCGGCTACCGCACCAAGTGGGGCTGCCTGCACCTGCTGGACCGCGAGGTCGACCAGATCCCGACGATCCACTCGACCCTGGAGGTCGAGGACACCGTCCTGCACCGGCTGCCCGAGCTGACCGAGCTCATCATCGTGCCGGGCCCCGAGCAGGAGCCGGTGCCGGTCGTCTGCACCAAGGACGACGCCCCGCTGGACCTGGCCCGCTGGAAGCGCGCCATCGCCGACCAGTCCACGATGGCCGACCCCATCCAGATGAAGCTCGGCGAGCTGCCGCGCACGGCCACCGCCAAGATCAAGCGCCTCGAACTGGCCCGTCGGCTCGCCGACCAGGTGACCCACGACCTGGCCTCCTGAGCAGACGCGCACCGCACACCACCGCACACCGAGCACGGCCCACCAACCCCCGACCCGCTACCCCGGGAGCTGTTTCACCATGTCAACCACCCAGAACCAGGAAGGCCGGCGCAAGCACCTCGGCCTCACCCTGGCGCTGCTCGCCTTCGCCCAGCTGATCATCTCCATCGACTACAACATCGTTTACGTGGCCCTGCCCGACATCGGCAGCGGACTCGGCTTCTCCGCCCAGACCCTCCAGTGGGTCGTCAGCGCCTACGCCGTCGCCTTCGGCGGATTCCTGCTCCTCGGCGGCCGCGCCTGCGACCTGTTCGGCCCGCGCCGCATGTTCGTCCTCGGCCTCGCCCTCTACGCCGGCTCCTCCCTGCTCGGCGGCCTCGCCGGCAGCCCCGAGGTGCTGATCGCCGCCCGCGCGATCCAGGGCATCGGCGGCGCCTTCCTCTTCCCGGCGACCCTGACCCTGGTCTCCACCAGCTTCGCCGAGGGCAAGGAGCGCAACCGCGCCTTCGCCGTCTGGGGCACCGCCGGTGGCAGCGGCATGATCGTCGGCTCGCTGCTCGGCGGCGTGCTCACCCAGTCCCTCGGCTGGGAGTCGGTCTTCTACGTCAACGTGCCGCTGGCCGGCATCGCCGCGCTGCTCGCCTTCCCGCTGATCAAGCCGGACGCCGCCCGCAACACCGGCCGCAGCTTCGACCTGCTGGGCGCCCTGACCTCCACCGTCGGCATCACCGCGATCGTCTTCGCCCTGGTCCAGGGCCCCGAGTCCGGCTGGGCCTCCTCGGTCGTCCTCAGCGCCCTCGCCGTCGGCGTGGTCCTGCTCATCGCCTTCTTCGTCATCGAGAAGAAGTCCTCCGACCCGCTGCTGCCGCTGTCGCTCTTCAAGAACCGCAACCTCACCACCGCCGTCGGCGTGACCTTCTTCTACATGGCCACCTTCGGCACCCTGCTGTACTTCCTCACCGTCTACTTCCAGGGCGTCCACGGCTACAGCCCGCTGGAGACCGGCGTCGCCTTCCTCGTCCCGATGGTCGCCATCGCCATCGGCGCCCAGACGGCCGGTGGCCTCGCCACCAAGCACGGCATCCGCGCCATCATGGTCGGCGCCATGGTCATCGGTGTCATCGGCACCGCGATCGTCGGCATCACCATGGCCACCGACGCCTCGTACTGGGCCCTCGTCCCCGGCCTGATCGTCATGGGCCTCGGCCAGGGCGCCGGCTACACCCTGATGTTCGGTGCCGCCGCGATCGGCGTCGCCCCCGAGGAGCAGGGCATCGCCTCCGGTGTCGCCTCCACCACCCAGCAGATCGGTGGCGCCGTCGGCCTCGCCGTCCTGGTCGCCATCGCCAACTCCGGCCTGGAGGACCGGACGGGTGAGGCGCTCCGCGCCGCCACCACCGACGGCATCCAGAAGGCGGTCTTCATCGCCGCGGCCGGCATCGTGATCACCGGTCTGATCGCCCTGGGCCTGAAGAAGCCCCAGCAGCAGGCGCAGACCGCGCCCGCCGCCGAGCGCGAGTCACAGACCGCCGGTGTCTGATCCGGCAGCCTGACGCACCGCACGGCGAAAGCCCCTACCCGGCCGGGTGGGGGCTCTCGCCGTGCGCCGTTGCGCCGCGCCCGGTCCGGCAGCGGAAACGGCCGCTGGGGGGTGTCCCGGATCCGGGACACCCCCCAGCGGCACGGGGTGGGGCGGGGGCTATACGGAGGCCAGCAAGGCCTCGGCGGAGTCGGGGAGTTCGCGGCCCAGCAGGGACCGCAGCCGCGGGTAGGCGGCCGCGTCGCCGGCGAGGATCCCGCCGAGCAGGCTCTCCCCCGCCGAGTCGAGGACGAGCTTGGCGTACACCTGGCCGCCCGCGGATTCCCGTACGAATTCCAGCGCGCCCGGGGTCAGCGCGTGGGCGTCGCCGAAGGAGGCCACGTCCACGCCCATCAGCTTGAGCTTGGTGGACATGTCCGCGCCCGGGAAGCGGGCCGGGCCCTCGCCGAGCAGCTGCGCGGCGACGGCCTCCGCCATCCGGTAGCCCGGGGCCACCAGGCCGTAGCAGCGGCCCTCGACGGCCGCGCACTCGCCGACGGCCCAGACGTACGGGTCCGGGGTGCGGCAGTGGTCGTCGACGAGGAAGCCGCCGCGCTCGCCGCGCGGCAGGTCCGCGGGGCCGGCCAGGGAGTCCTGGGGCCGCACCCCGGCGGAGAAGACGACGAGGCCGGTCTCGATCGACGTACCGTCCGCGAAGACCAGGCGGGCCACCCGTCCGTCGGCGCCCGCCTCGATGCGGCTGGTCGCCACGCCCAGGTGGGTGGTGACGCCGAGCCCGGTGACGAGCCGGTCCAGGACACGGCCGCCGCCCTCGTCGACCTGGACGGGCATCAGCCGCGGCGCCATCTCCACGACGTGCGGGGCGAGTCCCAGCAGGCGCAGGCCGTTGGCGGCCTCCAGGCCGAGGAGGCCGCCGCCGATCACCACGCCGGTGGTGGTGCGGGCGGCGGCCTCACGGATGGCGTCGAGGTCGTCGAGGGTGCGGTAGACGCAAACGCCGGGCAGTTCGCGGCCGGGGACGGGCGGGACGAAGGGCACCGATCCGGTGGCCAGGACGAGTGCGTCGTAGGGGACGCGGCCGCCGCCTACGAGGGTGACGGTGCGCAGCTCACGGTCAATGCCGACGGCCCTGGTGGAGGTGTGGAACTCCACCAGGGCGTCGTCGAACAGGGCCGGCTTCACCAGGCTCAGCTCGGCCGGGGTCTTGTCGTCGAGGGCGGACGAGAGCCTGACCCGGTCGTAGGCGGGGTGTCCGTCCTCTCCGAGGACCACCACCCGCCAGGTTCCGTGCCGGTCGCGGGAGCGGAGCTCCTCGACGAGGCGGTGGCCGGTCATTCCGTGTCCGATGACGACGAGGGTGCGGGTGGTCATGCGTGGTGTCCTTCGCGGGGTGGGGGCCGCCGCGCCGGGTCAACTGCCGGTCGCGGCAGCGCTGGTGGAGGCCAGGGCGGTGCAGATGGACTCCACCTGGCGGGTGCAGCCGCCGCAGCCGGTGGTCGCGCGGGTGGCGTCCGCGAGCTCGGCGAGCTCGCGCGCTCCGGCGTGCCAGGCCTGGGTGAGGTCCTGATGGGTGACGTTGTTGCACAGGCAGACGACGGTTTCGGGCGTGATCTCGGCGGAGCCGGCCCTGGCCAGGCGGGGTGCGCGGCCCAGGAGCAGGCTGAGCCGGTCGCGCGGGACGGGCGCGTCGTGGACGTACAGCTCGGTCGTGGTGGCGATGGCCCGGTCGAAGCCGAGGAGGACCCCGGCGGTGATGCGTTCGCCGGTCAGCTCCAGGCGCGCGTAGCGGCCGTTCGCCGGGTCGTTGAGGGTGATCGTCTCGTCGGAGGGGGCGCTGCCGGGGATGCCGAGGACCACGAGGCCGGGGCCTGCGATACGGGGCCGCAGGACGCGGCGGGCTGGGGCCACACCGCGGGCGCCGGCGGCGAGGTGGCGGGCCAGGGCCTCGGCCTGGGCCCAGCCGGAGGCCAGGGATCCGCCGCGGCTGCCGCGGTGTTCGGCGCAGTCGCCGACGGCGTGGATCAGCGGGTCGTCGGTGCGCATGCAGTCGTCGACGAGGACTCCGGTGCGGACGGCCAGTCCGGCGGTGCGGGCCAGGCCGGTCTCGGGCAGGACGCCGGTGCACAGCAGCAGGGTGTCGGCGGGCAGGGCGGCGCCGTCGGCGAGGGTGAGGGAGCCGGGGGCGTGGGCGGTGACGGGGGTGTAGGCGGTGGCGGGGCTGCCCGCGACGAGATCGACGCCGGCGGCGGTGAGCCGGTCGCGTACGAGGGCACCCGCGGCCGCGTCCAGGAGGTGGTCCATCGGCCAGGGGCCGGGGTGGACGAGGGTGACGGGACGGTTCTTGAGGGCCAGCGCGAACGCGGCTTCGACGCCCAGGGATCCGGCGCCCAGGATGGTCACGGGGGCCCGGGCGGCCACCACGGCCGGGGCGGTGAGCCGGGCGCAGTCGGCGAGGGTGCGCAGGACGGCGACCCCGGCGGCCGGGCTCCCGTCGGGGGTGCGCAGGCCGGGCAGGTCGGGGAGGCGCGGGGAGGCGCCGGTGGCCAGGACCAGCCGGGCGTACGGGAAGACGTCCCCGGCCGCGGTGTGCACGCGGCGGCGGACCCGGTCGATGCGGACGGCGCAGACGCCGGTCCGGATCGTGGTGTCGCCGGGCGGCGGGGGCAGTTCCATCGCCTCGGTCGGCAGGCTGCCGTCGAGGGCGGAGGTGAGCAGGGCCCGGTGGTAGGCCGGGGTGTCCTCGGCGCCGAGCACGGTGACGGGGTCCTCGCAGCCGAAGTGGCGCAGCCGGTCGAGGATCTGGTGGGCGGCCGGGCCGTTGCCGATGACGAGGAGCGGCGCGGTGGGGTGCGTGGTCATGGGCGCGCGTCCTGGAGGAGTGCGGTGCCGGGGCCGGGGGCGGGGGCGAGCACGATGCCGTCGCCGTCGTCCTCGATGCCGTCGTCCTCGAAGCCCCTCTCGGCGTCCGTCTCGGGGAATTCGAGGTCCGCCGGTTCGATCCGGACCGCGCACACCTTGAACTCGGGCATGCGGCTGCGCGGGTCGAGGGCGTCGTTGGTGAGCAGGTTGGCCCGCCCGGCGCCCGGGAAGTGGAACGGCAGGAAGACGGTGTCGGCGCGCAGGGTGGGGTCCAGGCGCACCCGGGCGAGCGTGGTGCCGCGCGCGGAGCTGACCCGGGCGTGGCCGCCTTCGGTCAGGCCGGCCCGGGCGGCCGTGTCGGGATGCACCTCGACGTGCACCTCGGGGGCGGCGGCGGTCAGCTGCGGCACCCGGCGGGTCTGCGCACCGGACTGGTACTGGGCCAGGACCCGGCCCGTGGTGGCGTACAGCGGGTGCTCGGCGTGCGCCTCCTCGGCGGGCGGGCGGTGTTCCACCTCGGCGAAGCGGGCGCGGCCGTCGGGGTGGGCGAACCGGTCGAGGAAGAGCCGGGGGGTGCCGGGGTGGGCGGCTTCGCCGTCGGCGGTGCGCGGGCAGGGCCAGTGCAGGGTCTCGCCCGCGTCGAGGCGTTCGTAGTCGATTCCCGAGTAGTCGGCGGGCCCGCCCCGGGAGGCGCGCCCCAACTCATCGAAGACGGCCCGGGGTTCGGCCGGGTAGCGCTCGGGGAGGTCGCCCAGCCGGGTGGCGAGCGCGCGCAGTACCGCGAGGTCGGAGCGGGCCCCGGGCGGCGGGTCGAGCAGCCGGCGCCGGCGCAGGATGCGGCCTTCGAGGTTGGTCAGGGTGCCTTCCTCCTCGGCCCACTGGGTGACGGGCAGCACCACGTCGGCCATGCGCGCGGTCTCGGAGGGTACGAAGTCGGCGACGACGAGCAGGTCCAGGGAGGCCAGGCGCTCGGCGACGCGGTCGGCGCGCGGGGCGGAGACCACCGGGTTGGCGCCGAAGACGAGCAGGGCGCGCGGGCCGGTGTCGGTGCCGAGGGCGCTGAGGAGTTCGTAGGCGCTGCGGCCCGGGCCCGGGAGGACCTCGGGGTCGACGCCCCAGACCTCCGCCACGTGCGCGCGGGCCGCCGGGTCGGTGATCATCCGGTAGCCGGGCAGCTGGTCGGCCTTCTGGCCGTGCTCGCGGCCGCCCTGGCCGTTGCCCTGGCCGGTGAGGCAGCCGTAGCCGCCGCCTTCGCGGCCGGGCAGGCCCAGGGCGAGCGCGATGTTGATGAATGCGGCGACGGTGTCGGTGCCCTTGCTGTGCTGTTCGGCGCCGCGTCCGGTGAGGACGTACGCGCGGTCGGCGGCGGCGAGCATCCGCACGGCCTCGCGCTGGTCGCTGACGGGTACGCCGGTGACCTTCTCCACCCGCTCGGGCCACCACGAGGCGGCGCGCTTCCACGCGGCTTCGAAGCCGGTGGTGCGGTGGTCGACGTAGGCCCGGTCGGTGCGGCCGTCGACGACGAGGATGTGCATCAGGCCGAGGGCGAGGGCCAGGTCGGTGCCGGGGCGCGGCTGGAGGTGCAGGGCCGCGCGGGCGGCGGTGGGGGTGCGGCGGGGGTCGATGACGATCAGCCGGGCGGCGGTGAGGTGGCGCATGAGCGGGGGCATCGTCTCGGCGGGGTTGGCCCCGGCGAGCAGGATCGTGTCGGCGGCCGCGAGGTCGGTGACGGGGAAGGGCAGTCCGCGGTCCAGGCCGAAGGCGGCGTTCCCGGCGGCGGCCGCCGAGGACATGCAGAAGCGGCCGTTGTAGTCGATCTGGCTGGTGCCGAGGGCGAGGCGGGCGAACTTGCCGAGGAGGTACGCCTTTTCGTTGGTGAGCCCGCCGCCGCCGAACACGCCGACGGCGTCGGGGCCGTGCTCGGCGCGGATCCGGGTGAGGGCGGCGGCCACGGTGTCGAGGGCGGTGTCCCAGTCGGTGGGGCGCAGGGTCCCGCCGGCGTCCCGGACCATCGGGGTCCGGATCCGGTCGGGGGTGGTGAGCAGGGTGGGGGCGGTCCAGCCCTTCTGGCACAGGCCGCCGCTGTTGACGGGGAACTCCGGGTCGGGCCGGACCTCGGCTCCGCCCGCCGGGTCGGCGCGGCTCAGCAGGGTGCCGCATTGCAGGGCGCAGTACGGGCAGTGGGTCCGTACGGTCCCGGCGTCGGCGGCGCCGTCGGCGTCGGCGCCGTCGGGCGGGGTCCGGTCAGACATGCACGTTCTCCGGGTGGGTGGCGGCGGCCGCCGTCCGCTGCTCGCGCTGCGGGGCCGGGGCGCCGGCCCGCTCGCGGCGTACGTAGACCGTCCAGGTCACGGCGGCGCACACGGCGTAGTAGCCGAGGAAGGACAGGAAGGCGGGGGCGCCGTTGCTCGCGCCGCCGCTGTAGGCGCCGCGGAAGGCGAGGTTGATGGCGACTCCGCCGAGGGCGCCGATCGCGCCCGAGATGCCGATGGCGGCGCCCGACAGGCGACGGGCGGCGGCGAAGGCCCGGGTGGCGTCCTGGCCGTCCACGATGCGGGCCTCGGCCTGGCGGGTGAAGACCGCGGGGATCAGCTTGTAGGTGGAGCCGTTGCCGATGCCGCTGAGGACGAACAGGGCGGTGAATCCGGCGATGAAGATCGTCAGGGAGTCGCGTGCCGAGGCGAGGAGCAGCACCCCGGTGCCGGCGCCCATGCCGGCGAAGGTGATGAGGCTGATGCGGGCGCCGCCGAACCGGTCGGCGAGCCAGCCGCCGAGGGGGCGGGAGAAGGAGCCGAGCAGCGGGCCGAGGAAGGTGTACGAGGCCGCCTGGAGCGGGGTGGAGCCGAACTGGGTCTGCAGGACCAGCCCGAAGGCGAAGCCGTAGCCGATGAACGAGCCGAAGGTGCCGATGTAGAGGAGCGAGATGAGCCAGGTGTCCCGCTGGGCGAGGGCCTCGCGCTGGGCGCCCGGGTCGGTCCGTACGGTCGCGATGTTGTCCATCTTCAGCGCGCAGACCAGGGAGACGAGCACGATGAGCGGCAGGTAGCAGGCGGCGATGTACGCCGGGTGGGTGTCGCCCGCGGTGGAGATGACGAGCAGGCCCAGCAGCTGGACGGCGGCGACGCCGAGGTTGCCGCCGCCCGCGTTGAGGCCGAGGGCCCAGCCCTGGTGGCGGCGCGGGAAGAAGCCGGTGATGTTGGTCATCGAGGAGGCGAAGTTGCCGCCGCCGACCCCGCCGAGGGCGCTGATCAGCAGGAACACCCACAGCGGGGTGCCGGGGCGCTGGATGAACCACACGGTGAGCAGGGCCGGCACCAGCAGGATCGCCGAGGCGAAGACGGTCCAGTTGCGGCCGCCGAACCGGGTGACGGCGTAGCTGTACGAGGGGCGCAGGAGGGCGCCGACGAGCGTGGGGGTGACGACGAGGAGGAACTTCTCGTCGGGCGCGAAGCCGAGGCCGATCCGGGGCGTCATGAACAGCACCAGGACCGACCACATGCTCCAGATGGAGAAGCCGATGTGCTCGGAGACGACGGACAGGTAGAGGTTGCGCAGGGCGATGCGCTTGCCGCCCCGCTCCCAGTACTGCTCGTCCTCGGCGTCCCAGTCCTCGATCCAGCGCCCCTTGGCCGATCGCGTGGCTGCTCTCGCGGCACTCATGACCTGGTTTCTCCCTTGTCTGTCAGACGGTTGGTCCGGGGGGTGGGGACTGCGGCGGGGCCGGCTGCGGCTTCCGCGGTACGTCGGCCAGCGCGCGGTCGACGAGGGCGCCGGCGGCGCCGCTGTACCCGGCCGGGTCGCACAGCTGCGCGATGTAGTCCGCGCCGAGTCCGTGCCCGGCCTCGGACATCCCGGTGAGCACGGCGCCCAGGGGCTTCCCGCTCCCGGCGGCGGTGGCCGAGGCCTCGGTCAGCAGCTGCTTCGCGGCGGCCTTGCCCAGGCGCGGGGCGAGGCGGGCCGCGATGCGCTCGGAGACCACCTGGCCGCCGGTGAGGTCGAGGTTCTCGCGCATCCGGCCGGGCCGGACCTCCAGCCCCTCGGCGAGTTCGACCGCGGTGTGGGCGGCGCCGCCGGCCAGCCGCAGGCACTCGCGCAGCAGTTGCCACTCGGCGTGCCAGACGCCGGCGGCGCGCTCGTCCTCGGTGACCAGGCACTGGGTCAGTCCGGCGGCGATCACCGGGACCTGGAGGGCCGCCGATCGGATCAGCGTGGCGAGCACCGGGTTGCGCTTGTGCGGCATGGCGGAGGAGCTGCCGCGGCCGGCGGCGGTGGGTTCGGCGACCTCGCCCACCTCGGTCCGGGTCAGCGCCTGCACGTCGACCGCGATCTTGCCGAGGGCGCCGGCGGTGAAGGCCAGCGCGGCGGCGAGATCGGCGAGCGGGGTGCGCAGCGCGTGCCAGGGCAGCACCGGGCGGGCGAGTCCGGTCTCGGCGGCGAAGGCGTCGACGAGCCGGTCGAGGTAGGGGTGGGCGGTGTCGGCCGCCACGTCGGGGCGGTCGATGTCGGCGTACTCGAGGTAGCCGGCGAGGGTGCCGGCGGCTCCGCCGAGCGAGACCGGCAGGCCCTCGTCCAGGACGCGGGCGAGGCGGGCGTCGGCGTCGAGGACGAGGGCGCGCCAGCCCGCGGCCTTGAGTCCGAAGGTGGTGGGGACGGCGTGCAGGGCCAGGGTGCGGCCCGCCATCAGGGTGTCGCGGTGGGTGTGCGCGAGGCCCGCCAGGGCCTGCGCGGTCCGGGCGAGGTCCGCCCGGATCAGGCGCAGGGCCCTGGCGGCCACCAGCATGGCGCCGGTGTCGAAGATGTCCTGGCTGGTGGAGCCCCGGTGGACGAAGTCCGCGGCTTGCGGGTCGATGCCGCGGACCACCGCGGTGAGGGCCTGGACCAGGCCCACCACCGGGTTCGCGGTCTCCCGCGAGGCGAGCGCGAGGGCCCTCAGGTCGAACCGCTCGGCCCGGGCGGCCTCGGTGATGGCGGCCGCGGCGGCCCTCGGAAGGGTGCCGAGGCTCGCCTGGGCCCGGGCCAGGGCGGCCTCGGCGTCGAGCATGGCCTGGAGCCATGCCCGGTCGCCGACGGCCGCCTCGACCGCGGTGCCGGCCCGCACCGGGGACAGCAGGCCGGCGTCCACGAGAAGGCCCTCGTCGGTCATACGATCACGCCGGGCAGGGTGTCACCGGCCGACTCGTCGGCCACCGCGCGGATCCCGGCCGGGAGGCTCGCGAGCGGCGGCAGGGCCAGGACGGCGCGGGCGATCGCGTCGGAGTCGCCGAGCGTCACCGAGTCCACCCCGGGCCGGATGCCGGCCGCCGTGACCCAGTGCACGGACTCGGTCGGCACCCCGTAGGCGAAGCGGCGCGCGTGGGCGGTGCCGCGGGCGTCGATGAGCCGGTACGGGCGCTCGGTGACCGCGAGGCCGCCGGTCTGGTAGCCGCCCTGCTCGCCCGAGATGACGTACGGCTTGGCCTGGTCGGTGTCCAGCAGGTGCTGGAGCAGCGGGTCGGAGGTGCGCCGCAGGTCGGGCTCGGGCAGCCGGGACTCGATGAGCACCTGCGCCTTGACCTGCGGGCCGGGCACGGACGTGGACGCGGCCACGTACGTCTGCGTGTCGGTGTCGATGCGGACCTGGGTGCCGGGGCCGGTGATCGTCAGGACGCCGGCCTCGATGAGGGCGATCATCTCCTCGATGCGGGTGGCCGGCGGGCCGATGGAGAGGAAACCGTTGAGCGGGGTGTACCAGCCCTCCAGGTCGTCGCGGTGCGAGTCCCCGTCGAGACCGCCGTGGTCGACGGCGAGCCTGACCTCGTTGCGCAGGTCGCGCAGGACGTCCAGGGCCGCTTTGATCGGGCCGCTCAGGTTGCCCTGGCGGGCGGCGACGACGTCGGCCGCGAGGTACTGCACCAGCCAGCTCTGGAAGGTGTCGCGGTCGGCGAACTGCGTGTCGCCGTACGGGACGGAGAGCTTCTCCCAGCTCCAGTGCTGCTCCTCGGGGATGCCGTACTCGGCGAGCAGCCAGCCGCGGGCCTCGGCGTCCTCGGTCTCCAGGTAGCGCTCGGTGAACGCCTCGCGCTCCTCCGGCTGGCCGTTGGCGGCGAGCAGGGCGCCGTAGTAGACGCTCTCGACCTCAAGGGAGATGAAGGGCCACAGGTCTTCCTTGAAGGTGACCCGGCCGCCGGCGGCGGCGCGCTCGCGCAGGGCGCGCACGTAGTCCGGGGTCAGCAGCTTGGGGTAGTAACGGCCGTACGCACCCTTCTCGTTGTCGCCGCGGGCGTGGTACGGGATGCCGCGCCGGGAGAAGGCGTACAGCCGGGGCTCCTGCCCGGACGGCTGGTAGGCGAGCTTGCCGTCCTCGTCGCGGACGAAGGTGCCGCCGCGGCCGTGGCTGAACAGCGCCATGTAGTCGAAGAAGTTCAGGCCCAGGCCGCGGATGAGCACCGTCTGGCCGGGCTTGATCTGCGCGAGGTCCTTGTCTGCGGGGTTGCCCGGCGTCAGGTAGGTCAGGTAGTGGATGCGTGCCAGGGAGGCGGTGCGCGCCTCGCGCGGGGTCAGGCGGGCCGGGACGTGGCCCTGGGCCAGGATGATGGCGTCGAGGTCGTTCAGGCGGGTGCCGTCCTGCAGCCGGACGCCCTGCGGGCCGCCGGGGATGCCCAGGGTGTCGGCGACGGCCACGGCGCGGGAGCGGTGGACGTGGACGGTGACGTGCTTGGGGGCGCCGACGATGACGCGCTGGAAGCACTCGCTGAGGTAGTTGCCGTAGAAGGCGCGGGTGGGGTAGGTGTCCGGGCCCATGGCCGCGGCCTCGGCGAGGGTCCCCTCGTCGTAGTCCCCGAACTGGCCCAGCACGGAGAGGGACTTGGCCCACTCGTACAGGCTGGGGCCGGGCTCGATCGGGCCGTCGATCTTGCAGCTGTCGTCGGTGTAGACGGTGATCTGGCAGGCGACGGTGTTCATCAGCAGGTGGCGGGACTGGCCGGAGCGCCAGACCTGGCCGGCGCCGGGCGCGGCCGGGTCCACGACGTGGATGGCGACCGAGTCGTGGACGGGGTTCTCCCGCTCGTTGGCGACCAGGCGCTCGACGACGGACAGGCCGCGGGGACCGGCGCCGACGACGGCTATCTCTACGGACGAGCTGCTCATGCGTTTTCTCCGATGCTGTGGGGATGCAGGGTGGGAGCCGGGTCTGCGCGGTGGTGGGCCGGGCGCGGTGGCGCGGCGGAGTTCACCGGGGCGCTCATGCGGCGTCGGCTTTGACCTCGGTTCCGGTTTCGGCTTCGGCCTGGGTCTCGGCTTCCGCATCGCCCGCGACCAGTCGGGCGAGTTCGAGGCGCTTGATCTTGGTGGTGGCGGTCTGCGGGACGTCCTGGAGGCGCCACTGGACCGGGGCGGCGAGCTTCGGCAGGCCGATGACCGCGGACTTCCACGCGATCAGGTCGAGGGGCTTGTCGTCGCGCGTGCACACCACGGGGACCGGGACTCCGTCGGCGCCGGGGATGATGATGACCTCGATGAGCTCGTGCAGCCGGGTGAAGAGCTTGTCCTCGATCTCCAGGGTCGAGCCGATGCCCGGGATCTCGTCGACCTCGCGGTCGAGCAGGTGCAGGCAGCCCCACTTGGTGCGGTAGCCGAGGTCGCCCATGCGCCACCAGCCGTCGTGGACCTGCTTCTCCCAGCGCTCGTGCTCGGAGAGGTAGGTGATGATGCGGCCGTCGGACTTGATCTCGATGAAGCCGGGGTTCGTCTTGGTGACGGGGTTGCCGTCGCGGCTGACGACGCGGACGCCTGTCATGCCGGGGAACGGGGATCCGACGCAGCGGCCGTCGAAGTCCGCGCCGCCCTTGCGGGTGTAGGTGCGGGCCGCGATGGGGCCGACCTCGCTCTGGCCGTAGGCCTGGGCGAAGAGCGCGTTCTTCCGCTTGCTCGCCTTGAGCAGGATGCTGACCGTGCGCGGGTGGATCGCGTCGAAGGTCGAGCTGAAGTACTTGACGTTGGCGAGGGGCCCGCGCGGGTCGCCGGCCAGTTCCTCCCAGCGCAGGAAGGTGTTGGGGTGGGCCTCGATGAACCCGGGTGGGACCTGGGAGAAGATGTCGCCGACGGTCTCCGGGTCGTCCTCCTTGAGGACGATCAGGGTGTGGCCCTGGAGGATCGAGATCGGCATCGCCGTGAACATCCGCGAGTGGACGAACGAGACGTGCACGGCGACGGGTTCGCGCTTGGCGACGGCCGAGAAGACGGTGGCCTGCGGGCGGTAGCGGGCCTCGAAGGTGTGGCCGGTGTGGACGGCGAGCTTCGGGGTTCCGGTGGTGCCCGAGGTGTGCGTGATCAGGGTGGGGTGGTCCGGCGGCATCGGGATGGCCGGGACCCGGGTGGCGCCCGCGAGCGAGGCCAGTTCGATGGCCTCGCCGAAGGAACCCGTGGTCAGCAGCACCTCGGCCGTGATGTCGAAGATCTCGGCCGGCAGGTTGTGGTCGAGCTTTTCCTGGTCGGTGATCAGGAAGGGCCGGTCGATGCGGCGGACCAGCGTCGCGACCGTCTCGCCGTCCAGCTTCGGGGACAGCAGGGCCGGGATCGCGCCGATGCGGGCGATCGCGCAGGCCAGCAGCGAGATGTCGAAGCCGTCGGACTTGTGCACGACGACGTGGTGGTTGGGCCGTACGCCGACCGACCACAGACGGGAGGCGAAGTCGTCGATCAGGTCCGCGAGTTCGGTGAAGGTGGGTCGGCGCCCGAGCTGCGGGGCGATGTCCAGGTCGTGGTCCATGACCACGAGGCCCGCAGGGGTGCGGGCGGCCGCTCGGTCGAAGAGCGTACCCAGCCGGATGCCCTTGTTTCCTATGCGCTGGAGAAGCATGGCCTCGTTCTCTCAAGAGTGTCTTCGATGGCGTACGGGGAGTGGGCCGGCACCGCGGGGGAGGCCGGTGCCGGCGTCCGGGTGCGACAACGCAGGCTCAGCGGCCTTCGACGACGTCGCGGATGCGGGCGAGGGTGGCGTCGAGGTCCTGTTCGAGCTTCTCGGTCCAGTCGGTGATGAACTGCTTGCGCCGGACCTCGTCCAGGTCGGCGACGATCTTGTGGATGCCGGCCGTCGCCTTGCCCATCCGGAAGTGGTGCACGAGGACCGAGCCCTGCTGCGCCGGCTCGATGTCGAAGCCCCAGACGGACTCCTGGTCCTCCTGGGCGTGGGTCAGCATCATCCAGCGGAAGGTGCGGCCGGGCTCCGCCGCCGTGATGCGGGCCTCGGTGTACCAGGTGCCGCGGACCAGCGGGGCCCAGCCGACGACGTCCTCGGCGCGCAGGTTCTCGCCGCGGAAAACCGCGCCGACGCTGGAGGGTTCACCGGAAATCCACTCGCCGCCCTGGCATTCCGGGCTCCACTCGGCGCTCCGGGTCAGGTCGCTCACGACGTCGTAGATCTCCTGCGCAGTGGCCGCGACGGGAATATCCGCGCGGACCTCGAAAAGCGGGGTCGAGTCGATGATGGAGTTCGTCATGGCCGAAATACTGCTGCTCGACCATTCGCCACTCAAGACTCTTGTCGCAGGTCCATCAGGTCTTTTACCCGTGTATTGCACAATGAAATTCAAGACATGCGGGAGCGGCGCCGCGATAATGATTCCACGGCGCCGCCGGCAGCTTTTTCCCGCAGCTTTTTACGTCAGGAACGGGCGCGCAGCACCAGCTTTCCCGTCACCTTGCCCTCGTCCAGCAGGCGGTGCGCCTCGGCCGCCGCCGACAGCGGCAGCACCTCGGTGCCGCGCGGCCGCAGCAGCCCGGCCGCCGTCAGCTTGTTGACGTGGGCCGCGGCGGCGGCCAGCCGGCCCGCGGTGGCGTGCGAGATGGCGAAACCGCGGACCGAGCAGTCCTTGAGGTAGAGCGGCCCCACCGGCAGCACGGGACGGGTGCGCAGCCCCGCGAGCAGCACGATCCGGCCGCGGCTCGCGAGCAGGTCCACCGCGGTGTCCAGGTCGTTGCGGCCCGAGGTGTCGACGTGGATGTCCACCCCGTCCGGGCTGAGCTCCCGGATCCGGCCGGCCACGTCGGGGTCGTTGTAGTCGATGACCTCGGCCGCGCCGAGCTCCCGTACGTAGTCGAAGTCGCGCGGCGAGGACGTGGCGATGACCCGGGCTCCGGCCTGGGCGGCCATCGTGACCAGCGCACTGCCCACGTTGCCCGCGGCCCCCGCCACCAGCACGGTGTCGCCGGCGGTGATCCGGCCCTGGTCGAAGAGGGCGAGGTAGGCCGTGACGGCGGGGTGCGCGAGGGCCACCGCGTCGACCGGGTCCACCCCCTCGGGCAGTGGGTAGAGCCGGTCGGCCGGGACGACGGCCTGCTCGGCGGCGGCGCCCTGGCGGCCGTCGTGTCCGAGGCTGTTGCACCAGACCCGGTCCCCCGGCGCGAAGCGGTGGGCGACCTCGGGGCCGGCGGCCAGCACCGTACCGACGAGGTCCCTGCCGATCACGAAGGGGAAGGCGAGCGGGGTGCGCCAGGCACCCGAGCGGACGAAGGTGTCGACGTGGTTGACGGACACGACGTCGACCTCGACGAGCACGTCGGACGGCCCCGGCTGCGGAGCGGGCAGCTCACCGAAGCGGATGAGCTCCGCGGGACCCAACTGTTCGATATAGGCGGCATGCATGGTTCGGATTCTGTTCGCAGCGGCCGCCGCGGGAAACCCCGTGCCGATTTTCAGTCAGGTGTGAGTTAAGCGATCACCGGCGGATTTGTCAGGTGCGGCCGCCCCACCTGACGGAGTGAGTATCGGCCGGTGGGTGCCGCCCCAATTACCCAGCAGCATCGATAATCCGCCACCCCTCAGTTCTGCCCATACGCCAGACTTGGGCCCATTTCCTGGGAGTTTCCTGTGGTTACAGCCTCACTCACCGTCAGAAAAGCGTCGGCCCTCCAACAGCCCGACTGGGCCGATTCCCCCGAACTGGCAAAAGTAAAGGACGATCTTTCCCAGCGTCCTGCTTTGGTCAATGCCGGAGACGTCCGACGCCTGCGCTCCCACCTCGCACGGGTGGCCGCCGGCGAGGCCTTCGTGGTCCAGGCGGGCGACTGCGCCGAGGACCCCTCGGAGTGCGACGCGGGCTACATCGCGCGCAAGTCCGCCCTCCTCGACATGCTCGCCGGCACCCTGAAGATGATCACGCACAAGCCGGTGGTCCGGATCGGGCGGCTCGCCGGCCAGTTCGCCAAGCCGCGCTCGCGCCCGACCGAGGTCGTGGACGGGGTCGAACTGCCCGTCTACCGCGGGCACATGGTCAACGGCCCCGACGCCGGCCTGGCCGACCGCCTCCCCGACCCCTTCCGCCTGCTCTCCGGCTACCGGGCCGCCGCGCAGGCCATGGCCCACCTCGGCTGGACCGACCCGGCCCGCCGCTCCGGCATCTGCCCGCCGGTGTGGACCAGCCACGAGGCGCTGCTCCTCGATTACGAACTGCCCATGATGCGCTGGGACGAGGAGGGCAGCCCGCTGCTGACCTCGACCCACTTCCCGTGGATCGGCGAGCGCACCCGCCAGATCGACGGCCCCCACGTGGACATGCTGGCCGGGGTCGTCAACCCGGTCGCCTGCAAGGTGGGCCCGTCGATGGAGCCGGAGGAGCTCATCGAGCTGTGCCGGCGCCTCGACCCCTGGCGCGAGCCCGGCCGCCTCACCCTGATCGCCCGCATGGGCGCCGACCTGGTCGCCGAGCGCCTGCCCGCGCTCGTGGACGCGGTCCGGCAGGCCGGACACCCGGTGATCTGGCTGACCGACCCCATGCACGGCAACACCTTCTCCGCCCCCGGCGGTCACAAGACCCGTCTCGTCGCCACCGTCGTCAAGGAGATCCAGGGCTTCCAGGCTGCCGTGGCCCAGGGCGGCGGGATCGCGGGCGGGCTGCACCTGGAGACGACCCCGGACGACGTCACCGAGTGCGCGACCGGTGAGGACCAGCTGGACACGGTCGGAGAGAAGTACACGAGCCTGTGCGACCCCCGCCTCAACCCGAACCAGGCCTACGCCGTGGTGACGCAGTGGCGAGCCTGAACCAGCAGGGAGATTGGACATGGAGAACAAGGTCGCCCTCGTCACAGGAGCCGCGGGAGGTATCGGCCTTGCCGTAACCCGCCTGCTCGCCGAGGAGGGCGCGACGGTGGCCGCCGTGGACCGGGACGCCGAGAGGCTGCGGGAGTCGGTGGAGAAGCTGGCCACCGACGGGCTGGACGTCCACGCCCACCCGGCCGACGTCACCGTCACCGAGCAGGTCGAGGCCGTCGTGGACGCGGTCGAGTCCCAACTCGGCCCGCTGGACTTCCTCGTCAACACGGCGGGGATCCTGCGCCTGGGCGAGGTAAGGGACTTCAGCGACGAGGACTGGCTGCAGACCTTCGAGGTCAACGTCAGCGGCGTCTTCCGGCTGTCCCGCGCCGCCGTCAACCGGATGATCCCCCGCAACCGCGGGGCCATCGTCACCGTCGCCTCGAACGCGTCCGGCACCCCCCGTACCGCCATGGGCGCCTACGGCGCCTCCAAGGCCGCCGCGACCATGCTCACCAAGACGCTCGGCCTCGAAGTGGCCAAGCACAACATCCGCTGCAACGTCGTCGCCCCCGGGTCCACCGACACGGCGATGCTCGCCTCCATGTGGGAGGACGAGCAGGGCCCCGCGAGGACCATCGCGGGCAGCCCCGATTCCTACAAGGTCGGCATCCCGCTGGGCAAGCTCGCCCGGACCAACGACATCGCCGAATCCGTGCTCTTCCTGCTCTCCGACCGGGCGGCACACATCACCCTGCACGTCCTCACCGTGGACGGCGGAGCCACCCTCGGCGCGTGAGCCCGCCCCCGACCGGCCCGCCCACCCCATCCGCCCCTGCGCAGCCCCTTTGAGGAACAGACATCCGAGAGGACATTCATGGCCGGCATACCGACCATCGAGCCCTATCCCCTCCCGACCGCGGGAGACATCCCCCCGTCCGTACCGCAGTGGTCGTTCGACCCGGAACGAGCCGTGCTGCTCGTCCACGACATGCAGCGCTACTTCCTCGCACCCTTCCCCGAAGGGCTGCGCGCCGAGCTGACGGACAACGCCGTACTGCTGCGTGAGCACTTCAAGGCCCACGGCGCCCCCGTCGCCTACACCGCCCAGCCCGGCGGCATGACCCCCGAGCAGCGCGGGCTGCTCGCGGACATCTGGGGTCCCGGGATGCGTACGACGCCCGAGGACCGCGAGGTCGTCCCCGCGCTCGCCCCCGCCCCCGAGGACTGGGTCTGCACCAAGTGGCGCTACAGCGCCTTCTTCAACACCGACCTGCTGGAACGCATGCGCGCCGCCGGCCGGGACCAGCTCGTGATCTGCGGTGTCTACGCGCACGTCGGCGTGCTGACCACGGCCATCGAGTCCTTCAGCCACGACATCCAGACCTTCCTGGTCGCGGATGCCATCGGCGACTTCAGCGAGCTGGAGCACCGGCTGGCCATCGACTACGCGTCCAAGCGGTGCGCGGTCGTCACCACCGCCAAGGAGATCGCCGGATGACCTCACCGCTGCTGGCCCGCGTCCTGGGCCCCAATCCGCCCCCCTTCGCCCTCCTCTACCGCCCCGAAGCCGCCGGCCCCGGGATCCTCGACGTCATCGTCGGCGAGAGCGCCACCGTGGACTCGCTGGCGCAGCTGCGCGCACCGGGTGCCCCCGGCGACCCGGACGCCGCGGCCGCGCCGGCCGCGAGCGGCTCCCGGCACGAGGTGCTCGCGCTGATCCCGTACCGGCAGATCTCCGAGCGGGGCTTCGCCGCCCCCGAGGAGGACACCCCGCTGGTCGCGATGACCGTCACCGGGCAGGAGCAGATCTCGCTCGTCGAGGCGCTCTCCCGGATCCCCGACCTGCCGATCGAACTCGAAGGAGGAACGTTCGACGTCTCCGACGAGGAGTACGCGGACACCGTGCGCCGGGTGATCTCGGACGAGATCGGCGAGGGCGCGGGCGCCAACTTCGTCCTCAAGCGGTCCTGGACCACCGGCATCCGCGCGTACTCCACCGGCCACGCGCTGACCCTCTTCCGGCGGCTGCTGGAGAAGGAGTCCGGCGCGTACTGGACCTTCGTCGTGCACACCGGCGAGCGCACGCTCGTCGGCGCCAGTCCCGAGCGGCACGTCAGCCTGCGCGAGGGCACCGCCGTCATGAACCCGATCAGCGGCACGTACCGCTATCCGGCGGCCGGGCCCTCACTGCCTGAGGTCATGGACTTCCTCGCCGACACCAAGGAGGTCGACGAGCTCTACATGGTGGTGGACGAGGAACTCAAGATGATGGCCCGGATCTGCGAGGGCGGTGCCCGCGTCGACGGACCGTACCTCAAGGAGATGGCCCGCCTCGCCCACACCGAGTACTTCATCGAGGGCCGCAGTACGCGCCCCCCGGAGGAGATCCTGCGCGAGACCCTGTTCGCCCCGACCGTCACCGGCAGTCCGCTGGAGAGCGCGGCCCAGGTCATCGCCAAGTACGAGCCCCAGGGCCGCGGTTACTACAGCGGCGTACTGGCTCTGATCGGCCGCGACGAGCAGGGCGGGGACGCGCTGGACTCGTCCATCCTGATCCGCACGGCCGACATCGGCGCCGGCGGCGAGGTCCGCATCGGGGTCGGCGCCACCCTGGTCCGCCACTCCGACCCGTGGTCGGAGGTGGCCGAGACCGCGGCCAAGGCCGCCGGGCTGCTCGCGGCCCTCGAATCGGGGGGCGGCCCGGCCCGGTTCGCCACCCATCCCACCGTTCGCGCGGCACTGGAGGACCGCAACCGCACGATCGCCGGCTACTGGCTCAAGGAGGACCGGGACCGGGCGGCCGTGGATCCGGAGCTGGCCGGCCGAACGGTGCTGGTGGTGGACGCCGAGGACACGTTCACGGCGATGATCGCCCGCCAACTGGAGTCCATAGGGCTGGACGTGACGATTCGCCGCTACGACGAGTCGTACTCCTTCGACGGACACGACCTGGTGGTGATGGGCCCCGGCCCGGGCGACCCCCGGGACGGCTCCCACCCCAAGATCGACCACCTGCGCGCGGCGATACGGAACCTGCTGGACGAACGGCGGCCCTTCCTGGCCGTCTGCCTCAGCCACCAGGTGCTGTCCACCGCGCTCGGCTTCGACCTGGTCCGCCGCAGCGAGCCCAACCAGGGCGTGCAGAAGGAGATCGACTTCTTCGGCAGACCGGAACGGGTCGGTTTCTACAACACCTTCGCCGCCCGCTCCCTGGTCGACTCGGCCGTCGTCCCCGGTGTCGGGCCCGTGGACATCAGCCGCGATCCGGAGACCGGGGAGGTGCACGCGCTGCGCGGCCCGCACTTCGCGTCGATGCAGTTCCACGCCGAGTCGGTGCTGACGCAGAACGGACCGCGCATCACCGGGGACCTGCTGTCCTCGCTGACGGCGCGGGTGCTCGCCGCCTGACGCGGCGCGGGGCGGTCCGGCCCGCCCGGACCCCCCCGCGACCCCGTACCTGACAAGGTCCCACGGACGCCGTTGTCGGCATTTCCCCGGGACGGAACCATGAGTTTCACGCAGTGTTGAGGAGTCGTAGAAATGATCACGACGGGAAATCACGGTGCGCGCAATGCTTTTTCGGTGGGCGTGCTCGGTACGGGGTCGTACGTACCGGCTCATGTCGTTTCCAACGAAGAAGTCGGAGCGCCGGCCGGAGTTGATCACGAATGGATACTCGGCAAGACGGGAATACGCGAGCGGCGTTGGGCGAAGCCCGATGAAGCAACATCCGATCTCGCGGTGATCGCGGGGCGGGCGGCACTGGAAAGTGCCGGAATCCGCGCCCGGCAGCTGTCGTTCATCGTGGTGGCGACCTCCACCCCCGACCAGCCCCAGCCGCCGACGGCGGCCGTGGTCGCCGCCGAGCTCGGCGCGGACCAGGGCACCGCCGCCTTCGACGTCAACGGCGTCTGCACGGGCTTCCTGTTCGCCCTGACCACGGCGCAGGGCATGCTCGCCGCCGCCACCGGCGAGGGCTACGCCCTGGTCATCGGCGCCGACGTGTACTCCCGGATCCTCAACCGCGAGGACCGGCGCACCACGATCCTGTTCGGTGACGGCGCCGGCGCCGTCGTCCTCGGCCCGGCGGCCGGGGAAGGCCGCGGCATCCTCGCGAACCGGCTGGCCAGTTTCGCGGCCGACCGCCATCTGATCGAGGTCCCCGGCGGCGGCAGCCGTATTCCGACCACCGCCGAAACCCTCGCCGAGGGACTTCAGTACTTCACCATGAACGGCCGGGGCGTCCGCGATTTCGTCGCCGCGAACGTCCCGCCCGCCATCCACGCATTCCTTTCGGAACGCGGCCTCACCACCGCGGACATCGCGCATTTCGTTCCGCACCAGGCCAACGGACACATGCTGAAAGACCTCTCCGAGGAAATCGGAGTGGGCACCGACCGCACCTGGACGACGTACGAGAGGTACGGCAACACCGGCGCCGCCTCAGTCCCGATCACCCTCGACCGCGCGGCCCGCTCCGGCCGGCTGGCCGACGGCGACCTGGTCCTGCTCGCGGGCTTCGGCGGCGGCATGGCCCTGGGTCTGTCGCTCGTCCGCTGGTAACCCTCCCGCGGACCCCTCCCTCCCTGCCCTCCCCGCTCCCCGGGGGGCGACACCCTTCAAGGAGATTCCATGCTGGACGCAACCCCGATCGACGACGCCCGGGTCGACGCCTACCTCACCCGGATCGGCGCGAGCCGCCCCGCGCAGCCCGACCTCGCCGGACTGCGGCACCTGGCCGAACGCGCCGTGCTGTCCGTGCCGTTCGAGAACCTCGACTACCACCTCGAAGGCCGCGAGATCCACATGGATCAGCGCTCCGTCGACAAGGTGGCGATCGACCACCGCGGCGGCGGCTGCTACGAGGTCAACCCGGCGCTCGGCTTCGTGCTGGAGGCCCTGGGCTACGAGGTCGACATCCTGCCGGGCCGCGTGCACCGGCCGGAGGGCCTCGGCCCGTTGCTCGGCCACCTCGCCCTGAAGGTCGCCATCGGCGACAAGGTGTACCTCGTCGACACCGGCTTCGGCCGCAACAGCCGCTTCCCGCTCGACTTCACCGACCGCGAGGTCCAGAGCGACCCGCACGGCGAGTACCAGCTCAAGGACGTCGAGGGGCAGCCGGGCACCGTGGACCTGTGGCTCGGCGGCCGCCCGCTGTACCAGGTGGTCGAGACCCCGGTCCGCATCGAGGACTACGGCCCCTCGCTGTGGTGGTACCGCACGGCGCCCGACTCCTCCTTCATGCAGGCGCTGTTCTGCTCCATCCGCACCGAGACCGGCCTGGTCACCCTCAAGGGCCGCCACCTGAACGTCGTCGACGGCGACCAGCGCTCGAAGACCGTCCTCCAGGACGACGCCGAGGTCATCACCGCGTACAAGACCCACTTCGGCATCAGCCTCGACCGACTGCCCACCGAGCCGGAGAACTCCACCACCACCGGCGTCCGCACCGACTGAGAGAGTCCCAGAGGCCATGGCTGACCTGATAGCCGGCGAGAGCCGGCCCACGAGAGAGGGCGAAGCGGTACCCGCCGCCGCCGGGGCGTCCGACCTGGACGTCCTGGTGGTCGGGGCCGGCCCCACCGGCCTGCTGACCGCCGTCGAACTGCTGCGGCGCGGCATCCGGGTCCGCGTGATCGACCGTGCCGTCGAACCCATGCTGACCCCCAAGGCCCTGTCCGTCTGGCCGCGCGCCCTCGACATCCTGGAGGACACCGGTCTGGGCGGCGTGGTCGACGAGGAGTCCGTACGGATCAACACGCTGAGCTACTTCTCCGAACGGCGCCCGCTGGCCTCCTTCGGGTTCTCCGACGACCTGGCGTGCCGCACCCTGCCCCAGCACGTCACCGAGCGGCTGCTCACCGAGCGGCTGCAGGCACTCGGCGGCAAGATCGAGCGCGGGGTGCGGCTGCTCGCCCTGGACGGGCTGGACTACTCCGGCCGGATCGAGGCCACCGACGGCGTCACGGCGGTGCTGGAGACCCCCGAGGGGCTGCAGCGGCTGCGGGTGCCGTTCGTCGTCGGCGCCGACGGCGCCGGCAGCGCCGTCCGGGGCCAGCTCGGCGTCGGATTCGAGGGATCGACGTACGAGATGGCCTTCGCGCTCATCGATGCACGCATCGATGGGTACCTACCTCCGGACGAGTGCCACTTCTACCAGTCCGCGAACGGCGCGCTGGTGATCGTGCCCATCCCGGGCGGGATCTTCCGGTTCCTGTCGGTGATGCCCCAGGGCGGCGGCGAGGTCGACACCGCGATGATGCAGGCCGTCATCGACGAGCGCGGGCCGCGCGGCGTACGGATCAAGGAGGCGGTTTGGAAGGCCGTGTTCCGGGTTCACGCCCGGCGGGCGAGCGAGTTCCAGCGCGGCCGGGTCTTCCTGGCCGGCGACGCCGCCCACGTGCACAGCCCGGCCGGCGGGCAGGGCATGAACAACGGCCTCCAGGACGCGCACAACCTCGCCTGGAAGCTGGCCTCGGTGATCCGGGGCGAGTCCCCCTCCTCGCTGCTCGCCTCCTACGGCGAGGAGCGGGCGGAGGTCACCCGCCAGCTCGTGCGCGACACCGACTTCCAGACCAGGGCCTGGCTGTTCAAGTCCAAGGCCACGGTGGCGGCGCGCGACGCGGCGTTCCGGCTCCTCGACCGGACCGGGATCGTCTCGGAGTTCTACGCGCCGGTGATGGCCGGCCGCCGGCTGTCGTACCCGGTGACCCGCGACACCCAGCAGCCCTCGGGCTGGA
This sequence comes from Streptomyces sp. NPDC090741, assembly GCF_044769045.1. NCBI lineage: Bacteria > Bacillati > Actinomycetota > Actinomycetes > Kitasatosporales > Streptomycetaceae > Streptomyces > Streptomyces sp. NPDC090741. The sequence continues at coordinate 40,368 of NZ_JBIVXF010000021.1, read as the reverse complement.
CGGGCTGCCGCGTACGGCGCTCGCTTCCCGGCGCGCTGGAGGTCGGCGCGGTCTTCCCGCGCCGACTGGGACTCGCTTACGGGATCTCAGGACCGGCCGCGGATCCGCACGGCTGGAACCTGGTGGTCGTCCCGGACGGGAACAGGGCCTGGGAGGAGGAATTGGGCCACATCGTGGCGCAATGGCCACTGTTGCGGCAAGTGACGGTCCGGCGCCGCGACGCCGCCGCGCAGGCCGGATGTCGCTCCGGCGGGTACTACCTGATCCGGCCGGACGGTCATATCGCGGCCCACGGCCATGCGCGGGATCTGGGACGACTCGAAGCGGAACTGCGACTCTCCCTTTCCTGAGCGGCAATCCACCGATATTCGAACGACGATATCCGGCCAAAGAAATACCGGATAGCCCCCCGGTTTTCTCGTTAGACTGCCCGTTCCCGTTCCGTTCCCATACCACCACCCGCTTGAGCGGGAACGGAGAGGGACTGGAGCAGGAAGCCCCGTTGCGAATCTCTGTCATGTCGAAAGCGACACGGGATTTCCAAACAAACAAGGGGTACGAAATGCGCGGCAAGCTCGCTGGTCTGGTCGGTATCTTCGCCCTCGTCCTCACCCTGGGCCTGGGTGCGGCGGTCGAGCAGGACCACCAGGCCAACGGCACCAAGGGTCACTCCGTACTCGCCGACACCAAGGGTCCGGGCGTCGCCCCGGCGACGCCCCCGACCACGCCCCCGGCGACCCCCACTGGCGTCTGATCCACCCCCCGCGCAAGCAGTGGGCCCCGTCCGAAACGGACGGGGCCCACTGCTTTTGCCGTACCGCCGCGCAACCGCGCTCCGGTCAGAGGGTGCGCCGCCCCTCGGGCGGCACCCCCATGGCCTCGAAGAGCATGTCGGCCCGCTCCCGGTACTGGGCAGCGGCCGGCAGGCCCAGTTGCCCGGCCGCAGCCGCCATCCCATCCAGTGCGTGGGCCATCTCGACCCGGTAGCCCATGCCCTCGGCACACGCGAACGCGCGCTCGTGCAGGCGCAGCGCCTCTTCGTACCGGCCGTTGCGGCCGTGCTTGAGCGCCAGGATGTTGTCCACCCTGGAGCGCCGCTGCGGTGAGATCGTCGAGGTGAGCAGCTCCAGCGCCGTGGCCTCCTGCTCCTGCGACCGCCGCGTGTCGCCGCGCCGGTCGCAAAGGTCCGAAGAGACCGCGCAGACGAGTACGAGAACCTCTTCCGGGCAGGAAGAGCCCGTGTTCAGCGCCCGCGAGAGGCTGGACTCCGCTTCCTCGAACGCGCACGTGCCGCAGTACGCCAGGGCCAGAGTCGTCCAGGCCAAGGCCTCCTGCTCCGGGAACCGGAAGGCACGGCACATCTCGATCGCCTGTCGCGCGGCCTCGACCGCCTCCTCGTACCGGCCGAGCGCCAGACAGACCGTGCCGACGTTGTTGAGGTCCTCCGCCTGCTGCTGCGGAAGTTTGGTGCGGTCCCCCTCCTTGAGCTCCCCCACGGCCTGCGTCGTGTAGTCGTACGAGCTCGACAGGTTCCCCAGCGCGTAGTGCGCGATCCCCAGCAGTCCGAGGGCGACCGTCTCGTCGTCCGGACCCCCGGCCTTTCTGGCCCAGTCCAGCGCTTCCTCCGCGGCCGCCACGGCCTCGGTGAGCTGACCCAGCTTCCAGCACGCCACCCCGAGGTTGTTGAGGGTCTGGCAGATGAGCAAGGGATCGCCCATGCTGCGCGTGGCGATGAGGCCCGCCCGGCACACCGCCTCGAACTCCACGAACCGTCCCCGGAGGTTCAGGTGGAAGGACGCGTTGCGGGCCAGGGCGAAGACCAGCTGCGGGCGCTCCTCGTGGCCGCCCCGGGCCAGGAGGGTCTGGATGCCCGCGGCCTCCCGGTCGAACCACTCCAGGGTGCGGTCCTCGCGGCGCATCGGTGGAAGCGCGTACGGTGTGCCGGGCGCATCCACGTCCATGCTGCGGCGGCTGGGGAACAGCAGGGTGCACGCGGCCTCCGTCGCCGCCGTGTAGTAGCCGAGCAGCCGGCCGTTGGCCTCCCTGGCCTCGCGCCCGCTCCTCCCCTCGCCGAGCGAGAGCGCGTACGTCCGCACCAGATCGTGGAAGGCGTACATCCCCGGGTCGTTCTGCACCAGCAGGTGCATGTCGAGGAGGTCCTCCAGCATGTCCTCCGCGTCCCGGACGCCGGTCTCCAGCAGGGCCGCCGCCGAGTAGACGTCGACCTCCGCGCCAGGGTGCAGGCCCAGCAGGCAGAAGGCGGCCTGGAGTTCCTCCTCCAGCGCCTTGTACGAGAGGCTGAGGGTGGCCGCGACGCTCCGCTCGCCCGCGCTCAGCTCGTCCAGCCGGCGGGTCTCGTCCTCCAGCCGTTCGACCAGGTAGCGGACGGTCCAGCGGGGGCGGTTGCGCAGCCGGGCCACCGCCAGCCGCAGGGCCAGCGGCAGGTGGCCGCAGAGTTCGGCGAGTTCGGCGGCGGCCTCGGGCTCCCGGGCCACCCTGTTGTCGCCGAGGAGCTCGGCGAGCATCACCCGGCTCTCCTCCGGCTCCATCACCCCCAGCGAGATCCAGTCCGCGCCGTCCAGATCGAGCAGCCTGGCCCGGCTGGTGACCAGCACCAGGCACTCCGTCGAGGACGGGAGCAGGGGCAGCACCTGACCGGCGTCCAGGGCGTTGTCGAACAGGAACAGCAGGCGCCGGCCCGTGAGGGTGGCCCGCCACAGCCCGATCAGGCCCGCCTCGTCGTCGGGGATGCTGTCGGCGGACACCCCGAGGGTGCGCAGCAGGCCGACGAGGGTGGCGGCCGGCCGCTGCGGCTTCTCGCTGGGGGTGAAACCGCGCAGGTCGACGTAGAGCTGGCCGTCCGGGTACTCCTCGGCCAGCTGGTACGCGGCGCGCACGGCCAGCGAGGTCTTGCCGCAGCCGCCCATGCCGTCGATCGCGACGACGCGCGGGCCTTCCCCCGCGTCCTGCCGGCACGCCTCCAGCACCTCGGCCAGCTCGCGCTCGCGACCGGTGAAGTCGGGGACGCCGGGCGGCAGGGTGCAGGGAGCGCCGTGCAGCGAGGCGAGGGTCGGGAAGCGGCCGCTCCCGGCGCCGGACGGCGCGGACCGTCCGGACTCCGCGGCCGGTGCCGGGGACCGGGACGTGGGCGGCCCGGCCACCGGTACCGGCCGGGCGGCCGGGCCCGCGAGTTCGGGGGAGGCGCGCAGGATGTCCTCGTACATCTTGGTGAGCTGCGCGCTGGGGTCTATGCCCAGTTCCTCGACGAGCAGTTCGCGGACCTTGGCGTACTCGGTGAGCGCCTCGGCCTGCCGCCCGGAGCGGTACAGCGCCAGGATCAGGTGTCCGCGCAGCGACTCCCGCAGCGGGTGCTGTGCAATGAGGGTGCGCAGGTCTCCGATGAGCTCCCCGGCCTCCCCCAGGGCCAGGCGCAGTTCGAAGAGCTGCTCGGCCGCCCCCAGCCGGCGTTCTTCCAGTACCGCCCCCGCGGCCTCGACCACCGAGCCGCCGGCGCCGGACATCACAGGGCCGCGCCACAGGGCGAGGGCGGCGCGCAGTTGGTCGGCCGCCTCCTGGGGCAGGTCCGAGGCGGCGGCGTGCCGGGCCTGCTGTATGTGCCCGTTGAATTCGAGGAGATCGAGCTGATCGCCCGTCACCTGCACGCAGTAGCCGGGACCGTCCGTGACGATCAGCTTCCCGCCCCCCGGGATCCGACGCCGCAGGTCGGCGACCGCCTTGCGCACCTGATGGGAAGCGGTTACCGGTGGTTCCTCATCCCACACCGCCTCCACAAGACGGACAACCGGGACAATATTTCCCGGTTCGAGCAGAAGGGTGGCAAGAACTCGTTCGTAAATTTGACCGCCGAGCTTTAACCGCTCTCCTGCTGTCCACCCTTCAAGCGGTCCGAGAATGTTGAAACGCACCTGGCTTTCCACCGAATTAGCCATGGCCTCCTTGCCCCATCCCCCTCAATGCCCCCTGCTGAAGAGCCTTCAGCAGGATCCTAAGAGCTTACGGGGGGAAGCGGTAGCGAAGCGGGAACGAAGCGGGAACGACACCTCCGACAGTTGCCTCCTGACTCGGACTCAGGAGCAGCGATGAAGACTTTCGGCCTCGGCGCCAGCCGGCGGACCGTGCGGCGCGCGGCGAACCATTCCGGCACCCGGCCTGCCGCCGCGCACAGCGCCTACCAAGCACCTGTAGCCACCCCTCCGGCACAGGCCCCCCTCTCCCCACCCGCCCTGCCGTCGACCACGACGGCCGACCACAGAGCCCAGATCGTCGAAGCGATGATCTCGGAGCTGGCACCGCAGCTGTTCATGTCGCTGCGCCGCAGCGACCAGCGCGCCCGCGGCGAGCAGTACCTGCGGGGACTGCTCTACGCGGACGGACGCAAGTCGATCCGCAACATGGCCGGAGTCGTCGGCGGAGCGGGCACCGAGCAGTCGCTGCACCACTTCATCAGCGAATCCACCTGGAACTGGGCCCCGATGCGCGCGGCGCTCGCCCGGTACGCGGAGCAGATGGTCCAGCCCAAGGCCTGGGTCGTCCAGTCCATGCCGATCCAGAAGGCCGGCGAGCAGTCGGCGGGCATAGACCGCCGGTTCGTCCCGGAACTGGGGCACTCCGTGCACGGCCAGCACTCCTTCGGCCTGTGGATGGCCTCGGAGGCGATGAGCGCCCCGGTCAACTGGCGGCTGTACCTCTCCCCTTCCTGGCTCCAGGACGAGGAGAAGCGCCGCCGGGCCGACATCCCGGACTGGGTGGACGAGGAGTCGCCGGGCGAGTGCGCCACGGCTTCCGCCCTGGAGGTCCTCGCCTGGGGCGGGGTGGAGCGCCGCCCGGTGGTGCTGCCCTCCCGTGACTTCGTCAGCAGCGCCGTGCTGAGCCGCTTCCACGCCGCGGGCGTTCCCGTCATGGCCCGGATGCGGGCCATGGACCAGCTGCGGGTCGCCGACACGGCGATGCCCGGTTACGGCGCCGGCCCCATACCGGTGTCGGACATGCTCCAGCACGTACGCGGACTGCGCCGGCCCGTCGAATGGCTGGACCCCTCCTCGGGGACGCCCGTCGTGCGCAGCACCCTGGTCGCGGGCATACGCGTCGAGCTGCCGCAGCCGCGCCGCTCGCCCTCCGGTCCGCAGCAGTGGATGCTGATGGGCGAGTGGACCAACCGCAACGGCCCGCCCAGCGAGTTGTGGCTCACGGATCTCACCACCACCTCGCTCGACGGGCTGATGCGGCTGGCCAAGCTCAGCCGGCGGACGGCCTTCGACAGCGCCGACACCGGCGAGCGGGCCGGTCTGCGCGATTTCGCCGGCCGCTCCTTCAAGGGCTGGCACCGCCACCTCACGCTCTCCTCGGCCGCCCACAGCGTCGCGATCGGCGCCGACCACGCCGCTGGGCGCACTCGGGCGGAGAGTTCGTCCGGCACTCCGTCGGCGAACCGGCCGCCGCGGCAGACGGGCTGAGGCGTGTCGTCCGAGGATGACGGTACGCCGCGCAGAGCGGAATGTTCGGGGCCCGCTCCCATGCTCCCTCGACCGGCCTCACGCGGGGGTTCCCGCGGTCTGCGGCGCCTTCCCGGCGGCCGGGGCCGGCTGCGGGACGCGCATCGCGGCCAGGGCGACGGCGGAGAAGTAGACCGCCCAGCCCAGCCAGGCCCAGCCGCCCCAGCCGACGGAACCGGTGATGAGAGGGGGCCCGACCACGGTGGTGACGGCGAACCCGAGGTTGAAGGCGGCGAGGTAGCCGGTCTTGCGGCCCTCGGGGATGTGCAGCAGGGCGACGCCGGTGGTGCCGGAGATGATGTAGAGCTCCCCGAGGGAGAAGAGCAGCGCGGCTGCGACCACCAGGGCCAGGTTCGTGCTCGCACCGCCGAACGTCGTCAGCGGTACGACCCCCGCTGCCAGAGCCGACAGCAGCCCGCCGCGCCGCATCATCCTGCGCGCGGTGGCGAAGTCCTCGGACCCCTTGCTGATCCGGACCTGGAGCGCGACGACGACGGCGGTGTTGAGGACCTGGACCAGGGTCACGGTCCAGGCGGGGGCCTGCGTCTGCTGGACCACCCACAGCGGCACGCCGAGGCCGAGGACGAGCGCCGACATGGTCAGGGCCCCGTACAGGACGGTGATGCGGAGGAAGGCCCGGTCGCGCAGGACGCTGCCGCGTGAGGGGCCGCCCTGCGCGGCCCCGGCCGGGCTCCCGCCGTCGGCGAAGCTGCGGCAGACGACGGCGCAGCCGATGAACAGGACGGCGGAGAGCACCATCACCGCCCGGTAGGCCCAGGCCTCTCCGATCGCGATGGCCGCCCCGGAGGGCAGCGCGCCCGCGGCCATGCCGGCGTTGCGCAGCGACCGGAGCCGGGCGAGCGCTCCGACCGCCTCCTCGTTGCCGGCCCGGGCGATCAGGCCCGATTCGATCAGCGGGCTGATGCCCCGGCTCAGCACCCCGGCGACCGCCGAGGCGAGCAGGGCCGCGATGAAGGAGGAGGCTGTGGCCAGCGCCAGGAAGGCGGCTGCGCGGACCAGGAACAGGACGGTCAGCACGGTACGGGTGCCGAAGCGCTCGGCGGCCCGCGCGATGGGCATGGCACCCAGCAGCGAGGTGATGCCGGCGATGCCGAGGACCAGCCCGATCTCGGCGTTGGGCAGGTCCACGGCCTCGTGGAAGAAGAGGACGGACAGGGAAAGGTACATTCCGAGTCCGACGGCGTCGGAGAGTCCAGTGGCGTAGATGCGTTTCTTCATCGGAGCGATCCCCACGTCATGAGTAGGCGGGATTGCGGAGTCGGGCGGGGGTGGGTGGGTCCGTCCACGGCTAGGTGGCCCGGGCCAGGGCGGTCTCGGACTGCGCCCCGGCCTCCACGAGTTCGATGCCGAGGGCCCGCTCGATGCGGTCGGCGAGTTCCAGGGCCCGGCCGGGCGTGGGCGCGCCGAGCATGAACGTCGCCAGGTGCAGGGTCCGGCTCCGGCTCGCCGTCTGGCCCGGCCCGAACCGCGGCTTCACGTAGGCCAGTTCGGGGAAGGCCGCCATCAGTTCCGCCACCGGGGTCTGCGCGGCCACCAGCCACTCGCCCGCCGGGATCGGCACCATCCTCATCAGCGCCGTCCGCGTGAACTCCGGCACGGTGTCCGGCGCGAGGCCCAGCGCGCTGCGGCCGATCTGCTCGGCGTAGTCGTACCGGGCGCAGACCTCGAACATGACCGGCATCGGTCCGCCCGCACGGGCGTTGACCTCGATGACGCGCGGCCCCTGCGGGGTCAGCGCGATCTCGGTGTGCACGGCCCCGGTGGTCAGCCCGATGGCCCGGATCGCCCGGTCCGCGCAGTCGACGGCGGCCGCCTGGACGGCGGGGTCGAGCCTCGACGGCATCGACGCGCCCTCCTCGGCGTAGCCGTGGCGCAGCTCCAGCCGGTCGGAGACGGCCAGGTGGTGCCGCTCGCCGGCCGCCAGCAGAGATTCGACACTGCAGTACGCCGCCCAGCCGCTGTCTCCGTCCGCCTCCAGTTCGAGGCGCTCCTCCAGCAGGAAGACGTCCTCGCTCTGCAGGAAGGCCGAGACGGTGGCCCGGCCGTCGCGGTATGCCTCCAGGAGCTCCTCGTACGTGCGGACCAGCCGCACGCTCTGGCTGCCGGCGCCGAGCGAGGGTTTGAAGACGGCCGGCAGGCCGATGCCGCGAGCCGCCTCCGCCAGATCCGCCTCCTCCCGTATCTCCGCGAACCGCGGGGAGGGCACGCCGTGTTCGGCGAAGACCTGCCGCTGCCGGGACTTGGACTGGGCGACGGTCACCGCCTCCGGCGCGTTGCCCGGCAGCCCGAGGCGTTCGGCCAGCTCGGCCTGCGGGCGCAGCAGCAGTTCCGAGTAGGTGACGACCCCCGACAGCGCGTACCGCCCGTGGAGGGCGAGGCCGACGGCCACCGCGTCGTCGAGGTCGGCCGCGGTCAGGAACTCTCCGCGCAGTCCGCGCGCGGCCCAGTCGGCGCGCACCGGTTCCGGGTCGCCCCAGGCCGCGATGTGGACGACGGAGACCGCCGGGCTGAGCCGGGAGAGGGAGTCGAGCGCCGCGGCGGGCGGGTGGCCGCCGATGCCCGAGATCAGCAGCAGGTGCGGCTGGTCCTCGGTGCCGGCGGACGGGCGGGCGGAGCGGGGGGGCATGGCACGTCCTTTCAGGTGACGGGCTTCGCTTCGCTGGAGTGGGGTCGGTGGCTTCGGGGTCGGTGGAGTCGGGGGTCGGTGGAGTCGGGGTCAGTGGCTGACGAGGGGTGCCGGGATGCGGCGGGCGGAGCGGAACGAGAGCAGTTCGTCCACCAGGCGGTCCATCCGGATGTGCAGCTCCTCCAGCGGGCGCCCCGGCGTGAAGTCGCTGCGGGCGGAGGCCACATGGGTCGGCACGGCCCAGCCGCCCATCGCCCGGACCACCGACCGCATCTGGTCGCAGGCCGTCCCCGCGCCACGCGGACCGCCGCCCGCGGCGATCAGCCCCACGGGCCGGTCGGCCAGCGCGTCGCCGGTGAGGTGGTCCAGGGCGTTCTTGAGCAGCCCGCTGTACGAGCCGTGGTAGACCGGCGTGGCGAAGACGACGCCGCTCGCCCCGGCGATCCGGGCGCGGATCGCCGCCGTCTGGCTGTACGGGGGCGGGTCGTCGTAGTCGTCGATCCGGTGGCGGCCGGGGAACTCCACGCTCAGGTCGAGGAGTTCGTACGCCGCCCCGGCCTCCCTGATCCGCTGGGCGGCCACCTCCAGGACCCGGCGCGAGACCGAGTCCGCGGAGGCGCTGCCGAGGATGCCGAGTATCACCGCCCGGCCCCCGCGGACCCCGGCCTCGGCTCCAGACCGATCACCAGGCGCACCTCGCGCTCGGCGCGCGCGACCAGGCGCCGGACCTCCTCGTGCGAGTCGTGGGCGAAGACGTGCGTGCTGGCGCCCGTACCCGAGAACGGCTGCACGGGGACCACGTCCCCGATCCGGTACGGCACGTTGCGGTAGTACGCGTCCTGCGCGACCGCCGAATCGTCGAAGTCCAGCAGCATCCCGCCGACCGTGAAGTGCACGGTCCAGCCCGCGTACGCGCCCACCGGGGCGACCCGGCCGGCCCGCGGGTCGAGTCCCACGTCGGTGAGGATCTTGGCGTGGAAGAGGTCGATGCCGGTGGTGGCCAGGAAGGCCTCGCGGACGCCCGCGCCGCCCGGGCGGCCGGCCACCTCGCAGAAGGTGAACCCGGACTCGTCCAGGAAGGCCTCCAGGTGGAGCACCCCTGCGGAGACCTGCCAGGCGCCCGCGACCTGGCCGAGCAGTTCGCGGGCGGCCGCGCGCACGGCGGGGTCGGCGACCGTGATGGAGGACAGCGGCTCCACCCGGGAGACCGCCAGGGTGTCGCTCACGTACCGGGACACGTCCCAGATCACGTCGCCTTCGTAGAGGACGGCGTCGATGTGGCACATGTCGCCCGCCACGAACCCCTCGCACAGGTGGGTGCCGGGGCTGAACTCCTCCCGCACCCACCGCTCGACCTGCCGGGCGTCGGCGAGCACCGACACCCCGAACGAGCCCGAACCGTCCCGCGGCTTGACCACGACCCGGCCGTGCCGGGCGAACAGGTCGGTGACGTCCTCCGGGGTGTGGACGAGGTGCCCCTCGGCGGTACGGATGCCCGCCCGGCGGGCGATGCGCTTCATCACCGCCTTGTCCACGAACTTGCGTGCGGTGGCCGGGTCGCTGCCCGGCGCGCCCAGCCTGGCGCGCAGCTCCGCGGCCGGCTCCAGCAGCCGTTCGGAGACGGTGGCGACCCGGTCCACCGGGTGCAGCGCGTGCACCGCGCCCGCGAGGGCCCGTACCCCGTCCGGGTCGAACACGTCCGTCCGGGCGGCGAAGTCGGCGGCGCTCGCGGTGGTGTTGCCCGCGGCCGAGCTCAGCACACTGACCCGGAAGCGGTCCGGGTCCAGCAGCGGCGAGCCGTCGTCGCGGGTCCACACCCGGGATCCGATCCGGTCCAGCAGCAGGACGTGCGTACGGTCGGCGGCCTCGGTCCTCCACAGCAGCGAGCGCTCGATCCGGGCCACCGCCTGTTCGGCGCGGAGGGTGTCCGGCGCCGCCACGGTGTACTCCAGCCGGACGACCGGCCCGCTGTGGATGCCCTCGCGATCGAGCGGGGTCCGTACGCACGCCAGCTCGGGCCAGTCGTACAGCTCCTCGGCGGCGGTCGCGGCGACCACGCGGAAGCGGCCCGGCCCGGACAGGACGTGGCGCTGGATCGCGATCCGCCCGGCGTCGGGCAGGGCTACGCGCACCGGCCGGCCCAGGGCGCTCTCGGCGGCGACCGTCACCAGGCTCCGCCGGTGGGCGGCGTCGTAGAGGTCGAGGACCTGCCGGTCGAAGCCGGGCAGGACCAGGGGGCGCGTGTTGCGCGCCCCGAACACGACCCGGGCGGGCCCCTCGATCCCGGCGTCGCGCACGGCCTCCTCGGTGCGTGCCCGCAGCCGCGCGGGCACCGGGCCGGCGGTCAGGCGCCGCTCGGAGCTGCCGTCCTCGGCGGCCTGGTCGCCGCTCTCGTCGATCGAGGCGAGTACGTCCACCCGGCCCCCGCCGGCCGCGAGGGCCAGCACGGTGTGCACGGGGTCGCTGACGAAGGCGAGCTCCTCCAGCAGCCCGTCGAGCTCACCGAGTTCCTCGCCCCCCGCCCCACCGGCCCGGACGGCTCCGGCGGCCAGCGCACGCAATTCCCGCGCCTCGCGCTCGTACGCGCCCGACCAGGACAGGACCGCGGCCACCGGCCGGCGCTCGTGCGCCGCCAGGAACCGCGCGCGCACCGCGTCGAAGGTGAGCTCGTCACGCCGCAGTACGGTCAGCCGCGCGGTCACCGCCCCGGCCGCGCCCACGATCCGCTCGACCGGGTCCCGTCCGTCCAGCAGCAGCACCACGTGCTCGCCGCCCGCGGGACCGGACTCCGGCTGCTCCCGCTCCTGCCCCGGCTCCTGCTGCTGCTCCTGCTCCTGCTCCTGCTCCGCGGCGGCGACCGGCTCGATGCGCAGCGACTCCTGTACCAGTGCGGCCGCCTGCGCGGCGACCCGCCGGGCCGTCGCCGCATCGGCTCCGCGCACCATCAGGTACCCGAACCGGTCGTGGTTGGTGCCCAGCGCCGGCACCCGGTCGCCGGGCCCGACGGTCACCTCGCAGTCGACCACCCCGGCCGGCAGCTCGCGGAACGCGGGAACCGTGCCGCGCACGATCCCGTCGGCCGCACTCCACAGGGCGTGCAGGGCCACGGTGGTCACCGGCGGGGCCGCGTCCTCGACCGGCGCACCGGTGGCGAGCGCGACCAGGTCGTGGGCGACCGAGCGGTCCAGGGCCAGCGACATCTGCCGGGTCACCACGTGTCCGGCGATCCGGCCGTTCACCTCGATCAGCTCCGGGCCGGTCGGCGTGACGAGCAGCTCCACGTGGAGCGCGCTCGCCCGGACCCCGAGGGCCTCGACGGTGTCCAGGACGAACCGCCGTGCGGCGCCCATGCCCTGGAAGCGGGCCGGGAAGTGCCCGCCGAGCTCGGCCGTGGTGCCGGGCGCCGTCGGGATGCGCTCGGCGAATCCGTACAGGACCACGCGTCCGTCCTGGACGAGCAGTTCGGCGCTGACGTGACGCCCGACGGCGTACTCCTCGACGAGCGCGACGGGGCGCCCGCCACCGTCCCCGTCGCCGTTCCCGTCCCTGTCGCCGTCCCCGTCGCTGCTCCCGTACGGGACCCCCAGTACCTCGGCCAGCCCGGCTGCGGCCTGCTCGCGGGTCCACGCCACGGTGACCCCGACCGAATACCGGCCGGACGTCGGCTTGATCACGCACGGCAGTCCGATCTCGTCGACCGCCGCCAGTCCCTCCTCCTCGGTGACCGCCCGGCGCCAGCGCAGGCTGCCGATCCCGGCCTTCCCGAGCCGTTCCCGTACGGCCGACTTGTCGCCGAGCAGCCGCGCCGCCTCCAGTGACTCGTGGGGCAGGCCCAGTTCGCGGGCGAACCGCGCCGCGCCGTGCAGGAGGTTCTCGTCGCGGCAGATCACGCCGTCGACCGGATGGGGGCCGAGCCGTCCCCGCAGCAGGGCGGCCAGGTCCTGGCCGCCGGACAGGTCCGGCACCTCCACCACCCGCGCCGCCCGTTCGAGCAGCTCGAACCCGGCATTGGCGCGGTAGGCGTCCAGGCGCTCCGTGACGAAGGTGACCTCGATCCCGTCGTCGGCCATGTCCGCCACGACGTCAAAGCCTCTGACGTATGCCGTCTCCAACAGAACAACATGCATGAGCTCAGCCCCTTGAGTCCTCTTCTCATCGAAGCATCAAGGGACGCGGACTACAGGGCAAGCGGCAGCCGCATAATCCCGCTCACTCCATCACCTCTTCCCTTTTCATTCCCGTTCCGTTCCCGTTTCGCTCCCGCCCCGATACCGCCGACCCCCACCCTGATCTGCGGAAACATGTCAACCAAAAGAATTCGAATACATCAGGTCGGGCGACTTACCACATTGCCGGACAGTGCTTCGCAGTTCCTTGCGGCAACAATTAGCGTGCATACAGGAAACTGGACACCCACCTCTCCATTCACCCCGTAAACGGCCTTCCCGGGCACCGAAGCAAAGGACAGAGACAGCGTGCGCACCATCTCCATCCCTAAATCGGGGACCGGACATTCGGCCCCGATCACCCATGTGGCCTTCAGCCCGGACGGCTCCCGCCTCGCGACCTCGTCCTACGACGGAACCGTGATCGTCTGGAACACCGCCGACCCCGCCCACCCCACCGAGGCCGCGACGCTGCGCCACCGCCGCCTCGTCAACTCCTCGGCCTGGAACCCCGCCGACCCGACCCTCCTCGCGACGGCCTCCGCCGACAAGACGGTCGGCATCTGGCGCGTCCCCCAGGAGGGCCCGGCCACGCTGGTCAACGTCCTGGCCCGGCACACCGACGACATCAACTCGGTCGCCTGGCTGCCCGACGGCGAGCGCCTGATCTGCGTCTCCGAGGACGGCCGCGCCACCCTGTGGTCCGTACTCGACGGCACCTTCCTCACCGAGGTCGGCTCGCACGAGGCGCACTGCATGATGGTCTCCGTCAGCGTCGAGGGCCTGGCCGCCACGGTCGGCGAGGACGGCCTGGTCGCCGTCAGCGACCCCGCCTCCGGCTCCGGCGCGGCGCGCAAACGCCACTACGACTCCTCCATCGAGGGCTGCGCCTGGTCCCGGGCCGGCGACCTCCTCGCCGTGGCCCGCGACGACGGCCGCGTCGACCTGCTGACCCGCGAGCTGGACCACGTACTGACCGTCGAGGTCTCCAGTTCCGCCGCCCGCGCCGTCGACTGGGCCGAGGACGACTCCGCGTTCGTCGTCGGCGCCTACGACGGCTCCCTGCACTGGTTCGACCGGTCCGGCGAACGCCGGCACACCGTCGCCGACCTCCGCGTGTGGCCGCGCTCCGTCGCCGCCGCCCAGGGCCTGGTCGCCGCGGGCTCCTTCCGCAACGCCCCGCACCTGTACGACATGGCCACGGCCGCCGAACTGTCCGGCCCCGAGCGCGCCACCCACGGCCCCAACGCCCTGGCCGCGCGCGGCGACGAGCTCCTCATCGGCGGGGACTCCGGCACCGTCTTCGCCGTCCGCGTCGAGAACGGCGTCCAGCGGCGGGCCACCCCGATCGAGCTCACCGACGGCCCGATCCTGTCCCTCGCCACCGACGGCGACACGATCTACGCGGGCACCTACTCCGGCCACGTCATCCGCTACGACGGCACCCACACCTCCAGCGAGCGCCTCGGCGCGCCGATCCCCTCCCTCACCGTCGACGGGGGCCGGCTGATCGCGGGCACCTACAACGGCGAGTTCCTCGTCCTGGACCCGGCCACGCTCCGGCTCGAAGAGCGCGTCCCGGCACACGGCGGTTCGGTGAAGTCCCTGGCCCCGTTCCCGGACGGCGGCTTCCTGTCCGCCGCCACCGACCGCACCATCGAGGCGGGCGCCGTGCACGGGCGCACCAAGCTGTGGGAGCACGGCAACCTCGTCAACGCGGTCGCCGGCCTCCACGGCCCCGGCGGCTCCGTCGTCGCCAGCGCCTCGCGCGACCACACCGTCAAGGTCGGCCGGGTCACCCGTACCGAGGACGGCGGCTGGAGCACCGGCGCGCCGCAGACACTGCTCGGCTCCGACGAGTCGGTCAAGTGCGTCTCGCTGCTGGGCGACATCCAGAGGCCCACCGTCCTCGCCGGCTCCTACGACTTCAACCTCTACTCCTGGCAGGTCGACTGGGCCGACTCTGCGGGCACCCTCGCCTCCGGCCGCGTCCTCGCCGGGTTCACCCAGGGCCTGTCCTGCATGTTCCAGCTCGCCGACGGGCGCGTCGCCGTGGCCGGATGGGACGGCCGGATCGTCTTCGTCGCCGTCGACGCGTACGGCGCCCACATCCAGCACACCCTCCACATCGACGACATCGCGCTGAGCGCCGACCGGAAGCAGGTGGCCGCATGACGACCTCGGCCGACGTACCGCAAGCCGTCACGGAAGCCGCCCCCGCGGCGGTCCGGGCAGCGATCCCGGCAGCGATCCCGGCGGCCGTCCGGGCCCGCGTACCCGTCACGCTCTCGCGCGTCCGGGACCGCAGCGCCGACCTCATCACCTTCCACCACCTCCCCGACCCCGGCGAGCACTTCGCGGTCCTCGTCCACGCCGCCCCCGGCGACACCACGCCGCCGCTGGTGCGCCTGCACAGCGAATGCCTGACCGGCGACGTCCTCGGCTCGGCCCGATGCGACTGCGGCCCCCAGCTCGACGAGGCCCTCCAGCGCATCGCCGACCACGGCGGCGCCGTGCTCTACCTGCGCCAGGAAGGCCGGGGCATCGGGCTCTACAACAAGCTCGACACCTACGTCCTCCAGTCGCAGGACCACGACACCTTCGCCGCCAACCGCATGATCGGCCGCGGCGACGACGAGCGCGACTACGGGGCCGCCGCAGCGATGCTCCACGCCCTCGGCCTGACCCGGATCCGCCTGCTCACGAACAACCCCGACAAGGTGCGGGAGCTGCGCGCGCACGGCATCGAGATCACCGAGGTGATCCCCACCGGCGTGTACGTCACCGCGGAGAACTCCCGCTACCTGTCCGCCAAGGCCGAACTCGCCGGCCACACCCTCGCGCTGCTCCAGGAGGCCGCGGCATGACGCTCTCACTCGAAGACCTCGCGAACTCCCCGCACTTCAAGGAGCACGCCGGCCTCGCCGACCCCGGCAGGCTGCACCCCGCCCGGCTGCCCGCCGCCACCCCCGAGCAGCTCGCCGCAGCCGTCGAGGACCCGGACCTGCCGACCGCCGAACGCCTTGCCGCCGGCCACGTCCTCGGCCTGCTCGGCGACCCCCGCATCCCCTCCCCCACCACCGGAGCGGGCCCCGGCACCCGCCACGTGCCCGGCGGCCGGATCCGTATCGGCCTCCCCGAGGACGAGGCCGGTTACGTCACCAACGCCTGGGCGCACGTGGGCGTGGAGGAGTCCTGGATCCTCAAGGAGTGCCCCGAGCACACCGTGGAGATCGCCGACTTCTGGATCGCCACCTACCCCGTGACCAACGGCGAGTACCGCGCCTTCCTGGCCGACACCGGCCTGGAGGAGCGCCCCACCACCTGGTACCTGGGCGCCTATCCGTGGGACCGCTCCAACCACCCGGTGGCCGGGATCCGCCCCGAGCACGCCGACGCCTACGCCGCCTGGCTCACCGAGCGCACCGGACACCCCTGGCGGCTGCCCACCGAAGCCGAGTGGGAGCACGCCGCCAAGGGCCCCGACGGACTGCCCTACCCCTGGCCCGGCGGGTTCGACCCGGAGGCGGCCAACACCCGCGAGTCCGGCGTGCACACCACCACCCCGGTCGGCGCGTTCCCGGCCGGCCGCTCCCCGTACGGCGTCCACGACATGGGCGGCAACGTGGAGGAGTTCACCGCCGACGAGTACGCCCCGTACCCGGACGGCCCCTACGTGGCCGACCACCTGGTGCAGTCGATGGGCAGCTACCGGATCGCCCGCGGCGGCTCCTTCTCCCGGTTCGGCGACCTGACCCGCACCCGGCGCCGCCACGGCGCCTTCCCCGGGCCGCTGTACCCCGTCGGGTTCCGCCTCGCCACCGGCGAGCGGCCCTCATGACGACCGCCGTCCGCCCCGGGCCGGAGCCGGCCCTCGCCGCCCGCCCCGAAGCAACCGGCCCCGGATCCGGCCCCGGCTTCGCCGACATCCGCCGCGCCCTGGCCGACCGGGCCCCGGCCCTGGCCGACATCACCCGCGCCTTCGCACCGCTGGAGGCCGAAGCACACCGGCTGCTGCCCCGGCTCGCCGCCCTGCGCCCGGGCATCGGGGACACCCCGCTGGTCCCGGTGCCCAGCCGGGCGGGACGGGGCACGGTCTGGCTCAAGACGGAGGCCGCCAACACCTCCGGATCCGTCAAGTCCCGTACCGCGTACGCCCTGTTGTGCGCGGCCGTGGCCTCGGCAGGCTCCCCCCGGCCGCGGCTCGCCGAGTACTCGGGCGGCAGCCTCGCCGTCGCCCTGGCCGAGCTGTGCGGACAACTGGGCCTGGACCTGCACCTGGTGGTCCCGTACGGGGCCTCCGACCGGCTGCTGGACCAACTGCGCCGCCAGGGCGCCGAGACCACCACGGCCCGCGAGGGCACCGGCTTCCTCGGCGCGATGGACGAGGCCGTCCGCGTCGCCGAACGCGAGGACCGGCACCTGCTGCTCCAGCACTGCGCGGCCGCGGGCGCCGCCCTGCACCGCGAGCACACCGGCGCGGAGATCATCGGCCAGCTCTCCGGCTACGGAGTCGAACCGGCCGCCCTGGCCGCGGCCGTCGGCACCGGCGGCAGCCTGGCCGGCACCGCCATGGCCCTCGGCAGCGCCTGGCCGGACTGCCGCCCCCTCGCCGTCTTCCCCGCCGAGGCCGTCTACGGCGACGAGCGCGCCCCCGACGGCGCCCGCCGGATGAGCGGCACGGGCGGACTGGGCCACGGCCTGCGCCAGCCCCTGATCGCCGCGTTCCCGCAGGACTTCTTCAGTTTCACCGCCGTCGCCTATCCGCAGGCCCTGCAGGCCATGCGCCACCTGCGCCGGGAACACGGCATCGCCGTCTGCGGCAGTGGCGCCGGCGCCTGGCTCAGCGCCTCGGCGGAGGTCGACCAAGGCCCGCGAGGGCGCAGCGCAGTCGCGGTCGTCGCAAGCCGCGGAACAATCGAGGAGTGGGAGCATGCCGCAGGATCGTGACACACCCGTCTTGACCGTCAACGGCCACAGTGCCGCGGACGCGGAGCACGCGGAACGGAACTACTGCGGCTACCGCGAGGTCGTCCGCAACTCGTTCAAGCAGTGGTACAAGAACAGCAAGGACTCCTGGTCGGGGACGACCACCAACGACCGCGTCACGCACTTCGCGATCGCGGCCGCCCCCACCGACGAACACCCGCCGGGCTCCGGCCCGGCCCGGGTCCTGGACATCGGCTGCGGCCGCGGCCTGCAGACGGCCTCCCTCGCCGAATGGCTGGAGGCCGAGGTCACCGGCCTCGACCTGCTCGACGTGTGGGACACCCCCCAGGTCGCGCACGGTTCGATCCGCTTCCACCAGGGCGACTTCCTCGCCTTCCAGGCCGAGGGCCTCGACCTACTCGTCGACAACGGCTGTCTGCACCACCAGCGCCGCGAGGACTGGGCCCCCTGGGTGGAGCACGGCCGCAAGATGCTGCGCCCGGGCGGGGTCTGGGTGGTGAGCGTGTTCCTGAGCCCCGACGGGGAGATCACCCCGCATCCGCTCGCGGACGGGCGGCTGAACTGGTGGCTCACCGAGCAACTCGTCACCGAGCTCTACGAGGCGAACGGCTTCCGCTTCACCGGCAGCCTGGAGATCGACCGCCACTTCGAGTACGAGGGCCACCAGCTCAAGTACCTGACCCTGTCCTTCGTCGCGGTCTGAGCGGCGCGGGAGGAGAGAGAGGAGGGACCGGAGATGCTCAAGGAGATCGCACTCGACGACCGGGGCGACGACCAGCACATCCGAAGCGCCCTGCGCGACGGATTCTTCCTGGTGCGCAACACGGTGCCGGAGAGCCTGCTGGACGAGGCGTACGCCATGCTCAGCGCGTTCTTCGAGCTGCCCGCCGAGGTCAAGGCGGACTGCCGGGTGCCCGGCTCCAACGGGCAGTCCGGGTACCTCCCGCCCCTGGTCGAGCAGGGCGAGAAGGGCCGCACCCCCGACTGGAAGGAGCTGTTCCACTGGGGTGCCCCGCTGCCCGCCGCCCACCCGCTGCGCGAGCGCTACCCCGCGCGCTACCCGCAGCCGTACTTCCCCGACCACCTGGTGCCCGGGATCGGCACCGCACTGGGCGAACTCCACCTGCGGACGGCCCGGTTCCAGCTCGACGTGGTCCGCCGGCTGGCCGGGGCGCTCGGCGCGGCCCCCGGCTACTTCGAGGAGATGCTGGAGGACGGCCCCGTCGTCAACCGCGCCACCTGGTACCCGCCGATGGAGCAGGCCCCGTCCGCGGACCACGTCTGGATGGTGGAGCACCAGGACTTCGACCTGATCACCGCCCTGCCCCGGGCAACCGCCGCCGGCCTCGAAGTCCTCATCGACGGCGAGTGGACCCCGGTCAAGGTCCCCGACGGCTACACCGTGCTCAACGTCGGCATGGTCCTGGAACGGCTCACCGGCGGCCGGGCCCGGGCCGCCGTCCACCGGGTCGTCGCCGCACCCGGGCAGAGCGGCGGCCGGCTCTCCATCGTGCAGTTCTGCCACCCCACCCCGTGGACGGTGCTCTCCACGCTCCGCGGCTGCACGGCGGACGGCGAGCCCGACCGGTATCCGGCCCTGACCGCGCAGGACCTGTTCCAGCGCACGATGTACCGGATCAACCGACTGGACTCCCAGCAGGCCCAGCCCGCCCCACACGCCCAGCACGCCCAGCACGCCGCGGCGGGCCGGCCGTGACCGGCGCCGGGCGCGGCACCCCGCAGCGGATCTCCCTCCTGGGACAGATCCGCGAAGACCTCGACACGGTCGTCTCCCGCGACCCGTCCCGCCCGCGCCGCCGCGACGCCCTGCTGCACTCGCCCTGGCACGGGCTGGCCCTCCACCGGATCGCGCACCGCCTCCACGTACGCGACCACCGGTTCGCCGCCGGACTGCTCACGCTCGCGGGCCGGCTGCTCTCCGGCATGGAGATCCACGCCGGGGCGCGGATCGGCCGGCGGGCCTTCATCGACCACGGGTTCGGCGTGGTCATCGGCGAGACCGCACGCGTCGGCGACGACGTGACGCTCTACCACGGGGTGACCCTCGGATCGCGCGGCTGGTCCCGCTCCGGCGAGCCCGGCGTGCGCCGCCACCCCGTCATCGGCGACGACGTCCTCATCGGCGTCGGCGCCTCCGTACTCGGCCCGGTCACCATCGCCTCCGGCAACCGGATCCGGGCCCACTCGCTGGTGCTCAGGGACCTCCCCGCCCCCGGCAGGGCGATCCGCATTTCTCCCGTCCGAGCAGCCGCCCACCCCTCAAGGAGCACCTCATGACGCCGGCCGCCCTCCGTGAGCGCACCCTCGAACTCGCCAAGGACCTCGACACGGGCGACTGGGTCCCCACCGACCTGGAACGCACCATCGCCCAGCGGCTGCTGACCGCCGCCGACCCGGTCGGCTGCATCACCGAGCACGCCGTACGGGACGCCGTGTGGGAGGGCTCCGAGCCGCTCTCCCGGGTGAACGACGGCCGGCTCTCGGTCCTGCTCGCCGAGATCACGTACAGCCTCGCGGGAAACGGGCGCGACGCCGCCGCCCTCGCCTCCGCCCAGGCCCTGCTCGCGTCGGTGAACCGCCGCGGCTAGGCCGTGTCTTTTGGATCAGGCCGGATCAGCCCGCGGCGTCTGGCGCCGTGCATCGCAAGGCCGAGGAGGAAGTGTCACGACAAACACCGTTGCAGTACTAAAGCGGGTGTCGCAGGTTCGAATCCTGCCGGGGGCACATGGGCAAAGGCCCCGGACCGATCATGGTCCGGAGCCTTTGGCAGCGCTGTTCGACGGCAATCGGCGTCGGTTGGCTCAGCGCAATCGCCTTCGAGCCGCGAGCCCGTCACATCCGGGCCGACCACCCCGAGCGGGCGCTCCGGCATCCCGGCCCGAGAAGACCGTCGGGCGAAGGCCTGAGACGGGCAGGCACGGACCGAGCCCCCTCGCCGGTCGGGAGGGGGCTCCGTCCGTGCTCGGTCAGTGGGACGCGGGCGGGATGCTCTGGTCGTACTGGAAGACGTTGTGCGGGTCGTACTTCGCCTTGATCTCGCGCAGGCGGTCGAAGTTGTCCCCCCAGTAGGCGGTTTCCCAGTCCTGCATGCCGACGTTCGGCACGTTGACGTAGGCACCGTCCACGAACGGGCGCATAGCCTGGCTGAACTCGGCGATCCAGGCTTGAGCCTGCGGGGTGAGCGGGTCGCAGATGCCCGGCTGGTCGGAACGGGTCCCCCAGCCGGCACCGGGCTCGGAGTAGAAGAGTGCGTCGCGGTGCGGGAACGCCGTTCCGCCGCGGGGGCTCCTCCTGACCGCTCCGCCGAACGCCTGGGCGAAGAAGTTGCTGTCGTCCGTGGGCGCGTCCCGCATGAACGAGGAGATCACGTCGATCGCCCTGTCCGGGAACGGCTTCCTGGTGAACTGCGAGTAGAACTTCCAGTTCGCAGGTTCGTTCGCGGTCGGGATCTGGAAACCCGAATACACGTCGCCCCAGTTGCCCACCTGCACCGACACTTGAGGGCTGCCGACCGACAGGATCGGGGCCAGCAGCCTCTTGGCCTCGGCAGGCGTCCCCTCCGCAAGGACCGCGAACAACAGGGTCTGATTGCGGTGAACCTCGAGCTGTGTACCGAGGCGGTCATCGGTGTTCGGCGCGGTGCGCTGCCAGGCGTCGAAGACCCTGCGCAGATCACCGATGCCGTCCCACGTGGCCTGCAGATACGTGACGCTCTTCAGCGGGGCCACTTTGTAGGTGAGTGAGGTGACGATCCCGAAGTTGCCGTTGCCCGCACCGCGCAGCGCCCACAAGAGGTCCGCGTTATCACTCAGATCGGCCTTGATCACCTTGGCGCACTCGTCGCCCTCGGCCACGACGACCTCGGCGCCGATCAGGCTGTCGCACGCCATGCCCAGCCAGCGGGTCAGGAAGCCGAAGCCACCACCGAGCGTCGCGCCGGCCAGGCCCACCGTGCCTTCGGTGCCTGTCGTCACCGCGAAGTTCCGCTTCGCGAGCGTGGTCACCGCTTCCAGCTGGTTGAGTCCGGCGCCGACCGTCGCGACACGAGCGGCACCGTCGAGGTGGACCGACTTCAGCTCGCTGATATCGATCACGAGGCCGCTGTCGACGTTCGACCAGCCCTCAAGGCTGTGGCGACCGCTCCGGATCCGCAGGGCGACATCGTTCTGCCGCGCCCACGTCAGAGCGTTGACCACGTCCTGGGTGTTCTGAGCGAAGACGATGACCAGCGGATAGTGAGAGAAGAGCTGATCCCAGCCGAGGCGCGCGTCCGTGTACCCGGGGTCGTGGGGACCGACGATACGGCCGGTCAGCTTCGCCGGGGGGCACTGCGCCCCGTGGACGTCTCTTGCGGAAGCGTTCGTCACCACTTTCACATCGGGTGTCGCGGCCGCCGCGACACCCGGCACGACGACCGCGCCGGCGCCGGCCACCACGGAGGTCTTCAACAATCGGCGACGGGAAAAGTCGTTCATGGTCCATGTCCTCTCGACCACCCGCGGGCGCGAATCAGTCACTTATGGATCATTCGGTCGAAATGGACGGTAGCAAGGGTGATCACGGGGGCGCATTCGACACGCTCGGCATCACCACCGGGGCGCCTGGCACAGAAGCTCCCGGCGTCACGCGCGCCGGCTTCGCACCGAACTCCCAAGAAGTCATCTCATTTGGCTGGGTAGGCTGTCGGTTGTGGTGGAGATTGTTGAGCGGCTGGTGCCGGATGAGTTGTGGGAGTTGTTCCAGCGGGTGGTGCCGGAGGAGCCGTCACGGCCTCAGGGTGGTGGCCGGCGTCGGCACGGCAATCGTGAGGTGCTGGCCGCGATCGTGTTCGTGGCCACGTCGGGCTGCACGTGGCAGCAGTTGCCATCTGCGTCGTTCGGGCCGTCGGGAGCGACGGCTCATCGACGCTTCTCGGAGTGGTCGAAGGCGAGAGTGTGGGCCAGGCTCCACCGCCTGGTCCTGGACGAGCTCGGCTCGCGGGGTGAGTTGGACTGGTCCCGCTGCGCGGTCGACTCGGTGAACATGCGGGCCCTGAAAAGGGGGACCTGACAGGCCCGAATCCTGTAGACCGGGGCAAGTACGGATAAAAGATCCACCCCCGAACCCCGGCGCCTGATCAGCCGGCTCACCCGGCCCCGCCCGAGCATCGACCACGTCGTGCACTGGTCACACCGGCGCCGCAGACGACAACACCAAGCCCGCGTCAGCCACTACAAACGACGTGGCCACACGCCACCAGAAACTGCCCAACAGTCACGGCAAACACCGTTGCAGTACTAGGACCGGGGCCGGGCCCAGGACCGCGGCCGGGGCGAGGCCCCGGCCCCGGTCCGGGACGTCAGCGCGCCTCGCGCAGCCAGCCCGCGACCTCAGTCGCCCAGTACGTCAGGATCGTGTCCGCGCCCGCCCGCTTGATGCCCAGCAGGGTCTCGAAAATGGCCCGGTCGCGCTCGATCCAGCCCTTCTCCGCCGCCGCCTCGACCATCGCGAACTCACCGCTGATCTGGTACGCGGCCACCGGGACCTCCACCGCCTGCGCGACCCGGTACAGGATGTCCAGGTACGGACCGGCCGGCTTGACCATCACCATGTCCGCGCCCTCCTCCAGGTCGAGCGCCAGCTCCCGCAGCGACTCCCGCGCGTTCGCCGGGTCCTGCTGGTACGACTTGCGGTCGCCCTGCAGCGAGGAGGCGACGGCCTCGCGGAACGGCCCGTAGAAGGCGGAGGTGTACTTCGCCGTGTACGCCAGGATCGAGACGTCCTCGTGCCCGGTCTCGTCGAGCGCGTCGCGGATGACGCCGACCTGCCCGTCCATCATCCCGCTCGGGCCCACCACATGGACGCCCGCGTCCGCCTGGACCTGCGCCATCTCGGCGTACCGCTCCAGCGTGGCGTCGTTGTCCACGCGCCCGTGCTCGTCCAGGACCCCGCAGTGCCCGTGGTCGGTGTACTCGTCCAGGCACAGGTCCGACATGATCACCAGGTCGTCGCCGACCTCCGCCTTCACGTCGCGGATCGCGAGCTGCAGGATCCCGTCCGGCTCGGTGCCCGCCGTGCCCAGCGCG
Organism: Streptomyces sp. NPDC090741; assembly: GCF_044769045.1. Taxonomy (NCBI): domain Bacteria; kingdom Bacillati; phylum Actinomycetota; class Actinomycetes; order Kitasatosporales; family Streptomycetaceae; genus Streptomyces; species Streptomyces sp. NPDC090741. The sequence goes on along the minus strand of NZ_JBIVXF010000021.1, from coordinate 17,006 downwards.
TCCTTGTTCTCGTCGGCCGGGACACCGAAGAGCATGATCCCCGCGACCCCCGCCTCCACCGCCTCGACCGCCGCCTTGCGCAGCGTGTCGCGGGTGTGCTGGACCACGCCCGGCATCGCCGAGATGGCCAGGGGCTCGCTGATGCCCTCCCGTACGAAGGCCGGGAGGATCAGGTCCGAGGGGTGCAGCCGGTTCTCCGCGACCATCCGCCGCATCGCCGGGGTGGTGCGCAGCCGGCGGGGCCGCGAGCCGGGGAAGGATCCGTACGCGCTCATACTCAGTCGCCTCTTCGAGCTTCGAGAACAGTCGGGATCCAGCGTAGGCCGTGCCCGTCCGCGCCCCGCGCCGCACCCGCCCGCCCGGCCCGCCCTGCCCCGCCCGGATACACCGGATACACCGGATACACCGGATACACCGGATACACCGGATACACCGGATACACCGGATACACCGGATACACCGGATACGGGCAGGGGCCCGGACGCTCGGCGTCCGGGCCCCTGCCCCCTGCTCGCAAGTCCACCGCTCAGGTGGTGCGCCTGCGCCGCGCCCCCGGCCGGCGCTCGCTCGGCCGGGACACCGACTCGCCGGCCTCCTTGGCCGCCTCGCGGCGCGCCGCGCCGTACTCGGCCAGGGCCTCCGCCAGCTTGCCCACGCTCGGCTCCGGCGACAGGACGTCGACCCGCAGGCCGTGCTCCTCCGCCGTCTTGGCCGTGGCCGGCCCGATGCAGGCGATGACGGTGACGTTGTGCGGCTTGCCGGCGATGCCCACCAGGTTCCGCACCGTGCTCGACGACGTGAAGAGAACGGCGTCGAAGCCGCCGCCCTTGATCGCCTCGCGCGTGTCCGCCGGCGGCGGCGACGCGCGCACGGTCCGGTAGGCGGTGACGTCGTCGACCTCCCACCCGAGCTCTATCAGGCCCGCGACCAGCGTCTCGGTCGCGATGTCGGCCCGCGGCAGGAAGACGCGGTCGATCGGGTCGAAGACCGGGTCGTACGGCGGCCAGTCCTCCAGCAGCCCGGCCGCGGACTGCTCGCCGCTCGGCACCAGGTCCGGCTTGACGCCGAACTCGACCAGCGCGGCGGCGGTCTGCTCGCCCACGGCGGCGACCTTGATGCCCGCGAAGGCCCGGGCGTCGAGCCCGTACTCCTCGAACTTCTCCCGGACCGCCTTCACCGCGTTCACGCTGGTGAAGGCGATCCACTCGTAGCGTCCGGTGACGAGCCCCTTCACGGCCCGCTCCATCTGCTGCGGGGTGCGCGGCGGCTCCACGGCGATGGTCGGCACCTCGTGCGGCACCGCACCGTACGAACGCAGCTGGTCGGAGAGCGAAGCGGCCTGCTCCTTCGTGCGCGGTACGAGGACCCGCCAGCCGAACAGCGGCTTCGACTCGAACCAGGCCAGCTCCTCGCGCCGCGCGGCGGCGCCGTGCTCACCGACCACGGCTATGACCGGCCGGGCGCCCTCGGGCGACGGGAGCACCTTGCCCTGCTTGAACACCTGGGCGATGGTCCCGAGGGTGGCGTTCCAGGTCCGCTGGCGGGTCGTCGTACCGGCGACGGTCACCGTGAGCGGGGTGTCGGCCCCCCGTCCGGCGGACACCAGCTCGGCGGCAGCGCTCGCGACGGTCTCCAGCGTCGCCGAGACGACGAGGGTGCCGTCGCTGGCACCGACCTCGCTCCAGCAGCGCGCGGAGGCGTTGCGCGCGTCCACGAACCGCACATCGGCACCCTGGCGGCCGCGCAGCGGCACACCCGCATACGCCGGCACGCCGACGGCGGTCGCGACACCGGGCACCACCTCGAAGGGGATGCCTTCGGTCGCGCAGGCGAGCATCTCCTCGGCCGCGTTGCCGTCGAGCCCGGGGTCGCCGGTGACGGCACGGACGACCCGCCTGCCGGAGCGCGCGGCCTCCATGACAAGATTGGCGGCATCTCGGATCACCGGGACACCGGCGGCTGCTGACACTTCGTCAGCAATCGTCAGCTGTGGCGTGTCCACTCCCGCGCGCGCATGCGTGCGTACGACCTCGAGCACCTCGGGCTCCGCGATCAGTACGTCCGCGGCCGCGAGCGCCTCGACGGCGCGGAGCGTCAGCAGACCCGGGTCACCGGGGCCGGCACCGAGGAAGGTGACGTGCCCGTGTGCGGCGACGACCGGAAAAGCGGAGGTGGTCGGACGTGAGGGGTTCAAAGCGATCGCTCCCCCATCAGACCGGCCGCGCCCTTGGCCAGCATCTCGTCCGCGAGTTCGCGGCCGAGCGCCATGGCCTCGTCGTACGACTGGGGCACGGGACCGGTGGTGGACAGCTGCACGAGCGTCGCGCCGTCGAGGGTTCCGACGACGCCGCGCAGGCGCATTTCATTGACAACCTGGCCGTCGGCCAGAAGATCGGCGAGCGCGCCCACGGGTGCGCTGCAGCCGGCCTCCAGGGCGGCGAGCAGGGAACGCTCGGCGGTCACGGCGGCCCGGGTGTGCGGGTCGTCGAGCTCGGCGAGCGAAGCGATGAGCTCCGCGTCGGACGCGAGGCACTCCACGGCCAGGGCGCCCTGGCCCGGAGCCGGCAGCACGCTGTCCACGGACAGCAGGTCGGTCGCCTCGTCACCGCGGCCGATCCGGTTCAGTCCGGCGGCGGCGAGGACGACGGCGTCCAGTTCGCCGTCGCGCACGAAACCGATCCGCGTGTCCACGTTCCCGCGGATGGCGACCGTCTCGATGCGCTTGCCGAGGGCGCGCGCGTAGTGGTTCAGCTGCGCCGTGCGGCGCGGCGAACCGGTACCGATACGGGCGCCGTCGGGCAGCTGCTCGAAGGTCAGCCCGTCCCGGGCCACGAGCGCGTCGCGCGGGTCCTCGCGCAGCGGCATGGCCGCGATCACGAGCTCCTCGGGCTGCCCGGTCGGCAGGTCCTTCAGCGAGTGGACGGCGAAGTCGACCTCGCCGCGCAGCAGCGCTTCGCGCAGCGCCGTGACGAACACGCCGGTGCCGCCGATCTGCGCGAGGCTCTCACGGGACACGTCACCGTACGTCGTGATCTCCACGAGCTCGACGGGCCGGCCGGTGATCGCCCGTACCGCGTCGGCGACATGGCCGGACTGGGACATGGCCAGCTTGCTGCGCCGCGTACCCAGCCGCAGGGGCTGGTCGAGACGTGGATTCATGATGCCCGTCCTGAGTCGTCGTTCTTGTCTGCCGCATCCGCCCGGCTGACGGAGGCCACCGTCTGCGGGTCGAGATCGAAGAGTTCACGCAGCGCCTCCGCGTACCCGGCGCCACCGGGCTCGCTGGCGAGCTGCTTGACGCGCACGGTCGGCGCGTGGAGGAGCTTGTCGACGACGCGGCGCACGGTCTGGGTGACCTCGGCCCGCTGCCGTTCGTCCAAGTCCGGGAGTCGCCCGTCGAGCCGCGCCACTTCCATGGCCACGACCTCGGCGGCCATCGCCCGCAGGGCGACGACGGTCGGCGTGATGTGCGCGGCCCGCTGCGCGGCGCCGAACGCGGCCACCTCTTCGGCGACTATCCCGCGTACGGCGTCCACGTCGGCCGCCATCGGCGCGTCGGCCGAAGCCTCCGCGAGCGACTCGATGTCGACGAGCCGCACGCCCGGGATCCGGTGCACGGCGGCGTCGATGTCGCGCGGCATGGCCAGGTCCAGCACGGCCAGCCGTACGGGCGCCACGTCGACCTGGCTGCGGGCGCCCCTGCGGGGCTGCCGCTGCGCGGCGGCCTCGCCCTGGTCGGCCCATGTGCCGTGCAGTTCGAGGGAGTTGGCGTCGACCCCGGTGAGCGCGGCCCGCCCGTCCCCGGCCGGCACCTCGACGGGACACCCGTCCCGCTCGCCGGTCCCGGGCACGATGGTCCGCGCCACCCCGCCATCGGCCAACCGCACCCCGGCCGCGGCGGCGGCGGCGAGCCGCGCCACGACGTCGGCGTCGACCGAATCCAGAGCCGCCGGCGAGTGAGGCACGGGGTCCGGGGCGGAGCCCCGGGAGTCGGGGAGGGGCGCGGAGGGGACGAGCCCCGCAGGGCCCTCCACAGCAGCCGCGACGTCCTCGCCGGTCAGCACCAGCCCGGTGGCTCCCGTACAGGAAACGACGACATCGACTCGTGTCAGCTCGTCGACCACCGACGCCATCGGAACGGACCTGGCCACCACCCCAGTGCCTGAGGCAACCAGAATCTCGACCAAGCGCTCCGCCCGTTCGGCGGTCCGGTTCGCCACCACGACCTCGGCCACGCCGACCCGCGCCAGCGTCGCCGCCGCCAGCGAGGACATCGACCCGGCCCCGATCACCAGCGCCCGCTTGTCCTTGGCCCACACGTCCACCGGCAGGTGCACGGCGAGCTGCTCCAGCCCGAACGTCACCAGCGACTGCCCGGCCCGGTCGATCCCGGTCTCGGAGTGCGCCCGCTTGCCGACGCGCAGCGCCTGCTGGAAGAGGTCGTTGATCAGGCGCCCGGCCGTGTGCAGCTCCTGCCCCAGCGCCAGGGCGTCCTTGATCTGCCCGAGGATCTGGCCCTCGCCGACCACCATCGAGTCCAGCCCGCACGCCACCGAGAACAGGTGGTGGACGGCCCGGTCCTCGTAGTGGACGTAGAGGTACGGGGTGAGCTCCTCCAGCGCCACCCCGCTGTGCTGCGCGAGCAGGGTCGACAGCTCGGCGACACCGGCGTGGAACTTGTCCACGTCCGCGTACAGCTCGATCCGGTTGCACGTGGCGAGCACCGCCGCCTCCGTCGCCGGCTCCGCGGCCAGCGTGTCGTGCAGCAGCTTGACCTTGGCATCGGCGGACAGCGAGGCACGCTCCAGCACGCTCACCGGCGCACTGCGGTGGCTCAGTCCTACGACGAGCAGACTCATGCCGGCATCACCGCCGGGACGTCGCCCTCGGGGCCGTTCTTGCGTGCGACGGCGGCGGCCCGCCCGGCCGGCGGCTCGACGGCCGCGGCGGGGGCCGCACCGGAACCGACGCCCGCGACATCGGCGAGGTCCCCGTCACCGGAGGCGGAACCGGCGGCACCGGCGCCACCGCCGGCTCCGGCGGACGCAGAAGCACCGGCGCCGGCCGCGGCCGCCTCCTCCCCCGCCTTGCGCTGCTCGTGGAAGGCCAGGATCTGCAGCTCGATCGACAGGTCGACCTTGCGTACGTCCACGCCGTCCGGCACCGACAGCACGGTCGGCGCGAAGTTCAGGATGGAGGTGACTCCGGCGGCGATCAGCCGCTCGCTCACCTGCTGGGCCGCGCCCGCCGGGGTCGCGATGACGCCGATCGAGACACCGTTCTCCTCGATGATCTTTTCGAGGTCGTCGGTGTGCTGCACCGGCATGCCCGCGACCGGCTTTCCGGCCATCGCGGGGTCGGCGTCGATGAGCGCCGCGACGCGGAACCCGCGCGCCGAGAAGCCGCCGTAGTTGGCCAGGGCCGCGCCGAGGTTGCCGATGCCGACGATCACGACCGGCCAGTCCTGGGTCAGGCCCAGTTCGCGGGAGATCTGGTAGACGAGGTACTCGACGTCGTAGCCGACGCCGCGCGTCCCGTACGAACCCAGGTAGGAGAAGTCCTTGCGGAGCTTGGCGGAGTTGACTCCGGCGGCCGCCGCGAGCTCCTCGGAGGACACCGTGGGCACCGATCGCTCGGAGAGCGCGGTGAGTGCGCGCAAGTACAGCGGAAGCCGGGCGACAGTGGCCTCGGGAATACCTCGGCTGCGGGTCGCCGGTCGGTGAGTTCGGCCAGTTGCCACGATGCTCCTGCGGGATGAGCGGGGCTGCAGGCGGTCACTTGTCCCAAGACCGCCCCGTCGGATGCAGGCTATGTCTTTGTGAACGCGTGCACAAAGATTGTGTCCGCTTTGTCCGAGCAAAGTGACCGGGGTCACGCGGTCCGGGCATGCAGGGCGGGAACCCACAACACGCCGAACCCGTTCAAATCCCGAGGGGGGCAAAACGGTACACACTCCTCATCGATACGCCCCCGAGACCCCACAAAACGCCCATGATGGTAACCGGCCGGAGGCTCAGGCCTCCAATGCCCGGCGCAGCCGGTCCGGGTTCACCCTCCAGAAGGTGTGCTGTTCGCCGTCCACGAGCACCACCGGGATCTGCTCCCAGTGCAGGCGGTAGAGCTCCTCGTCCTGCGAGATGTCCTTCTTCTCCCACTGTGCTCCGACTTCCGCGCAGACCTTCTCGATCACCTTCTGGGCGTCATCGCACAGATGGCACCCCGGCTTCCCGATGAGCGTGACCAACCGCTCGCCGGGACGCTTCTTTTCCTTACGGCGCAGCAAAGGGCTCATGTCCCCATTCTCCCGCGCCACCGCGTAACACCGCGGCACCGAAGAGTTCACGCCCTCGGCACCCCGCGGGTTCGGGAACTCCCGAACACAATGGCTATGCTCGCGTCATGGCCGCTCTGGGATGGCTCACCCCCCGTAGGCGCTCCGCAACCGCGCGGAGCGTGCTGGCAGGCGAGGCCTCGGCCGAGGCCGCCCGCAAGACCGCGCAGGCCCTCGACGCGGACTCCGGACCACCGGCCGAATCCGAGGAAGCCGCCGGGCAGGCGGCCGCCGAGGAAGCGGAACCGGCCGAGCCCGAGTTCCCCGTCGCCGGCGACGACCTCGCCGCCGCCTTCTTCGACCTCGACAACACCGTCATGCAGGGCGCCGCGATCTTCCACTTCGGCCGCGGCCTCTACAAGCGGGAGTTCTTCCACCGCCGCGAACTCGCCCGCTTCGCCTGGCAGCAGGCCTGGTTCCGGCTCGCCGGGGTCGAGGACCCCGACCACATGCAGGACGCCCGCGACAGCGCCCTCTCCATCGTCAAGGGCCACAAGGTCTGCGAACTCATGGCGATCGGCGAGGAGATCTACGACGAGTACATGGCCGAGCGGATCTGGCCGGGCACCCGCGCCCTGGCCCAGGCCCACCTCGACGCCGGCCAGAAGGTCTGGCTCGTCACGGCCGCGCCCGTGGAGACCGCCACGATCATCGCCCGCCGCCTCGGCCTGACCGGGGCGCTCGGCACGGTCGCCGAGTCCGTCGACGGCATCTACACCGGCCGGCTCGTCGGCGAACCGCTGCACGGGCCCGCGAAGGCCGAGGCGGTCCGCGCCCTGGCCGCCGCCGAGGGACTCGACCTCGAACGCTGCGCCGCGTACTCCGATTCGCACAACGACATTCCGATGCTGTCGCTGGTCGGACATCCGTACGCGATCAATCCCGACACAAAACTGCGCAAGCATGCCCGGGCACACGACTGGCGCCTGCGCGACTATCGGACCGGCCGCAAGGCCGTGAAGGTCGGCGTCCCGGCAGCCGCCGGGGTCGGCGCGATCGCGGGCGGCGCGGCCGCCGCCATCGCGCTGCACCGCCGCCGCAAGTAGCCCGCAGCGCACCACCGCAGGTCCGCCACCCGGCCGCCGCCTGCGCCGAAGCCGCCCGGCCGCCCGCCGGGCGGCTTTTCGCGTCCCTCCGGCCCGGTGCGCGGCAGGCATTCCCCCACCCCTACCCCCGCGCCCGGCGCGGCACTCCCGCATGCCCGACTCGGTCGCGAGCCAGCGTGGAAGCGTCCATTCCGCGCGCCCAACCGATCAAGAAGCGATCACCAATTGCGACCGAATATGCCTTCGACACGCAACAGAAGTGTCGGAATCGGTGATTTGAGCAACTGGGTGTAGCGCTGCCTGTACGAAGCGTTATTCTCCTCAAACGCATGCCACCGGCCATCTGTCGCCACGACGGGTGAACGGTCCCGCACTGCACGTGATGGAAGCTCTGCCTCTGGGAGTCCCGTGTACCCACCTGTCGGGGTTGACGCCTCGGGCCTGGCTACGCTGCGCGAAACGGTCCTCGACCACCTGCGCGGCTTCGTCCCCACCGCGTACGCCGTTCCCGCCTTCGCCGCCGCGGTCCCTGCCGGCCTCGGCCCGGCCGGTCCTTGCTATGCCCTGACCGACGGCGGAGCGACGGTGGGCAGACGCGGTCGTGCGGGAGGAGGAGCCGGCACGGCCGCAACCGGAACGAGCGCGCCCGCCGCCCGCCGCCCCACCGCGGACAGCGACCAGGCCCGCATGATGGACCTGGTCGAACGCGCCCAGGCCGGCGAGGCCGAGGCCTTCGGCCGGCTGTACGACCAGTACAGCGACACGGTGTACCGCTACATCTACTACCGCGTCGGCGGCAAGGCGACCGCGGAGGACCTCACCAGTGAGACCTTCCTGCGCGCGCTGCGCCGCATCTCCACCTTCACCTGGCAGGGCCGCGATTTCGGCGCCTGGCTCGTGACGATCGCCCGCAACCTGGTCGCGGACCACTTCAAGTCCAGTCGCTTCCGCCTGGAAGTGACCACGGGCGAGATGCTGGACGCGAACGAGGTGGAACGGTCCCCCGAGGACTCGGTCCTGGAGTCCCTCTCCAACGCCGCCCTGCTGGAAGCCGTACGCAAGCTCAATCCCCAGCAGCAGGAGTGCGTGACCCTGCGGTTCCTCCAGGGCCTGTCGGTCGCCGAGACCGCCCGGGTGATGGGGAAGAACGAGGGCGCCATCAAGACGCTCCAGTACCGGGCGGTCCGCACCCTGGCCCGCCTGCTGCCGGACGACGCCCGCTGACCTCCGCGCCGCGCACCGCCACACCCGCGCACCACCCGGACCCCCCACACCCCCCACGCCTTCCGACCCTCCTGACAATCCACACAACCGGTGACCCCTCGATGACGCTGTGGTCCGATCATCCTTCGTCCGTAACCCAAGTGCCGCGCCGCTCGTTGTGCGGAATGCAGGCTCCCCGTGGACAAGCCCTGCCCGAAGCCGCTCACTCGAAAGTGTGGATGTGCTCAAGGAAGGCAACCTTCCGGACACCTTGGGGAGTCGATCGTCATGACGAGAGGAGGTGCCGCCAGTGATCGCGAACGTGACTCCGCACCGGCGGGCGAACGCCTTCGCCCAGGCCCTGGAGGATCGGACCCCATCCGACCTTTCGGAACCGGACCCGGCGGCCGAGCAGTCCGAGGCACCTGCCGAACCTGCCGACCACGACCGGTTGTTGACCCTGGCGAGCGCGCTCGGCGAACGTATGCCGCGCCCGGTGCTGGACCCCGAGGTCAAAGTGGTGCAACGAGCCCAGCTCGTGGCCGCCATGGAGACGATGGTGATGGAAGAGAGGGCCGGGGGCGGTGCCGCCTCGGACCCTCAGGTGCCCGAGCAGCGGACCGGCCGCGGCGCCCACCGGGCGACCTCGCTCCGGAAATTGCGGCCCCGCTCCCGCTGGTCCAAGGGCATCGCAGCGGGCGGCCTCACCGTAGGTGTGGCCGCGGGGGCCTTCAGCGGCGTGGCCGCTGCCAGCACGGACGCCCTGCCGGGTGACTCCCTCTACCCCGTCAAGCGGGGCATGGAGGACCTCAAGCTGGGGATGACCGACGAGGACGCGGACCGGGGCGAGCTCTACCTCGACCAGGCCTCCAACCGCCTGTCGGAAGCCCGCAGGCTGATGGAGCGCGGCCGGTTGGGCACCCTGGACCACGAGTCGCTCGGCGCGATCCGCCGGGCCCTGGCCGGCATGAAGCACGACGCGGCCGAGGGCCACCGACTGCTCCAGGCGGCCTACGAACGGGACGGCTCGCTCGGCCCGATCCAGGCCCTGTCGTCCTTCTCCCGCTCCCACCGCGACGCGTGGGGCCGGCTCCGGGAGAAGCTCCCGGCGCAACTCACCGACGTGGGCGGGGAAGTCGAGTCGGTCTTCCAGGCCATAGACGATGACGTGGCGCCCCTGCAGAGCCTGCTCCCGAAGCCACCGGAGCAGACCCGCAGCACGGGCGGCACGGCCAAGCCGAGCGCTCCGGCCGGGCAGCACCAGAGCGCACCGGCGGCGGGCGCGCCCTCGGCCAGCCCTGCCCCGCCCGCACCCACCGGCGGCAAGCCCTCACCCGCCCCCGGCGGTCTCCTGGGCGGTACGGGGGACCTCCTCCACCCGCCCTCGGGCCAGAACACCCCGGCGCCCTCGTCCTCCCCGGAGCACGTCGCGCCGGAGATCACCCTGCCGCCCCTGCTCCCGGGCCTCCTCCCGGGCCTGGGCATCCAGGCGGAGGACACCGAGTAGCACCGCATGACGCGCAGGCCCTCACCCCGACCGGGGGTGAGGGCCTGCGCGTCATGCGGTGAAGCGAACTCTCAGAAGAACACGGACCGCCGCTGCACCAGCAGCTTGTAGAGGGTGTGCTGGATCTGCTCGCGGACCTCGTCCGTCAGGTTGAACATCAGCATCGGGTCCTCCGCCGCCTCCGGCGGGTACCCGTCCGTCGCGATCGGCTCGCCGAACTGAATCGTCCACTTCGTCGGCAGCGGCACCGCCCCCAATGGCCCAAGCCACGGGAACGTCGGCGTGATCGGGAAATACGGGATCCCCAACAGCCGGGCCACCGTCTTCGCGTTGCCGACCATCGGGTAGATCTCCTCCGCCCCCACGATCGAGCAAGGCACGATCGGCGTCCCCGCCCGCAGCGCCGTCGACACGAAACCGCCCCGCCCGAACCGCTGGAGCTTGTACCGGTCTCCGAACGGCTTCCCTATCCCCTTGAAGCCCTCCGGCATCACCCCGACCAGCTCCCCTGCCTCCAGCAGCCGCTGCGCGTCCTCCGAGCACGCCAGCGTGTGTCCGGCCTTGCGCGCCAGCTCGTTCACCACCGGCAGCATGAACACCAGGTCCGCCGCCAGCAGCCGCAGGTGCCGCTGCGCCGGGTGGTGGTCGTGGACCGCCACCTGCATCATCAGCCCGTCCAGCGGCAGCGTCCCGGAGTGGTTCGCCACGATCAGCGCGCCGCCCTCGGCAGGGATGTTCTCGATGCCCTTGACCTCGACCCGGAAGTACTTGTCGAACAGCGGCCGCATCATGGACATCAGGACCTGGTCCGTCAGCTCCTTGTCGTAGCCGAACTCGTCGACCTCGTAGTCCCCGGTGACCCGGCGCCGCAGGAACGCCAGCCCGCCGGCGATCCGCCGGTCCCAGTCGGCCCCGCCGGACTTCACGGCAGCGGGCTCCGCCACGACCGGCTCCACGGCGTCCACGGCCTCCACCGCCGGACCCTGAGCGGGCACCGCCCGTACCCTCCGGGTCCCGGCGCCCCGCCGGCGCGGCCGGTCCTCGTCGAACGGAATGACCTTGGCGTCCGCCACTATCGCTGCGCTCCCTCTTCGGCTCCGGCAACCTCGACGTTCAGGGTGTCCACATGCACGCTGTTCACCTTCAGCGCGGCGGCAACCCGGTCCACGACCTGCGCCGCCTGCTCCGGCGGCAGCAGCCCCTTGCCCCGGCTGCGCGCGAAATCGGCGAACGTCTCGGCGGTCGTGTACATGGGCTTGAATCCCAGCACCTCCCGCATCTGGGACGTCTCCACGACCCGCCCGTGCGTCAGCAGCCTGATCTGCTCCGGCGAGAAGTCGGTGACCCCCACCGCCCGCAGCGCCGAACCCACCCACGTCACCGCGGGCAGCAGCAGCGGTACCGTCGGGCGCCCCAGCCGGCGCGCGCACTGCGACAGCAGCAGCACCCCGTCCCCCGCGATGTTGAAGGTCCCGCTGTTCAGCGTCCCGCGCTGGGGCTCCCCCGCCGCCAGCCGCAGCACGTCCAGGACGTCGTCCTCGTGGACGAACTGGAGCCGCGGGTCGTACCCCAGCACCGTCGGCATCACCGGCATCGAGAAGTACTCGGCGAGCGCGGAGTCCGCGTACGGCCCCAGGATGTTCGCGAAGCGCAGCACGCACACCGCCACGTCCGGCCGCCTGCGCGCGAAGCCCCGTACGTACGACTCGACCTCGCCGGCGTCCTTGGCGAAGCCCCCCGCCGGCAGCGACTTGGGCTGCGTGGTCTCCGTGAAAACGGCCGGATCCCGCGAGGCGCCCCCGTACACGCCGGTACTGGACTTCACCACGAGCCGCCGTACCGTCGGCGACTTCTGGCAGGCCCCGAGCAGCTGCATCGTGCCGATGACGTTGGTCTCCTTGACGGCACTGCCCGCGCCGCCCGCGCCCGCGCCGCCCCCGGTCACGGCGAGATGGACCACCGTGTCCACGGCGTGCTCGGCGAGCACCCGGGCGATGGAGGACTGCCTGATGTCCGTACGGATGAACTCCGCCGACCCGAGCCGGTGCGGCGGCGCCACCGCGTCGACCGCGATGACCCGATCGACCTCAGGATCACGCTGGATGCGCCGCACGAAGCGGCCCCCCAGCTGCCGGGCAGCCCCGGTAACGAGCACGACCTTCCCCACGAGCTCCGCGCCTTCCTCGTCGTCCCCGGCTACACCGCAGCCCCTCCACCAAAGGATGGTGGAGGGGCTGCGGAGAACACGTACAGCTGCCGTTTACTTCTTGTTACGGCGCTGGACGCGGGTGCGCTTGAGCAGCTTGCGGTGCTTCTTCTTAGCCATCCGCTTGCGCCGCTTCTTAATAACAGAGCCCACGACTACCCTCGCTCACTTCTCGGAACATCTCCGCGCTAGCGGAGATCGGTGCGGGGCGTCTGGGCCCACACGACCTACGTCGGCCTAGCCTACCCGCCCGAGCTCCGAGCCCGTAATCCGAGGGACACCGCGGGTCAATCTCAGGCCGACTCCACCCCCACATAGGACTCTCGGAGGTACTCGTGAACCGCGTTTTCGGGGACCCGGAAGGACCGGCCCACCCGGATTGCGGGCAGATGACCGTTATGCACCAGGCGGTACACAGTCATCTTCGACACTCGCATCACCGAGGCAACCTCTGCCACGGTCAGGAACACGACCTCGCTGAGAGGCCTCTCGCCAGCAGCCATGACACACCTTGACCTTCCGCGCATGACGGGCACCGGCTTCCCCTCCGGTTACTCCTCGTCGTCGCACGCTCACTCCCCAGAGTAGGGGCGTGTGATACGAGTGGGGAAGAGGAGCTACGGCCACTCCTGCGCACCCGGCAGGCTCGCCCGATCGAGTACATAGCGAATCAGTGGTCTGTAGTAGTCCGCGCGCACCGCGTCATCAAGCGGAACGGCCACCGCCACGCGCCCCTCCGCCTCGCCGACGAACAGCGCCGGGTCGTCCGTATCCGCCAGCCCGATCGCCTCCACACCGAGCTGACCTGCGCCGCAGACCCACCCGTGATCCCCCACCACCAAGTCCGGCAAGGGCCCGCCGGCCTCCGCGAGGGCCCCCAGCGCGATCCGAACCGGCAGGGGTGAATGGGTGTGCACGCCGGTGGCACTCCCCGGCGGCCGCGCGCCGGGTTCCCGCACCAACGCGACTCCCCGTACGTAATCGATGCTGTGCCTGCGTACGCCGAACCGGGTCGCCATGTCGACACGGGCCCCCTGCGCCGGAGTGAGCACAACACATCCCACCGCCGACAGGGCCCGGGCCAAACTGGCGTAGAAACCCAGGAGACGGTGCGGATGACCCGTCCCGAAGAACACGGGCGACCGCGCCCCCGCCGCCTCGCGCAACCGCTCGGCGAACGCGTCCAGACCCGCCAGCGTCAGCTCCGGATCGATCACGTCCGGCCCTCTGACGTGCGCCGGATCCGCCGAGACCCCGCACTTGTCCGCCATCAGCCTCAGGAGGTCACCCTCGCCCCAGCCCCACTCCGGATCCAGCCCCAGCAGCACCCGCGGATCCCGCGCCGCGAACAACCGGTAACTGCGCAGGCTCTCCTCCCGTGACGTGGCGACGGGCCCGGCCAACCGGGCGGCCAGCAGATGCGCACGCAGCGCGCCGGTGCTCAACACCCTCCGATGCTGCCGCACCCCACCGGACCGATCATCAATTCCGGCGAACAGCCCCACCGTTGGCGTAACACCCGGCGTAACGATGCATCGCCGCTCCCGGGCGGCCCCCGGCCCCTACGTGAGCAGGCCGCGCAACGGGAACACCGCCCGCCGGGTCGCCAGAACGGCCTGATCGATCCGGTCCGCCGGATCGTAGCCCGCCTCCCAGTCCCGCCACGCGACCGTCCGCCCGTCCGTCATCCGGGCCGGCGCCGGCTGCCGCGTCCGCGCGTACACCTCGTCCCGCCACGCGTCCGGCACCGCCGCCTGCGGATCGACCGGACGGTGCGCCGCGATCCCCACCAGATGCGTCCACGACCGCGGTACGACGTCCACGATCGCGTACCCGCCGCCGCCCAGCGCCACCCACCTGCCCCCCGCGTACTCGTGGGCGAGCCGGTGACAGGCCTCCTGCACCGCCCGCTGCGCGTCCAGCGACACCGCCAGATGCGCGAGCGGGTCCTCGAAATGCGTGTCCGCCCCGTGCTGGGTCACCAACACCTGTGGCCGGAACTCCTCCAACAGCTCGGGCACCGTCGCGTGGAAGGCCCGCAGCCACCCCTCGTCCCCGGTCCCGGCCGGCAGCGCCACGTTCACCGCCGAACCCTCCGCGCCCGGACCGCCCGTCTCCTCCGGCCAGCCGGTCTGCGGGAACAGCGTGCGCGGATGTTCGTGCAGCGAGATCGTCAGCACCCGCGGATCGTCCCAGAACACCGTCTGGACCCCGTCCCCGTGGTGCACGTCCACATCCACGTACGCGACCCGCTCGGCCCCCAGCTCCAGCAGCCGCGCGATCGCCAGCGCCGCGTCGTTGTACACGCAGAACCCGGCCGCCCCGCCCGGCATCGCGTGGTGCAGCCCGCCCGCGAAGTTCACCGCGTGCTCGGCCTCCCCGTGCCAGACCGCTTCCGCCGCCGCCACCGACTGCCCCGCGATCAGCGCCGAGGCCTCGTGCATCCCGTGGAAGGCCGGATCGTCCATCGTCCCCAGCCCGTAGGACCCATCGGCCACCCCCGGATCCGCCGACACCTCGCGCACCGCGGCCACATAGTCCTCCCGGTGCACCAGCCGCAGCGTGGAGTCCCCGGCCGCGCGGGCCGCCCGTACCTCCATCTCCCGGTCCAGCCCGAAGGCACGCACCAGGCCCATGGTCAGCGCCAGGCGCACCGGATCCATCGGATGGCTCGGTCCGAAGTCATACCTCGTTACCGCCTCGTCCCACATCAACAACCCGCGGCCGCTCATGCCCGACACCGTATCGGGCGCCCTCCGTGCCGAACGAGCGGGCGTGGAAGAGCGTCACGAGGACGAGCGCCATCGGCACGAGCATCGCGCCCCGGTAGCTCCAGGCGTCCCCGATCCCGCCGACGAGCGGCGATCCGATCAGGAAGCCGACGTAGTTGAAGATGTTCAGCCGCGCGATGGCGGTATCGGAGGAGGAAGGGAAGAGGCGCCCGGCCGCCGCGAAGGTCTGCGGCACGATCACGCACAGCCCGATCCCCAGCAGCGTGAACCCGAGCATTCCCGTCCACGCCCCGGGCGCGGACGCCACCACGGCGAACCCGCCGGCCGCGACCACCGTCCCGATCCGTACGACGGCCACCGCCCCGAAGCGCCGCACGCCCAGGTCCCCGACGGCCCGCCCGATCAGCGTGGTCACCATGTAGACGTTGTACGGGACCGTCGCCAGCTGCTCCGAGCTCCCCAGCACGTCCTGGAGGTACTTGGCGCTCCAGTTCGAGACCGTCGAATCCCCGATGTACGCGCACGCCATCACCAGGCACAGCGGCAGCAGCAGCCGGAACCCGCCGACCCCGAGCCCCTTGTCCGCAGCCTGGTCCTCGGCGTCCTGCTGGTCGACGTAGAAGCGGCTCCCGTAGAACGCGAGCGGCAGCAGCACGACCACGGCCGGCAGGTACGAGGTGAACAGCGACAGGTGCCAGTGCGCCCCGGCCCAGGCCGCGGACGCCCCGACGATCCCGCCCAGGCTGTACGCGGCGTGGAAGCCGAGCATGATGCTGCGCCCGTACGCCCGCTGCAGGCTGACGCCGAGCATGTTCATCGACGCGTCGAGCGCACCGACGGACAGCCCGAACGCCCCCAGCGCCAGCGCCGCATGCCACATCTGCGTGCCGGCCCCGACGCCCAGCAGGGCGAGCAGGACGAGCGGCTGCGCCCACCGCAGTACGGTGGCCGGCCCGACCCGTTTCACGAGGTGCTCCGTGACGATGCTGGAGACCCCGGCGAGGATCGGCACGGCGGCCAGGAAGGCGGGCAGCAGCCCGTCGGATATCCCGTACCGGTCCTGGATGGCGGGGATCCGCGTCACGAGGAGGGCGAAGGTCACGCCCTGCACGAAGAAGCTGAACCCCAGGGAGCCCCGTCCCCGGCGCAGCCGTACGTCTTCTGTCATGGCGGCACAGCGTAGGCCCGCGGGCTACCCGTGGGTAGAGAGATCACACAGGGAGTTCCAGAAGCCCCGTCAGCTCCTTCATCTCCCCGAAGACACCGGTGGCTCCGGCCAGCCGCCCGGCGGGCGTCATCGCGGTGAACCCGTACACGTCCATCCCGGCGGCGACGGCCGCCCGCACCCCGAGCGGGCTGTCCTCGATCACCACGCACCGCGCGGGCTCGACGCCCATGGAACGGGCCGCGTGCAGGAACAGATCGGGGGCCGGCTTGCCCTTCCCCACGTCCTGCGAGCTGAAGATCCGCTCCTCCTCGAACCACCCGTCGAGACCGGCCGCCCGGTGTCCGACCCGGATCCGCTCGTGACTCCCGGAGGAGGCCAGGCAGTACGGCACCCCGTGCGCGGTCAGCACCCCGAGTACGTCCACGGCGCCGGCCACCGGCGTCAGCTCCCGCTCGAACGCGGCGAAGGTCCGCGCGTGCAGGGTCGCGTCGAACTCCGCGGGCAACCGCTCACCCGTCCGCTCGAACACGAGGTCGTGCACCCGGTGCACGGCGGCACCCATGTAGTCGCGAATCGAGTCCTCGTACGAGGTGGGATACCCCAACTCGGTGAGGTACCCGGCGAGGATCGAATTGGCGACCGGTTCGCTGTCCACCAGCACGCCGTCGTTGTCGAAGATGACGAGGTCGTAGCCCATGGCCCCGACCCTACGCAAAAGATGCCCGTAAACGCAGAAAAGCCCCGTACCGGATACCCGGTACGGGGCTTTCTACAATGATTGTTCGGCGGCGTCCTACTCTCCCACAGGGTCCC
>NZ_JBIVXF010000020.1:0-188948 GCF_044769045.1 Streptomyces sp. NPDC090741 | reverse complement strand
GCCTCCGCCCAGGGCGGATCCCCAAGCTCCCCGCCCGGGACCGCACAGCCGCCCCAGCCCCCCCCCGCGCCGGGCCCCCCCCCCCCCCCCCCCCCCCCCCCCCCCCGCCGCTTTGTCAGTGCCACCGGTTAGCCTGCACGCACTGGCAATCGAAGGAGGGCGGGGGCGCAGTGCGCGTACTCGGCGTGGACCCGGGGCTGACCCGGTGCGGTGTCGGCGTGGTCGAGGGCGTCGCCGGCCGCCCGCTCACGATGCTCGCGGTGGGGGTCGTACGGACGCCCGCGGACGCGGAGTTGGGACACCGGCTCGTCGCGATCGAGCAGGGCATCGAGGAGTGGCTGGACCGTCACCGCCCCGAAGTCGTCGCCGTGGAGCGGGTGTTCAGCCAGCACAACGTCAGCACGGTGATGGGCACCGCCCAGGCGAGCGCCGTTGCCATGCTGTGCGCGGCGCGCCGCGGGATACCGGTCGCCCTGCACACCCCCAGCGAGGTCAAGGCCGCCGTCACCGGCACCGGCCGGGCCGACAAGGCACAGGTCGGGGCCATGGTGACCCGGCTGCTGCGGCTGTCCGCCCCGCCCAAGCCCGCCGATGCCGCGGACGCCCTCGCCCTCGCCATCTGCCACATCTGGCGGGCCCCCGCCCAGAACCGCCTCCAGCAGGCGGTCGCCCTGCACGCCTCGAAAGGCCGCCCCTCATGATCGCCTTCGTCAGCGGCCCGGTCGCCGCGCTCGCCCCCACCCTGGCCGTGATCGAGGTCGGGGGAGTGGGCATGGCCGTGCACTGCACGCCGAACACCATCGCCGGCCTGCGGATGGGGGAGACGGCGAGGCTGGCCACCTCGCTGGTCGTACGGGAGGACTCGCTGACGCTGTACGGCTTCGCGGACGACGACGAGCGGCAGGTCTTCGAACTGCTGCAGACGGCGAGCGGGGTGGGGCCGCGCCTGGCGCAGGCGATGCTCGGGGTGCACAGCCCGGACGCGCTCCGCGTGGCGGTCTCCACGGGTGACGAGAAGGCCCTGACGGCGGTGCCCGGCATCGGCAAGAAGGGGGCCCAGAAGCTGCTGCTGGAGCTGAAGGACAAGCTGGGCGCACCGCTGGGGTCGAGCGGCCTGGTCGGTGCGCAGCGCGCCGCGGCGACCGGACCCGCCCCGTGGACCGAGCAGCTCACCGCGGCGCTGATCGGCCTCGGCTATGCGTCGCGGGATGCAGAGGACGCGGTCGATGCGGTGACCCCGCAGGCCGAGGCCGCCATCGCCGCCGGCGGCAGCGCCCCCGTCCCGCAGCTGCTGCGCGCCGCCCTCCAGTCCCTGAACCGCACCCGCTGACGGGGCGTGCCGCTGCGCGCGGCCGGCAGAAACCACCGTACGAACGACAAGGCAGACTGACAGCGTGAACTGGGATGACGAGAGCGAAGACCGGATCGTGGCGGCGGCGGCGGACGGCGAGGACACCGCCGTCGAGGCGGCCCTGCGGCCCAAGGACCTCGGCGAGTTCGTCGGCCAGGAGAAGGTCCGCCAGCAGCTCGACCTGGTGCTGAAGGCGGCCCGCCAGCGGGGCGCCACCGCCGATCACGTGCTGCTCTCCGGCGCGCCCGGGCTCGGCAAGACCACCCTCTCCATGATCATCGCTGCCGAGATGGGCGCGCCCATCCGGATCACCTCCGGCCCCGCCATCCAGCACGCGGGCGACCTCGCCGCCATCCTCTCCTCCCTCCAGGAGGGCGAGGTCCTCTTCCTCGACGAGATCCACCGCATGTCCCGGCCCGCCGAGGAGATGCTCTACATGGCCATGGAGGACTTCCGCGTCGACGTGATCGTCGGCAAGGGGCCCGGGGCCACCGCCATCCCGCTGGAGCTGCCGCCCTTCACCCTGGTCGGGGCGACGACCCGGGCCGGCCTGCTCCCGCCCCCGCTGCGCGACCGCTTCGGCTTCACCGGGCACATGGAGTTCTACGCCCCCGAAGAGCTGGAACGCGTCATCCACCGCTCCGCCCGCCTCCTCGACGTGGAGATCGACACGGCCGGCGCCGCCGAGATCGCCGGGCGCTCCCGCGGCACCCCGCGCATCGCCAACCGCCTGCTGCGCCGCGTCCGCGACTACGCGCAGGTCAGGGCCGACGGGGTGATCACCCGCGAGGTGGCCTGCACCGCCCTCCAGGTGTACGAGGTCGATGCGCGCGGGCTGGACCGCCTCGACCGCGCCGTGCTCGAAGCCCTGCTCAAGCTGTTCGGCGGCGGCCCCGTGGGCCTGTCCACGCTCGCCGTCGCCGTCGGGGAGGAGCGGGAGACCGTCGAGGAGGTCGCCGAGCCGTTCCTCGTACGGGAAGGCCTGCTCGCCCGTACCCCGCGCGGGCGGGTCGCGACCCCCGCCGCATGGGCTCACCTGGGCCTTGTCCCGCCCCCGCAGCAGGGGATTGGATCAAGCGGACAACAGGGCTTGTTCGGGGGCTGACGGCGCGGAGGTTCGACCGGTCAGGAACTGCGGTGCCATGCTGGGCGTTGTTCCATCGGTGCGGACTCGCCTAGACTCCGCCGATGCCGACCCTTCAGGTCGGCATGCCCACCCCCGTAGAAATTGGCCGTCTCCCGTGCGGTCGTGCGAAGGATCTCCGTCCCGTGAATCTCGTGACACTCCTCCCGTTCATCGTGCTCATCGGGGCGATGTTCCTGATGACCCGTTCCGCGAAGAAGAAGCAGCAGGCGGCCGCGCAGATGCGTGACCACATGTCGCCCGGCACCGGCGTCCGCACCATCGGCGGCATGTACGCCACGGTGAAGGAGATCGGCGAGGACACCGTCACCCTCGAGGTGGCCCCCGGTGTCCACGCGATCTACGCGAAGAACTCCATCGGCGCCGTCCTCGATGACGCGGAGTACAACCGCATCGTCCACGGCATCAGTGATGATCTGACGATCGACACGCCGGCCGTTCCGGACGACGCCTCCTCGCTGACCCTGGACAAGGACGCGGACAAGGACGCGGACAGCGCGGACGAGGCCGGGACCGAGGCCCCGAAGCTCGACCTGGGCAAGAAGGACGAGCCCAAGGACGGCGAGCCCAAGGGCGACGAGCCCAAGGACGGCAAGGGCGACGGCGAGGCCGGCGCGAAGTAGCGCGCGGCCGGGGACCGTGCAGGCGCCTGACCGGCGGCCGCCGCGGTCCCCGTCAGTGACACTTCTGCGGGGGGCAGGGGTCCCCACCACACATTTCGTGGCCGTCCGCGTGCTGACCCGGCGCGGGGCGGTTGGACAGGGAGATACGACAAGGTGGCAGCACCGAAGAAGGGCCGGCGGCCCACGGGGGCTCAGGGGAGGCCGGGGCGCGCCCTGGCGATCATCCTGATCGCGATGGTGGCGCTCACCGCGGGGATGTTCCTCACGAAGCAGACGACTCCCCGGCTCGGCATCGACCTCGCGGGCGGTACGAGCATCACGCTCAAGGCCAAGAGCGAGCCCGGCAAGCCGGACGCGATCAACGAGACCAACATGAACACGGCGGTCGGCATCATCGAGCGCCGCGTCAACGGTCTCGGCGTGACGGAGGCGGAGGTCCAGACGCAGGGCCGCGACCACATCATCGTGAACATCCCCAAGGGGATGAACGAGAAGCAGGCCCGCGAGCAGGTCGGTACCACCGCCCAGCTGTACTTCCGCCCGGTCCTGGCCTTCGCCGACGGCGCTCCTGCGGCCCCCCAGGCCACGCCGAGCCCGTCCGCGAGCAGCTCCGGCGCCCCGAAGGCCGAGGGCAGCGGCAAGCCCAGCTCCCCGGCCACCCCGTCGTCCAGCGCCACTTCCCAGGGCCGTGTGCTCAGCGAGGCCCTCAAGGCCCCGGCCGCCACCGCCACTCCCTCGCCCTCGGCGAGCGAGTCGAAGAAGGCAGACGACAAGGCTCCGGCCCCCACCCCGGCCCCGTCGGGCGTCGAGGCGGCCGCCGCCGACCTCCAGGCGAAGTTCGCGGCGCTGGACTGCACCAACGAGGCGCAGCGCGCCGCGGCCGGCCAGGGTGCCAAGCCCGAGGACGCGACGCTCGCCTGTGGCAAGCGCGGCGACACCTGGGGCAAGTGGATCCTCGGCCCGGCCGGTGTCGCCGGTACGGACGTCAAGGACGCGAAGGGTGTCATCGACCCGCAGCGCGGCCAGTGGATCGTCACCATGCAGTTCACCGACAAGGGCGCCGACAAGTTCGCCAAGATCACCGGTGAGCTCGCCACCAAGCAGATGCCGCAGAACCAGTTCGCGATCGTGCTCGACGGCGAGGTCGTCTCCGACCCGTCCGTCAGCCAGGCGCTGACCGGCGGCAACGCCGAGATCTCCGGTGGCTTCACCCAGCAGACCGCGCAGGACCTGGGCAACATGCTCTCGTACGGCGCCCTGCCGCTCTCCTTCAGCGAGGACAGCGTCACCACCGTCACCGCCGCGCTCGGCGGCGAGCAGCTGAAGGCCGGCCTCATCGCCGGCGCCATCGGCCTCATCCTCGTCGTGATCTACCTGCTCGCGTACTACAGGGGCCTGGCCTTCATCGCCATCGTCAGCCTCCTGGTGTCCGCGATCCTCACGTACGCGATCATGGCGCTGCTCGGAAAGGGCATCGGCTTCGCGCTGAACCTGCCCGCCGTCTGTGGTGCGATCGTCGCGATCGGCATCACGGCGGACTCGTTCATCGTGTACTTCGAACGCATCCGCGACGAGATCCGCGAGGGCCGCACCCTGCGTCCCGCCGTGGAGCGGGCCTGGCCGCGCGCCCGGCGCACCATCCTGGTCTCCGACTTCGTGTCGTTCCTGGCCGCCGCGGTGCTGTTCATCGTCACCGTCGGCAAGGTGCAGGGCTTCGCCTTCACCCTGGGTCTGACGACCGTGCTCGACGTGGTCGTGGTGTTCCTCTTCACCAAGCCGATCATGACGCTGATGGCCCGTACGAAGTTCTTCTCCAGCGGTCACCCCTGGTCCGGACTGGACCCGAAGCGGCTCGGCGCCAAGCCGCCGCTGCGCCGGTCCCGCCGCACCGGTTCCGGTTCCGTCACCGCTCCCGTCGACGTAAAGGAGGCGTGAGAGATGTCGAAGCTGGGAGATCTCGGCGCCAAGCTGTACCGCGGTGAGGTCGGCTACGACTTCGTCGGCAAGCGCTTCATCTGGTACGGCGTTTCCATCCTGATCACCATCACGGCGATCGTGGCCCTGGCCGTTCAGGGCATCAACATGGGCATCGAGTTCAAGGGCGGTGCCGTCTTCACCACCCCGAAGACGGCCGTCTCCGTCGCCAAGGCGACCGAGGTGTCGGAGAAGGCCTCGGGCCACGACGCGATCGTCCAGGAGCTCGGCACCGGCGGCCTGCGCATCCAGATCTCGGGTCTGGACACGAACGACGCGGCGGGCGTCAAGAAGCAGCTCGCCACCGACCTCAAGGTTTCCGAGGCCGACATCAACGCGGACCTGGTCGGCCCCAGCTGGGGCGACCAGATCGCGAACAAGGCCTGGACCGGCCTCGGCATCTTCATGGTCCTCGTGGTGATCTACCTCGCCATCGCCTTCGAGTGGCGGATGGCGGTCGCCGCGCTGATCGCGCTGATCCACGACCTCACCATCACCGTCGGCGTGTACGCGCTGGTCGGATTCGAGGTCACGCCGGGCACCGTGATCGGTCTGCTGACGATCCTCGGTTACTCCCTCTACGACACCGTCGTCGTCTTCGACGGTCTGAAGGAGGGCTCGAAGGACATCACCAAGCAGACCCGCTACACGTTCAGCGAGGTCGCCAACCGCAGCATCAACGGCACCCTGGTCCGCTCGATCAACACCACCGTCGTGGCGCTGCTCCCGGTCGGGGCGCTGCTCTTCATCGGTGGCGGCTTCCTGGGCGCCGGCATGCTGAACGACATCTCGCTGTCGCTGTTCGTCGGCCTCGCGGCCGGTGCGTACTCCTCGATCTTCATCGCGACCCCGCTGGTCGTGGACCTCAAGGAGCGCGAGCCGGCGATGAAGGCCCTGAAGAAGCGGGTGCTCGCGAAGCGGGCGGCCGCGGCGGCCAAGGGCGAGTCCCCGGAGGACGAGGGCCACGAGGCCACCGACACCCCGCAGGTCGTGGCCCAGGGGCGCGCAGGGCGGCGCCGGTGAGCACTCTCTCCCCCGAGGTGCGCGAGCTGCTGCTCGGCCGGATCAAGGACGTGGCGGACTATCCGAAGCCGGGCGTGATGTTCAAGGACATCACCCCGCTGCTGGCCGACCCGAAGGCCTTCGCGGCCCTGACGGACGCGCTGGTGGAGCTGGCCGGGCAGTACGGCGCGACGAAGATCGTCGGGCTGGAGGCGCGCGGGTTCATCCTTGCGGCGCCGGTGGCGGTCCAGGCGGGCATCGGCTTCGTGCCGGTGCGCAAGGCCGGGAAGCTGCCGGGCGCGACGCTCGCGCAGTCGTACGAGCTGGAGTACGGGACGGCGGAGATCGAGGTCCACGCCGAGGACCTGTCGGCCGGTGACCGGGTCATGGTCATCGACGACGTCCTGGCCACGGGCGGCACCGCCGAGGCCTCGCTCTCGCTGATCCGGCGGGCCGGGGCGGAGGTCGCCGGGGTGGCGGTCCTGATGGAGCTGTCGTTCCTGCCGGGCCGCGAGCGGCTGGCCGGCGCCCTTGCGGGAGCCCCGCTGGACGCCCTGATCGTCGTCTGACGAAGCCGAACGCGAAGCGGGCGGGCACCGGGACATCCCGGTGCCCGCCCGCTTCGGCGTGGGCGGCCGCCGCGCGGGCCTGCGACGGGCCGGCCGGGCCGAAGGAGCCGGGCTCGGGGAACGGGGTGGGGGAACCCTCGCTACCATTGGTTGTCCGGACCTGACCGGGGCACCGGACCCTCCCCCGGACTCCGTCCGGAGGGACCCCCAGAGGAGCGCTCTTGCCAGACGAGGTCCAGCCACTCTCCGCCGCGCAGCCCGACCCGCAGGCCGAACGGGCCGCGACGTCCCCCGCCACGCCCCCGCCGGCCCCGCCCGTGAAGCCGGTGCCCGCGAAGTCGGCGCCCGCGAAGTCGGCCGGGTCCTCCAACCGCGTGCGCGCCCGGCTCGCCCGCCTCGGCGTCCAGCGTTCCAACCCGTACAACCCGGTACTGGAACCCCTGCTCCGCATAGTCCGCAGCAACGACCCGAAGATCGAGACGGCCACGCTGCGCCAGATCGAGCAGGCGTACCAGGTCGCCGAGCGCTGGCACCGCGGTCAGAAGCGCAAGAGTGGCGACCCGTACATCACCCACCCGCTCGCGGTGACCACCATCCTCGCCGAGCTCGGCATGGACCCGGCCACCCTGATGGCCGGCCTGCTGCACGACACCGTCGAGGACACCGAGTACGGGCTGGAGGACCTGCGCCGCGACTTCGGCGACGCCGTGGCCCTGCTCGTCGACGGCGTCACCAAGCTCGACCGGGTCAAGTTCGGCGAGGCCGCGCAGGCCGAGACCGTGCGCAAGATGGTCGTCGCCATGGCCAAGGACCCACGCGTCCTGGTCATCAAGCTCGCCGACCGCCTGCACAACATGCGCACCATGCGCTACCTCAAGCGGGAGAAGCAGGAGAAGAAGGCCCGCGAGACCCTTGAGATCTACGCCCCGCTGGCGCACCGGCTGGGCATGAACACGATCAAGTGGGAGCTCGAAGACCTCGCCTTCGCGATCCTGTACCCCAAGATGTACGACGAGATCGTCCGCCTCGTCGCCGAGCGCGCGCCCAAGCGCGACGAGTACCTCACCGTCGTCACCGACGAGGTCCAGACGGACCTGCGCGCCGCCCGCATCAAGGCCACCGTCACCGGCCGCCCCAAGCACTACTACAGCGTCTACCAGAAGATGATCGTCCGCGGCCGCGACTTCGCCGAGATCTACGACCTGGTGGGCATCCGCGTCCTCGTCGACACCGTCCGGGACTGCTACGCGGCCCTCGGCACGGTGCACGCGCGCTGGAACCCGGTCCCCGGCCGGTTCAAGGACTACATCGCGATGCCCAAGTTCAACATGTACCAGTCGCTCCACACGACGGTCATCGGACCCAGCGGCAAGCCCGTCGAACTCCAGATCCGCACCTTCGACATGCACCGCCGCGCCGAGTACGGCATCGCCGCGCACTGGAAGTACAAGCAGCAGACCGTCGCCGGCACCTCCAAGGTCCGCACCGACGTCCCGCAGGCCGCCAAGGGCAGCGCCGGCCAGGACACGGTCAACGACATGGCCTGGCTGCGCCAGCTGCTGGACTGGCAGAAGGAGACCGAGGACCCGGGCGAGTTCCTCGACTCGCTGCGCTTCGACCTCTCCCGCAACGAGGTCTTCGTCTTCACGCCCAAGGGCGACGTCATCGCGCTGCCCGCCGGGGCCACCCCGGTGGACTTCGCGTACGCCGTCCACACCGAGGTCGGCCACCGGACGATAGGCGCCCGCGTCAACGGCCGCCTCGTCCCGCTCGAATCGACCCTCGACAACGGCGACCTCGTCGAGGTCTTCACCTCCAAGGCCGAGGGCGCGGGCCCGTCCCGCGACTGGCTGGGCTTCGTCAAGTCCCCGCGGGCCCGCAACAAGATCCGCGCCTGGTTCTCCAAGGAGCGCCGCGAGGAGGCCATCGAGCACGGCAAGGACGCCATCGCGCGGGCCATGCGCAAGCAGAACCTGCCGATCCAGCGCATCCTCACCGGCGACTCGCTCGTCACCCTCGCGCACGAGATGCGCTACCCCGACATCTCCTCCCTGTACGCGGCGATCGGCGAGGGCCACGTGGCCGCGCAGGGCGTCGTGCAGAAGCTGGTGCAGGCCCTCGGCGGCGAGGAGGCCGCCAACGAGGACATCGAGGAGAGCGTCCCGCCGTCGCGTGCCCGCGGCAAGCGGCGCGGCAACGCCGACCCCGGCGTCGTCGTCAAGGGCGTCGACGACGTCTGGGTCAAGCTGGCCCGCTGCTGCACCCCGGTCCCGGGCGACCCGATCATCGGATTCGTCACCCGCGGCAGTGGCGTATCGGTTCACCGCGCGGACTGCGTCAACGTGGACTCCCTCTCCCAGCAGCCCGAGCGGATGCTGGAAGTGGAATGGGCGCCCACCCAGTCCTCGGTCTTCCTGGTGGCCATCCAGGTCGAGGCGCTGGACCGGTCCCGGCTGCTGTCGGACGTCACGCGGGTCCTGTCGGACCAGCACGTGAACATCCTCTCCGCGGCCGTCCAGACCTCCCGCGACCGCGTGGCCACCTCCCGCTTCACCTTCGAGATGGGCGACCCGAAGCACCTGGGCCACGTCCTGAAGGCCGTTCGGGGTGTGGAGGGCGTGTACGACGTCTACCGTGTGACATCTGCAAGGAGGCCCTGACCAAGGCCTGACCGCCGCTCTCTGACGCCACCCCGGGGGGAACACGTGGCCGATGTCTTCCCGCGCGGGCTCGCCCGGCGCTTCGAACCCGTACGACCGGTCGGCCGGGGTGGCATGGGCACCGTCTTCGAGGCCGAGGACACGCTGCTGCGGCGGCGTGTCGCGGTCAAGGTCCTGACGGCCTACGGATCGGTGAGCGAGGCGGCGGCCAGGCGCTTCGAGGGCGAGGCGCGCGCCCTCGCCCGGATCAGCCACCCCAACGTGGTCGGCGTGTACGACGCGGGGGTCGACGAGGGCACGCCCTACCTCGTGATGGAGTTCCTCGACGGATCGGACATCTCCGAGCTGGTTCGCGCGGGCGGTGCGCTGCCCGTGGGCGAGGCCTGCCGGATCGCCGCCGACACCCTGGCCGGCCTCGGCGCCGCGCACCACAGGGGAGTGCTCCACCGCGACGTGAAGCCCGCCAACATCCGGCTCACCGCGAGCGGCCGGGTGGTCCTCTACGACTTCGGGCTGGCCCGGCTGACCGGCGAGGTCGCCATCACCAGCGCCAGCGACCTGCTCGGAACCCCTCAGTACATGGCCCCGGAACGGATCAGGGGCGAGCTGCCCGTGGCCGCCTCCGACGTGTACGGGGTGGGCGCCTGCCTGCACTTCATGCTGACCGGCGCCTCCCCGTTCGGTGAGGCGCACCACGTGGAGGTGCTGCTCGACCGGGTCATCCGCGACGGAATGCCCTCGCTGCACGACAGTCCGGTGGCGATCCCGGCCGGGCTCGCGGACGCGGTCGACGCGCTCAGCGCGCGGGACCTGAGTGCGCGCACCCCCAGCGCCGCCGCCGCGCAGGCCCTGATCCGGCCCTGGACGGACGAAGAGGACGTCACGCCGGACCGCGCCGGGCAGGAAGTCCGCCCCCTGGACAACCACGCTTCCGGAATGGAAATCCGCCCCCTGGACAACCACGCTGCCGGGGAGGAGGCCTTCACCCTGGACGACCACGCTTCCGGGCTGCCCGTTCCGCCGGGGCCACCCGTGCCTGCGCAGGTACCGATGCCCGTGCCCGTGCCCGTGCCCACGCCGAGGCTCGACGAGGAGGAGCCCGCGGAGGTTCCCCAGTACGACTGGGGCCTGGTCGACGTCCAGCCCGCTCAGAACCACTCGCTCCGGACCGGACACGTCACCCTCAGCCAGAGCACCCGCCGCCTGGTGCGCAGCCGGATGACCGAGCAGACCGCGCTGTCCCGGCAGCGCGAGGCGGTCGGCCTGATCCAGCGCGGGAACCTGCGGGAGGCCCTGGACCTGCTCGCCGGACTCGGAGCGTTCTGCGTGGAGACGCTGGGCCCGGCCCATCCGACCACGCTCGCCTGCCAGTACTGGCAGGCTGTGTGCCTGGCCCGGCTGGGCAGGGCGCCACAGGCGCTGGAGCTGTTCGCCCAAGTCAGCGCCCATCACGGACAGGGGAGGGGCACGGAGGATGCATGAGTACGAGTTACAGGTGGACCCGCACAGAGCGGGGCAGGGCCCGGAGACCGAACTGCGTTCCCTGCTGCTCTGGTTGAAGGAGGACGAATCGCTCCGCCGCGACGTACGCGGACGGATTCGGAGCGGCGAACCGACACCGACACCGACACCGGCACCGGCAGCGGATGGCACGCCGATGGGTTCGCCCGGCTTCGACCTCCTGCAACTGGCCGTCGGCAGCGGCCTGTCCGCCGGATCACTGCTGTTCGCCGTGCTCCAGTGGCAGACGTCCCGCCGCCGGCCTCCGGCGCTCACCGTGCGCCGCGGCCCGTACGAGATCACGCTCACCGGGGACGAGGCCGCCGACCCCGAAGGCCTGCGGCGCATCGTCGCGGCGCTGGAGAACGGAAGCGGGGACGAGGACGGGGCCGATGACGGGACTGCCTGACCCGGCGGCCTCGCGGGCGGTCCTCATCGGCAGCGCGGGCTACCGGCACCTGGCCGCGCTCCCGTCCGTCGAGTGCAACGTCAAGGACCTGGCCGCCGAGCTGTGCGACGCGACGATCTGGGGACTGCCCGAGCAGCACTGCACGCAAGTACTCGACCCCCAGCATCCCGCCGAGGTGCTCGACCCGGTCAACCGCGCGGGGGAGGAGGCCACCGACACGCTCCTGGTCTACTACTCCGGGCACGGCATGCGGGACGCGGCGACGGCCGACCTCTACCTCGCCCTCCAGGGCTCCCGCGAGCACGTCGGCTACACCGCCGTCGCCTACCAGCACCTGCGGGCCGCCCTGCGCGACTCGTCGGCCCGGCGCAAAGTGGTGCTGCTCGACTGCTGCTTCAGTGGCCGGGCCGCCAGCACCCTCGCCGGCGAGGAGGACGCGCTGGCCGCCCAGGCAGCGGTCGAGGGCGCGTACGTCCTCACCGCGTCCCCCCGCGACGCCGTGGCCCTGTCCCCTTATGGGGAGCGGCACACCGCCTTCACCGGCGAACTGCTGACCATCCTGCGCCAAGGGATCCACGACGGACCCGAACTGATCGACCTGGACACCCTGTGCCGCACCATGGAGGCCCGGCTGCGCGGCAAGAACCGTCCGCTTCCGCAGCACGCACAGGAAATGGGCATGGGCCGCCTCCGGCTGGTGCGCAACCGGGCGCGCGCCGTACGCGGCACCCCGGCCGGACCCGTCCTGGCCGCGGACATCCGCTCCGCCATGGTCGTCGCCGGGCTCGGGCTCGCCCGCACACTGCGTTCCGCGGGCCGCACCCGCGACGCCCTGCCCGTGCTGCGCCTCGCACTCCAGGAACGGGCGCCCGACGGCGAGGGGGACCCGCTCGCCGTACAGCTCGAACTCTCCGACATGCTGGAGGAGACCGGACAGACCCGCGAGGCCATGGAGGTGCTGGAGCAGGCCTTCCAGCAGGTCCACCGGTTCTACGGGCCCGAAGCCGTGCAGGTGTGCCGCCGCCTGGCCTCGCTGCTCCAGGAGTCCGGCAACCACATCCAGGCCTGCGAGGTGCTCGAACACGCCCTGGACCTGCTCCAGGACGGCAGCCGGGCCCTTCCGTGACCACCGGAACACGGAGCAGCCCCGGTACGAGGATCCGTACCGGGGCTGCTCCGAGATCCCGGGGGCGTCAGCCGCCGAACTCCTCCAGGCCCTTCAGGGCCTGGTCCAGGAGGGCCTGGCGGCCCTCCAGCTCGCGGGCCAGCTTGTCGGCCTTCGCGTTGTTGCCCGCCGCGCGGGCCGCGTCGATCTGCTCACGCAGCTTGTCGACCGCTGCCTGGAGCTGACCCGTCAGACCGGCCGCACGGGCCCGCGCCTCCGGGTTCGTACGACGCCACTCGCCCTCCTCGGCCTCCTGGATCGCCCGCTCCACCGTGTGCATCCGGCCCTCGACCTTCGGCCGGGCGTCGCGCGGCACGTGGCCGATGCCCTCCCAGCGCTCGTTGAGGGAGCGGAACGCGGCCCGGGCCGCCTTCAGGTCCGTGATCGGGACGAGCTTCTCGGCCTCCTCGGCCAGCTCCTCCTTCAGCTTCAGGTTCTCCACCTGCTCGGCGTCGCGCTCCGCGAACACCTCGCCGCGCGCCGCGAAGAACACGTCCTGCGCACCGCGGAAACGGTTCCACAGATCGTCCTCGGACTCGCGCTGGGCCCGGCCCGCCGCCTTCCAGTCCGCCATCAGCTCGCGGTAGCGGGCGGCCGTCGGACCCCAGTCGGCCGACTTCGACAGCGACTCGGCCTCCGCGACCAGCTTCTCCTTGACCTTGCGGGCGTCCTCGCGCTGCGCGTCGAGCGAGGCGAAGTGCGCCTTGCGGCGCTTGGAGAAAGCGGAACGGGCGTGCGAGAAGCGGTGCCACAGCTCGTCGTCCGACTTGCGGTCCAGGCGCGGCAGACCCTTCCAGGTGTCCACCAGGGCCCGCAGCCGCTCGCCCGCGCTGCGCCACTGGTCGCTCTGCGCCAGCTGCTCGGCCTCGGCCACCAGCGCGTCCTTGGCCGCACGGGCCTCGTCCGTCTGCTTGGCCTTCTGGACCTTGCGCTCCTCGCGCCGCGAGTCCACGGTCGCGACCAGCTTGTCCAGCCGGACGCGCAGGGCGTCGAGGTCGCCCACGGCGTGGTGCTCCTCCACCTGCGTGCGCAGGTGGTCGATGGCCGTCTGCGCGTCCTTGGCGGACAGATCGGTGGTCCGCACCCGCCGTTCGAGGAGGCCGATCTCGACCACCAGGCCCTCGTACTTGCGCTCGAAGTAGGCCAGGGCCTCCTCAGGGGTGCCCGCCTGCCAGGAGCCGACGACCTTCTCGCCCTCGGCAGTACGCACGTACACGGTGCCCGTCTCGTCGACACGGCCCCACGGGTCGCTGCTCACAGCGCCTCCTCCACCTGATGCCTGCGAGGGGTTCACCCCCTGGGCACCGTCCACAGTTTCCGGGGGCGGGCAGCGCCCGCCCTGCACAACGCCAACATAGGCGACCGCCGGGCCGGCTGTCCGCATCCCGCACGACGGAATATCGCCGTACGGGGCGGACGCCGGCCGGGCCCGAGGCCGCCGGAACCCGTCAGTTCCGGGTCACGGCGCCCTTCTGGACGGTCACCGGGGTCTTCGGGGCCCCGTCCTGGCCGCCGTCGGCCGTACCGGCCTTGGCCACCTCCTCCAGCGCCTTCAGACCTGCCGCGTCGATCTTGCCGAACGGCGTGTACGACGGAGCCAGCGGGCTGTCCTTGTAGACCAGGAAGAACTGGCTGCCGCCGCTGTGCGGCTGGCCGGTATTGGCCATCGCCACCGTGCCCGCCGGGTAGATCACCTGGCCCTGCTCGTTCGGCTTGCCCAGCGAGTCGAGGTTCTCGTCCGCGATCGTGTAGCCGGGGCCGCCCATGCCCGTGCCCTCCGGGTCGCCGCACTGCAGCACGAAGATCCCGGAAGTGGTCAGGCGGTGGCACTTGGTGTTGTCGAAGAAGCCCTTGTCCGCGAGCGCCTTGAACGAGTTGACGGTCTCCGGCGTCTTCGCCGCGTCCATCTCGAACTTGATCTCACCCGCGGTGGTCTTCAGGTCGAACGTGTACTTCGCGTTCTTGTCGATCGCCATCGCCGGCGCGGGCGAGGTCTTCGGCGAGGGCGAGGCCGACGGGTTCGCCGCCGGGTCCGCCGCGCTGTCCTTCTTGTCCTTGTCGAACACGCCGCCCACGACGAGGCCCACCAGCGTCGCGACCACTACGGCCACCGCCGCACCGATCACCGCCGCCCGCTGCCGTGCCTTGCGCCGGGCCTCGCCCCGGCGCTTCTGCTGGCGCTCGTACTTCTCCCTGGCGAGCTGTCGCCGCCGCTGATCGCTCGTGACCACCGGGTCGTCTCCTTGTACGTGTATGGCACCGCTGTCCGGGCTCGGTTAGGCCGTACCGTATATGGGTTCGCTGTGGAACGAGCGGCGCCGGTAGGCTCTGAGCAGCAGCATTCCGATCTCGGCCGCTGCTGAAGCTCCCGCCGGACGACGATTGAGGACGAACGTGCTGATTGCCGGGTTCCCCGCCGGGGCCTGGGGGACCAACTGTTACGTGGTCGCCCCCGCCGCCGGTGAGGAGTGCGTCATCATCGACCCGGGCCACCAGGCCACCCGGGGTGTCGAGGAGACGCTGAAGAAGCATCGGCTCAAGCCCGTCGCGGTCGTCCTCACCCATGGCCACATCGACCACGTGGCCTCGGTGGTCCCGGTGTGCGGAGCGCACGACGTACCGGCCTGGATCCACCCCGAGGACCGCTTCATGATGAGCGACCCGGAGAAGGCGCTGGGCCGCTCCCTGGGGGCGCAGCTGATGGGCGAGCTCACGGTGGGGGAGCCCTCCGACGTGAAGGAGCTCAGCGACGGCGCGAAGCTGGCACTGGCGGGCATGGAGCTCACCGTGTCGCACGCGCCCGGGCATACCAGGGGGTCGGTGACCTTCGGGATGCCCGAGGCGGGGGACATCCCGCCGCTGCTGTTCTCGGGCGACCTGCTCTTCGCCGGCTCCATCGGACGTACCGACTTCCCGGGCGGCAGCCACGCGGACATGCTCGAGTCGCTGGCCCGCGTGTGCCTGCCGCTCGACGACTCGACCGTGGTGCTGCCCGGTCACAACGAGCACACGACCATTGGCCGTGAGCGCGCCACCAACCCGTACCTGCGGCAGGTGGCCGCCGGCCTGGGAGACGGTTTCACGTCTCCACGACGAGGAATGTGACGAGAGTTTCGTGAGCACCTTCAAGGCCCCCAAGGGCACGTACGACCTGATCCCGCCGTACTCGGCGAAGTACCTGGCCGTCCGCGACGCCATCTCCGGCCCCCTGCGGCTGTCCGGCTACGGGTACGTCGAGACGCCGGGCTTCGAGGACGTCGACCTGTTCGCGCGCGGTGTCGGCGAGTCCACCGACATCGTGACCAAGGAGATGTACACCCTCACGACGAAGGGCGGGGCCAACCTCGCGCTGCGTCCCGAGGGCACCGCGTCCGTGCTGCGCGCGGCGCTGGAGGCGAACCTGCACAAGGCCGGCGGCCTGCCGGTGAAGCTCTGGTACTCGGGCTCCTACTACCGGTACGAGCGCCCGCAGAAGGGCCGCTACCGCCACTTCTCGCAGGTGGGTGCCGAGGCGATCGGCGCCGAGGACCCGGCGCTGGACGCCGAGCTGATCATCCTGGCCGACCAGGCGTACCGCACGCTGGGCCTGCGCAACTTCCGGATCCTGCTGAACTCGCTGGGCGACAAGGAGTGCCGCCCGGTGTACCGGGAGGCGCTCCAGGCCTTCCTGGGCGGGCTGGACCTGGACGAGGAGACCGTGCGCCGGGCCGAGATCAACCCGCTGCGCGTCCTCGACGACAAGCGCGCCGAGGTGCAGAAGCAGCTGCTCGGCGCGCCGATGCTGCGGGACTACCTGTGCGACGCGTGCAAGGCGTACCACGAGGAGGTCCGGGCGCTGATCACGGCCGCCGGGGTCGCCTTCGAGGACGACGAGAAGCTGGTGCGCGGGCTGGACTACTACACGCGGACCACGTTCGAGTTCGTGCACGACGGGCTGGGCTCGCAGTCCGCGGTCGGCGGCGGCGGCCGCTACGACGGCCTGTCCGAGATGATCGGCGGACCGGCCCTGCCGTCGGTGGGCTGGGCGCTGGGCGTGGACCGTACGGTGCTGGCGCTCGAAGCGGAGGGTGTCGAGCTGGACATCCCGCCGGCGACGTCCGTGTTCGCGGTGGCGCTGGGCGAGGCGAAGCCGGTGCTGTTCGGGCTGGTCACGGAGCTCCGCAAGGCCGGCGTCGCGGCGGACATCTCGTACGGGGGCAAGGGCCTCAAGGGCGCGATGAAGGACGCCAACCGGTCGGGGGCGCGCTTCGCGATCGTCGCGGGCGACCGCGACCTCGCCGAGGGCGTCGTCCAGCTGAAGGACATGGAGTCCGGGGAGCAGTCCCCGGTCGCCGTGGCGGACGTGGTCGCCCTCCTGCGCACCAAGCTGGCCTGACGCAAGCAGTCAGAGGAGGTCGTGCCGCATGGCCGTGGTCACCGCGGCCGTGCGGTCCGTGACCTCCAGCTTGCCGAAGATGCGCAGCAAGTGCGTCTTGACGGTGGATTCCGCGACGAACAGGCGGCGGCCGATCTCCGCGTTCGTCGCGCCCTCCGCGACCAGCCGCAGGACCGCGACCTCGCGGTCGGAGAGGCGGGGGCGCTCGGGGCGGGTGCGGAGGCGGTCGACCAGGCGGCCCGCCACCGACGGGGCCAGGACCGTCTCGCCCCGCACGGCCGCGCGGATCGCGTCGGCCAGTTCCGCCCGCGCCATGTCCTTCAGCAGGTAGCCGGCCGCCCCCGCCTCCACCGCCCGCAGGATGTCCCGGTCGTTCTCGTACGTCGTCAGGACCACGACCCTGACCGGCAGCCCGGCCGCGGTGATCCGGGCGATCGACTCGACGCCGTCGCCGCCCGGCATCCTCAGGTCCATCAGGACCAGGTCCAGGCCGCCGGGGACCAGCTCCGCGGCCAGCGCCTCCGCCTGCGGGCCGTTCGCGGCCTCCGCGACGACCTCCAGGTCCGGCTCCGCGCTCAGCATGCCGCGCAGGCCCTCCCGTACCACCGGGTGGTCGTCGGCCAGCAGGATACGGATCATGGTCTGCGGCTCCTCAGCAGATCGGGAGTGTCACGGTGACGGTGGTTCCTGCCGCTGCGGCGCTTTCGACCGCCGCCGTGCCGCCGACCTCCGCCGCGCGGGCGCGCAGCCCCCGCAGGCCGTAGCCCGACGCCGGGGCCGCCGGCTCGAAGCCGCGACCGGTGTCCCGGACCGTGACGGTCAGTTCGCCGTCACCGTAGGCCAGGGACACCGAGCAGCGGGCTGCGGCCCCCGCGTGCTTCGCCGCGTTCGACAGCGACTCCTGGCAGGACCGCAGGGCCACCACCTCCAGCGCCGCGGCCAGCGGCCGCACTTCCCCGGTCACCGAGACCGCCGCCGGCGGGTCCTGCCGGGCCGCGAGGCGGCGTACGGCGTCCGGCAGGGAGCCGGCGTCCAGGTCGGCGGGGACGCCGCCCGCCACCAGGGCCCGGGCCTCGGACAGGTTCTGCCGGGCGGTGGCGGCCATCAGCTCCAGATGCCGGTGGGCCTGCTCCGGGTCGGTGTCCAGCTCCGACTGCACGGCCTGGACCAGCATCAGCAGGCTCGTGAAGCCCTGGGCGAGGGTGTCGTGGATCTCGCGGGACATGCGTTCCCTTTCCGCATGGGCGCCCTGTGCGGCGGAGAGCCGGGCCACCTCCTCCCGGCTGGCGTCGAGTTCGGCGATCAGTGAGGCCCGCTCCTGGCTCTGCTCGATGATCCGGATGATCCAGGCGCCGAAGAAGGAGGAGAAGGCGAAGGTGACGAACGAGCTGACCGCGTTGATGAAGACGATGTGTCCGGCCGGCTGCCACAGGAGCGCCCACCCGGCCACCGGCATCAGCGCCACCACCGCCATCATGCCGATCGCCCGGCGCAGCGGCAGCAGCATGAAGCAGTGCGGGGCGAGCGCGAAGGTGATCAGCCGGGTCTCGCCCACCAGGAAGGCGGCGGGCAGGAACAGGGCCAGCATCACGCCCAGGTAGCGCACGGCCCGGCCCGGTTCGGTCCAGGGATCCTTCAGGAGCAGGGGCCGGCCGGCCCACGCGTACCAGGGGATCAGCAGCGTGAGCAGGGCGGCGGCGGGGACCCGGTACGACAGCGAGGGGAAGTCCGCGCCCAGGACGAAGGCCACGGTCGCGACCCACACGAGGCCGAAGTAGAGGTCCCACGGCCCGAACGCGCGGTCCCAGACGTGGGATTCACGCGCCCCGGCCGTCCCGGTGAAGCCGTTCAGCCGTCGCGGCGGTTCTTCCACTTGAAGGTCAGCAGACACAGGACCAATCCTCCGACGACCCAGGCCCCCAGGACCAGGGCGACCTTTCCGTACTCCCAGCTGCCCGCCTGCTCCAGGACGGCCGCGGACTCCGGCAGGAACACCCCGCGCAGACCCTGGCACATCCACTTCAGCGGGAACAGCGCGCCGATGTTCAGCAGCCAGTCCGGGATCGTGTTGACCGGGATGAAGACGCCGGAGATGAACTGGAGGATCAGGAACGGAAGGACGACCACCGAGCTCGCGCTCTTGCCGGACTTGGGCAGGCTGCTGATGGCGATGCCGAGCAGCGCGCAGCCGGTGAGGCCGAGGGTGAAGATCCAGCCGAAGGTGAGCCACTTGGCGGCCGAGGCCGGCAGGTCGAGGTCGAACAGGGTGGAGCCGACGAGCAACAGGATCGCGGTCTCGGCGAGTCCGGTGGCGAGCACCATCCAGACCTTGCCGAGGAAGTACGCGGCCGGGGGCATCGGGGTCCCGCGCAGCCGGCGCAGCACCTTCTCGTCCCGTTCGACGGCGATCGAGATGCCGAGCGACTGGAAGCTGGTGGACATGATGCCCGCGGCGACCATGCCGGCCGCGTACAGCTGGGAGGCGGTGACACCGGTGTTCTCCACGCTGTCGCGGAAGATCGAGGCGAAGAGGGCGAGGAAGACGATGGGGAAGGCGAAGGTGAAGATCATCGCGTCGCGCTGGCGGACGAACTGCTTGATCTCCAGGGCCCCGCGGCTCAGGCCCAGGGTCCAGGCGCCGGGCAGCGCCTTCGCGGCCGCGGCGGCCCGGCCGCCGGTCGTCGCGGTCGTGGCGGTGGTGGTCATCGTGCGTCCTCCGGCTGCTGCGCGGTCGTGGGTACGAGCTGGCCCGTGAGGCGCAGGTACACGTCCTCCAGGGTGGGCCGGCCGATCTTCAGCCCCGGGATCTCGCCCTCGAAGCGGGCCATGAGCTCGGCGACCGTACGGGTGGGGGTCTCGGTGGCGACGCTCTGCGGGGTGCCGTCGGCCCCGGTCCACTCGACGGTGGCGCCGGTGCCGAAGCGGGAGCGCAGCTCGGCCGGTTCGCCCTCGGCGACGACCTTGCCGCTCGCGATGACGGCCAGGCGGTCGGCGAGGGCCTCTGCCTCCTCCAGGTAGTGCGTGGTGAGCACGATGGTGGTGCCCTCTGCGGCGAGCAGCCGGATCAGGTCCCAGAACTGGCGGCGGGCCGCCGGGTCGAAGCCGGTCGTCGGCTCGTCGAGGAGCAGCAGCTCGGGATCGCCGATGACGCCGAGCGCCACGTCGAGCCGCCGCCGCTGGCCGCCCGAGAGCCCCTTCACGCGCTGGTCGCGCTTCTGCTCCAGGCCGACCAGGGCGATGACCTCGGCCGGGTCGCGCGGGGCCGGGTAGTAGCGGGCGAAGTGCTCGACCGTCTCCCGTACCGTCAGCTCGGCGGGCGCCGACTCGTCCTGCCAGACGATCCCGACGCGCGAGCGCCAGGCCCGACCGGCGCCGGCCGGGTCCGCGCCGAGCACGCTGACCTCGCCCCCGTCCCGTTCCCGGTGGCCCTGAAGGATCTCCACCGTGGTGCTCTTGCCGGCGCCGTTGGGCCCGAGGAGGCCGAAGACCTCGCCCTGGCGGATCGTCAGATCGAGTCCGTCCACCGCGGTGACCTCGCCGTACTGTTTGCGAAGCCCCCGTACTTCCACCGCGTTCTGTGTCATGCCTCAAATGGTCTGGCGGAACGCGTTCCGCCGGTCCCCCCGTGCGTACGTCCTTATGTCCACCGAACGGTGGACACACAGCTCCGTACGGCACAATGGCCGGTGCTTGTTGACCTTGCAGATGTGGAGCGGGCGGTATGACGACACGAGGTACGGACGCAGACACCGCCCCGCGGACGGTCGGCGCGAGCAGGGCCCTGGCCGTGCTCCTGGTGATCACGGGCGCCCTGGGACTGCTCGCGGCCTGGGTGATCACGATCGACAAGTTCAAGCTGCTGGAGGACCCGAACTTCACGCCGGGCTGCAGCCTGAACCCGATCGTCTCCTGCGGCAACATCATGAAGAGCGAGCAGGCGTCCGCCTTCGGCTTCCCGAACCCGATGCTGGGGCTGGTCGCGTACGGCATCGTCGTCTGCGTCGGCATGAGCGTGCTGGCCGGGGCCCGGTTCCGGCCCTGGTACTGGCTGACCCTCAACGCGGGCATGCTGTTCGGCGTCGGATTCTGCACCTGGCTGATGTACCAGTCGCTGTACAACATCAACTCGCTGTGCCTGTGGTGCTGCCTGGCCTGGGTCGCCACGATCTTCATGTTCTGGTACGTCACGGCGTTCAACGTGCGCGAGCGGCTGCTGCCCGCCCCGGGCTGGCTGCGGGCCTTCCTCGACGAGTTCACCTGGGTGCTGCCGGTGCTGCACGTCGGGATCATCGGCATGCTGATCCTGACGCGCTGGTGGGACTTCTGGACCTCCTGAGGGCGCGGCCCGCTGTCGGCGGGCTCGCTTAGGCTTCCTGTGTGGAACCAGACCTGTTCACCGCCGCTGCCGAAGACCGCCGGGAGAAGGATCCGGCGAGCTCCCCGCTCGCCGTCCGGATGCGCCCGCGCACCCTGGACGAGGTCGTCGGCCAGCAGCACCTGCTGAAGCCCGGATCACCGCTGCGACGCCTGGTCGGGGACGGGGCGGGCGGTCCGGCCGGAGCCTCGTCGGTGATCCTGTGGGGCCCGCCGGGCATCGGCAAGACCACCCTCGCGTACGTGGTGAGCCAGGCGACGCAGAAGCGGTTCGTGGAGCTGTCGGCCATCACGGCGGGCGTGAAGGAAGTGCGCGCCGTCATCGAGGGCGCCAAGCGGGCGGCCGGCGGGTACGGCAAGGACACGGTCCTCTTCCTCGACGAGATCCACCGCTTCAGCAAGGCCCAGCAGGACTCGCTGCTCCCCGCCGTCGAGAACCGCTGGGTGACGCTGATCGCCGCGACCACGGAGAACCCGTACTTCTCGATCATCTCCCCGCTGCTGTCGCGGTCGCTGCTGCTCACGCTGGAGCCGCTCACGGACGAGGACCTCAGCGCGCTGATGCGGCGCGCGCTGACGGAGGAGCGCGGGCTGGGCGGGGCGGTGACCCTGCCGGCGGACGCGGAGGCGCACCTGCTGCGGATCGCGGGCGGCGACGCCCGGCGGGCGCTGACGGCGCTGGAGGCGGGTGCCGGGTCGGCGATCGCCAAGGGGGAGTCCGAGATCAGCCTCCAGACGGTGGAGGAGGCGGTCGACCGGGCGGCGGTGAAGTACGACCGGGACGGCGACCAGCACTACGACGTGGCGAGCGCGCTGATCAAGTCGATCCGCGGCTCGGACGTGGACGCCGCGCTGCACTACCTGGCGCGGATGATCGAGGCCGGGGAGGACCCGCGGTTCATCGCGCGCCGCCTGATGATCTCGGCGAGCGAGGACATCGGGCTGGCGGACCCCACGGCACTGCCCCTCGCGGTGGCGGCGGCGCAGGCGGTGGCGATGATCGGCTTCCCGGAGGCGGCGCTGACCCTCTCGCACGCGACGATCGCCCTGGCCCTGGCCCCGAAGTCGAACACCGCGACGACCGCGATCGGAGCGGCCCTGGCGGACGTCCGGGCGGGCCTGGCGGGCCCGGTGCCGACGCATCTGCGGGACGGCCACTACAAGGGCGCGGCCAAGCTGGGCCACGCGGTGGGGTACGTGTACCCGCACGACGTCCCGGGCGCGATCGCGGCGCAGCAGTACGCCCCCGACACGGTGCACGGGAAGCGGTACTACGAACCGACCCGCTACGGGGCCGAGGCCCGCTACGCGGACGTGGTCGAAAAGGTCCGCGAACGCCTCCGCGGCGGCAATTGCGGCCCGGCCGGAGCTTGAGGGCGGGGGAGGGCTCCGCGCGGCGGTCACGGCATGCGGCGGATGCGGCCGGACCCTACGCTCCGGGGCATGAGACTTCGCGCTTCGCTGCCGGCGCTGGCTGCGGTGCTGCTGCTCGGCGGGTGCCACCACAGCGCCGGTGAGACGGCGCGGGCCAGCGCCGCCGGGCTGGTGGGGCGGGTGCCGCTCGTCGACCCCGGGTTCCCGCCGGGCGCGGCCACGGCCAAGGATCAGCTGGCCCGGCTCACCGTCGAGTGGGGCAAGAACTGGGAGACGTACGAGCGGGAGAAGTTCGGCAGGTACTGGTCCGACGACACCGACGCCGTCGGCGGCCGCAACGGCTGCGACACCCGGGACGACGTCCTGCGCCGCGACCTGAGCGAGCTGCGCGAGGGCGACCGCAACCCCTGCGTCGTGGTCTCCGGAGTGCTGCACGATCCGTACACCGGCAAGACCCTCCCGTACTCCTACCGCAAGGCCTCGCAGATCCAGACCGACCACGTGGTCGCGCTCGGCGCCGCCTGGCGGGGCGGTGCGTACGCCTGGACGCCGCAGCGCAGGCTCGCGTACGCGAACGACCTGGACGTCCTGCTCGCCGTGGACAAGCAGACCAACCAGGACAAGGGCAGCAGGACCGCCGACAAATGGCAGCCGCCCCGCGCGGCGTACCGCTGCGAGTACGCCCGCCGCTACGTCGGGATCAAGGCCAGGTACGGGCTGTCCGTGACCCCGCCGGAGAAGACCGCCCTGCAGGACATGCTCGCGACCTGCCCGGCCGCCGCCGGCTAGGGGGTGTCCCCTGGACGCCGGTCAGCCGCCCGCCGCCGCGAACAGGGTGTGCATCGCCCGGCGCAGCTCGCAGACGTCGCGTACCGGCGCCGGGAAGTCGAAGCGGGCGTCGAAGGGGGAGCCGTCGCCCGTGAAGCGGACCCGCAGGCCCAGCCGGTCCAGGGCGAGCGGCACCGCGGTCGTGCCGGCGCTCTCCCGCGGGCCCAGCAGCGCGCACAGGTCCGCGATCCGGTCGCGGTGCGCGGCGGCCAGGTGCTGGAGGAGCTCCGTCTCGTGGTTCACCATCGGGTCGGGCTCCGCCGCGGCCAGCTCCTCGGGGTCCACGTGCTCGGCGCCCCACAGGTCGTCCACCGAGATCTCACCGACCTCCAGGCGCAGCATCACGAAGGACGGCCGGCCGTGCAGCCCGAGGAGCTCGCCCACCGGCCGGCGCTCCGCCAGCAGTGCGGCGCAGGCCGCGCGGTCGTCCCCGCGCACCTGGGTCAGCCACCCGGCGAGCCGCGCGCGGCCTCGGATACGATGTGGAACGGACACCGGCGCCACATCCGTGATCTCGATCACGGCGGTGAGGTCGTCGTCCTGGGCGTAAGCGGCCGCTCTGGCAGCCGCGGATTCCCCTGACACCAGGAGAATCACGTCCCCGTCCGGGGTGACGGTCCGCGCGGCCGGCATCCCTGCCCCGAACTCTGCCTGGTCAAGCGATCGCACCTGGTCGAAAGCACCCGGCAGCATGAGGGATACTGAGGCGTTGGACTCTACGAGGGTTCGTACGCGTTCGGCTCCGGTGAGCTGCCGAACGCCTTCCCTGGGACGCGGCTGACCTTGCTTATCGTCGGCGCAAGCGGATTCTGTTTCGTCTGAATCCGAACTGCGTTGCGCACTGGGCAGGGGGATCCCATGTGGTCGAGACATTACGTCCTCCTCGATAAGGTAAGCCTCACCTAACTTACATGGAGGTAGGTTCCACGTGAACCAGAAGCGACCCAAGGTCAAGAAGTCGCGTGCCCTCGGCATTGCGCTGACCCCGAAGGCCGTCAAGTACTTCGAGGCCCGCCCCTACCCGCCGGGCGAGCACGGCCGTGGCCGCAAGCAGAACTCGGACTACAAGGTTCGTCTGCTGGAGAAGCAGCGTCTGCGCGCTCAGTACGACATCTCTGAGCGTCAGATGGCCCGCGCGTACGACCGCGCCAAGAAGGCCGAAGGCAAGACGGGCGAGGCGCTTGTCGTCGAGCTCGAGCGTCGCCTCGACGCCCTGGTCCTGCGTTCGGGCATCGCCCGCACCATCTACCAGGCCCGCCAGATGGTCGTTCACGGCCACATCGAGGTCAACGGTGACAAGGTCGACAAGCCGTCGTTCCGTGTCCGCCCGGACGACGTCATCACGGTGCGCGAGCGCAGCCGCGAGAAGGTTCCGTTCCAGGTTGCCCGTGAGGGTGGCTACGCAGGCGAGGGCGAGACCCCCCGTTACCTGCAGGTCAACCTGAAGGCCCTGGCCTTCCGCCTGGACCGCGACCCGAACCGCAAGGAAATCCCGGTCATCTGCGACGAGCAGCTCGTCGTCGAGTACTACGCCCGCTGATCCAGCGGCCGTAGCCTCACAGGCTGGTCAGCCCGCCGGTTCCCCTCTGGGGGAGCCGGCGGGCTTCCTGTTTTCGGCGGACCCCGAATTCCGGTACGGCGGTGGATCTCCGGCGCGATAGGCTCGGAGAAAGACTTGTCCAGTGATCACATGCAGAGACCTGCAGAGAGCGGTGCAACGTGTCCGGTGGAGAGGTGGCCGGGATCCTCGTGGCCGTCTTCTGGGCCATTCTGGTCTCCTTCCTCGCCGTGGTGCTGGTGAGGCTGGCCCAGGTGCTCAAGGCGACCACCAAGCTGGTGGCCGACGTGACCGAGCAGGCCGTCCCGCTGCTCGCGGACGCCTCCACCACCGTCCGCTCCGCGCGCACCCAGCTCGACCGGGTCGACGCGATCGCGAGCGACGTCCAGGAAGTCACCTCGAACGCCTCCGCGCTGTCCTCCACCGTGGCCTCCACCTTCGGCGGGCCGCTGGTCAAGGTCGCGGCCTTCGGCTACGGCGTCCGCAAGGCACTGGGCAAATCCACGGAAGCCGCGCCGCAGCGGGCGTCCCGACGTACCGTGATCGTTGGCCGTACGGTGCCGGCGGCCCGGCGCCGGAAGCAGAAGGGCTGAAACCTCCGATGTTCCGCCGAGCCTTCTGGTTCACCGCCGGCGCAGCCGCCGGCGTATGGGCCACCACCAAGGTCAACCGCCAGCTCAAGAAGCTGACACCGGAGAGCCTCGCCGCCCAGGCCGCCGACAAGGCCGTGGAGGCGGGTCACCGCCTCAAGGACTTCGCCCTCGACGTCAAGGCGGGAATGTCCCAGCGCGAGGACGAGCTGAACGACGCACTGGGACTGCACCAGGATCCCGACCGGCCGGACAACGTCACCGCCCTCCCCGGGCCGCGGCTGCGGGCCATCCAGAACGACAAGACCACCCACTCGAACCTTTCGTACAACCGGAATGAGGACCACTGATGGAGTCGGCTGAAATCCGCCGCCGCTGGCTGAGCTTCTTCGAGGAGCGCGGTCATGCCGTCGTCCCTTCGGCGTCGCTCATCGCGGACGACCCGACTCTGCTGCTGGTCAACGCGGGCATGGTCCCGTTCAAGCCGTACTTCCTCGGTGAGACCAAGCCGCCGGCCCCGCGGGCCACCAGCGTGCAGAAGTGCGTCCGTACGCCGGACATCGAAGAGGTCGGCAAGACCACCCGCCACGGCACGTTCTTCCAGATGTGCGGCAACTTCTCCTTCGGCGACTACTTCAAGGAAGGCGCCATCAAGTACGCCTGGGAGCTGCTCACCGGCTCCGTGGCGGACGGCGGCTACGGCCTGGAGCCGGAGAAGCTCTGGATCACCGTCTACCTCGACGACGACGAGGCCGAGCAGATCTGGCGCGAGAAGATCGGCGTCCCCGCCGAGCGCATCCAGCGCCTGGGCAAGAAGGACAACTTCTGGTCCATGGGCGTCCCTGGTCCCTGCGGCCCGTGCTCGGAGATCAACTACGACCGCGGCCCCGAGTTCGGCGTCGAGGGCGGCCCGGCCGTCAACGACGAGCGCTACGTGGAGATCTGGAACCTGGTCTTCATGCAGTACGAGCGCGGCGCCGGCGACGGGAAGGAAGACTTCCCGATCCTCGGCGACCTGCCGTCGAAGAACATCGACACCGGTCTCGGCCTCGAACGCCTCGCGATGATCCTGCAGGGCGTGCAGAACATGTACGAGACCGACACCCTGCGCGTGGTCATGGACAAGGCCACCGAGCTGACCGGCGTGCAGTACGGCGCCGCCCGGAACACCGACGTCTCGATGCGCGTGGTCGCCGACCACATCCGCACCTCCGTCATGCTCATCGGCGACGGCGTCACCCCCGGCAACGAGGGCCGCGGCTACGTGCTGCGCCGCATCATGCGCCGCGCCATCCGCAACATGCGCCTCATGGGCGCCACCGGCCCGGTCGTCCAGGACCTGGTCGACGTCGTGATCAACACGATGGGCCAGCAGTACCCGGAGCTGGTCACCGACCGCAAGCGCATCGAGACCGTCGCGCTCGCCGAAGAGGCCGCCTTCCTCAAGGCCGTCAAGGGCGGCACGAACATCCTCGACACCGCCGTGACCGATACCAAGGCCGCCGGCGGCACGGTCCTCTCCGGCGACAAGGCGTTCCTGCTCCACGACACCTGGGGCTTCCCGATCGACCTCACCCTGGAGATGGCCGCCGAGCAGGGCCTCTCCGTGGACGAGCCCGGCTTCCGCCGCCTGATGCAGGAGCAGCGCGACCGGGCCAAGGCCGACGCCAAGGCCAAGAAGACCGGCCACGCGGACATGTCCGCCTACCGGGAGATCGCCGACGGCTCCGGCGCCACCGAGTTCACCGGCTACGCCACCACCCAGGGCGAGTCCACCATCGTCGGCCTCCTGGTCAACGGCGTCTCCGCGCCCGCCGCCTCCGAGGGCGACGAGGTCGAGGTCGTTCTCGACCGCACCCCCTTCTACGCCGAGGGCGGCGGCCAGCTCGCCGACCAGGGCCGGATCAAGCTCGACTCGGGCGCCGTCATCGTCGTCCGCGACGTCCAGCAGCCGGTTCCGGGCGTCTCCGTGCACAAGGGCTCCGTGCAGGTCGGCGAGGTGACGGTGGGCGCCTCCGCGTACGCCGCCATCGACATCAACCGCCGCCGGGCCATCGCCCGCGCCCACTCGGCCACGCACCTGACCCACCAGGCGCTGCGCGACGCGCTGGGCCCGACGGCCGCCCAGGCCGGTTCCGAGAACTCGCCCGGCCGCTTCCGCTTCGACTTCGGCTCGCCGAACGCCGTCCCCGGCACGGTCCTCAC
This sequence comes from Streptomyces sp. NPDC090741, assembly GCF_044769045.1. Classification (NCBI taxonomy): domain Bacteria; kingdom Bacillati; phylum Actinomycetota; class Actinomycetes; order Kitasatosporales; family Streptomycetaceae; genus Streptomyces; species Streptomyces sp. NPDC090741. The sequence goes on along the minus strand of NZ_JBIVXF010000020.1, from coordinate 161,247 downwards.
CGACGTCGAGCAGAAGATCAACGACGTGCTCTCCCGCGAGCTCGACGTCACCGCCGAGATCATGAGCATCGACGAGGCGAAGAAGCAGGGCGCCATCGCCGAGTTCGGCGAGAAGTACGGCGAGCGCGTGCGCGTCGTGACCATCGGCGACTTCTCCAAGGAGCTGTGCGGCGGAACCCACGTCGCCAACACCGCCCAGCTGGGTCTGGTGAAGCTGCTCGGCGAGTCCTCCATCGGCTCCGGCGTGCGCCGTGTCGAGGCCCTCGTCGGCGTGGACGCGTACAACTTCCTCGCCAAGGAGCACACGGTCGTCGCCCAGCTCCAGGAGCTGGTCAAGGGCCGTCCGGAGGAGCTGCCGGAGAAGATCGCCTCCATGCTCGGCAAGCTGAAGGACGCCGAGAAGGAGATCGAGAAGTTCCGCGCGGAGAAGGTCCTCCAGGCCGCCGCCGGTCTCGCCGCGAACGCCCAGGACATCCACGGCGTCGCCCTCGTCGTCGGCACCGTCCCGGACGGCACCGGCGCCGACGACCTGCGCAAGCTGGTCCTCGACGTCCGAGGCCGCATCCAGGGCGACCGCCCGGCCGTCGTGGCCCTGTTCACCACGGCGGGCGGCCGCCCGCTGACGGTCATCGCCACCAACGAGGCGGCCCGCGAGCGCGGCCTCAAGGCCGGCGACCTGGTCCGCACCGCCGCCAAGACCCTCGGCGGCGGCGGTGGCGGCAAGCCGGACGTGGCCCAGGGGGGCGGGCAGAACCCGGCCGCCATCCCCGAGGCCATCGCCGCGGTCGAGCGTCTCGTCGTCGAGACGGCCTGACCATGACACTGCGCCGTGGCCGCCGTCTCGCCATCGACGTCGGGGACGCCCGGATCGGGGTCGCCTCGTGCGACCCCGATGGGGTCCTCGCCACACCGGTGGAAACCGTTCCGGGGCGGGACATCCCCTTCGCCCACCGGCGGCTGCGGCAGCTCGTCGAGGAGTACGAGCCCCTCGAAGTCGTGGTCGGCCTGCCCCGCTCGCTCAGCGGGCGGGAGGGGCCGGCCGCGGCCAAGGTGCGCGCCTTCGCCATGGAACTGGCCAAGGGCATCAAGCCGGTGACGGTCCGTCTGGTGGACGAGCGGATGACCACGATCACCGCCGCCCAGGGGCTGCGGGCCTCGGGACGGAACGCCAAGAAGGGCCGCTCGGTGATCGACCAGGCGGCCGCGGTGGTGATCCTTCAGAACGCTCTTGAGACCGAACGGGTATCAGGTAATCCTCCCGGTGAGTGCGTCGAAGTGGTTGTCTGATCGCGGTACGGTAACGTTCCGCGCGATGCGGCGGCATTCGAACAAGTCGTCGCCCACCACTTCAGAGGCGGAACCGGGTGCCGCGGCGGACAGGGCCGTTGCCTCCGTCTCGCGGCTCTAGGGGACCGATGACTGAGTATGGCCGGGGCCGTGGCCCCGAACCGTGGCACCCGGAGGACCCCCTGTACGGGGACCAGGGGTGGACCGGGCACGAGGCCCAGCAGGCTCAGGTGCCCTACTCCGGTGGCCCCCAGCAGCAGTACCCGCAGGAGCCGCAGTACCAGCAGGATCCCCAGTTCCCGCAGTACCAGCAGGATCCGCAGTACCAGCAGCAGTACGTGGAGCAGGGCCAGTATCCGGATCAGCAGCAGGGCTATGCCCCGCAGCAGCCCCACCAGGCCCACGAGCAGCTGTACCAGCAGCCGCAGCAGCCGATGTACGACGGCCAGGGCCAGGGCCAGGGCTGGGACACCGGCCAGGTCCAGGTCCAGGCGCAGGCCCAGTACGCCTCCGTCCCGCAGGCCGACCCGTACCTCGGCGCCGACCCGTACGCCCAGCAGCCCGTCGGCGGCTACCCGGGTGAGGCCCCCGACCTCTACGGCACGCCCGAGGCCTACCCGCCGCCGCAGCCCCCGGGCCGGCGCCACCTGGTCACCGAGCAGGAGCAGGACCAGGAGCCGGAATCCGAGTACGCCGATGAGACGGCCGACGAGGGTTCCACGGAGGCGCCCGGCGAGGACGGCGACTCCGACACCCCGGGCGGCGGCGGACGCCGCGGCCGCTCGAAGGACAAGAAGCCCAAGGGCCGCAACGGCGCGGCGTGCCTGATCGCCGCCGTCGTGATCGTGGGCGTCCTCGGCGGTGGCGGTTACTACGGCCTGGACTACCTCAAGTCCAAGTTCAGCACCGGCGAGGACTACGCCGGCGAGGGCGAGGGCTCCGTCACCATCGACATCCCCAAGGGCACCGGCATGGGGGAGATGGGCCGCATCCTGAAGGCGCAAGGCGTCGTCAAGAGCGCCGACGCGTTCGTCGCCGCCGCCAAGGCCAACCCCAAGGGCGGCGCCATCCAGGCAGGCTCCTACACGATGAAGGAGCACATGTCGGGCAAGGCGGCCGTCGACCTGATGGTGGGCGGCGCCGGCGTCAACGCGCTGGACGTCATCCCCGGCTGGAAGACCAGCCAGGTCTACAAGGCCATCGACGAGCGCCTCAAGCTCAAGGAGGGCACGACCAAGGACATCGCCACCAAGGAGGCGAAGGACCTCGGTCTGCCCGACTGGGCCAACAGCAAGGACCTCAAGGACCCGCTGGAGGGCTTCCTCTACCCGGCCCGCTACGACCTGAGCAAGGACGCGACCCCCCAGTCCATGCTCAAGCAGATGATCGCCAAGTCCAACGAGGCCTACGCGAGCGCGGACGTCAAGGGCCAGGCCTCCAAGCTGGGCCTCTCCAGCCCGCTGCAGCTCGTCACCGTGGCGAGCCTCGTCCAGGCCGAGGGCAAGTACCAGCACGACTTCGACAAGATCTCCCGGGTCGTCTACAACCGGCTCAAGCCGGGCAACACGGAGACCTACGGCCTGCTCGACTTCGACTCCACGGTCAACTACGTGAGGGGCCAGAGCACCCTGGACGTGGGGTCCGTCAACGACCTCCGCCAGATCGACGACCCGTACAACACGTACAAGATCAAGGGCCTGCCGCCCGGACCGATCGGCAGCCCGGGCCCCGACGCGCTCAAGTCGGCGATCAACCCGGCCACCGGTCCCTGGTATTACTTCGTGTCGGTGAACGAGAACGAGACGCTGTTCGCCGCGACGAACGCCGAGCACAACAGGAACCGCCAGAAGTACGAAGAGGAGAGGAAGAAGGAAGGGCAGTGATACGCGCAGCCGTGCTCGGTTCACCGATCGAGCACTCCCTTTCACCGGTGCTGCACCGCGCCGCGTACCAGGAGCTCGGCCTCGACGACTGGTCGTACGACCGCTTCGAGATGGACGAGGACGCGCTCCCGCAGTTCGTCGCCGGCCTGGGCCCCGAGTGGGCCGGGCTGTCGCTGACGATGCCGCTCAAGCGCGCGGTCATCCCGCTGCTCGACGGCATCAGCGACACCGCCGCCTCGGTCGAGGCGGTCAACACGGTCGTCCTGACCCGGGACGGCCGGCGCCTCGGCGACAACACCGACATCCCGGGGATCGTTTCCGCGCTCCACGAGAACGGCGTCGACAAGGTGGAGCGCGCCACCATCCTCGGCGCCGGGGCCACCGCCTCCTCGGCCCTGGCCGCGCTCGCCCGGATCTGCTCCGGCGAGGTCACGGTGTACGTGCGCTCCCGGGCCCGCGCCGACGAGATGCAGGAGTGGGGCGAGCGCCTGGACGTGGCCGTCCGTACGGCCGACTGGGCGGACGCCGCCGACGGGCTGGGCGCGCCGCTGGTCATCGCGACGACCCCGGCACGGGCCACGGACTGGCTGGCCGCCCACGTACCGGCCGGTGCGGGGACCCTCTTCGACGTCCTGTACGACCCCTGGCCGACCGCGCTCGCGGCGTCCTGGTCGCAGCGCGGCGGCCGGCTCCTCGGCGGCCTGGACCTCCTCGTCCACCAGGCGGTGCTCCAGGTCGAGCAGATGACCGGCCGGCACACCGCGCCGCTGGCCGCCATGCGGGCCGCGGGCGAGGCCGCGCTGCGAGCCCGCCACTGACCGGCCGCCGCTGCCGCACCCGCCGTCGCACCCGCTGCCGCCGCACCTGATGCACTGCGCGGGCCGATCTTGCCCGCGTACGGCCGCACTCGCCAGGGTGAGCCCGGGTGCACGGCCGTCCGCCAGCTGGACCGGAGGGCGGTGCACCGGCCCGGACATGGGAGGATCGGGTATGGCGGGTCCGGGCCGAGCACCCGGCCGCGCCGCCGCAGTACCAGGCGCGAGCATGAGGAGCATCGTTGAGCAGGTTGCGTTGGCTGACCGCAGGAGAGTCGCACGGACCGGCACTGGTCGCGACGCTGGAGGGCCTTCCCGCCGGCGTTCCGGTCACCACCGAGCTGGTGGCCGACCACCTGGCCCGGCGCCGGCTCGGCTATGGCCGCGGTGCCCGGATGAAGTTCGAGCAGGACGAGATCACCTTCCTCGGCGGCGTCCGCCACGGCCTGTCCCAGGGCTCCCCGATCGCCGTCATGATCGGCAACACCGAGTGGCCCAAGTGGGAGACCGTCATGTCGGCCGACCCGGTCGACCCGTCGCTGCTCAAGGACACCGGCCGCAACGCGCCGCTGACCCGCCCGCGCCCGGGCCACGCCGACCTGGCGGGCATGCAGAAGTACGGCTTCGACGAGGCCCGGCCGATCCTGGAGCGCGCGAGCGCCCGTGAGACCGCCGCCCGCGTCGCCCTCGGCGCCGTCGCCCGCTCCTTCATCAAGGAGGTCGCGGGCATCGAGATCGTCTCGCACGTGGTGGAGCTGGCCACGGCCAAGGCCCCGTACGGCGTGTACCCGACCCCGGCCGACGTCGAGAAGCTGGACGCGGACCCGGTGCGCTGCCTGGACGCGGACGCGTCGAAGGCGATGGTCGCGGAGATCGACCAGGCCCACAAGGACGGCGACACCCTCGGCGGCGTCGTCGAGGTCCTCGCGTACGGGGTCCCGGTCGGCCTCGGCTCGCACGTGCACTGGGACCGCCGCCTGGACGCGCGCCTCGCGGCCGCGCTGATGGGCATCCAGGCGATCAAGGGCGTCGAGGTCGGCGACGGCTTCGGCCTGGCCCGCGTACCCGGCTCGCAGGCGCACGACGAGATCGTGGCCACCCCCGAGGGCATCAAGCGCACCTCCGGCCGCTCCGGCGGCACCGAGGGCGGTCTGACCACGGGTGAGCTGCTGCGCGTACGGGCGGCCATGAAGCCGATCGCGACGGTCCCGAAGGCGCTCGCCACGATCGACGTGGCCACCGGCGAGGCCGCCGCCGCCCACCACCAGCGCTCCGACGTCTGCGCCGTCCCCGCGGCGGGCATCGTCGCCGAGGCGATGGTCGCCCTCGTCCTCGCGGACGCGGTCGTGGAGAAGTTCGGCGGCGACTCGGTGCCCGAGACGCGGCGCAACGTCCAGTCGTACCTCGACAACCTGCAGATCCGGTGACGGGCGGACCACTGGTCGTCCTCGTCGGGCCCATGGGGTCCGGCAAGTCCACCGTGGGGGCGCTGCTCGCCGAGCGGCTCGGCGTCCCCTACCGGGACACCGACGCCGACATCGTCGCGGCCCAGGGCCGCGAGATCTCGGACCTCTTCGTCGACGAGGGCGAGCCGTACTTCCGTGAGCTGGAGCGCCGGGCGGTCGCCGCCGCGGTCGCCGAGCACACGGGAGTCCTCGCCCTCGGCGGCGGCGCCGTCCTCGACGCGGGCACCCGGGAGCTGCTGGCCGGCCTGCCCGTCGCCTATCTATCGATGGACGTCGAGGAAGCCGTCCGGCGCGTCGGGCTGGGCGCCGCCCGCCCGCTGCTCGCCGTCAACCCGCGCCGCCAGTGGCGCGAGCTGATGGAGGCCCGCCGCCCCCTGTACACCGAAGTCGCGCGCGTCGTGGTGGCCACCGACGACCGCACCCCCGAAGAGGTCGCCCAGGCGGTCCTCGACGCTCTGGAGTTGAAGGACGTATGACAGACCAGGTGACGCGCATCCAGGTCGGCGCCAGCGCCGGACACGACGCGTACGACGTGCTGGTGGGCCGGCAGCTGCTCGGCGAGCTGGGCGGCCTGATCGGTACGAAGGCCCACCCGTCGCCCACCACCACCCTCAAACGAGGCGCTACGCGCCACACCGATGTTCAGAGGGTCGCCGTGATCCACCCCGAGGCGCTGGCCTCGACCGGTGAGGCACTGCGCGACGACCTGGCCGAGCAGGGCTACGAGGCGGTCGCCATCCAGGTGCCGAACGCCGAGGAGGCCAAGACCATCGAGGTCGCGGCCTACTGCTGGAAGGCGCTCGGCCAGTCCGGGTTCACCCGCACCGACGTGATCGTCGGCGTCGGCGGCGGGGCCACCACGGACCTCGCGGGCTTCGTCGCGGCCTCCTGGCTGCGCGGGGTGCGCTGGATCGCCGTACCGACCACCGTCCTGGCGATGGTGGACGCGGCCGTCGGCGGCAAGACCGGCATCAACACCGCCGAGGGCAAGAACCTGGTGGGAGCCTTCCACCCGCCCGCCGGCGTGCTGTGCGACCTGGCGGCGCTGGACTCGCTGCCGGTCAACGACTACGTGAGCGGCCTCGCCGAGGTCATCAAGGCCGGGTTCATCTCCGACCCGGTGATCCTCGACCTGATCGAGGCGGACCCGGCCGCGGCCCGCACGCCCGACGGCCCGCACACCGCGGAGCTCATCGTGCGCTCGATCCGGGTCAAGGCGGACGTCGTCTCCAGCGATCTGAAGGAATCGGGGCTGCGGGAGATCCTCAACTACGGGCACACGCTCGCGCACGCCATCGAGAAGAACGAGCGCTACAAGTGGCGGCACGGCGCGGCCGTGTCGGTCGGCATGGTCTTCGCGGCCGAGCTCGGCCGGCTCGCGGGCCGGCTCGACGACGCCACGGCCGACCGGCACCGGGAGATCCTGGCCGCGGTCGGGCTGCCGCTGACCTACCGCGGCGACCAGTGGCCCAAGCTGCTCCAGACCATGCAGGTCGACAAGAAGTCCCGCGGCAACCTGCTGCGCTTCATCGTCCTCGACGGCCTGGCCAAGCCCACCGTCCTGGAGGGCCCCGACCCGGCGCACCTGATCGCGGCGTACGGCGAGGTGTCGGCGTGAGCCGCAAGGTGCTCGTGCTGAACGGGCCGAACCTGGGCCGGCTCGGGTCGCGCGAGCCCGATGTGTACGGGGCCACCTCGTACGCCGGGCTCGTCGAGAGCTGCCGCGCGCTGGGCGAGGAGCTCGGCTTCGACGTCGAGGTCCGCGAGACCAACGACGAGGGCGCCATAGTGCGCTGGCTGCACGAGGCGGCGGACGGCAAGATCCCGGTCGTGATCAACCCGGGTGCCTTCACGCACTACTCGTACGCGATGCGGGACGCGGCGGCGCAGCGCACCGCGCCGCTGATCGAGGTGCACATCTCCAACCCGTACGCCCGCGAGGAGTTCCGGCACACGTCGGTCATCGCCTCGGTGGCGACCGGCACGGTGGCGGGCTTCGGCATCGGCTCGTACCGGCTGGCGCTGCGCGCACTGGCGGACGAAGTCGCGCTCTGACGGTGCTGGTGGGCGGCTCCGCCCCATTGGTCATATAACGTTCTCGCATCAGTCGGTGGAACGAGACGGAGTGGCAGCGGATGCAGCAAGGAGTGGGGGGCGGCGGGGCGGGCTGGGGGCAGCCGGGACATCATGCGGCCGTGCCCCCGCAGCCGCCGATACCCCCTGCCCAGGGGTGGCCGGTGCCGGGGCCGCCGTCCGCGCCCCCGCAGGCGCAGGCTCCGCACGCGCCGCCGTATTCACCGCCGCCCGGTGCTGAGGCCACGGGGCACATTCCGCTCCCGCCCGCGGTGGCCGGGACCGGAGGGGCCACGCTGGCCGTGCTGCTGATCGGCCCGGCGGGCGCGGGCAAGACCACCGTGGCCCGGCACTGGGCGAGCACCCGGCCGGTGCCGACCGCGCACGTGAGCCTGGACGACGTCCGGGAGTGGGTGTGCTCGGGCTTCGCGGACCCGCAGGCGGGCTGGAACGACCACTCCGAGGCCCAGTACCGGCTGGCCCGCCGCACCTGCGGCTTCGCCGCCCGCAACTTCCTGGCCAACGGGATCTCCTGCATCCTCGACGACGCCGTGTTCCCGGACCGGCCCGTGGTGGGCCTGGGCGGCTGGAAGCGGCACGTGGGTCCCGCCCTGCTGCCGGTCGTCCTCCTGCCCGGCCTGGAGATCGTCCTGGAGCGCAATGCCGCCCGCTCGGGCAACCGGCGCCTCTCGGACGAGGAGGTCGCCCGCATCCACGGCCGCATGGCGGGCTGGTACGGCTCCGGCCTGCCGATCATCGACAACTCGGACCTGGACGTGGAGGCCACCTCGCGGGCCCTCGACGAGGCCCTGGCCCGGGCCCTGGCCACCCCTGGTTTCTAAGCGGTCAGCTTTGGAGAAGCGTGGGGCCGCGCGCCGCGGCTAGCGTGAATTCCACGCCGACCCCACCGCTTCAGGAGTGATCATGACCACCTCTCCCACCCAGGGAATCAAGACCGTCCTGCACCCCGTCTCCGACCTGGCCGCCGCCAAGGACGTGTACACCGCGCTGCTCGGCGTCGCGCCGACGGCCGACGAGCCGTACTACGTGGGCTACGAGGTCGCCGGCCAGCAGATCGGGCTCGTGCCCGGCGGCGCGGCGCAGGGCATGGCCGGGCCCGTGGCCCACTGGCACGTGCCGGACATCGAGGCCAAGCTCGCCGAGGTGACCGCCGCCGGGGGCAAGCTCAAGGACCCCGTGCGCGACGTCGGCGGCGGCCGCCTCGTGGCCACCTTCACCGACCCCGACGGCAACGTCCTCGGGCTGCTCCAGGACCGGTGAGCGCGCCCCGCACAGCTGGTTAGATCGAGCCAGGCTGCCCGACCCGACAGACGGAGACACGATGAGCATGGCCAGGCCCGCGCTGCACGATGCCGACAGCCACGACCTGATCCGCGTGCACGGCGCGCGGGTGAACAACCTCAAGGACGTCAGCATCGAGATCCCCAAGCGCCGCCTGACGGTGTTCACCGGTGTCTCCGGCTCGGGCAAGAGCTCGCTGGTGTTCGACACGATCGCCGCCGAGTCGCAGCGGCTGATCAACGAGACGTACAGCGCCTTCGTCCAGGGGTTCATGCCGACGCTGGCCCGGCCCGAGGTCGACGTACTCGACGGTCTGACCACCGCGATCACCGTCGACCAGCGGCGGATGGGCGGTGACCCGCGCTCCACGGTGGGCACCGCCACCGATGTCAACGCCATGCTGCGCATCCTCTTCAGCCGGCTCGGCACGCCGCACATCGGCTCGGCCAAGGCGTTCTCCTTCAACGTCGCCTCGATCAGCGGGGCCGGCGCGGTCACCGTCCGGCGCGGCGGGCAGGAGGTCAAGGAGAAGCGCAGCTTCAGCATCACCGGCGGCATGTGCCCGCGCTGCGAGGGCCGCGGCGCGGTCACCGACATCGACCTCACGCAGCTCTACGACGACACCAAGTCGCTGAACGAGGGCGCGTTCACGATCCCCGGGTACACCGGGGGCGGCTGGAACTCCCGCCTCTACACCGAGTCGGGCTTCTTCGACCCGGACAAGCCGATCAGCAAGTACACCAAGAAGGAACTGCAGGACCTCCTGCACCGCGAGCCGACCCGCATGAAGATCGCGGGCATCAACATGACGTACGAGGGCCTGATCCCGCGCGTCCAGAAGTCGATGCTGTCCAAGGACACGGAGTCCATGCAGCCGCACATCCGGGCGTTCGTGGAGCGGGCGGTCACCTTCACCACCTGCCCCGACTGCGCGGGCACCCGCCTGAACGAGGGCGCGCGCTCCTCGAAGATCAAGCGGAAGAACATCGCCGACCTGTGCGCGATGGAGATCCGGGACCTGGCCGAATGGGTCCGGGACCTGGACGAGCCCTCGGTGGCGCCGCTGCTCGCGACGCTGCTGGAGACCCTCGACTCGTTCGTCGAGATCGGTCTCGGCTACCTCTCGCTCGACCGCGCGTCGGGCACGCTGTCGGGCGGCGAGGCGCAGCGCGTCAAGATGATCCGCCACCTCGGCTCCTCGCTCACCGACGTCACGTACGTCTTCGACGAGCCCACCACCGGCCTGCACCCGCACGACATCCAGCGGATGAACAGCCTCCTGCTGCGGCTGCGGGACAAGGGCAACACGGTGCTCGTCGTGGAGCACAAGCCGGAGACGATCGCGATCGCCGACCACGTCGTCGACCTCGGCCCCGGCGCCGGTTCGGGCGGTGGCACCGTCTGCTTCGAGGGCACCGTCGAGGGGCTGCGGACCGGCGGCACCATCACCGGCCGGCACTTCGACGACCGGGCCTCCGTCAAGGACGGCGTGCGCAGGCCCACCGGCACGCTGGAGATCCGCGGGGCCAGTACCCACAACCTCCGCGACGTCGACGTGGACATCCCGCTCGGAGTGCTCACCGTCGTCACGGGTGTCGCGGGCTCCGGCAAGAGCTCGCTCGTGCACGGCTCACTGCCCCGAAAGCCGGGGGCCGCGGGCGAGGGCGTGGTGTCGGTCGACCAGGGCGCCATCAAGGGGTCCCGGCGCAGCAACCCGGCGACGTACACCGGACTGCTCGACCCGATCCGCAAGGCGTTCGCCAAGGCCAACGACGTGAAGCCGGCCCTGTTCAGCGCCAACTCCGAGGGCGCCTGCCCGACCTGCAACGGCGCCGGGGTCATCTACACCGACCTGGCGATGATGGCCGGGGTCGCCACCACCTGCGAGGAGTGCGAGGGCAGGCGGTTCGACTCCTCGGTCCTCGATTACCACTTCGGCGGCCGTGACATCAGCGAGGTCCTCGCGATGTCGGTGACCGAGGCCGAGGCGTTCTTCGGGTCGGGGGACGGGCACCTCCCCGCCGCGCACCGCATCGTCGCGCGCCTCGCCGACGTCGGCCTCGGGTACCTCGCCATCGGCCAGCCGCTCACGACCCTCTCCGGCGGCGAGCGCCAGCGGCTGAAGCTGGCGACCCACATGGCCGAGAAGGGCGGGGTCTACGTCCTCGACGAGCCGACGGCCGGCCTGCACCTCGCCGACGTCGAACACCTGCTGGGCCTGCTCGACCGGCTCGTCGACTCCGGAAAGTCGGTGATCGTCGTCGAGCACCACCAGGCGGTCATGGCGCACGCCGACTGGATCATCGACCTCGGGCCCGGCGCGGGCCACGACGGCGGCCGGATCGTCTTCGAGGGCACCCCCGCCGAGCTCGTCGCCAAGCGCGCCACCCTCACCGGCGAGCACCTCGCGGCGTACGTGGGCGGCTGACGCGGGCGCGGCCCGGCCCGGGCCCGGCGGCCGCAGCCGCCGCCGGACCGGGCCCCGTACGGGTGTGCTCGCCAGGCCGGATGCGCGGGGCGCTCGTACGCTCGAAGACATGTCAGACGTGTACGCGGCCCGCCGGGGCCTGCTTCGCGACCGCTGTGCCGCCGCGGGGAACGCCGCCGCACTGATCACGCGTCCGGCGAACGTCCGCTACCTCACCGGGGCGTCCCCGCCGTCCGCCGTGCTGCTCGTCGGGCCGGACGGCGAGGACATGCTGTTCACCGTCGGCCCGCCCACCGGCGAAGCCGACGAGGGGCGCCTCGACGAGCGGCTCAGGCTCTCCGTACTGGCCGGCCCCGGCAGTGACGCGGCCGTCGCGGCCGGGGACATGGCCGGTTCGCTGCGCGTCGAGTCGCTGGCCGTCGAGGAGCACCACCTCACCGTCGCCCGCCACCGCGCCCTGCGCTCGGTCGCGCCCAAGCTGCGGCTCGTGGACCTGGGGACCACCGTGGAGCTGCAGCGCCTCGTGAAGGACGAGGAGGAGATCGCCTGCCTGCGGATCGCCGCGGAGATCGCCGACCAGGCCCTCGGTGAGCTGCTGGAGTCGATCCTGGTGGGCCGGACCGAGCGCCACCTCGCCCTGGAGCTGGAGCGCCGTCTCGTGGACCACGGCGCCGACGGGCCCGCGTTCCAGACCTCCGTCGGCACCGGGCCGAACTCCGGCCGCTCCCGGCACCGGCCCTCCGACCGCAGGGTGGAGGAGGGAGACTTCCTCTCCGTCTGCCTCGGAGCCAACTACCGCGGCTACCGCTGCGAGATCGGCCGGACCTTCGTGATCGGCACCAGCCCGGCCGACTGGCAGATCGAGCTCTACGATCTTGTTTTCGCGGCTCAGCGGGCGGGCCGGGAGGCGCTCCTGCCCGGTGCCGCGTACCGCGAAGTCGACCGCGCGGCGCGCTCCGTACTGGACTCCGCGGGCCATGGTGAGGCCATCGCTCCGTCGACCGGACACGGCGTCGGCCTCGAAATCGACGAGGACCCGCAGCTTGCACCTACGGCAATGGGTAAACTGGACGCTTGCGTGCCGGTCACCGTCGAACCGGGGGTTCACCTCCCGGGCCGGGGAGGTGTCCGGATCGATGACACGCTCGTCGTGCGCCCCGAGGCGGACGGCGGTCCCGAGCTACTCACCATTACGACCAAGGAGCTGCTCGCGCTCTAGTCCGCCGCGGCGGACTGTGCGCGCACCCGTGGTCTTCCAGTGCAGGAGATTCCGCAACCGTGGCTTCCACGAACGACCTCAAGAACGGCATGGTGCTCAAGCTCGACGGCGGCCAGCTCTGGTCCGTCGTCGAGTTCCAGCACGTCAAGCCCGGCAAGGGCCCGGCCTTCGTGCGCACCAAGCTCAAGCACGTGCTCTCCGGCAAGGTCGTCGACAAGACGTTCAACGCCGGCACGAAGGTCGAGACGGCCACCATCGACCGCCGCGACATGCAGTTCTCGTACATGGACGGCGACTACTTCGTCTTCATGGACATGGGCACCTTCGACCAGCTGATGGTCGACAAGAAGGCGGTCGGCGACGCCGCCAACTTCCTCATCGAGGGCTTCACCGCCTCGGTCGCCCAGCACGACGGCGAGGTGCTCTACGTCGAGCTCCCGGCCGCCGTCGAGCTGGTCATCGAGCACACCGACCCGGGCGTCCAGGGCGACCGCTCCACCGGTGGCACCAAGCCCGCCAAGCTGGAGACCGGTTACGAGATCCAGGTCCCGCTCTTCGTCACCACCGGCGAGAAGGTCAAGGTCGACACCCGTACCTCCGACTACCTCGGCCGGGTGAACAGCTAACCGTGGCTGCCCGCAGCAACGCACGCAAGCGCGCCTTCCAGATCCTGTTCGAGGCCGACCAGCGCGGGGTGCCCGTGCGCGAGGTCCTCGCGGACTGGATCCGCCACGCGCGGTCCGACGACCGGCAGCCGCCCGTCAGCGCCTTCACGATGGATCTCGTCGAGGGATACGCCGACAAGGTGAACCGCATCGACGACCTGATCGTCACCTACTCCGTGGACTGGGACCTCGACCGCATGCCGGTCGCCGACCGGAACATCCTGCGGCTCGGTGCCTACGAGCTGATCTGGGTGGACGACACCCCGGACGCCGTGGCCATCGACGAGGCTGTCCAGCTGGCCAAGGAGTTCTCGACGGACGAGTCCCCCTCGTTCGTGAACGGGCTGCTGGCCCGCTTCAAGGACCTGAAGCCGAGTCTGCGCCGGGGCGAGTAGCCCACGTGGTTCGGCGAGAACGGCAGGGCCCGCAGCGCACGCGCTGCGGGCCCTCCGTCCGTTCCGGGGAGCCGCCGCGTACCGGTACGCGAAAGCACCGGTCGCGAAAACCGGCGTGGGGGGGGGGGGGCCCCCCCCGCCCCCCCCCCCCCCCGCCCGGGGGGGGGGGGGGGGGGGGGGGGGGGGGGGCGGGGGGGGGGGGCCGCGGCGGCCGCCCCGGGGCCCGGGGGGGGGGGGGGCGCCGGCCCCGGCCCCCCCCCCCCCCCCCCCCCCCCCCCCCCCGGGGGCGGGCGGCCCCCCCCCCCCCCCCCCCCCCCCCCCACGCCGGTAACGTTTCTGCTGGTCCTGGGCGCGGGGACTAGATGTCCTCGTGCGCCACGGCGCGACGCGCATCCGCGTCGAGCACGCCCCAGCTGATCAGCTGCTCGGTCAGGACCGAGGGGGACTGGTCGTAGATGACGGCCAGGGTGCGCAGGTCGTCCTGGCGGATCGACAGCACCTTGCCGTTGTAGTCCCCGCGCTGGCTCTGGATGGTGGCGGCGTACCGCTGCAGCGGGCCGGCCTTCTCGGCGGGCACGCCCGCGAGGCGCTCCAGGTCGAGGCGCAGCTTCGGCGGCGGCTCGGCGGCCCCGCCCGGAGTCGTGCCCGGCAGCAGCTCCTGCACCGGAACCCCGTAGAAGTCCGCCAGCTCGGCGAGGCGCTGGACGGTCACGGCGCGGTCCCCGCGCTCGTACGACCCGACCACCACGGCCTTCCACCGGCCCTGGGACTTCTCCTCGACACCATGGAGGGAGAGGCCCTGCTGGGTGCGGATGGCGCGGAGCTTGGCCCCGAGCTGTTTGGCGTATTCGCTGGACATAACGCTCCCGGACGCTGTGACGACATGACCACGTGCGGCACCGCCGCGCGGCTGGTAACTCACTGTGAGGTTACGCAGCGTTACTTGGATGCGTCAAGCCGAATGGTCTTGGCGGCCCCTCTTCGAGCGGCCTGCTCCGAGCCCGGTGCGGGTGTGGGGCCGGGCCCCTGGTACCGTGGAGGCCGTACAGCCAGACGTCCTTTAAGAACCGTCCCGTGAGGCGGAGAAGGAGGTCCTTTCATGGACGCTCAGCAGAGCGATGCGCGCCCCGTTCTGGAGGCGCAGGACATCGCGCGGGTACTGACCCGCATCGCCCACGAGATCGTCGAACGCGCCAAGGGCGCCGACGATGTGGTGCTCCTCGGCATTCCCACCCGCGGTGTGTACCTCGCCCGCCGGCTGGCCGCCAAGCTCGAAGAGATCACCGGCACGAAGATCCCGGTCGGATCCCTCGACATCACCATGTACCGCGACGATCTGCGGCTGAAGCCCGCCCGCACGATCGGCCGCACCGAGATCCCCGGCGACGACATCGACGGACGCCTCGTCGTCCTCGTCGACGACGTGCTCTTCTCCGGCCGCACCATCAGAGCCGCCCTCGACGCGCTGGGCGACCTCGGCCGCCCCCGCGCCGTGCAGCTCGCGGTCCTCGTCGACCGCGGCCACCGCGAGCTGCCGATCCGCGCCGACTACGTCGGCAAGAACCTCCCCACGTCGCTGCGGGAGACCGTCAAGGTCCAGCTCCAGGAGGAGGACGGCCGAGACGCCGTGCTGCTCGGCCAGCGGACCGACACGGCCGCCGGAGCCGGGCAGTAGCCCGTACGAGTGAGGGCCCCGAACGCGGGGGCCCGTGCGCGAGCCTGCCCGCCGGGCCGCACTCCCACCCCGTCCGCGGCCCGGGCCTCCCCGCCCGCCCTGCCCTCCCCGCCGCTCTGACCTCATCGACAAACGGAGCACCCTGATGAAGCGCCACCTCATCTCGGCCGCCGATCTCACGCGCGACGACGCCGTCCTCATCCTCGACACCGCCGAGGAGATGGCACGCGTCGCGGACCGGCCGATCAAGAAGCTGCCCACCCTGCGCGGCCTCACCGTCGTCAACCTCTTCTTCGAGGACTCGACCCGCACCCGGATCTCCTTCGAAGCGGCCGCCAAGCGACTGTCCGCCGACGTCATCAACTTCTCCGCCAAGGGCTCCTCGGTCTCCAAGGGCGAATCCCTCAAGGACACCGCGCTGACCCTGGAGGCCATGGGCGCCGACGCCGTCGTCATCCGCCACCACGCCTCCGGCGCCCCCTACCGGCTCGCGACCTCCGGCTGGATCGACTCCGCCGTCGTCAACGCCGGCGACGGCACCCACGAGCACCCCACCCAGGCCCTGCTGGACGCCTTCACCATGCGCCGCCGCCTGGTCGGCCGCGACGCCGGCCTCGGCAAGGACCTGAACGGCCGCCGCATCACCATCGTCGGCGACGTCCTGCACAGCCGCGTGGCCCGCTCCAACGTGCAGCTGCTGCACACGCTCGGCGCCGAGGTCACCGTGGTGGCCCCGCCCACCCTGGTCCCGATCGGCGTCGAGAGCTGGCCCTGCGAGGTCTCGTACAGCCTCGACGACGTGCTGCCGAAGTCCGACGCGGTCATGATGCTGCGTGTGCAGCGCGAACGCATGAACGCCGCCTTCTTCCCGACCGAGCGCGAGTACTCCCGCCGGTACGGGCTCGACGGCGACCGCATGGCCAAGATGCCCGAGCACGCCATCGTCATGCACCCCGGCCCGATGAACCGGGGCATGGAGATCACCGCCGAGGTCGCCGACTCCGACCGCTGCACGGCCGTCGAGCAGGTCGCCAACGGCGTCTCCACCCGGATGGCCGTCCTGTACCTGCTGCTCGGAGGCTCCGAGCCGGCCGTCACCACCACCAGCACGCCCCGTATCGAGGAGAGCAAGTAAAGATGAGCAAGATCCTGATCCGTGGGGCGAAGGTACTCGGTGGCGAGGCGCAGGACGTCCTGATCGACGGCGAGACCATCGCCGAGGTCGGACAGAACCTGTCCGCCGAGGGCGCGACCGTCATCGAGGCCGAGGGCCAGGTCCTCCTCCCCGGCCTCGTCGACCTGCACACCCACCTGCGCGAGCCCGGCCGCGAGGACTCCGAGACCGTCCTGACCGGCACCCGCGCCGCCGCCTCCGGCGGCTACACCGCCGTCTTCGCCATGGCGAACACCTTCCCCGTCGCCGACACCGCCGGCGTCGTCGAGCAGGTCTGGCGCCTCGGCAAGGAGTCCGGCTACTGCGACGTGCAGCCCATCGGCGCCGTCACCGTCGGCCTGGAGGGCAAGCAGCTCTCCGAGCTGGGCGCCATGCACGACTCCGCCGCCCGCGTCACCGTCTTCTCCGACGACGGCAAGTGCGTCGACGACGCCGTGATCATGCGCCGCGCCCTGGAGTACGTGAAGGCCTTCGGCGGCGTCGTCGCCCAGCACGCCCAGGAGCCCCGCCTGACCGAGGGCGCCCAGATGAACGAGGGCGTCGTCTCCGCCGAGCTGGGCCTCGGCGGCTGGCCGGCCGTCGCCGAGGAGTCGATCATCGCCCGCGACGTCCTCCTCGCCGAGCACGTCGGCTCCCGCGTGCACATCTGCCACCTCTCCACGGCCGGCTCCGTCGAGATCGTCCGCTGGGCCAAGTCCCGCGGCATCGACGTCACCGCCGAGGTCACCCCGCACCACCTGCTCCTCACCGAGGAGCTGGTCCGCTCGTACAACGCGGTCTACAAGGTCAACCCGCCGCTGCGCACCGAGCGCGACGTCATGGCCCTGCGCGAGGCGCTCGCCGACGGCACGATCGACATCGTCGCCACCGACCACGCCCCGCACCCGCACGAGGACAAGGACTGCGAGTGGGCCGCCGCCGCCATGGGCATGGTCGGCCTGGAGACCGCGCTCTCCGTCGTCCAGCAGACGATGGTGGAGACCGGACTGCTCGACTGGGCGGGCGTCGCCGAGCGCATGTCCTTCGCCCCGGCGCGGATCGGCAGCCTGGACAACCACGGCCGCCCCGTCTCGGCAGGTGAACCCGCGAACCTGACCTTGGTCGATACCTCGTACCGTGGTGCCGTGGACCCCGCACACTTCGCCTCCCGCAGCCGCAACACGCCTTACGAGGGCCGTGAGCTGCCGGGACGCGTCACTCACACCTTCCTGCGGGGCCGGGCAACGGTCGTGGACGGGAATCTGGCGTGACACCTGCAGTAATCCAACTGGCCGCAGAGGCTGCCGAGCGACGGTCGGCGGAGGTGACGGACTGGGGCGCACGCATCGCGTGGGTGGTCGGTCTGCTCGTCTTCATCGCGTTCGTGTACTGGCTGATGCGGCAGGGCTGGAAATGGCGCGGCGCCCTGCAGAGCGATCTGCCGGAGCTGCCCGCCGCCCCCGGCGGCCTCCCCGAGCACCGGATGGCCCTGACCGGCCGGTACCACGGGTCCACCACCGCCGGGCAGTGGCTCGACCGGATCGTCGCCCACGGCCTGGGGGTGCGCAGCCGGGTCGAGCTCACGCTCACCGACGCGGGCCTCGACGTGGTCCGTCCGGGTGCCACCGATTTCTACGTACCGGCCGCGCAGCTGCGCGGCGCCCGCCTCGACAAGGGAATCGCGGGCAAGGTACTCACCGAGGGCGGTCTCCTCGTCGTCACGTGGGCGCACGGCGACAAGCTGATCGACTCCGGATTCCGCTCCGACCGCGCGGCCGAACACGCCGCCTGGGTCGAAGCCATCAATCTCATGAACCAATCCATCACGACGGAAGGCGCCGAACGATGACGACCTCCACCAGGGGAGCAGCCAAAGCTCCCGCCGTACTCGTCCTGGAGGACGGTCGGATCTTCCGCGGCCGCGCCTACGGCGCTGTGGGGGAGACCTTCGGCGAGGCCGTGTTCTCCACCGGCATGACCGGCTACCAGGAGACCCTCACCGACCCGTCGTACCACCGGCAGGTCGTCGTGATGACCGCCCCGCACGTGGGCAACACCGGCGTCAACGACGAGGACCCCGAGTCCTCCCGCATCTGGGTCGCCGGGTACGTCGTACGCGACCCCGCCCGCGTCCCGTCCAACTGGCGCTCGCAGCGCTCGCTGGACGAGGAGCTGGTCAAGCAGGGCGTCGTCGGCATCTGCGGCATCGACACCCGCGCGCTGACCCGCCACCTGCGCGAGCGCGGCGCCATGCGCGTCGGCATCTTCTCCGGCGAGAGCATCGCCGCCGACGCGGACCTGCTGGCCAAGGTCCAGGCCGCGCCGCAGATGAAGGGCGCCGACCTCTCCGCCGAGGTCGCCACCAAGGAGACGTACGTCGTCCCCGCCATCGGTGAGAAGAAGTTCACCGTCGCCGCCGTGGACCTCGGCATCAAGGGCATGACCCCGCACCGGATGGCCGAGCGCGGCATCGAGGTGCACGTGCTGCCCGCCACCGCCACCGTCGAGGACGTGTACGCGGTCGACCCGGACGGCGTGTTCTTCTCCAACGGCCCGGGCGACCCGGCCACCGCCGACGGCCCCGTCGCCGTCATGCAGAGCGTCCTGGAGCGCAAGACCCCGCTCTTCGGCATCTGCTTCGGCAACCAGATCCTGGGCCGCGCGCTGGGCTTCGGCACGTACAAGCTGAAGTACGGCCACCGCGGCATCAACCAGCCGGTGCAGGACCGCACCACCGGCAAGGTCGAGGTCACCGCGCACAACCACGGCTTCGCCGTGGACGCGCCCCTCGACAAGGTGTCCGAGACCCCCTACGGCCGCGCCGAGGTCTCGCACGTCTGCCTCAACGACAACGTCGTGGAAGGCCTCCGGCTGCTCGACCAGCCGGCCTTCTCCGTCCAGTACCACCCCGAAGCGGCCGCCGGCCCGCACGACGCCGCGTACCTCTTCGACCGCTTCGTATCTCTGATGGAGGCCGAGCGTGCCTAAGCGCACCGACATCCAGTCCGTCCTGGTCATCGGCTCCGGCCCGATCGTCATCGGACAGGCCGCCGAGTTCGACTACTCCGGCACCCAGGCCTGCCGCATCCTCAAGGCCGAGGGCCTGCGGGTCATCCTGGTGAACTCCAACCCCGCGACGATCATGACCGACCCGGAGATCGCCGACGCCACGTACGTCGAGCCGATCACCCCCGAGTTCGTCGAGAAGATCATCGCGAAGGAGCGCCCCGACGCGCTGCTCCCGACCCTCGGCGGCCAGACCGCGCTCAACACCGCCATCTCCATGCACGAGCAGGGTGTGCTGGAGAAGTACGGCGTCGAGCTCATCGGCGCCAACGTCGAGGCCATCAACAAGGGCGAGGACCGCGACCTCTTCAAGGGCGTCGTCGAGGCCGTGAAGGCCAAGATCGGCTACGGCGAGTCCGCCCGCTCGGTCATCTGCCACTCCATGGACGACATCCTGGCGGGCGTCGAGACGCTCGGCGGCTACCCCGTCGTCGTCCGCCCCTCCTTCACCATGGGCGGCGCCGGCTCCGGCTTCGCCCACGACGAGGAAGAGCTGCGCCGCATCGCCGGCCAGGGCCTCATGCTCTCCCCGACCACCGAGGTGCTCCTGGAGGAGTCCATCCTCGGCTGGAAGGAGTACGAGCTGGAGCTGATGCGCGACACCAAGGACAACGTGGTCGTCGTCTGCTCCATCGAGAACTTCGACCCGATGGGCGTCCACACCGGCGACTCCATCACCGTCGCCCCGGCCATGACCCTGACCGACCGCGAGTACCAGCGGCTGCGCGACATCGGCATCGCGATCATCCGCGAGGTCGGCGTCGACACCGGCGGCTGCAACATCCAGTTCGCGATCGACCCGGTCGACGGCCGCGTCATCGTCATCGAGATGAACCCGCGCGTCTCGCGCTCCTCGGCGCTCGCGTCGAAGGCCACCGGCTTCCCGATCGCCAAGATCGCCGCCAAGCTGGCCATCGGGTACACCCTCGACGAGGTACCCAACGACATCACCGAGAAGACGCCGGCCTCCTTCGAGCCGTCCCTCGACTACGTCGTGGTCAAGGCCCCGCGCTTCGCCTTCGAGAAGTTCCCGCTCGCCGACGCCACCCTCACCACCACCATGAAGTCGGTGGGCGAGGCCATGGCCATCGGCCGCAACTTCACCGAGGCCCTCCAGAAGGCCCTGCGCTCCCTGGAGAAGAAGGGCTCGCAGTTCACCTTCGTCGGCCCGGTCGGCGACAAGGAAGAACTCCTCGCCACCGCCGTCCGCCCCACCGACGGCCGCATCAACACCGTCATGCAGGCCATCCGCGCCGGCGCCACCCAGGAAGAGGTCTTCGAGTCCACGAAGATCGACCCCTGGTTCGTCGACCAGCTCTTCCTGATCAAGGAGATCGCCGACGAGCTGGCCGCCGCCGAGAAGCTCCACCCCGAGCTGCTCGCCGAGGCCAAGCGCCACGGCTTCTCCGACGCCCAGATCGCCGAGATCCGCGGCCTGCGCGAGGACGTCGTCCGCGAGGTCCGCCACGCGCTGGGCGTCCGCCCGGTCTACAAGACGGTCGACACCTGCGCCGCCGAGTTCGCCGCGAAGACCCCGTACTTCTACTCCTCGTACGACGAGGAGAGCGAGGTCGCGCCCCGCGAGAAGCCCGCGGTGATCATCCTGGGCTCCGGCCCGAACCGCATCGGCCAGGGCATCGAGTTCGACTACTCCTGCGTCCACGCCTCCTTCGCCCTCAGCGACGCCGGCTACGAGACCGTGATGGTCAACTGCAACCCGGAGACCGTCTCGACGGACTACGACACCTCCGACCGCCTGTACTTCGAGCCGCTCACGCTCGAAGACGTGCTGGAGATCGTCCACGCCGAGTCGCTGGCCGGCCCCATCGCCGGCGTCATCGTCCAGCTCGGCGGCCAGACCCCCCTCGGCCTCGCCCAGGCGCTCAAGGACAACGGCGTCCCGGTCGTCGGCACCCCGCCGGAGGCCATCCACGCCGCCGAGGACCGCGGCGCGTTCGGCCAGGTCCTCGCCGAGGCCGGCCTGCCGGCCCCCAAGCACGGCACCGCCACCACGTTCGCGGGCGCGAAGGCCATCGCCGACGAGATCGGCTACCCGGTCCTCGTACGCCCCTCGTACGTGCTCGGCGGCCGCGGCATGGAGATCGTCTACGACGAGGACCGGCTGTCCTCGTACATCGCGGAATCCACCGAGATCTCGCCGACCCGCCCCGTCCTCGTCGACCGCTTCCTCGACGACGCCATCGAGATCGACGTCGACGCCCTGTACGACGGCACCGAGCTCTACCTCGGCGGCGTCATGGAGCACATCGAGGAAGCCGGCATCCACTCCGGCGACTCGGCCTGCGCCCTGCCCCCGATCACCCTCGGCGGCTTCGACATCAAGCGCCTGCGCGCCTCCACCGAGGCCATCGCCAAGGGCGTCGGCGTACGCGGCCTGATCAACATCCAGTTCGCGATGGCCGGTGACATCCTCTACGTCCTGGAGGCCAACCCGCGGGCCTCCCGCACCGTCCCCTTCACCTCGAAGGCGACCGCGGTCCCGCTCGCCAAGGCCGCCGCCCGCATCTCGCTCGGCGCCACCATCGCCGAACTGCGCGAAGAGGGCATGCTCCCGAAGACCGGCGACGGCGGCACCCTGCCGCTCGACGCGCCGATCTCCGTCAAGGAGGCCGTCATGCCGTGGTCGCGCTTCCGCGACATCCACGGCCGCGGCGTCGACACCGTCCTCGGCCCGGAGATGCGCTCCACCGGCGAGGTCATGGGCATCGACTCCGTCTTCGGCACGGCGTACGCCAAGTCGCAGGCCGGCGCCTACGGCCCGCTGCCCACCAAGGGCCGCGCGTTCATCTCCGTCGCCAACCGCGACAAGCGCTCGATGATCTTCCCGGCGCGCGAGCTCGTCGCCCACGGCTTCGAGCTGATGGCCACCTCCGGCACCGCCGAGGTGCTGCGCCGCAACGGCATCAACGCCACCATCGTGCGCAAGCTCAGCGAGGGCGAGGGCCCGGGCGGCGAGAAGACCATCGTCCAGCTCATCCACGACGGCCAGGTCGACCTGATCGTCAACACCCCGTACGGCACCGGCGGCCGCCTCGACGGCTACGAGATCCGCACGGCGGCCGTGGCCCGCGGCGTCCCGTGCCTGACCACGGTCCAGGCGCTCGCCGCGGCCGTCCAGGGCATCGACGCGCTCAACCACGGCGACGTGGGCGTGCGCTCGCTCCAGGAGCACGCGGAGCACCTGACCGCGGCCCGCGAGTAGGGGGCGTCCGGCGGATCAGGGTCGGATCGCCAGGCGCCCCGGGCCCGGCCATGATCCGCCGGACACCCCCTGCCAGCCCGTACGAGGAGGGGGACACGGATGCGCGACGCGCATCGGTGTCCCCCTCGTCATGAGCGCACAAGGGATCTTCTCGACATGTACAAGCTCTTCTTCAACCTGGTCTTCAAGCGGATGGACCCGGAGCAGGCCCACTACCTGGCCTTCCGCTGGATCCGGCTCGCGGCCCGCACCCCGGTGCTGCGCACCTTCGTCGCCGCGGCCCTGGCCCCGCGGTACAAGGAACTGCGCACCGAGGCGCTCGGGCTGCGCATGCACGGCCCCTTCGGCCTCGCGGCGGGCTTCGACAAGAACGCCGTCGCCATCGACGGCATGTCGATGCTCGGCTTCGACCACATCGAGATCGGCACGGTCACGGCGCAGGCGCAGCCGGGCAACCCCAAGAAGCGGCTGTTCCGGCTCGTGCCGGACCGCGCGCTGATCAACCGCATGGGGTTCAACAACGAGGGCTCGGGGGCCGTGGCGGCCCGCCTGGCGGCCCGGGTGCCGGTCTTCGACACCGTCGTGGGCGTCAACATCGGCAAGACCAAGGTCGTGCCGGAGGAGGGGGCGGTGGCGGACTACGTCGCCTCCACCGAGCGCCTGGCCCGCCACGCGGACTACCTGGTCGTGAACGTCTCCTCGCCGAACACGCCGGGCCTGCGCAACCTCCAGGCCACCGAGTCCCTGCGCCCGCTCCTGACGGCCGTACGGGAGGCGGCGGACCGCACGGTGACCGACCGCCGGGTCCCGCTGCTCGTCAAGATCGCCCCGGACCTCGCGGACGCGGACGTGGACGCGGTCGCCGACCTGGCGCTGGAGCTCGGCCTGGACGGCATCATCGCGACCAACACCACCATCGCGCGCGAGGGGCTGGGTCTGAAGTCCGCCCCGGACCTGGTGAAGGAGACCGGCGGCCTGTCCGGCGCCCCGGTCAAGGAGCGCTCCCTGGAGGTCCTGCGCCGCCTGTACGCGCGCGTGGGCGACCGCCTGGTGCTGGTGGGCGTCGGGGGCATCGAGAACGCCGAGGACGCCTGGCAGCGGATCCTGGCCGGCGCCACCCTGATCCAGGGGTACAGCGCGTTCATCTACGAGGGCCCGTTCTACGCCCGCGCGATCCACAAGGGCCTGGCGGCGCGCCTGGCCGTCAGCCCGTACGAGACCCTCGCCGAGGCCGTCGGCGCCGAAACCCGGAAGGCCATGCAGTGACCGAGACCCCCGTGACCCCCTTCGGCACCCGCCTGCGCGCGGCGATGGACGCGCGCGGCCCGCTGTGCGTGGGCATCGACCCGCACGCGGCCCTCCTCTCGTCGTGGGGCCTGAACGACGACATCGCGGGCCTGGAGAAGTTCTCCCGCACGGTCGTCGAGGCGCTGGCCGACTCGGTGGCCGTCTTCAAGCCGCAGGCGGCGTTCTTCGAGCGCTTCGGCTCGAAGGGCATCGCGGTGCTGGAGCGGACCGTGGCCGACGCGCGGGCCGCCGGCACGCTGGTCGTGATGGACGCCAAGCGCGGGGACATCGGCTCGACGATGGCCGCGTACGCGGAGACCTTCCTGTCGCCGTCCTCCCCGCTGTTCTCCGACGCCCTGACGGTCTCTCCGTACCTGGGCTACGGCTCGCTGGAGCCGGCGGTGGAGCTGGCCCGCCGCTCGGGCACGGGTCTGTTCGTACTCGCCCTCACCTCGAACCCGGAGGGCGCCGAGGTCCAGCGCGCGGTGCGCGAGGACGGCCGCACGATCGGCGCGACGATGCTCGGGCACCTCGCGGCGGAGAACGCGGGTGCTTCCCCGATGGGCTCCTTCGGGGCGGTGGTCGGCGCCACGCTCGGCGACCTGTCCTCCTTCGACCTGGACATCAACGGTCCGCTGCTGGCCCCCGGCATCGGTGCGCAGGGCGCGACGGCGGCCGACCTCCCGGCGGTCTTCGGCGCGGCCGTCCGCAATGTGGTCCCGAACGTCTCGCGGGGCGTGCTGAAGCACGGTCCGGACGCCGCCGCCCTGCGCGCCTCGGCCACCCGGTTCGCGGACGAAATCCGCGACGCGGTCTCCGCCTGAGCCCGTTCGGGAGCGCCGCCGGGAGGTCCGGCCGCACCGAACGTCGTACGGCCTGACGAAAATCGAACGTCTTTCCTCGGACAAAACCGGGGTAGTTTGTCCGTGATGTACGGTTCAGTGGAGGCTGACCAGGACTTTTCGTCCGTTCTCGCTGACTGGAGCGGTGATGGCCGCTAGTCTCCGATCAGAGTGACGAGCAGCGAACGAGTTCCACCGCTGTTCGGGCATTCGCCTGGTGTGGCGCCCTAGGGCTCCCCGCCGGTCCGTATCCGACAGTTCGACATCCGAGGTGACGTAGGCGTGGCTCTTCCGCCCCTTACCCCTGAACAGCGCGCAGCCGCGCTCGAAAAGGCCGCCGCGGCTCGCCGGGAGCGGGCCGAGGTGAAGAATCGACTCAAGCACTCCGGCGCCTCGCTCCAAGAGGTCATCAAGACGGGCCAGGAGAACGACGTCATCGGCAAGATGAAGGTCTCCGCCCTGCTGGAGTCGCTGCCTGGCGTGGGCAAGGTCCGCGCCAAGCAGATCATGGAGCGCCTCGGCATCTCCGAGTCCCGGCGTGTCCGAGGTCTCGGTTCCAACCAGATCGCGTCTCTGGAGCGTGAGTTCGGCACTCCTGCCGGCTGACGCGTTGCCTGAAGTTCTCCCGGCGTTCTCAGGCAGTCCCGAGAAGCTGGATAATCGCTCTATGGCAGCAGAGGTTCGTCCGCGGCTGACCGTGCTCTCCGGCCCCTCGGGGGTCGGCAAGAGCACGGTCGTCGCGCATATGCGCAAGGTCCACCCCGAGGTATGGCTCTCGGTGTCGGCCACCACCCGCAAGCCGCGGCCCGGTGAGCGACACGGAGTCCATTACTTCTTCGTCAACGACGACGAGTTCGACAAGCTGATCGCCAACGGCGAGCTGCTGGAGTGGGCCGAATTCGCGGGCAACCGCTACGGCACACCGCGCGGCGCGGTGGTGGAACGACTGGAGAACGGCGAGCCCGTTCTCCTGGAGATCGACCTCCAGGGCGCGCGACTCGTCCGCGAGTCCATGGCCGAGGCCCAGCTCGTCTTCCTCGCGCCGCCGAGCTGGGACGAGCTGGTCCGCCGGCTCACCGGCCGCGGCACCGAATCGGCCGAGGTCATCCAGCGCAGGCTGGAGACCGCCAAGGTCGAGCTGGCTGCCGAGTCCGAGTTCGACACCACCCTGGTCAACACCTCCGTCGAGGACGTGGCGCGCGAGCTGCTAGCCTTGATGGAAGTTGTCTGATCGTTGATCGATGTTCATTTCGATCAATGCTTGATCATTCACCCATTCTTCGGAAGGTAGAGCGTGTCCTCTTCCATCACTGCGCCCGAGGGCATCATCAACCCGCCGATCGACGAGCTGCTCGAGGCCACGGACTCGAAGTACAGCCTCGTGATCTACGCGGCCAAGCGCGCGCGTCAGATCAACGCGTACTACTCGCAGCTCGGTGAGGGCCTGCTCGAGTACGTCGGCCCGCTGGTGGACACCCACGTCCACGAGAAGCCGCTTTCGATCGCGCTGCGCGAGATCAACGCGGGTCTGCTGACCTCCGAGGCCATCGAGGCCCCGGCCCAGTAAGGCACCGAGAATTCCTTTCACCACAGGCCCGGCAGAACATCTGCCGGGCCTGTGGTGTGTCATAGACACGTACGACGATCAGCGATAGGGGCGTGTGTGGTGGGTAAGCCGAAGGTCGTGCTCGGAGTCAGCGGCGGGATCGCCGCGTACAAGGCGTGCGAGCTGCTGCGCCGGCTCACCGAGTCCGGGCACGAGGTGCGGGTCGTCCCCACGGCGGCGTCCCTGAACTTCGTGGGCGAGGCCACCTGGGCCGCGCTCTCCGGGAACCCGGCGGGCACCGAGGTCTGGGAGACCGTCCACGAGGTCCCGCACGTCCGCATCGGGCAGAGCGCCGACCTCGTCGTCGTCGCCCCCGCCACCGCCGACATGCTCGCCAAGGCCGCCCACGGCCTCGCCGACGACCTGCTCACCAATACGCTGCTCACCGCGCGCTGCCCGGTGGTGTTCGCCCCCGCCATGCACACCGAGATGTGGGAGCACCCCGCCACCCAGGAGAACGTGGCCACGCTGCGCCGCCGCGGCGCCGTCGTCATCGAACCCGCCGTCGGCCGGCTCACCGGCAAGGACACCGGCAAGGGGCGGCTGCCCGACCCCGAGGAGATCTTCGAGGTGTGCCGCGGGGTCCTGGCGCGCGGGGTGGCCGAGCCCGACCTGGCCGGCCGGCACGTGGTGATCAGCGCGGGCGGCACGCGGGAGCCGCTCGACCCGGTCCGCTTCCTGGGCAACCGCTCCTCCGGCAAGCAGGGCTACGCCCTGGCCCGCACCGCCGTCGCCCGTGGGGCCCGGGTCACTCTCGTCGCGGCCAACACCGCCCTGGCCGACCCGGCCGGGGTGGACGTCGTACGGGTCGGGACGGCCGTACAGCTGCGTGAGGCCGTGCTCAAGGCGGCGGCGGACGCCGACGCCGTGGTGATGGCCGCGGCCGTGGCCGACTTCCGGCCGGCCGCCTACGCGAGCGGCAAGATCAAGAAGAAGGACGGGCAGGATCCGGCCCCGGTGGAGCTGGTGCGCAACCCCGACGTCCTCGCGGAGATCTCGGCCGACCGGGCCCGGGAAGGCCAGGTCGTGGTCGGTTTCGCCGCCGAAACGGACGACGTGCTCGCGAACGGGCGCGCCAAACTGCTCCGCAAGGGGTGTGATCTTCTCGTCGTGAACGAGGTCGGCGAAGCCAAGACCTTCGGTTCCGAGGAGAACGAGGCGGTCATCCTGTCCTCCGATGGGACGGAGGCCCCGGTTCCCTACGGTCCGAAGGAGGCCCTGGCGGAGGCGATTTGGGATCGGGTCTCTCCGCGACTCGCCCCCCGACGCGCCTGAGCGACGACTCTTCTCGTAGCCGATTCCATGAGCCAGAATGGAGTGCCGCAGGTCACATGGCTCCCATTGGGCGAGACAGGTGGTCCGGTAAACGGTGGCGACCGATAAACTGCACACTCGGAACGTGATCGGGCGCAGCCCCCGGTGTGGTTCCGCCAAATGATCAGCCAGCAGCCGCTGCAACCCCAGGGAGCGTTGTGTCCCGTCGCCTGTTCACCTCGGAGTCCGTCACCGAGGGTCACCCCGACAAGATCGCTGACCAGATCAGCGACACGATCCTCGACGCACTTCTCACCGAGGACCCGACCTCGCGTGTGGCCGTGGAGACCCTCATCACCACCGGTCTCGTCCACATCGCCGGTGAGGTGACGACGAAGGCGTACGCGCCGATCGCGCAGCTCGTCCGCGACAAGATCCTCGAGATCGGCTACGACTCCTCGAAGAAGGGCTTCGACGGCGCCTCCTGCGGCGTGTCGGTGTCCATCGGCGCGCAGTCCCCGGACATCGCGCAGGGCGTCGACACCGCGTACGAGAAGCGGGTCGAGGGCGACGAGGACGAGCTCGACAAGCAGGGCGCCGGCGACCAGGGCCTGATGTTCGGCTACGCGTGCGACGAGACCCCCGAGCTCATGCCGCTCCCGATCCACATCGCGCACCGGCTCTCGCGCCGCCTGTCCGAGGTCCGCAAGAACGGGACCATCCCGTACCTGCGCCCCGACGGCAAGACCCAGGTCACCATCGAGTACGACGGGGACAAGGCCGTCCGCCTCGACACCGTCGTCGTGTCCTCGCAGCATGCCTCGGACATCGACCTGGACTCGCTGCTCGCCCCGGACATCCGCGAGTTCGTCGTCGAGCACGTGCTCGCCCAGCTCGTCGAGGACGGCATCAAGCTCGACACCGAGGGCTACCGCCTGCTGGTCAACCCGACCGGCCGCTTCGAGATCGGCGGCCCGATGGGCGACGCCGGCCTCACCGGCCGCAAGATCATCATCGACACCTACGGCGGCATGGCCCGCCACGGCGGCGGCGCCTTCTCGGGCAAGGACCCGTCCAAGGTCGACCGCTCCGCCGCGTACGCCATGCGCTGGGTCGCCAAGAACGTGGTCGCCGCCGGCCTCGCCTCGCGCTGCGAGGTCCAGGTCGCGTACGCCATCGGCAAGGCCGAGCCCGTCGGCCTCTTCGTCGAGACCTTCGGCACCGCCAAGGTGGAGGTCCAGAAGATCGAGGACGCGATCGGCCAGGTCTTCGACCTCCGCCCGGCCGCGATCATCCGCGACCTCGACCTGCTGCGCCCGATCTACGCCCAGACCGCCGCGTACGGCCACTTCGGCCGCGAGCTGCCGGACTTCACCTGGGAGCGCACCGACCGCGTGGACGCGCTGCGCGCGGCCGCCGGCCTGTAGGAACACGCAGGACCTGCGGTAACGGGCAAGCCCCGCTGTACGGACGGCCCCGGACCCCTGTGGTCCGGGGCCGTCCGTTGTCGGTGGGGTTTGGTAAGAATGCGGGTGTGAGCAGCACGAACGAATCCGGGCAGCGGAGCGGGGACGAGAGTCCCGGCGGTCCGCCGGAGCAGCTCGCGCTGATGCGGGAGATGGTCGCCGAGGCGAAGGCCAAGGCCCCCAAGGCCAAACCGCGCACCTGGCGCGGCGCCGCCCTCGCCAAGGAGCTGCCGGTCGCCCGGATCCTGGTCAACAAGGGCGTGCTCCACCTCGATCAGCTCTGGGACTACGCCGTTCCCGAGGAGCTCTCCGAGGCCGCCCGGCCGGGCGTCCGCGTCCGGGTCCGCTTCGGCGCCGGCTCCCACCAGGTGCACGGCGGCCGCCGCGAGGGCGGCGGCCTCATCGACGGGTTCATCGTCGAGCGCCGCGCCGAATCCGACTACAACGGCGTCCTGGCCGCCCTCGCCCACGTCGTCTCGCCCGAGGTCGTGCTCACCCCCGGCATGCTGGCCCTGGCCCGGGCCGTCGCCGACCGGTACGCCGGCAGCCTGGCCGACGTACTCCAGCTCGCCCTGCCCGCGCGCAGTGCCCGCGCCGAGGCCAAGCCCTCACCCGAGCCGCTGCCCCCGCCCGCCGCGCCCGAACCGGGCGGCTGGGCGCGGTACGGCTCCGGCCCCGCCTTCCTGCGGGCGCTGGCCACGGGCGGTGCGCCGCGCGCCGTATGGACCGCCCTGCCCGGCCCCGGCTGGGCCGACGAGCTGGCCCGGGCCATGGCCGCCACGCTCGCCTCCGGCCGCGGCGCCCTCGCCGTCCTGCCCGACGGGCGCACCGCGGCCCGGGTCGACGCGGCGCTGACCGCCCTGCTCGGCGAGGGGCGGCACGCGCTGCTGACCGCCGAGTCCGGTCCCGAGAAGCGCTACCGCCAGTGGCTCGCCGTGCACCGGGGCTCGGTGCGGGCCGTCATCGGCACCCGGGCCGCGATGTTCGCGCCCGTACGGGACCTCGGGCTGGTCGCCGTCTGGGACGACGGCGACTCCAGCCACAGCGACGACCACGCGCCGTTCCCGCACGTACGGGAGGTCCTGGAGCTGCGCGCCGTCGGCGACGGCTGCGGATTCCTGGCCGGGAGCACCAGCTGCACCGTGGAGGCCGCCCAGCTGGTCGAAACGGGCTGGGCGCGGCCGCTCGCCGCCGACCGCGAGACGGTACGGGCCTGCGCGCCCCGGATCCGGACCGTGGGCGACGAACTCCTGGCCCGGGACGAGGCGGCCCGCGCCGCCCGGCTGCCGAGCCTGGCCTGGGAGACCGTACGGGAGGGACTGAAGTCCGGGCCCGTGCTCGTACAGGTGCCCCGGCGCGGCTATGCGCCGCGGCTGGCGTGCGAGCGCTGCCGCGCCCCCGCCCGCTGCAAGGTCTGCGCGGGGCCGCTGGAGGCCCCCGACGCGCGGGAGCTGCACTGCGGCTGGTGCGGACGGCAGGAGAGCGCCTGGCACTGCGAGGAGTGCGGGTCGTTCCGGCTGCGCGCCCAGGTGGTGGGCGCCCGGCGGACGGCCGAGGAGCTCGGGCGGGCCTTCCCGGCCGTGCCCGTACGGACTTCGGGGCGCGACCACATCCTGGACGAGGTGCCGGACCGGCCCGCGCTGGTGGTGTGCACCCCGGGAGCCGAGCCGGTCGCGGCCGGCGCCGGGTACGCGGCGGCGCTGCTGCTGGACGGCTGGGCGATGCTGACCCGGCCCGACCTGCGGGCCGGGGAGGACGCGCTGCGCCGGTGGATCGCGGCCGCCTCGCTGGTCCGCGGGGAGGGGCAGGTCGTCGTGGTCGCGGAGCCGACGCTGCGGCCGGTCCAGGCCCTCGTGCGGTGGGACCCGGTGGGCCATGCCGTACGGGAGCTCGCGGAGCGGGCCCAGCTCGGGTTCCCGCCGGTGTCCCGGATGGCGGCCGTGGCCGGTCGGGGCGAGGCGGTGGAGGCCTTCCTGGCCGGAGCGGGGCTGCCGCCGGACGCGGAGGTGCTGGGCCCGGTGCCGGTGCCGGGGCGGCGCGGGGAACCCTCGCCGGGGGATCGGGCCCTGGTCCGCGTCCCGCCCGGCAGCGGGGCGGCGCTGGCGGCCGCCCTGAAGTCGGCCCAGGCGGCCCGGCTGGCCCGCGGAGTCCCGGCGGCGGAGTCGGTCCGCGTGCGGATCGACCCGCCGGACATCGGCTGAGGGGTGCTGGAGTCAGCCCCGCCGGCGTTTCGAGGCGACGGGCGCGGAGCGCCCGTACGGGGGCCCGGGGCACCGTCCCGGGGCAACGGTGGAAGGGCGGTAGGGGACATGCCCCGCAGGGCCGCCGCCCCCGGCGCCGGGGCCGTCAGGGGGCGGCTGCCCCGGCCCGGTGCAGCCGGACGCCCCCGCCGGGACGGGGTGTCCCGCCGGGGGCGGTGGTCGGCGGGCCGGCCGTCGGAGGTCGGCGTCCCGACGCCCGGCGGCGGATCAGCCGTTGCGGGGGCCCGGGAAGGCGGCCGCGGAGCGGGACGGGGCCGCGGCCTGGGACTCCTCGCGCAGCGGCTGCGGCGGCACCGAGCGGGCCGCCGGGACCGTGGGCAGCGGCCCGAGGGTCCGCGTGGTCGTGCCCTCGGCCGGCTGCTCCGCGGACTCCGCGGTCTGGGCCCGCCGGGCCCCGTACCGCCGGTGCACGGCCTGCTTGGTGACGCCGAGCGCGGAACCCACCGCGTCCCACGAGAAGCCGAGCGAGCGGTCGAAGTCCACCGCTGCGGTCACCAGCGTCTCGACGCTGTCCCGCAGCTCCTGCGCGAGGCGGACGGTGGGCGCGGGGGCCCTGCCATAGACGACGAAGCCCGTGGAGGGACCGGAGCGGCGCGGGCGGTACACATTGCCGAGCTGGGCGGTGAGCGTACGCAGAGCATCCACCTGCCGGCGAACCCGCTCGATGTCCCGCACCAGGAGATGCAGGCTGGCCCGTGCTTGGGCGTCGTGGGTGGCGTGGTCGGCCATGAAGAAGCCTCTCGAACCGGTGCTGAAGAGCGGATCGGGCCGCAGACACCGATCTCATCGCGCGGCCCGGTTTCGGTCAATCTCTCTTGACCAACGCGCCAAACGGCACTGAAGTCACGCACCGGGGGCGTGTCGGCATATGCGAGAGGCGCGCGTGTGTGCGTACGCCCCCTGACGGGCCGTCCGGGACCCCTGGGGCGGGCCCTGGGGCGGGCCCCTGAGGTGCCCGCCCACGGGCCGGGCGCCCCCAACGGCGCCGGGAACATAGACTGGTGTGCTGCTGACAGCCGAGATAGCGAGGTAGGACCCCAGTGAAGCTCGTCTTCGCAGGCACCCCCGAGGTCGCCGTGCCCGCCCTGGACGCCCTCATCGCCTCCGGGCGGCACGAGGTCGCCGCCGTCGTCACCCGGCCCGACGCACCGGCCGGCCGCGGCCGCCGGCTCGTCGCCAGCCCGGTCGCCGAGCGCGCCGAAGAGGCCGGCATCGAGATCCTCAAGCCCGCCCGGCCCCGCGACCCGGAGTTCCAGGCCCGGCTGCGCGAGATCGGCCCGGACTGCTGCCCGGTCGTCGCGTACGGGGCGCTGATCCCCAAGAGCGCCATCGAGATCCCCCGGCACGGCTGGGTCAACCTGCACTTCTCGCTGCTGCCCGCGTGGCGCGGGGCCGCGCCCGTACAGCACTCGATCATGGCGGGGGACCAGGTCACCGGCGCCTCCACCTTCCTCATCGAGGAGGGCCTGGACTCCGGGCCCGTCTACGGGCACCTGACCGAGGAGATCCGCCCCACCGACACCAGCGGCGACCTGCTCACCCGCCTCGCCTTCGCCGGCTCCGGCCTGCTGGCCGCCACCATGGACGGCATCGAGGACGGCACCCTGCGCGCCGTCGGGCAGCCCGCCGACGGCATCTCGCTCGCACCCAAGATCACCGTCGAGGACGCCCGCATCGACTGGAACGCCCCGGCGATGCGCGCCGACCGCCTGGTGCGCGGCTGCACGCCCGCGCCCGGCGCGTGGACCGTCTTCCGCGGGGAGCGGCTCAAGCTGATCTCCGTCGGCCTGGTCACCGACCGCACGGACCTGGCGCCCGGAGAGCTCTCCCCGGGCAAGAACAACGTGTACGTCGGCACCGGCTCGCACGCCGTGGAGCTGCTCTGGGTGCAGCCCCAGGGCAAGAAGCCGATGCGCGGCGCCGACTGGGCCCGCGGGGTGCGGATCGCTGCCGGCGAGCGCCTCGGCGCCGCGGACGTAGGCTGATCCGTACCGGTGTCCCCGTCGGACACCGGCCCGCCGCCGCCGGCGGCACCCCGTACGTCGGCGCCACCTCGTAGACCCCGTAAACCCGGAGCACCTTTCACGTGAGCGATCAGTCCCGTCCCCCGCGCAGCGCCGCAGGCCAGCGGCAGGCCAAGCCGTACCGCCGCCCCAAGAAGGACCCCGTCCGGCTGCTGGCCTTCGAGGCCCTGCGGGCGGTGGGCGAGCGCGACGCGTACGCGAACCTCGTCCTGCCCCCGCTGCTGCGCAAGGCCCGCCAGACGGAGGGCTTCGAGGCGCGGGACGCGGCGCTGGCCACCGAGCTCGTCTACGGGACGCTGCGCCGCCAGGGCACGTACGACGCGGTCATCAAGGCCTGCATCGACCGGCCGCTGCGCGAGGTGGACCCGCCGGTGCTGGACGTGCTCTCGCTCGGCGCCCACCAGCTGCTGGGGACCCGGATCCCGACGCACGCGGCGGTGTCGGCCAGCGTGGAGCTGGCCCGGGTGGTGCTCGGGGACGGGCGCGCCAAGTTCGTGAACGCCGTGCTGCGCAAGATCGCCGCGCACGACCTGGACGGCTGGCTGGAGCGGGTGGCCCCGCCGTACGAGGAGGACGCCGAGGAGCACCTCGCGGTGTACCACTCGCACCCGAGGTGGGTCGTCAGCGCCCTGTGGGACGCCCTCGGCGGCGGCCGGGCCGGTATCGAGGACCTCCTCGAAGCCGACAACGAGCGGCCCGAGGTCACCTTGGTGGCGCGGCCCGGGCGGTCCACGTCCGAGGAGCTGCTGGCGGCGGTCGGCGAGGACTCGGCGCTGCCGGGGCGCTGGTCGCCGTATGCCGTGCGCATGGCCGAGGGCGGCGAACCGGGCGCGCTGGAGGCGGTCCGCGACGGGCGTGCGGGCGTCCAGGACGAGGGCAGCCAGCTGGTGGCGATGGCCCTCGCGGCCGCGCCGGTCGAGGGGCGCGACGAGCGCTGGCTGGACGGCTGCGCGGGACCCGGTGGCAAGGCGGCCCTGCTGGGCGCGCTGGCGGCGCAGCGCGGGGCGTTCCTGCTGGCCTCCGAGAAGCAGCCGCACCGGGCGCGGCTCGTGGAGCGTTCCCTGGCCGGCAATCCCGGTCCGTACCAGGTCATCGCGGCGGACGGCACCCGCCCGCCGTGGCGGCCTGGCTCCTTCGACCGGGTCCTGATGGACGTCCCCTGCACCGGGCTGGGCGCGCTGCGCCGCCGCCCGGAGGCCAGGTGGCGGCGACGCCCGGAGGACCTGGAGGGCTTCGCCCCGCTCCAGCGCGCGCTGCTGCGCGAGGCGCTGTCGGCGGTCCGGGTGGGTGGCATCGTGGGCTACGCGACCTGTTCGCCGCACCTGGCCGAGACCCGGGTCGTCGTGGAGGACGTCCTGCGCGGCCGCGGCGCGGGCGCCTCGCCGGTGGACGCCGAACTGATCGACGCCAGGCCGTACATGGGGGGCGTCCCGGCCCTGGGCGACGGCCCGGACGTACAGCTGTGGCCGCACCTGCACGGGACGGACGCGATGTACCTGGCACTGATCCGCCGCACGGGGTAGGGGGCGGGGCCGGGGAGTTCGGGGAGACGCACGGTGCGTCCCGCGCGAGTCGGACCTCCGACCACGTCTTCGCGGCCACGGCCCAGAACGACCTCATCAACGTCGCCCCGCCCCCGGCCCGGGCCCCGCTCGGCCCGAAGTCGTACTGGGATCTTTTCGACGACCACACGATCGTCCACGGGACGGACCCGACGTCCGACGACTTCGGCGGCGTGGTCTTCGACGTCCCCGCCGGGAAGCCTCCGGGCGCGAACTGGGACGTGATGCCCGCGCACTCCCAGTACTGGGACGAAAAGCCCCTCGGCAGCCTGGCGAAGATCGTTACCGGAGGACGACCGTGAAGCTACGCAAAGCAGTCCCGGCTGCCGCACTGCTGGCCATGACGATCATGGTGACCGCGTGCGGGGCGCAGGGGGACGGACAGAAAACCGGCGGCAAGGCACCGAAGCAGGTCACGATGAACGAGCAACAGGCGATCGACCGGGCAGAAGAAATCATTCACCAGGCGGTGGACGGCATGTCCCCCCAGCCGACGCTGGAGCGCATGGGCAACGCGCCCGTCGGCGCCTGCATCGCCAGGGACGACCACGGCCCAGACGACCGCGTGCAGGTCACCCTCGTCTACAAACTGACCGGCGTTCCGGGGTCCGAGGCCCAGAACCTCGTGCGGCAGGCACGGGACGCCTGGCTGAAGCAGGGCTACAAGTACAACACCTCGGGCGAGGTCGACTGGGCCAGCCCCTTTCCGACGGTCTACATGCGTACGGAGCCCGACGACTTCTGGATGGACGCCGTGACCGGCGTCATGGACCGCGCCAAGGGCGAGGGCGTCGCCTCCGTCAAGGTGACATCGCCCTGCTTCCTCCCGCCCGCCGGGTAAGGCCTCGGCGGCGACCGCGGCCGATCCCGCCGAGCTGGAGGCCCCGCGGATCGACGAGCCCGGGCGGGACCACGCCGTCGGCCACTCCAGCCGGATCTACGACGCGCTGGGGGTCGGGTCGGCGCCCACGCAGCCCGGGGAAGGCCTCAGCACGGTCCGGGACGAGTCCGGGACCCCGGTCCACCACACCTGGTCGACCCCGCCGCTGCCGGAGGACGAGAGGGTGCGGGCCGTGGCCCGCGCGCAGGCGTACTTCCAGAGCGCGGGATGGAACGGTTGACGCCCCCCCCCGATCTCGAAGGGTGCGTTAACTGTTCTCCATGATCACTTAAGTCTGGCTACGCAGGCCCCGACTTCCGGGGTCGTGGCCGGAACTGTGCCACGGCATGGCAGGCTTGGGGGCATGGCCGCTCAGATTTATCCCAGCATCCTGTCCGCCGACTTCGCCCGACTCGCCGAGGAGGCGAAGGCCGTCGAGGGGGCCGACTGGCTGCATGTCGATGTCATGGACAACCATTTCGTCCCGAACCTCACCCTCGGCGTGCCCGTCGTGGAGTCCCTGAGCCGTGCCACGGACATCCCGCTGGACCTGCATCTCATGATCGAGGACCCGGACCGCTGGGCCCCGCAGTACGTCGAGGCCGGCGCCGGATCGGTCACCTTCCACGCCGAGGCCGCCGCCGCGCCCGTGCGCCTCGCACGGGAGATCCGGGCCAAGGGGGCGCGGGCGTCCATGGCGCTCAAGCCCGCCACGCCGATCGAGCAGTACGAGGACATCCTCCCCGAGCTGGACATGCTGCTGATCATGACGGTCGAGCCCGGCTTCGGCGGCCAGCCCTTTCTCGACATCATGCTCCCCAAGATCCGCCGTACCCGGGAGCTCATCGCCAAGCACGGCCTCGAGCTGTGGCTCCAGGTCGACGGCGGGGTCTCGGCCACGACGATCGAGCGGTGCGCGGAGGCCGGCGCCGACGTGTTCGTCGCGGGGAGCGCGGTCTACGGGGCCGTCGACCCGGCCGCGGCCGTACGTACGCTGCGGGAGCAGGCGGACGTCGCGATCGCCGCGGCGCCCTGGGCTTGCGACCACTGAAACGAGAGTTGGTGAACAGCTCGGTGAACGGGAGCTGTCCAGGCTGATCAACGGCCGCCGGATCTGACAGGATGAACGGCGAGTCGAGAGTGTGAACAGCAGTGAGGAGAACGCGGTGTCTGCAATGTCGGCGGGACGGTCAGCCCTGCGGATGGGACCCGCGGAGCTGGTGCAGGCGGCGGCCATGGCCCGCCGCTTCTACCTGGAGGGCAAGTCCAAGATCCAGATCGCCGAGGAGTTCGGCGTGAGCCGCTTCAAGGTGGCCCGGGTCCTGGAGACCGCCCTTGAGCGCGACCTCGTACGGATCGAGATCCGGGTGCCGGCCGAGCTCGACGCGGAGCGGTCCGACGCGCTGCGGGCCCGGTACGGGCTCCGGCACGCGGTGGTGGTCGAATCCCCGGCCGACGCGACCGAGGACGCGCCGGATCCGGAGAACCTGGGCGCGGTCGCCGCCGACCTGCTCGGCGAGCTCGTCAACGAGGGCGACGTACTGGGCCTGGCGTGGGGGCGCTCGACCATCCACATGGCCGCCTCCCTGCACCGGCTGCCGCCGTGCACTGTGGTGCAGCTGACGGGCGTGTACGACGCCGGTACGGCCGAGCGCGGGTCCGTGGAGGCTGTACGGCGGGCCGCCCAGGTCTCGGGCGGCGACGCGCACCCGATCTACGCGCCGATGCTGCTCCCCGATCCGGCGACCGCGGCCGCGCTGCGCAGCCAGACGGGGATCGCCCGGGCCTTCGAGTACTTCGACAAGGTGACGGTCGCCGCGGTCTCGATCGGGTCGTGGGAGCCGGGCATCTCGACCGTCCACGACATGCTCACCGACGAGGAGCGGGCGCACTACGCCTCGCTCGGTGTCGCGGCCGAAATGTCCGCCCACCTGTTCGACTCCGAGGGGCGGCGCGTCGGGCGGGACCTGGGCGAGCGGTGCATCACCGTCGAGGCGGACCGGCTGCGGCGGATCCCCGAGGTCGTGGCCATCGCGGGCGGGCTGCGCAAGGCCTCCGCGATCGGGGCGGTGCTGCGGTCCGGGCTGGTGACCAGCCTGGTCACCGACACGGCGGTGGCGGACTACCTGCTCACCGAGTCGGAGCCGGGACTGCGGCCGGCGCTGGAGCGGGCCGACCCGGACGACTGAGTCCTCGGGTTCTTTTGCGGATCGTGTGCGGCACCCCCGCGCCGCCGCCCTGCCCGGGCCCGGCGCGGGCCCCGGGGCGGGCCCCCGGGTGGATGGTGCCGCAATTGAGATCCGAACGGCGGCCTCTGCGGGGGGCTGTGGGGCGCATACTGGTCTCAATGACAAAGTCAGCAGTACCTCGCCGCCATTTGCCGTCCAGCCCGTTCAAGGCCCCCGTGGAACCGCCGCTCCGGCAGTTCAGCGTCGGCGACCGGGTCTCTCACGATGAGCACGGCCTCGGCCGTGTCGTCGGTATCGAGGAGGGGATCGCTGTCCTGGTCGACTTCGGATCGGTCCAGAAGAGAATCCTGAGTCCCTACACCAAGATGTCCGCGCTCTGAGGCTGTCGCCGCCGCGGTTACCGTCACCGCGCGATTCGCGAGCGAATCGGATATTTGGCACGATCGGTGCATGATCTTCAGGGACGTGCCCCGGTCGTTGCTGCGTCTGGTCGTGGGGGCGGTGTTCCTGTGCGCTGCGCTGGTCGGCGTGGCGGGGTGTGGTGGGGAGAAGGCCGCGCCGTCCGCCGCCGCCTCGGCGTCGGCTTCCGTACCGGGTTCCGCTGTTTCCGGGCCGCCCGCTTGGGCCAAGGGGATGGCGACCGTACGGGCGGACGCGCTGCCGTCGCAGGCGCGGGACCTGCTCGTGCTCATCGACAAGGGCGGGCCGTATCCGTACCGGCAGGACGGGACCGTGTTCGGGAACTTCGAGAAGGCCCTGCCGAAGCAGAAGAGCGGGTACTACCACGAGTTCACGGTGAAGACGCCGGGGGAGCGCGACCGCGGGGCGCGGCGGATCGTGACCGGTGAGGGTGGGGAGTTCTACTACACGGACGACCACTACGACACCTTCAAGGCGGTCCTGCGATGACCCTGGATCCGCGGCCGCTCGGGCCGGCGCTGGCCGCCGCCGAGGAAGCGGGCTGGACGACGCTCCGGGTGGACCTGGCCGGCGTACGCAGCAAGACCGAGCTGATGCGGCGGTGGGGGGCGGCGCTCCGGGTGCCGTCCTGGTTCGGCGGGAACTGGGACGCGTTGGCCGATGCGCTGATCGACCTGTCGTGGTTGCCGCGGGCCCCGGGGCGGTTGGTGGCGGTGACGTCCTGGCGGTCGTACGCGCAGGTCCGGCCGGGGGACTGGGAGACTTTGCAGGAGATCCTGGAGCAGGCCGTCGAGTTCTGGCGCGAGGGCGCCGACGGCGCCGACGGCGAGTTGACCGTGCTGCTCGCCGAGGCTCCGGGCGGGCCGCCCGAGGGGACCGTGCACGAGCCGTCCGGACGCTGAGCCGCAGCGGGACGGACATGGCCGTGGGGGGCGGGGACCTCGCCCCCGCCCCCCCACAGGGGACTAGCTCTTCGGGATCCACGGGGGTGTTTGGCCCCAGGACCAGACCGGGATCTTGGCCGCGTCCACCGGTGGGGGTTCGGGGCCCGAGTAGATCAGGGCCATGCGGGTGCCCCACTCGATGTAGTACGCGAACACCGCGCGGAATTCGGGGTCCGCCGGGAGGCCGACCTCGTCCGCCGTGTCCATCAGCAGGTCCACCCAGCGGCGGCGCTGCTTCTCGGTGATGCCGCGGCCCAGGTGCTTGGTGGCCATGTGCTGGTGGCCGCCGTGGTGGGCCGTGTACTCCGCCGGGCCGCCGAAGACCTCCGACAGCCAGACGGCGACGTGCTGGGGGTGCTCCGAGTCCATGCCCGCGAAGACCGGGGCCAGGATCTCGTCCTGCAGGGCGTGCGCGTAGAAGGCGTCGGTGAGGCGGTTCATCGCCTCCGCCCCGCCCATCCACTCGTAGATGGTGGGAGTGGTGCCGGGTGTGGTGCTCATGACTGGGGCGCGGCCTTTCCGGGGCCGGCCACGTCGGTGACGCGGTAGTGCTGCATCTCCTCGATGGCCTTCACGTACGGGCGGATCGCGCTGAAGAACGCCGGGAAGTGCTCCCCCTTGCGGAATCCGTTGAGGTGGGCGTCGACCGACGTCCAGCGGATGCGGAGGATGTAGCGCTCCCGGTCGTTCTCCTCCTCGCAGCGGGCCAGCTCGTAGTCGATGCACTCGGGTGACGCGGCCAGGGCCTCCGCGGCCT
This sequence comes from Streptomyces sp. NPDC090741, assembly GCF_044769045.1. Classification (NCBI taxonomy): domain Bacteria; kingdom Bacillati; phylum Actinomycetota; class Actinomycetes; order Kitasatosporales; family Streptomycetaceae; genus Streptomyces; species Streptomyces sp. NPDC090741. Next base: position 121,105 of record NZ_JBIVXF010000020.1, on the reverse strand, counting down.
GCCGGTACGAGTCCTCGAAGGCCTGCTGGTCGTCCAATGCGATCCGGTAGCGGATGTATTCGACGGTGGTGGTCATGGGGCGTGCCTCTCCCTGTGATCGGGTGCCGGTCGGCTCGCTGTCAGACTTGCGTGATCATGCCCCGGTGGGGAGGACTTTCGTCATTCCGACTCAGACTTCTTGGAGTCCGCGGCCTCGGAGGCCTCCGCCACGTCGGGGCCGGCCGCGCGGACCTGCTGGACCTTGGCCAGCGAGTCGCGGAGCTCGGTCAGCCACTCGTCCGTGTTGCGGCCGACGAGGCGGACGCACCAGGCGAGGGCGTCGGCCCGGCTGCGGGCGACGCCGCCCGCCACCAGGGTGTCGAGGACCTTGCGCTCCGGCTGGCGCAGGCGCGTCATCACCGGGACCGCCAGGTGCGTGAACAGGACGCGGTCGTCGCCGGACTGGACGGCCCAGGCGACCTTGCGGCGGTAGAGCTCCTCCGCCTCCCGGGCGACCTCGATGCGCTGTTCCCGGGTGCGCTCGCGGAACTCCTTGACGGACTCGGTCGCCGGGATGGTGCCGACGACCGTGATCTCCTCGCGGTCGACCGCCACGTCGACCAGGGACTCGTACACGTCCACCGGAAGGCGGTCCGCGAACCACGTGCGAAGCTGCTCGCTCTGCTCGGATGTAATCATGTAATTAACGTTGCATCCGACACTCGCTTGATCGCAAGCGATTCGTGTTCGCTCTCAGCCCATCGAGCGGTACCGGTGGATCAGCGAGACCGCCATCGCCCCCTCGCCCACGCCCGAGGCCACGCGCTTGACCGAGTGGGCCCGGACGTCACCGGCCGCGAAGACGCCGGGGACGCTCGTCTCCAGCGGGTACGGGGCGCGCTCCAGGCTCCACTCCGCCGGGAGCTCCCCGCCGTTCGCGATCAGGTCGGACCCGGTGAGCACGAAGCCGTACTCGTCGCGCTCGACCACGCCCGACAGCCAGTCCGTGTGCGGGCGGGCGCCGATGAAGGTGAACATGAACCGGGCCGGGACCTGCGTGTCCGCGCCCGTGGTCGAGTCGTGGAGGGTCAGCTGCTCCAAGTGCTCGTCGCCGTCCAGCCGGACCACCGTCGTACGGACCTTGACCTCGACGTTCGGGGTGCGGTCGATCTCGTCGATCAGGTAGCGGGACATGCTCGCGTCCAGGGATTCGGCGCGGACCAGGATGGTCACCTTGGCCGCGTACTTGGCGAAGTGCACCGCCGCCTGGCCGGCCGAGTTCGCACCGCCCACGATGAACACGTGCTGCGAGATGCACGCCGAGCTCTCCGTCGTCGCCGCGCCGTAGTAGAGCCCCGCACCCTCGAAGCGGTCGGCGCCGGGGGCCTCCAGACGGTTGTACGAGACCCCGGTGGCCAGCAGCACCGTCTCGGCGCTGATCTCCGTACCGTCGGCCAGGGTCAGGATCTTCGCCGGGTCGTCCCGGGTCAGCGAGACCACCTCCACCGGGTGCAGGATCTCGGCGCCGAAGCGGGAGGCCTGGATGGTGGCCCGGCGTGTCAGGTCGCCGCCGGAGAGGCCCGAGGGGAAGCCCAGGTAGTTCTCGATCAGGCTGGAGGTGCCGGCCTGGCCGCCCGGGGCGCGGGAGTCCAGCATCAGCGTCGAGAGGCCCTCCGAGGCCGAGTAGACCCCGGCCGCCAGGCCCGCGGGGCCCGCGCCGACGATGACGCACTCGTAGTGCGGGCGCGAGGCGGTGGTGGCCAGCCCGAGGCGCTGGGCGAGTTCGGTGTCGGAGGGCGCGGAGAGCACCGCCCCGTCCGGGAACCGTACGAGGGGCAGCGCCGCGTCGGGCTGGGCGGCGATCAGGGTCAGCGCCTCGGGATCCCGCTCCACGTTCAGGAAGCGGAACGGCTGGCCGTTGCGGGTGAAGAAGTCCCGGACGGCGTGCGTGCCGGGGGAGACGAGGTGCCCGGCGACGATGATGCCGTCGTACGCGGGGCGGTAGGTGGCCAGCCAGTCGGAGAGCAGGTCGTCCAGGACCGGGAAGAGCCGCTCGTGCGGCGGGTCCCACGGCTTGAGCAGGTAGTAATCGAGCCGCACCCGGTTGATGGCGGTGATCGCCGCGTCCGTCTCCGCGTACGCCGTGAGCAGCACGCGGCGGGCGTCCGGGAAGCGGCTGACGGCCTCCAGGAGGAACTCGACGCCGGTCACGTCGGGCATCCGCTGGTCCACGAGGAACAGCGCCGGGTCGTGGCCGCGCTCGTCGAGGGAGTCCAGGATCTTGAGGGCGTCGGCGGCGGAGGAGGCGCCGAGCACCCGGTAGCGGTCGCCGTACGCGCTGCGCAGGTCGCGGCGGACGGCCCGCAGCACCTGCGGATCGTCGTCCACGGCCAGGATGACGGGCTTCCTGCTCTCGGCGCGCTCGGCCGCGGCCGCCGTGGCGGGGGCGGTGGCGCTCTCCGGGGCCGCGCTCACGCCGCGTCCAGCATCAGCTTGTCGGCGTAGCACCAGGCCCACGCCTCGCCGGGCTCGTGCGAGGCGGCGATGGGGTGCTCGCTGGTGCGGTAGTGCTTGGTGGCGTGGCGGTTCTTGGAGGAGTCGCAGCATCCGACGTGCCCGCAGCTGAGGCACATCCTCAGGTGCACCCAGCTGTCGCCGAGGGCGAGGCACTCCTCGCAGCCCTCGGTGCCTGGTTCCACCGGACGTATCTGATCGATGTGTGTGCACAACAGGTCCGTCGTCATCGTCCCCGTCCCTCTCCTCGATCCTTCGCGCACCCTTGATTCACGGCGCGTCCAGACCATAGGGCGGTGCCCCCGTAATGGTTCAGTGATTCGGCCGAGGTCATGAAGTCCTGCGGCTACTTCATGACGTCCGGAAGCGACTACCTGAGGTGCCCCTGCGACCTGCCCTCCCACCTCATGAAGTCGCATACGGGCGCTTTGACGCAGCCCTCGGGCACAAGCAGTGTGGGTCAGGCCAACGACAACAGGCGGCGCCTGGAGGAATCCGTGAGCAGAAAGATTCTGGTCATTGTCTCCGAACACGGTTACTGGGCCGAAGAACTGATAGGCCCCGTTTCGAAGTTCGACGAGCGGGGCTACGAAGTCGTATTCGCCACGCCGACCGGAAAGCGTCCGCACGCTCTTCCGCCGAGCCTCGACGCGAACTTCATCGACCCTCCACTGGGACGCTCGGTCACCACCGAGGAGAACGCCCGGCTGGGGCGGGAGTTCGAGCAGTCGAGCCGGCTGGACACGCCGCTCGACATCGAGGCGTGGGCACCCGAGCGCCCGTACACGAGCGACGAGGGCTACCTGCGCAAGCTGGAGCAGTACCACCGCGATCTGGAGAAGCTTGAGGCCGACATCGCCGGCTACGACGCGCTCCTCATCGTCGGCGGCAGCGGCCCCATCGTCGACCTCGCCAACAACGAGCGCGTCCACGCGCTGATCCTGGCCTTCAAGAACGCCGGCAAGGTCGTGGCCGCCGAGTGCTACGGCGTGGCCTGCCTGGCCTTCGCCCGCGACTGGGGCGACCGCAAGAGCATCATCTGGGGCAAGCACGTGACCGGCCACTGCAAGGAGTACGACTACAAGGACGGCACCGGATTCCTCGGTACCGACTTCAACATGGGCCCGCCGCCGTACCCGCTGGAGTACATCCTGCGCGATGCCACCGGGCCGCGCGGCGCCTATCACGGGAATTTCGGCCACCCGCTTTCGGTGATCGTCGACTACCCGTTCGTGACCGGCCGTTCCACCCCTGATTCATATCTGACGGGGCAGAAGATCGTGGAAGTCCTGGAGGACGGTCTCACCCGTTACGGGTGGTAGGGGGAATCATGGAAGCCACTCCCGGACGGGAAAGGCTGATCGAGCAGTTCAAGGCCGACGGCCTGAATGTGATGTTCGGAAATCCGGGGACGGTGGAACAGGGGTTCCTCGACGCGGTGGACGCGGCGGAGGACTTCCACTACGTCCTCGCCCTCCAGGAGACCGTGGCCGCCGGGATCGCCGACGGCTACGCCCGGGCCACCGGCGGCGCGGCCCTGCTCCAGCTGCACTCCGGGGTGGGGCTGGGCAACGGCATCGGGATGCTCTACCAGTCGCTGCGCGGCCACACCCCGCTCGTCGTGGTCGCCGGCGACGCCGGGGTCCGCTACGACGCCATGGACGCGCAGATGGCCTCCGACCTGGTGGCGATGGCGAAGCCGGTGACGAAGTACGCGACCCGGGTCACCGACCGGCACTCCGTACTGCGCACCATCCGGCGGGCGGTCAAGATCGCCCTGACCCCGCCGCGCGGCCCGGTCTTCGTGGCGCTGCCGATGGACGTGCTGGACGAGCTGAACTCCGAGCCCGTCCTGCCCGCCGCGGTGCCGCTCACGGACGTGGCGCCCTCGCCGGCCTCGGTGGGGCGGGCGGCCGAGCTGCTCGCCTCCGCGGAGCGGCCAGTGATCCTCGTCGGGGACGGGGTCTCGCTCTCCGGGGCCCAGCGCGAACTCGCCGCCGTCGCCGAGCTGCTGGGCGCCGACGTGTACGAGGTCGACTCCTCCGAGGTGAACATCGCGGCCTCCCACCCGCTGCGCCGCGGCCAGAGCGGCCACATGTTCGGCCCGCACAGCAAGGAGCTCGTGGCCGGCGCGGACGGGGTGCTGATCGTCGGCACCTATGTCTTCCCGGAGGTGTTCCCCGAGCTGGAGAACCCCTTCCGGGCCGGCGCCAAGGTCGTCCACATCGACCTGAACGCGTACGAGATCGCCAAGAACCACCCGGTGGACCTGGGCCTGGCCGCCGACCCGAAACAGGCCCTGCACGCGCTGGCGGGCGTACTGGAGCGCCGGCTGAGCCCGCAGCGGCGGGCGGCCGCGGCCGCCCGGCTCGACGCCCGCACCCGCGAGCGGGCGCTGTCCGCCAGGGGCGGGGACACCGAGCAGGACGGCACGCCGATGGCCGTCTTCCTGCGGACCCTGGCCGAGCGCACCGGCGGGGACCTGATCGTCTTCGACGAGGCGCTGACCACCTCGCCGCTGGTCACCCGGTACCTGCCGGCGGAGCGCCCCGGCGACTACCACCTCACCCGGGGCGGATCGCTCGGGGTGGGCTTCCCGGGGGCGGTCGGCGCCAAGCTGGCCCGTCCGGACCGCCTGGTCGTCGGCTTCGCGGGCGACGGCGGGTCGATGTACACGTACCAGGCGCTGTGGACCGCGGTCCGGCACGGCATCGACGCCAAGTTCGTGGTCTGCAACAACCGCAAGTACCGGCTGCTGGACGACAACATCGCCCAGTACTGGCGGGAGCGGGACATCCCGGAGCACGGGTTCCCGGGCTCCTTCGACCTCTCCCACCCCGAGATCGACTTCGCCGGGCTGGCGCGGGCGCTCGGCGCCGAGGGGATGCGGGTGGAGAAGCCGGACGAGGCGGTCGCCGCCGTGGCCCGGATGCTCGACCACCCCGGACCGTTCCTCGTCGACGTACAGATCTGACGCACCGCCGCACCGCACCGCCGCACCGCACCGCACCGCCGCCACCCACCGCACAGCAACCACCACGGACAGGAGGAGACCGCATGCCCGCCGAGCGGCTGACCGAGGACGCGATCCGCACCTTCGCGGAGAACTGGTACGTGGCCCTGGACCAGCACCTTCCGCTGGACCAGGTGCTCCCCCTCATCACGGGGGACCTGGAGTTCAAGGTCCCCGAGGACACCTTCCTCGGACACCAGGGCTTCGGCCGCTGGTACGAGGCGGTCACGAACCGCTTCTTCGACGAGGTCCACACCGTCACGAAGGTGGAGCCCGTCATCGAGGGCGACCGGGCCATCGTCCGGGTCCTGGTCAACTGGCAGGCCAAGATCTGGGACCCGCCGACCGCCCGCAGCGAGTGGCTCGGCTTCGACGCCGACCAGACCTGGACGGTCGTGGCCGGTCCCGACGGACCGCTGATCAAGCAGTACACCGTCAACGACCTGGCCCCGATGCCCGGTTCCGGCTCGCTCTGAGCGCGGGCGCAGGCTCAGGCGAAGGAGAAGCGACGATGACCGAAGTGACACGGGAGCGGGTCGAGGCGGCGTACGCGGCCCTCGGCTCCGGCGACCGGGCCCGCATCCTGGAGTACTACTCCGAGGACCTGCGCTGGCTGGTGCCGGGCAGCCACCCGCTGGCCGGCTGGTACGAGAGCCTGGACGCCTTCCTGGAGCTGATGGGGCAGACCCACAAGCTCACCGGCGGCACCTTCCGGATGGACATCCAGGCGGTCCTCGTCGGCGAGGACTGCAGCGCCGACGTCTGCCGCAACGTCGCCGTGCGCGACGGCGCGGACCCGGCGAGCCAGTCCCCGTACGAGCGCATGGACTACCCCGTCTTCCACTTCATGCGGTGGCGGGACGGCCGGATCATCGAGGGCCGCGACGGGCTCTTCGGGGACTCGGCGACCGCCTTCAGCCAGTTCTGGGCGCCGTTCGCGCCCGACGGAACCCGCCGGGACCGATAGGGGGAGGAGCGCGATGAGCGCTGTGGACGCACGACAGATCCTTGAGAAGTACTACGAGTACGCCAACGCGGGCGACTGGGACCGCTGGTGCGACCTGTTCGCCGACGACCAGGTCATGGACGAGCAGCTCGCCGGACACATCGAGGGCCTGGAGCTCCTGCGCTCGATGATGAAGGGCATGGGGACGATGTACCGCGTCTTCCAGAACAAGCCCGTGCACTTCCTCGTCGACGGGGAGAAGGCCGCGGCCGTCTCCCACCTCAGCGCCGTCGGCGCCTCCGGCGAGGCGATCGAGGCCGAGGTCATGAACTTCTTCCGGATCGTGGACGGAAAGATCGCCTACATGGCGAACTACCACGACACCGTCCCCTTCCAGGTGCTGAACCAGGGCTGAGGGGGCCGACTCGTGGCGATCGCCGAGAGAGAAGAGTACGACTACGTCATCGTGGGATCCGGCACCGCGGGCAGCGTCCTCGCGAACCGGCTCTCCGAGGACCCGGACGTCTCCGTCCTGGTCCTGGAGGCGGGCGGCAACCGGATCCCGCCCGAGGTGGACGACCCGTCCTCCTGGTACAAGCTGCTCGGCGGGCCCGTCGACTGGGGCTACACCAGCGTCCCGCAGCCCGGGCTCGACGGCCGCCGTACGTACGAACCGCGCGGCAAGGCCCCCGGCGGCAGCAGCAACCTCTACATCATGATGCACATACGGGGCCACGCCTCGGACTTCGACAACTGGGCCTACCAGGGCGCCGCCGGCTGGGGGTACGAGGACGTCCTGCCGTACTTCGCCCTCCTGGAGGGCCAGGAGGACGCCACCGCGCCCACCACCGGCACCCGCGGCCCGCAGCGCATCACCAACGCCGGGCAGCACGGCCCCAATCCGGTCTCCCGCGCCTTCATCGACGCGGCCGTCGAGCTCGGCCACCAGGAGATCGCCGACTTCAACACCGACGGGCCCCGGCGCGGGCTCTTCGGCACCGGCTGGCACCACATCGACGTGGCCGAAGGGCGCCGCCAGGGCACCCTCGCCGCCTACCTGGAGCCGGCGCTGGACCGCTCCAACCTGACGCTGCGCACCAGCGCCCAGAGCACCCGGCTGCTCTTCGACGGCGACACCTGCACGGGCGTCGAGTACACGCAGCTCGCACCGCCCGCAGAGATCCCCGGCAGGACCGTCCGCGACAGCCACAGTGCGGCCGCCGCACCCGGTACGCACTCCGTACGGGCCCGCCGCGAGGTGATCGTGGCCGCCGGGGCGATCGAGTCCCCCAAGCTGCTGCTGCTCTCCGGCATCGGCAGCCCCGAGCAGCTGCGCGAGCACGGCATCGGGACGGTCGCGGCGCTGCCCGGGGTCGGCGAGAACTTCCACAACCACGTCCTGACGGGGCTGATGGCCGAGGTCACCCAGGAACTCCCGCCCCCGGCGCAGAACCTGTCGGAGAGCGCTCTGTTCCTCTCGTCCCGGCCCGGTCTTCCCGCGCCCGACCTGCAGATCGCCTTCGTCCACGTGCCGTTCGACGTGATCGTCGGCAAGGACCACCCGAACACGGTGAGCATCCTTCCCGGTGTCGTACGCCCCGCCTCGCGCGGCTGGATCCGGCTCGCGAGCGCCGATCCGCTGGCCCACCCGCTGATCAACCCGAACTACCTGGGCGACCGATGGGACCTGGAGCGGATGGTGCAGGGCATCAAGCTGGCCCGGGAGATCTTCGCGACCTCGGCCTTCTCGCCCTGGTACAAGCAGGAGCTCCAGCCCGGTCCCGGCTACGTCTCCGACGAGGACCTGCGGACCTTCGCGAAGCAGAAGTCGGAGAGCTACCACCACCAGGCCGGCTCCTGCCGCATGGGCATCGACGACCTCGCCGTCGTCGACCCCGAGCTGCGGGTGCACGGCGTACGTAACCTGCGCGTCGTCGACGCCAGCGTGATGCCCGCCGTCCCGTCGGGCAACTGCCACACCGCCATCGCGATGATCGCCGAGCGCGCGGCCGACTTCCTGAGGGGGACCTCCCGTGCCTGACGCCGTACTGCGCGAGGGTGCGCTGAGCGGGACCCGGATCGCGGTCCTGGTCGAGAGCGACTTCTACGAGCCGGAGATCTTCTACTACCAGCACCGGTTCGCCGAGGAGGGCGCCGAGGTCGACTTCCTGACCCGGCTGTGGGGCAACGACTCCATCACCTTCTCCGGGCACGAGTACCGGGCGCCGTTCACCGCCGACAAGTCCCTGGAGGGGCTGAGCGACGAGGAGCTGCGCCGGTACGCGGCGATCATCGTGCCCTCGGGCATGGTGGCCGACCGGCTGCGCTACACCGAGGACGTGGACGTGCTGGCTCCGGCCACGGAGCTGCTGCGCCGGGCCTTCGAGGAGCCGACGGTCCTCAAGGGGATCATCTGCCACGGCATGTGGCTGGCCGCCTCGATCCCGGACAAGATCCAGGGCCGCAAGGTGGTCTGCCACAACAACCTCATCGGCGACGTCCGGAACATGGGCGCCGAGTACGTCAACGAGGACGTGGTGGTCGACGGTGACCTGGTCACCGGCCGCACCGGCGCCCACCACCACCTCTTCGCCCGCCGGATCATCGAGCTGATCGCGGCGGGGCGGGGCCGGGGGAGCGCCTGATGCCCGGCGCCGGGGAACGCGTGACGGTCTGGTCGCACGTGGGCCTGAACTGCACGGACCAGAAGACGACCGAGGAGTTCTACACCCGGTACTTCGGCTTCACCCGGGCCCGGGTGGTCGACCTCGGGGAGGCGCGGATCGTGTTCCTGCGCAAGGGGGACGCGTACCTGGAGCTCTTCGCGGCCGCCGCCCCTGCGGCCCGGCCGGCGCAGGACGACGGGCCGCAGGCCCCGGGCCGGATGCGCCACCTGGCCTTCCAGACCGACAGCGTGGACGCGTTCCTGGCCGAGCTGGGTGACGCGGCCGAAGTGACCCTGGGGCCGCTGGACTTCGACGACTTCATCTGCGGCTGGCGGACCGTGTGGGTCCGCGATCCCGACGGGGTGATCGTCGAGGTCAGCCAGGGATTCGAGGACGACCGCTCACACGACAAGGACGGTGCATGACATGGCGGACGCCGTGAGCTTCTCCTTCTCCGACACCATCGCGGGCTACGTCGGCCGCTTCGACTCCGAGTCCCGCGTGCTGCGGCTGAAGACCTCGGACGGGCGCGAGTTCGACGTCTCCCTGGCCGGGGACCCGAGTGCCGAGCTGGTCCGCAACCTGGACGAGCCGTACATCGACGCCTCCGGGCACATCGACGAGATGCTCTCCCCGGGCCGGTTCCTCTTCGTCTACGGCGTCCACTACCCGGAGCGCGGCGGGCGTTTCGACGCCAAGCGCCTGGTGTTCCTGGGCCGCGGCGCCGAGGACTACCGGTTCGAGGAGCCCAGCTGGTGGGTCAAGCAGATCGAGTCGCTGGCCGACTTCTACAAGCGGGCGCAGTTCGGCGACGGGCCGGTGGACTTCACCGAGTACCGCACCGAGGTCCGGCTCGGCGGTGACAAGACCGCCAGCCACGTCCAGGAGACCGACACGATCTCCCGCCTGGTCTACGGCATGGCCTCGGCCTACCTGCTGACCGGCAAGGACGAGTACCTGGAGGTCGCCGAGCGCGGCACCGAGTACCTGCGCAAGCACATGCGGGTCGTGGACAGCGAGGAGGACGTGGTCTTCTGGTACCACGGCATCAGCGTCGACGGGGACAGCGAGCGCAAGCTGTTCACCTCGGAATTCTCCGACGACTACGACGCGATCCCGATGTACGAGCAGATCTACGCGCTGGCCGGCCCGATCCAGACCTACCGGGTCACCGGTGACATACGGATCAAGAACGACGCGGACGCCACCATCCGGCTGTTCGACAAGTTCTTCTTCGACCCGGAGCAGGGCGGCTACTACTCGCACATCGACCCGATCCTGTTCAGCGCGGACCACGAGTCCCTCGGCGAGAACGCCGAGCGCAAGAACTGGAACTCGGTCGGCGACCACGCGCCCGCGTACCTGATCAACCTGTACCTGGCGACCGGCGACCAGAAGTACGCCGACTTCCTGGAGTACACCTTCGACACCATCGCGGACAAGTTCCCGGACTACAAGAACAGCCCCTTCGTCCAGGAGCGCTTCTTCCGCGACTGGTCGCACGACACCGCGCACAGCTGGCAGCAGAACCGCGCGGTCGTCGGGCACAACCTGAAGATCGCCTGGAACCTGATGCGGATGAACTCGCTGAAGGCCAAGCCGGCGTACGAGGACCTCGCCAGGAAGATCGGCGAGATCATGCCGGCGGCCGGCAGCGACGTGCAGCGCGGCGGCTGGTACGACGTCGTCGAGCGGGTCAAGTCCGTCAGCAAGGACGGCCAGGAGACGTATCGTTTCGCCTGGCACGACCGCAAGGCCTGGTGGCAGCAGGAGCAGGCGATCCTCGCCTACCTCATCCTGAACGGCACGGTCGGCGGCGACGCCTTCCTGCGCGAGGCCCGGCAGGCGGAGGCCTTCTACAACACGTTCTTCCTCGACCACGACGAGGGAGCCGTCTACTTCAACGTGCTCGCCAGCGGTACGCCGTACCTGCTCGGCACGGAGCGGCTCAAGGGCAGCCACTCGATGTCCATGTACCACTCGGCGGAGCTCTGCTACCTGTCCGCCGTCTACAACAACCTGCTGATCAACAAGCGGGAAATGGACTTCCACTTCAAGCCCGACCCGACCAACCTGCCCGACCGCGTGCTGCGCGTCTCTCCCGACCTGCTGCCCGCCGGCTCCGTGCAGATCGCGTCCGTCGAGATCGACGAGAAGCCGTACCGGGACTTCGACGCCGACGGCCTGACCGTCCGGCTGCCGGACGTCCAGGGGCGGGTCAAGGTCAAGGTCCGGCTGCGCCCGGTGACTTCATAAGCGCTCAACGGGGGGCGCCCCGACTAGAGGGGAAAGCAATGTCTCTGAACGTCAAGGAACGCCGTAACAAGGGCGGTACCGTCCTCGTCGCCACCGGCGAGATCAACAGTGAGACCTCCGGACAGCTGCTGCAGACCCTGCTGCCGCTGGTCCGCGAGGGCCGGCCGTTGCGGATCGACCTCACGGCCGTCACGTACGTGTCCAGCGCGGGCCTGCGCACCCTGCTCGTCGTCTACCGCGAGGCCCAGCACGCCGGTGTCGCCGTCACCCTGTACGGGGTGAGCGAGGAAGTCCGGTTCGTCATGTCGGCCACCGGCTTCCTCGACTTCTTCGAGACCGGCGAGGCCGTCGCGGCGAGCGCCAAGGCCAAGGCCGCGCGATGACCGAGGCCCAGTCCGAGCAGGTGCTGCGCGTCGACGCGTACCCGACCCACGAAGTGGGCGGGTACCGCGTCCGCGCCGGCAAGCCGTTCCCCTTCGGGGCCAACGTGGTCCCCGGCGGGGTCAGTTTCTCCGTCTTCTCCGACCAGGCGACCTCCATGACCCTGGTCATCTTCAAGCGCGGAGAGCCCGAGCCGATGGCCGAGCTGGAATTCCCCGAGGAGTTCCGCACCGGCAGCGTCTTCGCCATGACGGTCTTCGGTCTCGACCACGAGAACATCGAGTACGGGTACCGGGCCGACGGCCCCTACGACCCGGTCTCCGGGCACCGCTTCGACGCCCGCCAGGTCCTCTCCGACCCCTACGCCCGGCTGATCTCCGGCCGCGACGTGTGGGGCGTGGAGCCGGACCGCAGCCGCGGCTACCAGTACCGCTCGCGGGTCTGCCTCCAGGACTTCGACTGGGGGGACGACACACCGCTGCGGCTCCCCGCCGAGGACCTCGTCGTGTACGAGACCCACGTGCGCGGCTTCACCCGGCACCCCTCCTCGCAGGTCACCGCCCCCGGCACGTTCGCGGGGCTGCGCGAGAAGATCCCGTACCTGAAGGAGCTCGGGGTCAACTGCATCGAGCTGCTCCCGGTGTTCGAGTTCGACGAGAGCGACAACATGCGCTCCAACCCGGAGACGGGCGAGCACCTCTTCGACTACTGGGGCTACAACACCGTCTCGTTCTTCGCGCCGAAGGCCGGCTACGCGGCCACCGGACGCTACGGGATGCAGGGCGACGAGTTCCGCACCCTGATCAAGGACCTGCACGCGGCCGGCATCGAGGTCATCCTCGACGTCGTCTTCAACCACACCGCCGAGGGCAACGAGCAGGGACCGACGATCTCCTTCAAGGGGCTCGACAACGCCACGTACTACATGCTCACGCCGGAGGGGTACTACTTCAACTTCAGCGGCACGGGCAACACGGTCAACTGCAACCACCCCGTCGTGCGCAACTTCGTGCTCGACTGCCTGCGCCACTGGGTCGCCGACTACCACATCGACGGCTTCCGCTTCGACCTCGCGGCCATCCTCGGCCGGGCCCTGGACGGCACCCCGCTGCCCAACCCGCCGCTGCTGGAGCTGCTCGCCTACGACCCCGTCCTGCGGCACACCAAGCTCATCGCCGAGGCCTGGGACGCGGGCGGCCTCTACGAGGTCGGCAACTTCCCGGCGTACGGGCGCTGGGCCGAGTGGAACGGGAAGTACCGCGACACCGTGCGCAGCTTCCTCAAGGGCGACCCCGGGGTGACCGGGGAGCTGGCCACCCGGATCGCCGGCTCGCCCGACCTGTACTCCAGCCGCGGCACCTCCGCCTCGGTCAACTTCCTCACCGCTCACGACGGTTTCACCCTGGCCGACCTCGTCTCGTACAACGACAAGCACAACGAGGCGAACGGCGAGGGCAACAACGACGGCGGCAACGACAACGCCAGCTGGAACTGCGGGGCCGAGGGACCGACCGACGACCCCGAGGTCACCCGACTGCGCACGCGCCAGATGAAGAACGCGATCGCCATCCTCATGACCAGCCAGGGCATCCCGATGCTCCTGTCGGGCGACGAGGTCGCCCGCACCCAGCAGGGCAACAACAACACGTACTGCCAGGACAACGAGCTGTCCTGGTTCGACTGGGACCAGGTCGACGAGAACGCCGAACTGCTGCGGTTCACCCGGGAGATGATCGCCTTCCGCGGGCACCACCGCGAACTGCGCTCCACCTCCCACCCCACCGGCCAGGTCCGCGAGAGCCTCGGCCTGCCGGACATCAGCTGGCACGGCGAGCGGGCCTGGCAGCCGGACTGGTCGGCGGAGAGCCGGCTGCTGGCGGTGGCCCGCTGTGGCACCGGGGACGACGACGTGGTGTACGTGGCCATGAACTCGCACTGGGAGGCGCACGACCTGGAGCTGCCCGCGCTGCCGCACGGGCGCAGCTGGCACCTGTTCGCGGACACGGGGGCCGAGGCCCCGCACGACATCCGCACCCCGGGCGGCGAGCCCGAGCTGGAGAACGCCGGGAAGTACCTGATCGGTCCGCGCTCGGTCGTGATCCTGGTCGGGCGGACGCCCGATCCCGAGCTCTAGCCGCGCCCGCTCCCTGATCCCACCGAACGCTCCAACCGTACGGCCGAAGGAGACCTGACATGCCGCTTTCCGTGTCCCTGAGCATCGAGGGCGACACCACCGTGATCGAGCTGACGGGCGAGCTGGACGCCAAGACCGCGCCGGACTTCCACCAGACCATCGAGAAGGCCGCCGGGCACGGCACCGGCACGGTCGAGATCAGGATGGCCGGTGTCGGCTACATGGCCAGTGCCGGACTGCGCTCCCTGGTCTTCGCCCAGCAGAAGGTCGCGAACCACGTGACCATCAAGGTGGTCGGTGCGATCGAGCCCGTGTCCCGGACCATCCGGACGGCCGGGCTGGACCGCAGCATCGTGCTCTCCGATGAGTGAATCGCATGAGTGACATGGTCGAACTGGCGAGGACGCCCGCCGAACTGGAGGTGCCCGCCACGCTGGGGGCACTGGGCGACATCGCCTCGTTCGTCCTGCGGCTGGCCGGCCGGGCGGGCCTGGGCAAGGGGCCCGCGTACCGGATCCGGCTGGCCGTGGACGAACTGGCCACGAACATCGTGATGCACGGGTACCGGGGCGGCGGCGGGCGGATCACCGTCCGGGGCCGCTCCGGTCCCGGCCGGGTGCAGATCTCCATAGCGGACTCCGCGCCGGCTTTCGACCCCGTCGAGGGCTGCCTGCCCCCCGCCCCGGGGGTTCCCCCCGAGCGGCGCAGGATCGGCGGACTCGGCATCCACCTGGCGCTGACCAGCGTGGACGAATTCAGCTACGTACGCAGGGACGGCCGCAACATCAGCACGCTGACTGTGAACGCTGAGGGGACGGACCCATGCCCTCCACGACCGTGATCATCCTCGACGAGTACCCGCCGCCTCCGCTCGAACTGCTCGACGCGCTGCGCTCGATGGACGCGGAGATCGTGGCCCGCACCCTGGCGGAACTGAGGGGCGGCCCGCTCGACGAGCTGCCCGTCGCCGACGTCCTGCTCGCCCCGGCCGAGGCCGACGGCGAGTCGGTGCGCCTCGCGGTACGGCGGCTGCGCCGCTGGGCCGGGGCCCCCATCGTGGTCGTCTGGACGGTGACGGAGTTCGCGGCCCTGGAGGAGCACGTCCGGCTCGGCCACGACTACCTCGTACCGCCCTTCCTGCCCGCCCTCGTAGGGGCCCGGCTGCACAGCTGCTCGGAGCGCGCCGGACTCGGCCGCACTCTGCGCGAAGCCGATGCCCGCGCCGAACTCATGGGCTACGAGAAGGAGTTGGAGATCGGCCGGGAGATCCAGGCCGGCTTCCTGCCCGAATCGCTGCCGGTCCCCGAAGGCTGGGAGATCGACGTCCGCTTCCGGCCCGCCCGGCAGGTCGCCGGGGACTTCTACGACGTCTTCGAGATCTCCCGCGGTCGCCGCCTCGCCTTCGTCGTCGCCGACGTCTGCGACAAGGGGGTCGGCGCCGCGCTGTTCATGGCGCTGATCCGCTCGCTGCTGCGGCACACCGCGGAGAACAGCGGACTCCAGCACCTGGTGGCCGCCGGGCGCGCGGGCGGCAGCCGGCGGATCCCGGTGGTCGGCGCGACACCGCTGCTCAACGCGGTCACCGCCACCAACGGCTACCTGACCCGCAACCACCTGAGACAGGGCTACTTCGCCACCCTGTTCTTCGGCGTGCTCGACCCCGTGACCGGCAGCCTCGTGTACATCAACGGGGGCCACAACGCGCCGCTGCTGCTGCGCGCCGACGGCGGCGAGCCGCTCGCCCTGGAGGTCACCGGACCCGCCGTCGGGGTGCTGCCGGACTGTGTGTACACGCTCGGCTACGCCCAGCTGAATCCCGGCGACACCCTGTTCGCGTTCACCGACGGAGTGCCGGAGGCCCGCTGTCCCAACGGCAGCTTCCTCGGCGACGAGCGGATGCTGGAGCTGCTCGCCGGCCCCCCGGGGAGCGGCAGGGAGGTGGTCGACCTCATGGACACCGCGGTACGGGAGCACACCGGAACGGCCGAACAGCACGACGATGTCACCATGCTGGCCCTGCACCGGCCACGTGCGGCGCGGGGGCCGCACGCGGACCGGACCACGGCAGCGGGCCGTGCGGCGGTGGCCTGATGGCCCGGACCATCGTGGTGCACTCGCACCGCGGGGGCACCGGCAAGTCCTCGGTACTGGCGAACCTCGCCCTGCTCATCGCGGGCGAGGGGCGCCGGGTGGGGGTGGTCGACACGGACATCCAGTCGCCCACCCTGGACCTGCTCTTCCGGCTCGGCCCGGGTCCCTCCCTGGCCGACTACCTGCTCGGGCGCTGCGAGATCGAGTCCACGGCCCAGCAGGTCGGCGTGCCCGGGCTGTACGTCGTACCGGCACGGACCGGGACGGCGGCCCTGCGTGAGCTCATGACCAGCGGTTACGACGTGGGGCTGCTGCCGGAGGGCTTCGACCGGCTGGTCGATCGCTACGCCCTCGACGTGCTGCTGCTCGACACCCACGCCGGGCTGAACAACGAGTCGGTGACCGCCATGGCGAGCGCCGACGTACTCATGATCATGGCTCGCGCCGACCGGATCGACCTCTCCGGGGTCGAGGAGACCATCGCCCTCGCCGGGCGGCTGGCCTGCCGGCGGGCTCTGGTCATGAGCATGGCCCCCGAGGGCATCGACGGGGAGCGGATCCGCCGGCGTGCCGAGGAGGTGTACGGCGCCCCCCTGGCCGGAATCCTTCCCTATGTGCCGGAAATGGCCGCCCTGTGCGGCGAACGCATATTCGCCGAAGCCCATCCCGACCACCCCCTGGTCGGCGAATTCCGCACCATCATCTCCGCGTTGGACGCACCTCACGAAGTATCGCGCGCCTGACGCTCCCCCCCTTACGCCCCCTGCGGGGGGCGTGTTGAATCGGCAGCGATTCCAGAACAAGGAGAACAGTCATGAAGATTCTCGTCGTCATGACGGCCAAGGCAACGCTCCACCTGTTGGACGGGGAACAACACCCCTCGGGTTTTTGGGCCGAGGAATTCGTCGTTCCCTACACCCTCTTCAAGGCCGCAGGCCACACCGTGGACGTGGCGACGATCGGGGGCCAGGCCCCCACGGTCGACCAGACCAGCATCGACCCCCAGTTCCTCCAGTGGGTCCGCCCCGAGGGTTCGCCCAACGAGGACGCGGCCAATGCCGCCGAGTACGTGAGAGTCGTCGAGAGCACCCCCCAGCTCAAGAACCCCCTCGCCCTGGAGTCCCTCGGGGAGAAGGACATGGCCGAGTACGACGGCATCTACGTCAGCGGCGGCCACGGCGCGATCGGAGACCTGCCCCACTCCGACGAGCTCGCCCAGATCCTGCGCTGGGCCCTCGCCCAGGACAAGCCGCTCGCCACCGTCTGCCACGGCCACACCTCGCTGCTCGCGCTGCGCGACGGCGAAGGCCGCTGGCCGTTCGAGGGCTACCGGATGACGGCCTTCTCGCACAGCGAGGAGATGGTCACCAATATGGCCGGCCGCCTCCCGCTGATCCTGGAGGCCGAGCTCACCCGGCTCGGCGCGCGCTACGAGAAGGCCGAGAAGATCTGGGACTCGCACGTGGTCGTGGACCGCAAGCTCACCACCGGCCAGAACCCGTACTCCTCCAAGGCCCTTGCCGAGACGTTCCTGGAGCAGCTCGCCAAGGGATAGAGAACGCCCCCGCATCCGACACCGGAAGGCAGCCATGACCAAGCGCGCGCTCAGCGACCAGCCCTTGGCCAACCCCGGGAAGCTGTTCATCGGCGGCACATGGGTCTCGGCCCAGGACGGCCGTACCGAGCCGGACATCAGTCCCGTGGACGGACAGGAGATCGTACCGGTGGCCCAGGCCGCCGCCGCGGACGCGGACGCGGCCGTGGCCGCCGCCCGCCAGGCGTACGAGGAAGGTCCCTGGAGCAGACTGTCGGCCCAGGAACGCGCGCTGCGGCTGAACCGGGTCGGCGAGCTCATCGAGCGCGACCTGGAGGAGATCGCCCTGCTGGAGACGGTGGACATGGGCAAGCCGTTCGCCTTCTCCAGCACGGTCGACGCCCCCATGGCCGCCCAGCTCATGCACTACTACGCCGGCGCCGTGACCCGGGTCGACGGCTCCTCACGGGCCCCGGCCGGCGGGCAGCTCGCGTACACCCTGCGCGAGCCGCTGGGCGTGGTCTGCGCCATCACCCCGTTCAACTTCCCGCTGCTGCTGTCGATGACGAAGATCGCACCGGCGCTGGCGGCGGGCAACACGGTCGTCCACAAGCCCTCCCCGGCCACCCCGCTCACCGCGCTGAAGATCGCCGAGCTCTTCCAGGAGGCGGAGATCCCGGACGGCGTGCTGAACGTGATCACCGGTCCGGGCGTGGAGCTCGGCGAGACCCTCACCGGCCACCCCGACATCGACAAGATCGCCTTCACCGGCTCCACCGCGGTCGGTCAGACGATCATCCGCAAGTCGGCCGGCACCCTGAAGAAGGTGACGATGGAGCTCGGCGGCAAGTCCGCCAACATCGTCTTCGCCGACGCAGACCTGGACGCCGCCGAGGAGCTCGCCTTCTTCGGCATCTACTACAACAAGGGCGAGATCTGCACCGCCGGCTCGCGCCTGCTGCTCCAGCGCCCCATCCACGACGAACTGGTCGAACGCCTGGTGAGCCGGGCCGCGGCCCTCAAGCCCGGCGACCCGCGCGACCCGGAGACCCTGTTCGGGCCGCTGGCCCACCGCGGCCAGTTCGAGAAGGTCAGCTCGTACATCGAAGTCGGCGAGAAGGAAGGCGCGGTCCTGCGCACCGGCGGCACCGGCTGGACCCCGGAGGGGGCCTCCAGCCAGGGCCTGTACTTCCTGCCGACGATCTTCACCGGCGTCGACAACAGCATGCGGATCGCGCAGGAGGAGATCTTCGGCCCGGTCCTGTCGATCATCCCCTTCGACACCGAGGAAGACGCGATCCGGATCGCCAACGACAGCGCGTACGGGCTCGCCGCGGGCGTCCACACCAAGGACCTGCGGCGCGCCCACCGGGTGGCCTCCCAGATCAAGGCCGGCACGGTCTGGGTGAATTGCTACAACCAGTACGACCCCTCCGTGCCGTACGGCGGCTACAAGGCCTCCGGATACGGGCGCGAGTGCGGACCGGAATCCCTGGAGAGCTACACGCAGACCAAGTCGGTATGGATCGGCATGGACTGAGCGCCCGACCGCTGACCGACTGAGCGACCGACCGACTGAGCGACCGACCGAGTAGGAGCGGCAATGCGCACAGGCATCATCGGCACCGGGCGGATCGGTTCCACCCTCGCGCGGATCCTGGTGGCGGCCGGGCACGAGGTCTTACTGGCCAACGCCCGCGGCCCCCGGTCCATCGGCCCGTTACTGGCCGAACTGGGCCCGGCGGCCTCGGCGGCGCACCCCGCAGAGGTCGCCGACCAGGCCGAACTGCTGGTGCTGATGGTGCCGTACGCGAGCATCCAAGGACTCCTCCCGTCCGCCGCCGTACAGGACAAGGTGCTGGTGGACGCCACGAACGCGTTCGGCGGCGGCGGCACCCCCGCCGACCTGGGCGGGCGCGCATCCAGCGAACTGGTCGCCGAGTGGTATCCCGGAGCCCGGGTCGTGAAATCCCTGAACACCATGCATTTCGAGACACTCGCCGTCGCCGGCACGTTTGAGGGCGAACGCCTGGCCCATTTCACGGCGGGCGACGACGAGAAGGCGAAGGAAATCGTCGCGGGAATCATCGCGGATTTGGGATTCGCGCCCGTCGACACCGGCTCGCTGCACTCCGGAGGAATTCTCCAGCAGCCCGGCGGGCCCCTTTTCAACCGGCCGCTCACGGAAGCGCAGGCGCTGGCATGGATCTCTCACTGAACGTGAACGGAAGACCCGAGCAGTTCTCGGCCGAGCCGAACGAACTGCTCGTGGAACGGCTCCGCGACGGCCTCGGGCTGACCGGAACCAAGGTCGGCTGCGACACCGGCCAGTGCGGCACCTGCGTCGTCCAGCTCGACGGACGGTCGGTCAAGAGCTGCCTGATCCTCACCGCGTCCGCCACCGGTTCCCGGGTGACCACCATCGAGGGCGTCACCACGCGCGGCGGCGAACTCAACGGCCTCCAGGAAGCCCTGCGCCAGGAGCACGGGACCCAGTGCGGGTTCTGCACCCCCGGCATGGTGATGGCCCTCGGCGAACTCGTCGAGAACACCGCGGACCGCGAGGCGCCCACCGAGCCCGAGATCCGCGAGTGGCTCACCGGCAACCTGTGCCGCTGCACCGGCTACCACAGCGTCGTACGGGGCGTGCAGCGCGCCTGCTCCGCCGCCCGGACCGAGATACCCGAGGAGATCAGCGGGGGCGCCGCCGTCTCCGCGCCCGCCGAGCCCGGGCCCCAGCCGGCGTCCGTGTCCGCCTCGGCGTCCGGCAAGGAGGTGTGAGGGAGATGACCGCAGTGACGGGGGAGGCACCCCTCCAGGGATCGGGCCTGCTCGGCCAGCCGCTGGACGCCCGCGAGGATCCGCAGCTGCTGCGCGGCGAGGCGAAGTACGTGGCCGACATCGACCTGCCGGGCACCGCCCACATGGCGATCCTCGGCAGCCCGGTGGCCCACGCGAAGATCCTCTCCATCGAGACCAAGGCCGCGGAGCAGATGCCCGGCGTGCTGAAGGTGGCCACCGCGGCCGATTTCACCGACGTGATGCCGCTGCCCTGCATCTGGATCCCCGGCGGGGTCGAGAGCCACTTCCCGCCCCACCCGTACGGACTTCCCGGCGCCCGCCCGGTCCTGACCGGCGACACCGTCCGGCACGTCGGCGACCCGATCGCCGTCGTCGTCGCCGAGACCCCGCGCCAGGCCACCGCCGCCCTGGCCGCCATCGCCGTCGAGTACGAACCGCTGCCCGTGGTCACCCGGGCCGACGCGGCACTCGCCGAGGGCGCGCCCCAGCTGCACGAGGCCGTACCGGGCAACCTGAACGCGTACTGGACCTGCGGCGAAAAGGAACGCACCGAAGCGGCCCTCGCCGAGGCCGAGGTCAAGGTGGAGCTGGACCTGGTCAACCAGCGCACCATCAACAGCCCCATCGAGCCGCGCGGTGCGGTCGGCGACTACAACGCCGCCACCGACGAGTACACGCTGTACGCCTCCACCCAGGGCCCGCACAACCACCGCTTCCTGCTCGCCGCGCTGGTCCTCGGCATCCCGTTCAACAAGCTCCGGGTGATCGCCCCGACCGTCGGCGGCAGCTTCGGCACCAAGGGGTACCTGTACCCCGACATGGCGCTGGTCCTCCTGCTCTCCAAGGCGCTCGGCCGGCCCGTGAAATGGGTGGACACCCGCACCGGGCTGATGAATTCCACCGTCCAGGGCCGCGACCACCGCCAGCACGTGGTGCTCGCCGGCACCCGCGACGGCCGGATGACGGGCCTGTGGGCCACCAGCTACGCCAACCTCGGCGCGTACCCCTCCACCATCGGCCCCGGTGTCGCCACCGCCCTGATGGGCCGCTCCATCAGCGGCATGTACGACATCCCGGCCGCCTTCTGCGAGGTGTACGCCGCGTTCACCAACACCGTCTCGCTCGGCGCCCAGCGCGGCAGCGGGCGCGCCGAGGCGGCCTTCCTGATGGAGCGGCTCGTCGACCGGTTCGCCTCCGAGATCGGTATGGACCCGGCCGCCGTCCGGCGCAAGAACCTCGTGCCGAACGAGAAGTTCCCGTACGACAACGGCCTCGGCTGGACGTACGACTCCGGGGACTACCAGGTCAACTTCGACAAGGCGATGGAGCTGTCGGGCTACGCCGACATGCCCGCCCGCAAGGCCGAGGCCCGCACCCGCGGCAAGCGGCTCGGCGTGGGCATCGCCACCTACGTGGCCATCTGCGGGGTCGGCCCCTCCACCAGGATGTCCAAGGAGGGCATGCTCGGCGGCACCTGGGAGAGCGCGAACATCCGCGTCCACCCGACCGGCGAGGTCACCGTCACCGTCGGCTCCGCCTCCACCGGCCAGAGCCACCACACGGTCTTCGCGCAGGTCGCCGCCGACGAGCTCGGCATCGACCCGGCCCTGGTCCAGGTGTACGAGGGGGACACGCTCAAGGCCCCGTACGGGCAGGGCACGTACGGCTCGCGCTCCTACAGCATGGCCGCGCCCGCCGTCGCCCTCACCGCCCGGAAGATCAAGGCCAAGCTGGTCAAGGCCGGGGCCGTGTTCCTCGGCGTCCCCGAGGAAAAGGTCGTCTACGCGGGCGGCAAGGTCTACGAGGACGGCAACGAGGAGAACACCAAGACCTTCGCCGAGCTGGCGATGGCCATGTGGTACGGCTGGGGGCTGCCCCACGAGATCGAACCGGCCCTCGACGAGACCACCCACTTCGACCCGCCGGACTTCAACTACCCCTTCGGCACGCACGTGGCGGTCGTCGAGGTCGACGAACTCACCGGCGAGACCGAGGTGGTGGCCTACACCGCCGTCGACGACGCCGGAAACATCGGCAACCCGAAGATCGTCCTCGGGCAGATCGAGGGCAGCATCACGCACGGCCTGGGCCAGGCGCTGATGGAGGCCGCCGTATACGACGAACAGGGCCTGCTGCTCAGCTCGGACCTGACCAAGTACGCCCTGCCGCGCGCCGCGGACGTGCCGTTCTTCACGCTCGACAAGACCACCACGCCGAGCCCGCACAACCCGCTGGGCGCCAAGGGCGCCGGCGAGATCGCCACCGTGCCGCCCGCCGCGGCCGTCGTCAACGCGGTCGTCGACGCCCTGTCCGACCTGGGCGTACAGCACATCGACATGCCGCTCACCCCCGAGAAGGTCTGGCGCCGCCTGAGAGGGGAAGCCCAGTGATCCTCGCCGAGTTCGACTACGTCCGGCCCGTCGGCCTCGAAGAGGCCCTGACCCTGCTCTCCGGCACCCGGGGCGCCCGGGTGCTGGCCGGCGGCCAGAGCCTGCTGCCCGGGCTGCGCACGGGGGAGGACACCGCCCGGCTGCTCGTCGACGTACGCCACCTCGAAGAGCTCCGCGGCATCGAGCGGACCGCCGCCATGATCCGGATCGGCGCGCTGACCACGCTCGCCGAGCTGGCGGGCCACGCGGCCGTCCTGGCCGAGGCCCCGGAACTGGCGGCCGCCGCCCGGGCCAACGGGGACCCCCAGGTGCGCAACCTCGGCACGGCCGGCGGGAACCTCGCCGCCGCAGGGCGCGCCACCGACCTGCCGGTCGCGGCCATCGCCGCGGACGCCCTGGTCGAACTGGCCGGACCGGGCGGGCGCTGGACCGTGCCCGCCGAGGAGTTCGCGGTCTCCGGGGCGCCGGCCGGGGCCGTGGTCACCGCACTGCTGGTGCCCGCCGCCGGGCGGGCCGCCGCCTTCGAGAAGACCGCCGACCGGGCCACCCGCTACCCGGTGTGCGCCACCGCCGTACGGATCACCCCCGACGGGCCGCGCATCGCGGTCACCGGGGCCACCGCCCGCCCGCTGCGGCTGCGCGGGGTCGAAGACCGGCTGCGCGGGGGCCCGTACACGACGGAGGCCGTGCTCGCGGCCTTCCGTGCCGAGCCCAGGGAGCTGTTCGTCCCCGGGCGCGGCACCTCGGCCGAGTACCTCGGCCACCTCGCGGGGGTGCTCGCCGCCCGCGCGCTGCAGAGGGCAGACCAGGCCCTCGCCTGACCGCCCACCACGGGGAGTTGACGCAGTGGCCGAATTGTCCAGGACGACCACGGGGGTTCCGGCCGGACCGGCCGGTCCGGCCGCCCAGGCGGCCGCGGCCCCCAGAGGCTCCGGCTTCTGGGTGGTCGGGGCGGTGCTCGTCCTGCTGATGCTCTCCTCGTCCGTACCCTCCGCCCTCTACGTGCTCTACCAGCAGAGATGGGGCCTGTCCTCCGGCATGATCACGGTGGTCTTCGCCCTGTACGCCGTCACCGTGCTGATCGGGCTCCTGCTGTTCGGGTCCCTCTCGGACACGCTGGGCCGGCGCCCCGTGCTGGGCGTCGGCCTGGTCCTGGCGATCGTCTCCATGGGGCTGTTCGCCGGGGCGCAGGGGCTCGGGCTGCTGCTCGCCGCCCGCGCGGTGCAGGGCCTCGCGGTGGGCCTGGCCACCGGGGCGATGGGCGCCGCCCTGCTCGAACTCGCCCCGCGCTCGCGGCCGGCGCTCGGCGCCCAGGTCAACAGCGCGGGGCCGACGGTGGGGATCGGGCTCGGCGGGATCGGGGCCGGGCTGCTCGTCCAGTACGCACCCGCCCCGACGGTGCTCAGCTACCTGCTGCTGGTCGCCGCCTTCGCGGTCACGCTGGTGGGGGTGTTCAGGATGCGTGAGAGCGCTCCCGAGGCACGTTCCGGCGGCCGGGTGCGGATCAGCGCCCGCCGGATCCACGTACCGGCCGCCGTACGGGGCCGGTTCGCGGTCCTGGTCCTGACCATCGTCGCCGTCTGGTCCGTCGGCGGCTTCTACCTCTCGCTCGGGCCGCACCTGGCCCTCTCGCTGCTCGACAGCTCCAACTACCTGGTCGGCGGGGCCACGGTGGCCCTGCTCGCGGGCGCCGCCACCGCGGCCCAACTGCTGCTGGGCCGCGTCGAGGCCCTGCGCACCGCCGTCCTGGGCCTGTGCGGGCTGCTGGCCGGGCTGGGCCTGGTCCTGCTCGCGCTGGGCCTCCGCTCGGCCCCCGTGTTCCTCGTGGGCACCGCCGTCCTCGGCGGCGGCTGGGGCGCGGCGTTCCTCGGCTCCTTCCGGGCGCTGAGCGCGCTCGCCGACCCGGCGCACCGCGGCGAACTGACCGCCGCCGTCTACGTCTTCGCGTACCTCGCGATGAGCGTGCCGGCGGTCCTCGCCGGAATGCTCACCAACATCCACGGTCTGCACCGCACCTCGGTCGGCTTCATGGCCGCCGTCGCCGGGGTGTGCGCGCTGGCCCTGTTCGTCACACTGCGGCTGGCCGCCCGCACCCGGGCCGAAGGGAGCACGACATGAAGGCTGCCGACATGAGCACCGCGGAGCTGCGGTCGGCCCTGCTCGGGCTGGAGATCTTCGCCGGACTCACGGAGGACCAGCTGGACTGGCTGGTCTCCGTATCCGAGCCGCGGGTCCTCGGCGACGGGGAGGTCCTGTTCCGGGACGGCGAGGAGGCCACCGGCTTCCACGTCCTGCTCGCGGGCGGGCTGGTGGTCACCAAGGTCGTCGACGGCCGCGAGGAGGTGCTGACCCGGCACTCCACGGAGGAGGAGAGCGCCGCCGCCGAGGAGCACGACGGCAAGCCCTCCGCCGCGCACCGCTTCACCGGCGAGCTGCCGCTGCTGACGGACGGCGCGTACGTGGCCACCGCCGCCGCGAGCGGGCCGGCGACCACCGTCGTCGCCTACCCGAAGCCGGTGTTCTTCGAGATGCTGACCCGCTGCCACGGGGTGGCGGCCGTCCTGATCCCGGTGCTGGCCTGGCGGATCAAGTCCTCGGAGGTGCAGGCCCGCAAGCGGGCCACCGTCGAGGCGCTCGGCACCCTTGCCGCCGGCCTCGCGCACGAGCTGAACAACCCGGCGGCCGCCGTGGCCCGGGCCGCGCAGGAGCTGACGCCGGCCCTGGAGGGCCTCACGCGGACCGCCCAGGCCTGGGGTGCCGCGGCGACGGGCGCGGAGCGCTCCGTATTCGACCGGCTGGCCGAGGAGCTCGACAAGCTGCCGCCGCCGGTCACCACCGATCCGTTCGCCCAGGCCGACGCCGAGGAGGAGATCGCCGACTGGGCCGAGGAGGCGGGCACCGAGCGGCCCGGGCTGCTCGGCTCGGGGATCTCGGACCTCGGACTGGAACTGGGCTGGCTGCTGGAGCGTCTGGAAGGGGTCGGGGAGCCGGCCCTGCCCGCCGCCCTCGACCACCTGGCGGCCCTGCTGGAGATCCGCTCGCTCGCCGCGGAGCTGCGGGCGGCCGGCCCCAGGATCTCCCAACTCGTCGCCGCCACCCGGGATTACGCCAATCTCGACCGGGCGCCCGAACAGCGCTTCGCGGTGGCCGACGGGATCGAGAACACGCTGGTCGTCCTGCGTGCCAAGCTCTCCGGGATCACCGTCGTGCGTGAGTACGAACCGGATCTGCCCGAACTGACGGGCTATCCCAGCGAGTTGAACCAGGTGTGGACCAACCTGGTCGACAACTCCGCCGAGGCCATGGAGGGCGCCGGCACCCTCACCCTGCGGGTGCGCGCCGAAGGCGTGTGCCTGGTCGTGGAGATCGCCGACACCGGGCGGGGCATCCCCGAGGGCTCCCTGCCGCGGATCTTCGAACCCTTCTACACGACCAAGGACGTGGGCAAGGGCACGGGCCTCGGACTGCACCTCAGCTATCGCATCGTGACCCAGCGCCACCACGGCTCGATCACCGCCCGCTCGCGTCCCGGCGAGACCCGGATGGTCGTCCGGCTGCCGCTCACCGCGGCCGCCGCCTGCGCCGAAACACCTGATGAAGCCAGCTCCAACCACTCCACCACCAGTTGAAAGAACGGAGTCGACATGGCCAAGTACGACATCTCCAAGCTCCACCCGGTGTTCGTCCGCCAGATGGAGGCGCTGGCCGCCCTGGACATCGAGGCGGTCATGAAGAACTACACCGACGACGCGGTGCTGCTGCGCTTCGAGGGGGTCTCCGTCGGCATCGACGCCGTGCGCGAGACGTTCACGGGCTACCTGACGGTGAAGCCGACCCTGGTGGAGCTCCAGGAGTACATCGAGACCGAGGACACGATCTTCTACCGCGCGATCATGAACCTGAACGGCGAACCGGAGCACGCGTTCGGGACACTCGTGGTCCGCGATGGCCGGATCTGGCGCCAGACCGCCGGTTTCGGCGGCTGACCAACGATATCTGGGTAGCGTGTGCGGGGAGGGCGGAGGCAGCGCCCTCCCCGCACGTACAAGCCCTTCCGGTGACCGGGACCCGGGCTCGGCCCGGCTCGGCTCGGCTCGGCTTGTGAAATGGCAAAGGGGAGGTCATGGAACGCGAAACCGGACGTGTCGAGGCATTCAGTGACGGTGTATTCGCCATCGTCATCACGATTCTGGTCCTGGAACTCAAGGTTCCGGAGGAAAAGGGATCGGACTTCTGGCACGGGGTGTCGGAACAGTGGCCGCACTATGCCGCATACGTGGTGAGTTTCCTCATCATCGGCGTGATGTGGGTGAATCACCACACCATCTTCAGTCACCTGAAGCGGGTGGACCGGCCGCTGTTGTTCCTGAATCTCCTGGTGCTGATGGTGGTATCGGTGATTCCCTACACCACCACCGTGCTCGCCGAGCACCTCGTCGAGGAGGGCGGCTCCGCCAACGCCGCCGCGGTCCTCTACAGTTCGGTCACCGTCGCCTACGCGCTGGCGTTCCTGGCCTTCTGGTGGTACGTCACGCGGGTCGGCCACCTGTTCCACGAGCGGGTGGACAAGGAAGGCGCCCGGGCCACCCGCGTGCGCTTCGGCCTCGGCGCCGTGGCCTACCCCTTGACCGTTCTCCTGTCCTTCTTCTCCGCTCCCCTCACTCTCGCCACACACTTCCTGATCGCGCTCTACTATGCGGCGAACCAGATCCCCATCCCCCTCGTGGTAGAGGAAGAGCGGCTCGAATCTGCGAGCGACCTCAGGAAGTAGCCGCGGGGGCCTACGGCCGCTCAGTACGGTCAAGTAGGGTATTGGATCTAGTGGTCGCGGGGGAGGCCCAGATGGCTCGCGCAGTCCTGCCGGAGGAATCCACCAAGGAAATCTCCGAATTGATCGATGTCCTGATCTCTCTTTTCTTCGAATCCTTACCCCGGCGGGACCAGCGAAACTGGGCCCGCGTTTATCTCAACGGCCTCGTGCGGACCAACGGGAAGAAAACAATCCGTAACATCGCCGGAACCGGGGCCAGTTCCGTCGAGCAGAGCCTCCAGCAGTTCATCAGCAAGTCGCCGTGGGACTGGACACCGGTGCGCCGCTCCCTCGCCCAGTACCTCGAACGCACCGCCCAGCGCCCGCTGGCCTGGGTGGTCCAGCCCATGGTCATAGAGAAGGCCGGCGACCGCTCCGTCGGGGTCGGCCGGCAGTTCGTCCCCCAGCTCGGCCGCACCGCCAACTGTCAGCAGGCCAGCGGCATCTGGCTCGCCTCCAGCGAGGCCAGCTTCCCCGTCGAATGGACCCTCACCCTCCCGGGGCCCTGGACGAACGAGCTGATGCGCCGCCGGCGGGCCGGCATCCCCGACACCGCCCGCTCGCTCACCCCCGCCCAGGACGCCGTACACGCCGTCCAGCGGATGGCCGCCACCTGGCAGCTCCAGCGCCGGCCCGTGGTGATGGAGGTCGCCAACACCGACATCCCGCAGAGCATCGAGTCCTTCGCCCTGCAGGACATCCCCTTCGTCTTCAAGGTCGACGGCTCGCTGCCCGTCTCCTTCGGCGGCGCCGGCCGGCACAAGCCCGGACCGCACACCGCTCCCGCCCGCGAACTCATCGACTCCCTGCGCTCCCAGCGGCGCGTCGTGGAATGGACCCGGCACGGCCGCGCCGAAGGGGCAGTGACCCTGCTGACCTCGGCCGCCATCCTCGCGACCCCCGGCGAGGACCGCCCCGTACCGATGCCGCCCACCCCGCTGCTGCTCGTCGGCGCCTGGACCGAAGCCGCCCTGCTGCCCTCCGAGTTCTGGATCACCAACATCGGGGACCGGCCGCTGGCCCAGCTCTTCCTGCTCGCCAAACTCACCGACCGGGTATCCCTCGATTTCACCGAGACCTGCGAACCCGTAGGCATCCGTGATTTCGAGGGCCGCTCCTTCCGTGGCTGGCACCACCACGCCACGCTCGCGAGCGTCGCCCACGCGTCGAAGCTGCTCAGCGCCCGGGGCCGGGTCCCCGACGGATTCCCCCCGCCCGGCCGGCCCGCGATCGGCGGGGCGCCGGCGCCCCGGCTGCGCACCGGGGCGCCCGGAGCCGTGCCGCGGACCGGCCCGCCGGTGCTGCCGCCGCGGCCGCTGATCCCCGGCCAGAGCGCGAGACGCGAGTACATCCGCTGATGCTCGACATCGCCGAGGAACTACGCGCGTGGTGTTCCGCGCACCGGGAATTCGCCCTGGCCACCGTGGTCGCCGTGACCGGGAGCGCGCCGCGCGGCCCGGGCGCCTCGCTCGCCGTCGACGCCGGCGGCACCGCGCTCGGCTCCATCTCGGGCGGCTGCGTGGAATCCGCCGTGCACGAGCTGTGCCTCGCCGCCATCGCCTCCGGCGAAGGCGGCGTGCACCGCTTCGGATACAGCGACGACGACGCCTTCGCCGTCGGCCTGACCTGCGGTGGAGTCCTGGACGTGCTGGTCACCCCGGTGCGCGGGCACGATCCGGTGCGGCCCGTCCTCGGCTCCGTGCTGGAGGCCGCCGCAGGCGGGGCCCGGGCCGCGCTGGCCCGGGTGGTCTCCGGCCCGCCGCCGCAGCTCGGCCGGGCGCTCGCCGTCCACCCCGACGGATCGTACGAGGGCTGCCTGGGCGGGGGCGCGGCCCTGGACCGGGCCGCCGCCGTGCACGTACGGGACCTGCTGCTGGCCGGGCGCACCGGGACGGCCGAACTCGGCACCGCCGGCGGGCTGTGCGGGCAGCCGCTGACACTGCTCGTCGAATCGGCCGCCGAACCGCCCCGGCTGATCGTCTACGGTGCCATCGACTTCGCCGCCGCCCTCGCCCGGATCGGCGCCTTCCTGGGGCACCGGGTCACCGTCTGCGACGCCCGGCCCGTCTTCGCGACGCCGGCCCGCTTCCCCGACGCCGACGAGGTGGTCGTGGACTGGCCGTACCGGCACCTGGCCGCGGAGTGGGAGGCGGGCCGGGTGGACTCCCGTACGGCGGTCTGCGTCCTCACCCACGACGCCAAATTCGACGTACCCCTGCTGGCCCTCGCCCTGCGGCTGCCGCTCGGCTACGTCGGAGCCATGGGATCGCGGCGCACCCACGCCGCGCGCGAGCAGCGGCTGCGCGAGGAGGGGGTGCCGCGGTCGGCGCTCGCCCGCCTGCGCTCGCCCATCGGACTGGACCTCGGCGGCGCCACGCCCGAGGAGACGGCCCTGTCGATCGCCGCCGAGTTCACGGCGGCCCGGTACGGAGGATCGATCCTGCCCCTGGCGCACCGGCCCGGTCCGGTGCACCGGGAGAGGACCAAAGTCCCGTAGGAACGGCCGACGGTCCCGTAGGAACAGACCACCGGGCCCGGTATGTCCTGGACGATCGGCCCGGGCGGCATTAATCCCGGGCCATGGGAGAATGAAGTACGTGCGTTTCCTCGGCCGCCCGCCGGGGCCGCAGCCGGATCCTTCGATCGACTGGGATGTTCAGCACGTGCGTTTCCTCAATGACCAGAAGCCGCCGTACGACCTGACGTACGACGATGTGTTCATGGTGCCGAGCCGCTCCGCGGTCGGTTCCCGCCAGGGCGTGGACCTGTCCTCGCCGGACGGCACCGGCACCACCATTCCGCTCGTCGTGGCGAACATGACCGCCATCGCGGGCCGCCGCATGGCCGAGACGGTCGCCCGCCGCGGCGGCATCGTGGTCATCCCGCAGGACATCCCCATCGATGTCGTCACCGACGTCATCTCCTGGGTGAAGACCCGCCACCACGTGCTCGACACCCCGATCACCCTGGCGCCCACCCAGACCGTCGCCGACGCGCTGTCCCTGCTGCCGAAGCGGGCGCACGGCGCCGGTGTCGTCGTCGACGCCGACGGCCGCCCGGTCGGCGTGGTCACCGACCACGACCTGACCGGCGTGGACCGCTTCACCCAGCTCTCCGAGGTCATGTCGAGGGAGCTCCTGCTCATCGACGCCGACATCGACCCCCGCGAGGCCTTCAACAAGCTCGACGCCGGCCACCGCAAGCTGGCCCCGGCCGTCGACAAGGACGGCAGGCTCGTCGGCCTCCTCACCCGCAAGGGCGCGCTGCGCGCGACCCTTTACACCCCGGCCACCGACGCGAACGGCAAGCTGCGCATCGCGGCGGCCGTCGGCATCAACGGCGACTTCGTGCAGAAGGCCAAGCAGCTGCTCGACGCGGGCGTGGACACGCTCGTCATCGACACGGCCCACGGCCACCAGGAGTCGATGATCAACGCGATCAAGGCCGTGCGCGCGCTGGACCCGCAGGTCCCGATCGTGGCGGGCAACATCGTGGCCGCCGAGGGCGTCAAGGACCTCATCGAGGCCGGCGCCGACATCATCAAGGTCGGTGTGGGCCCCGGCGCCATGTGCACCACCCGCATGATGACCGGCGTGGGCCGCCCGCAGTTCTCCGCGGTGCTGGAGTGCGCGGCGGAGGCGAAGAAGTACGGCAAGCACGTGTGGGCCGACGGCGGCGTCCGCCACCCGCGCGACGTGGCGATGGCGCTGGCCGCCGGCGCGTCCAACGTGATGATCGGCTCCTGGTTCGCCGGGACGTACGAGTCCCCGGGCGACCTCCAGCAGGCCGCCGACGGGCGCTTCTACAAGGAGTCGTTCGGCATGGCGTCGGCGCGTGCCGTGCAGAACCGCACCTCCGAGGAGTCGGCGTACGACCGGGCCCGCAAGGGCCTGTTCGAGGAGGGCATCTCGACCTCGCGGATGTTCCTGGACCCGGCCCGCCCGGGCGTCGAGGACCTGATCGACTCGATCATCGCGGGCGTGCGCTCGTCCTGCACCTACGCGGGCGCGGGTTCCCTCGCGGAGTTCGAGGAGAAGTCCGTGGTCGGCGTCCAGTCGGCGGCGGGCTACGCCGAGGGCAAGCCGCTGCACGCCAGCTGGAGCTAGTCCCCGCTTTTCCCTGCTTTCCCCGCTTTCCCGGTGGCCCCGGGCCCGTCCTCCGCGGACGTGGCCCGGGGCCACCGGCGTTCGGCGGGAACCGTTCGGCGAGCCGTTCGACCGGTCGGCGCAGGTGGCGGGCGGATACGCCATGCGGCGGATAACTCCGGGCGCCGGGTCCGTCACGCTCAGGTCATCCGACCCGGAAGGGGCACCCCGTGACCACGACCCTCTGCCGCCGCACCGACGCCCACGCCCTCGCGCGACTGCACAGCGAACACGGCAAAGCCCTCTACGGCTTCCTCCTCGGTCTCACCTTCGGCGACCGGCACCGCGCCGAGGACCTCCTCCAGGAGACCCTCTTCCGCGCCTGGAAACACCCCGAGGTGCTGGAGAGCGACCACGCCTCCATGCGGCCCTGGCTCTACACCGTCGGCCGGCGCCTCGCCATCGACGCCCGGCGGGCCCGCCAGGTACGGCCCGCCGAGGTCGGGCCGGACGCGCTCGACACCCACGCGCCCGTCGCCGACGACGGCACCGAACAGGCCGTCACCGTCCTCGACGTGCGCGACGCGCTGAGATTACTCAGCCCGGAGCACCGCGCGGTGCTCGTACAGATCTACTTCCTCGGGGCATCGGTCTGCGAGGCGGCCGAAGCGCTCGGCGTCCCCGCCGGGACCGTCAAGTCCCGTACGTACTACGCCCTGCGGGCGCTGAGGGATGCCATGCCCGGCTACGGCCCGGGCCCCGGCGTCGGGCCCGGCGCCGGCCCCGGCCCCGACCGCCGCGTCGCCGCCTGAGCCGCCACCGCCGCCCGCGAGCGGACCTGGAGCTTCGCCAGGATGTGCGAGACGTGCGTCTGGACCGTCCGCGCGGACAGGAACAGGGCGCTCGCGATCTCCGGGTTCGAGCGGCCCTGCGCGACGAGCAGGGCCACCTTCAGCTCCGCCGGAGTCAGCGCCTCCCACCCGCTGGCCGCCCGCCGCCGCGCCGAGCGGCTGCCGCGCCGCACCCCCAGGCTCCGCAGCCGGGCGTCGGCCCGCGCGATGTCCCACCGCGCGCCCAGCTCCTCGTACGCGGCCACCGCACGCGTCAGCGCCGACCGCGCCGCCGCCAGATCGCCGTGCCAGGCCCGGGCCACCGCCAGGTCCTCCCACGCGTGGCCCAGCACCAGCGGCCGACCGCTGCGCTCCGCCCGCTCCAGCGCCCGCGCCAGCAACTGCGGGTCCTGCGCGAACAGGCCCTCGCAGCGCAGCAGCGCCAGAGCCGGGCCCGGGTACTCGGCCAGCGCCGCCGCCGTCCGCCCGCAGGCCGCCACCGCCGCCCGGGCCGTGGCCGTGTCCCCGCACTCCAGGGACAGCCGGACGATCTCCGACAGCATCCAGGGGCGTTCGTACGTCCTCGCCTCGTCCGGGCCCTCCGCCAGCGCCGGCAGCAGCTCGCGCACCGCGTCGCCCGGTCGGCCCGCCCGCTCCGCCAGCAGGGCCCGGGCCAGCAGTACGTGCCCGCTGTAGCGGCGGGCCGCCGGGGCCGCGAACGCGGCCGGCGGGAGCAGTGCGAGCTCGGCCTGCGCCGCCTCGCGCTCGTCCCGGTGGCCCCGCACGAGCGCCCGCAGCCCGTGCACCACCACCGGAAGCCAGCCGTCCGAGACGGGCAGTCCGTCCGCCCGGGCCACCCCGGCGAGCGCGGCGTCCCAGTCGCCGAGCCTGTAGTGGAACTCGGCGTGCAGCGCCTCGGTCACCACCAGCCGCCCCGTCGAGCGGGTGGCCAGCGCCAGCTCCCGCGCCTCGCGCAGCGCCGCCGCGACGGGCTCCGGCTCGTCGAACTGCCCGTGTCCCTCGGCCTGGTTGGCCAGGAGCAGCAGCCGCATGTCGTTGGCCTCGGGGTCCCGCCGGGCCCAGGCGATCCCCTCGGCGACATGGCGCAGCGACTCCCGGCCGCGGCCCAGGTGGAACAGGGCGAAGGCCATCGCGTGGTGGGCCTCCGCCCCGCACAGCGGATCGCCCAGCCGGGCCGCCTCCGCGACCACCGGGACGGCCAGGACGTGGGCCTGCGCCGGGCAGCCCCGTTCGGCCAGGGCCAGGACCCGGCAGGCCTCCAGCCGCAGCCGGAGCGAGGGGGAGGGGACCGGCTGCGCCAGCGCGTCCTCGGTGACGGCCAGCGCCCGGCCGATGTCCCCCTCGATCATCAGCGCCGACACCAGCTTGAAGGCCAGCGCCGCCCGGGCCCCGGGATCCGCCGCCCGCCGGTGCAGGGTGGTCAGCAGCTCCGCCGACTCGGGGCGGCGCAGCATCAGGGCGGCGTCCGCCAGGCTCCCCTCCAGGGCGTCCCGGTCCGCGCGGTCGGCCTGGCCCACGGCCCGCTCCAGCAGTTCGGCGGCGGCTCCGGGCGCCGCCGCGATCAGGGCCCGCGCCGAGTCCGCCAGCCAGTGCACCGCCCAGCGGTCCAAGGCGCCCCCGGCCAGCAGCTGTTCGGCGGTCCGGGCCGGATCGTGCCCGGCCTCGGCGAGGGCCACGGCCGCCTCCTGGTGCAGGGCGGAGCGGGCGGGCCGGGGCAGTTCGGCGTACAGGGCCCGGCGCAGCGCGGGATGCCGGAAGCGCAGCTGCTCGCCGGTGTCCTCCAACAGCCCGGCGAGCAGCGGCTCCTCCAGCTCGGCCAGCACCTCGCGGGCGGGCCTGGCCTGTACGAGGGCCAGCTCGCGCGGGGTAAAGGCGGGCCCGAGCAGCGCCGCGTGCCGCAGGGTGGTGTAGGCGGCGCGGGAGAGGTGGCCGAGGCCCCGGGGAAGGGAGCCGGGCGGTTCGGGCAACTCCTCCTCCGTGACGGTCAGTTCGGCGGTGGTGGCGGTGATCTCGATGGCCCGGGACCAGTGCGCCGCCAGCTCGTGCAGGAGGCGGGGATTGCCGCCCGCCTGGTCGGCGGCCCGGCGCAGGCGCGGGCCGGGGGGTGCGCCCAGCAGCCCGTGGAGGAGCTCGGCCGACTCCGGCCCGGTCAGCGGCTCCAGCCGTACGGTGTGCCCGCCCGGGCCCGCGCCCAGCTCGGCGCACAGCTGTTCCACCTCGGGACGCCGGGGCAGCGGTCTTCGGGTCGCCGCCAACAGCAGCGGAAGCCGGTCCGCCGCCCGGCCCAGGCGCCGCCACAGCAGCAGGCTGGCCGGGTCCGCCCAGTGCACGTCGTCCAGCACCAGCAGCAGCGGGCCCCGCGCACACCACCCCTCGACCCCGGACACCAGCAGGTCCATGGCGGCGAGCCACGCCCCGCCGGGCTGCTCCGCCTCCCGGGCCTCCCGGAGCAGGGCGACCACGGCCGCCCGGTCGGGGCCCTCGGGGTGCAGGCAGTCCAGTGCGGACCGGAGCGGCAGCTCCGCCGTGAAGGGGGCGGCGGCCCCGTAGCGCACCCGGCAGCCCAGCGCGGCCGCCTCGGCCAGCGCCTCGCGCACGTGCGCCGTCCGGCCCGCGCCGGGCTCGCCCTCCACGACCAGGCGGCCACCGGGGCCCCGCGCACCGCCGCGCACCCAGTCCCGTAACTCCTCGCGCTGCTGTTCCCGCCCGACCCGCACCTCGGCGAACCTCCCAGACTGTCCCCCGGCTGCCGCCGGGGAAAGCCCCGGCAGTCGGTCCGCGCCTGGGCCACGATGGCATGCCCGGGGCCCGGTCAATACCGGGGCTGCTGCTGCCCCGGACCCGAACTGTGCACGCCCGCACGGTATTTGGGTATCCGCAGGGAGATCTTCATGCCCGCGCCGACCTCCGTCTCGATGACCGGGCCGTACGCGTTCCCGTACACCTGCCGGATCCGCTCGTCCACGTTCGTCAGCCCGATGCCCGCCGAGGGGCCGCCGCGCTCACCGGCCAGGATCCGGCGCAGCACGGCCGGATCCATGCCGACCCCGTTGTCCTCGATGGTGATCACCGCCTCCGCGCCCGAGTCCCGGGCGGCGATGGTGATCAGGCACTCCCCGGTGGAGTCCTCCAGCCCGTGTTTGACGGCGTTCTCCACCAGCGGCTGCAGGCACAGGAACGGCAGCGCCACCGGCAGCACCTCGGGCGCCACCTGGAGGGTCACCTTCAGCCGGTCCCCGAACCGGGCCCCGGCCAGGGCCAGGTACTGCTCGATGGACCGCAGCTCCTCGGCGAGCGTGGTGAACTCGCCGTGCCGCCGGAAGGAGTAGCGCGTGAAGTCGGCGAACTCCAGCAGCAGGTCCCGCGCCCGCTCCGGGTCGGTGCGGACGAACGAGGCGATCGCGGCGAGGGAGTTGAAGATGAAGTGCGGGGAGATCTGCGCGCGCAGCGCCTTGATCTCCGCCTCCATCAGGCGGGTGCGCGAACGGTCCAGCTCGGAGAGCTCCAGCTGGACGGAGACCCAGCGGGCCAGCTCCGTGGCGGCCCGCACCAGCACCGCCGACTCCCGCGAACCGTAGGCCACGAGGGCGCCGAGCACCCCGTCCTCACCGGTGAGCGGGGCGAACACCGCCCACTTCAGCGGGCAGTCGGGGCGGGTGCACTCCGTCCGTACGCTCATGCTGCGGCCGGAGTCCAGCATGACGGCGACCCGGGCCATCGCCCGCCGCTCGTGGTGGTCGGCGCCCGGCCCGTCCCAGGCCAGCACGGACTGCCGGTCGGTGAGGCACAGCGCCTCCGTGCCCAGCAGCGAGCGCAGCCGCTTCGCGGCCTTGCGGGCGGCGTCCTCGGTGAGCCCGGCGCGCAGCGGGGGAGCGGCCAGCGAGGCGGTGTGCAGGGTGTGGAAGGTGGCCCGCTCCACGGGGGTGCCGAGGGCCAGGCCGGTCGCCCGTTCACCGCGCCGGGCGTGCCACCGGCCGCCGGCCCAGCCCAGGCCCAGCAGCAGGGCCGCGCCCGCCACCGCGAGGGCCGAGAGCACCGCTCCGGTCATGGAGCACCGCCCGCACCGGCCCCGGTCACGCTCTCCGGAAGGTGCAGCCGGGCCAGCGTCGCCGCCGTCCCGGCCGGTATCCGCGACCGGGTGGCCAGCGATACGAGCACCATCGTCAGGAACCCCAGCGGCACCGACCACGCCGCCGGCCACGCCATCAGCGTGTGCAACCACCCCGCCGGGGGCAGCCCCGCGCGGGTCGCCAGCACCGCGCCCAGCGCCGCCCCGCCCCCGGTGACCAGCCCGGCCACGGCGCCCGGCGGGGTCAGCCCGCGCCACCAGATGCCCAGCACCAGCAGCGGGCAGAAGGACGAGGCCGACACCGCGAAGGCCAGCCCCACCGCGTCCGCCACCGGCACGTCCGTCAGCAGCACGCTCCCGCCCAGCGGCACCAGCATCGCCACCAGCACCGCGAGCCGGAACGTCCGCACCCCGCGCGTCGCCAGGATGTCCTGGTGCAGCACCCCGGCCACCGCCATGGTCAGCCCCGAAGCCGTCGACAGGAACGCCGCGAACGCGCCCCCGGCCACCAGCGCCCCCAGCAGATCGCCGAGCACCCCGCCCAGCACCCGCTCCGGCAGCACCAGCACCGCCGCGTCCGCGTCCCCGGTGAGGGCGAGTTCTGGGGCGTAGGTCCGGCCGAGCACCCCGTACACCGGCGGCAGCAGGTAGAAGAAGCCGAGCAGCCCGAGCACCACCAGCGTGGTGCGCCGCGCGTCGCGGCCGTTCGGGCTCGTGTAGAAGCGCACCGCCACATGGGGCAGGCCCATCGTGCCGAGGAAGGTGGCCAGCACCAGCCCGTACGTCGCGTACAGGCCGAGCGCCGGCCGGCCCCCGTCCATCGGCTCGGACCAGCGGGCGGTGTCCCGCCCGGATTTCGCCCGGGTCTGCGGAACCCGGGTGTCCGGGGCGAACTCCAGCCGCGCCCCGGCCCGTACGGAGTGCTCCCCGGGCTCCAGCGTCAGCGGGGCCGCCGTGTAGCCGCGCCCGTCGACCTGCCCGGTGGCCTTCACCGCCAGCGGCACGTCCAGCGACAGCCGTACGTCCTCGGCGAGCGTGACGGCAGTGTGCTCGCGGAAGACCGCCGGGGCGTCGAAGGAGGCGCGCGGCGCCCCGTCCCCGGCCCAGGCGGCGAGCAGGAAGAAGGCGGGCACCAGCAGTGCGGTGAGCTTGAGCCAGTACTGGAAGGCCTGCACGAAGGTGATGCTCCGCATCCCGCCGGCCGCGACGGCTGCGGTCACCACGAACGCGACGACCATCCCGCCCACCCAGTGCGGGGCCCCGGTCAGGATCTCCAGGGTCAGCCCGGCGCCTTGGAGCTGCGGCAGCAGGTACAGCCAGCCCACCCCCACCACGAACAGGACCGCGACCCGGCGCACCGCCTGCGACTCCAGCCGGGCCTCGGCGAAGTCGGGCAGCGTGTACGCCCCCGAGCGCCGCAGCGGGGCCGCCACCAGCGCCAGCAGCACCAGGTATCCGGCGGTGTAGCCGACCGGGTACCAGAGCATCTCGGGCCCCTGCAGCAGCACCAGCCCGGCCACTCCGAGGAAGGAGGCCGCGGAGAGGTACTCCCCGCTGATCGCCGCCGCGTTGAGCCGGGGCCCCACCGTCCGCGAGGCGACGTAGAAGTCGGAGGTGGTCCGCGATATCCGCAGCCCCAGCGCGCCGACCAGCACCGTGACCAGGACGACGACGGTGACCGCGGTCAGCGCGTACGTCTGGTTCAAGGCTCGGTCCTCATCGCCCGGGGGAGGGGGTACCGGAGTCTACGCACGGCCCCGGACCCCGCAACAGGCGCGAACCGGGCCGATCCCACCCCCTCCCACCGGCCGAAAACGGGTGTCAGCGGGCGGGGTCGCGGTGTTCGGCGCAGTCGCGCAGGGCGATCTCCAGTTCCACGTATGAGTCTTCGGCGCGGCGGAAGGCCAGGGTCAGCGCCGCCTCCGCGCGGGGCGGGAGCTGCTGGCGGACGCCCTCGTTGGCCTCGTACAGGACGTCGGCCCAGCGGGCGGCGGCGCTGCGCAGCCGGGCGAGCAGCAGCTCGGCCTCGGCGGGGCCGGCGGGCGGGGTCCGGGGCAGTACGGCCAGCGCGTCGAGCAGCGCCTGGATCTCGGCCATCCGCACCCCCCAGCTCGTTCCCGGCGGCTCCACCATAGGTCCGGGGCCGGTCGGCTGCGGGCGGCGGCGGCCGCCCTGCGACCGACGGCGGGCGCGGGGCGCCGTACGTCCCGTTCGGCGCGACGAACGGCACCCGGGCACGCCGGACGGTCGGCGACCGCCAGGGCCTAGCCGGTCGCCTGGCGCATCAGCAGGTCCCGCAGCTGGCGGGCGTGGCGCCGGCTGACCTGGAGCTCGGCCGCTCCGACGCGGACGCTGGTGGTGCCGGCGTCCATCCGCAGCTCGTCGATCCGGCCGAGGGCCACGAGGTGGCGGCGGTGGATGCGGACGAACCCGCGGGCCGCCCAGCGCTCCTCCAGAGTGGAGAGCGGGATGCGGACCAGGTGGCTGCCCTCGTCGGTGTGCAGCCGGGCGTAGTCGCCCTGGGCCTCGACGTACGCGATGTCGGCGATCGCCACGAACCGGGTGACGCCGCCCAGCTCGACGGCGATCTGGTCCGCGGTACGGTCGGCGACGGTGAGCTCGGGGGAGGGGCGGCGCTGCGGAGGGACGGAGGGACCGGGGGGAACCGCCGGACCGGACCGACCGGCGGTCCCGGCCCGTTCCACGGGCCCGGGCGGCTGCGCGGAGGCCCGGCCCAGCTGGGCGCAGGCCCGCCGGACGGCCTCGCCGAGCCGCTCCGGGCGGACGGGCTTGAGCACGTAGTCCACGGCCTTGAGGTCGAAGGCCTGGACGGCGAACCCCTCGTGGGCGGTGACGAACACGATCAGCGGCGGCCGCGCGAACCCGGCCAGCAGCCGGGCGATGTCGAGGCCGGTCAGCCCCGCCATGTGGATGTCGAGGAAGACGACGTCGATGCCGTCGGGGCCCTCGGGGCCGCTCTCCAGGGCCCGGGTGATCCGCCGCAAGGCCTCCGTGGCGTCCGAGGCGCCCTCGGCGCTCAGCACCCGGGGGTCGGAGCTCAGGAGGTAGAGGAGCTCCTCGAGGAGCGGCTTCTCGTCGTCGACGGCCAGTACGCGCAGCATGCGGTGGAGTGTATGGACGAGCGCGCCAGGGCGGAACGGTGCGCGGCCCGCCTGCCCGGGGGGAGAGGGGCAGGGGGCCGCGCGGTTTTGGGTGTGGGGGGATGCGGGGGAGGGGCGGTGGATCAGGAGGTGGTGATCAGCTTGCCGTCGGGGGACACCGCGTACCAGGTGCCGCCGACGCCCTGGCCGTTGATGTCGCCGGCCTTCTTGTCACCCGTGAAGGTGTAGACGGGCCAGCAGTCGATGGCCTGCTGCTTCTTGCCGTCGGGGCGGTCCAGGACCGAGTAGCCCTTCTCCACGATGCCCTTGGCGTTGGCCTTGTCCACCGGGGGCACGACCGGCCACTTGGCCACGCAGTCGCCGGTGCAGTTGGAGGCCATCGGCCAGGCGGTGTCCTTCTTGAACCGGTAGACGGTCATCCCGTTGCCGTCGACGATGTGCTCGCCCAGCTTGGGGTCCTTGGCCACGGTCAGTGCGCCCGAGGCCTGGCCCGCACCGGCCGGCGCCGGGGCCGGGGCCGCCTTCGCGGCCTTCTTGCCGTCGGGGGCGAAGGCGAACCAGGTCCCGCCGACGCCCTGTCCGTTGGTCTCGCCCGCCTTGGTGTCCTTGCTGAACCGGTACACCGGCCAGCCGGCCACCGTCAGCTGCTTGCTGCCGTCGGTGCGCACGACCTCGCCCAGCAGTGCCGGGTCCATGCCCGCGGCGGCGGTGGCGTCACCGGCCGGGACGACGGGCCAGGTCTTCGCGCAGTCCCCCTCGCAGTTGGACTTCGGCGGCTTGGCGGTGTCCTTGTCGAAGCGGTAGAGGGTGAAGCCGGCGCTGTCGGCCAGGATGGAGCCGAGCTGCTCGTTCTGGGCGACCGCCAGCTGCCCGGCACCCTTGGAATCCGC
Organism: Streptomyces sp. NPDC090741; assembly: GCF_044769045.1. Taxonomy (NCBI): domain Bacteria; kingdom Bacillati; phylum Actinomycetota; class Actinomycetes; order Kitasatosporales; family Streptomycetaceae; genus Streptomyces; species Streptomyces sp. NPDC090741. The sequence goes on along the minus strand of NZ_JBIVXF010000020.1, from coordinate 80,572 downwards.
GCCGGCGGCGGTTCCCGCACCGGCGGCGGTGCCCGCGCCGTAGTCGGAGCCGTAGTCGCCGGCGCCGGACGCGGGAGCCTGGGACGCGGCCCCGGCCGGCTTCGCATCGCCCGCCTTGTCGTCCCCGCCGCAGGCGGTCGCCGTCAGGGCGACGACGACTGCGACGGCGGCCAGGGTGGTTCCGCGCTTGATGCCCATCTTGATCTCTCCCACGTGTGGTGTCTCCGTGTCCGCCGCCCGTTTCTGCGGTGCGTCGGCAACTGTGCTCAGGACACGCCCTGTTGGGGTCGATCTGTTCAAGCGGATTCCTGTGTGCTGTTTCACTTACCCGGGACCGAACCCGGAGCGCCGCAGAGCCGTGACCACAGCGAGGCCGAGGACCTGGTGTCCGGAGTCGTTGGGGTGCAGTCCGTCCGCCAGGTGCTCCGGTCCCAGCAGGTCACGGCCCGGCAGCAGGGCGAGGCGGTCGTCCCCGGCGGAGATCCGGTCGCGGGCGGCCCGCTCCATCGCATCGCGCAGGGCGCCCAGGGTGGCGCCGAGCCGGTTCGGGGTGCGCTCGGCGTCGGGCCGCAGTACGGGGGAGACCAGCAGCAGCGGGGTCCGCGGATGCCCCTGGCGGACCAGGTCGAGGAACGCGCGGGTGGTCTCGTACAGCAGGGGCGCCGAAAAGGGCACGCGGGACCAGCAGTTGGTGCCGAACGCGAGGGTGAGGACATCGGCGGGCAGGCCGGCGATCTGTTCGGCGGTGGCGAGCTCCCCGCGGGCGGCGCCCGCGTACCCGAGGTTGACCGTGTCCCAGCCCAGCGCCCGCCCGGCGACCGCGGGCCAGCCGTGGGCCGGCCGGGTCGACCACCAGCCCTCGGTGATCGAATCGCCGTGCACCACCCAGCGCGGGCCGGCCGGGGCCGGGGCCACGGCGCCGCCGATCCCGCGCAGGCCGAGGATCAGCGGGGACTGCCCCTCCGGCGGGTGGAGGGTGAACGGGCCGCTCCCGCCGGGCAGTTCGATCCGTACGACGGCCTCCGCGGCCGGGTCGGTCCAGACCTCGCGGACCACCCCGTGCCGGTCCCACAGGGCGAAGCAGTGCGCGAGGTCGCGCAGCGCGTCGGTGGGGCCGGGCACGGTCGCCCGGTAGCGGATCTCCATGGCGTGCGCCGCGTGCGCCATGAACTCCAGACGCACCCCTATCGGCAGGGTGGCCCGCTCCCCGGTGTCCCACGGCAGCCGCATGCCGTCCTCCGGGTCGGCCCGGACCGGGCGCCCCTTGTCCAGCCAGGCGACCCCGCGCAGGAAGGGCCCCGGGTCCAGCCAGTGCGTGGCGGTGCTCTCGGCGTTCTCGGCGTTCACGGCGCGCCTCCGGTCGTCGGTCCCGGCGGCATGCTGCGGCAGATCTGACGAGGTGTCAACGGAAGGGACAAAGGGGGCGTACGCATTGATCGATCATCCGTGCGCAACAAAGGACCATCCAGGACAGATCCGCGCAACGATCGTGCGGCAATGTGCAAGGATGGTGCATTACGGGCGGTATCACTCAGCTCGTAGGCTCACTCGCTGTACGTGGAGTGGCGCGGACCGCCTGCTCGGCGGTCCCCCCATGCCCAGGCTCCTTGTCTGTGTCCTGCTCCGGACCGCTGCGGTCGATGCCTCAGTCCCCATCCGCAGTGTCAAAGGAGTCCCCTCGTGCTCGAAACCGGCCAGGCGCCACCGCTCACCTCCGAGCCCCGCAAGCCTGTGAACCCTCTGCTGCGCCGCAAGCCGGTCGAGCAGATGGTCGCCGAGGGCGGCCAGGGCGAGGGCGGAAACCTGCGCCGCTCGCTCACCATGTGGCAGCTGACCATGATCAGCATCGGCGCCACCCTGGGCACCGGCATCTTCGTCGTCCTCGGCGAGGCGGCCCCCAAGGCCGGCCCGGCCGTCACGATCTCCTTCATCATCGCGGGCCTGACCGCCCTCTTCTCGGCCCTCTCCTACGCGGAGCTGGCCGGATCGGTGCCGGTCTCCGGCTCCTCGTACTCGTACTCGTACGCCACCATGGGCGAGTTCGTCGCCTGGGTCTGCGGCTGGTGCCTGGTCCTGGAGTACGCCGTCTCGGTCTCGGCCGTCGCCGTCGGCTGGGGCCAGTACCTCAACGAGCTCCTCGACGGGACCATAGGCGTCACGCTCCCCGAGAAGCTCTCCGCCGCCCCGCTGGGCGACGGCGGCATCATCAACCTGCCGTCCCTGGTCGTCGTCCTGCTCGCCATGGTCTTCCTGCTCCGCGGCGCCAAGGAGAGCGCCCGGATCAACACGATCATGGTCGTCGTGAAGATCGTCACCCTGGTGCTCTTCATCGGCATCGGCGTCATGGGCATCAAGTCCGGCAACTACGCCCCGCTGGCCCCGCTCGGCGTCACCGGCATCAGCGCCGCCGCCTCCACGCTCTTCTTCTCGTACATCGGCTTCGACGCCGCCTCCACCGCCGGTGAGGAAGCCAAGAACCCGAAGAAGGACCTGCCCCGCGCGATCATGCTGTCGCTCGGCATCGTCACCGTCCTGTACTGCCTCGTCGCCTTCGTCGCCGTCGGCGCCATGCCGTGGCAGGACTTCGAGGGCACCGAGGCCGCGCTGGCGCAGATCATGACCAACGTCACCGGTGACTCCTTCTGGGGCGTCGTCCTCGCCGCCGGCGCGGTCGTCGCCATCGCCTCCGTCGTCTTCGCCGTCCTCTACGGCCAGACCCGCATCCTCTTCGCGATGTCCCGCGACGGCCTCGTCCCCAAGGTCTTCGCCAAGGTCGACGAGAAGAGCGGCGCCCCCCGCGCCAACGTGGTGATCGTCTCCCTCTTCTGCGGCGCGCTCGCGGCGTTCATCCCCCTGGGTGAGCTGGCCAACGCGACCAGCATCGGCACCCTCTTCGCCTTCGCGCTCGTCAACATCGCCGTCGTGATCCTGCGCCGTACCAAGCCGGACATGCCGCGCACCTTCAAGGTGGCGCTCTTCCCGGTCACGCCGATCCTCGGTTTCCTCGCCTGCGGCTACATGATGTACAGCCTGCCGACCGCGACGTGGCTCGCTTTCGGTGTCTGGATGGCCGTCGGCCTCGTGGTCTACTTCCTGTACGGCATCCGCCGCTCCCGACTGGCCACGGCAGAAGTGGCCACAGCAGAAAAGTGATCCACCCGCAGTGCGACTGAACGATCTCGACGAACGCATCGTGCACGCCCTCGCCGAGGACGCCCGCCGCTCCTACGCCGACATCGGCTCCGAGGTCGGACTCTCGGCCCCGGCCGTGAAGCGTCGCGTGGACCGGCTGCGGGCCGAGGGAGCCATCACGGGCTTCACCGTCCGCGTCGACCCCGCCGCCATGGGCTGGGAGACCGAGGGCTTCATAGAGATCTACTGCCGCCACAACACCTCGCCGGACGACATCCGGCGAGGGCTGGAGCGGTACCCCGAGGTGGTGTCCGCGTCGACCGTCACCGGCGACGCGGACGCCCTCGTCCAGGTCTTCGCCTCCGACATGCGCCACTTCGAGCGCGTACTGGAGCGCATCGCGGGCGAACCGTTCGTGGAGCGCACCAAGTCGGTGCTGGTCCTCTCCCCGCTCCTGCGCCGCTTCACCTCGGGCGCCCCGGCCTGATCCGCAAGGCAACAGGTCCTACGCTGTCGTGCGGGCCGCCGAGGCGTGCGCGGGGCCCCGCAGGGTGCGGCGTTCCTCTTCCGTCAGCCCGCCCCACACCCCGAACGGCTCCCGGGTGCGCAGCGCGTGCTCCAGGCACGCGGCACGCACCGGGCAGACCGCGCAGACCCGCTTCGCGGCCTCGTCGCGGCCCTCGCGCTCCTCGCCCCGCTCACCCGCCGGGTGGTAGAAGCGCCCGGGGCCCAGGTTCCGGCAGGCCGCGCGCAGCTGCCACTGCCAGTGATGGTGCGCGGAGCCGGGGAGCCTTGAGACGTCGGTCATGGCAGTTCCTTTCCATGGATTACCGACGCGTCTGACCGCTCTCCGCTCCGCGAAACCCGCCACCGGGTTCCTCCGGCGGTACGAGGCCCTGCGTCAGGCCGTCGCGTCCGGGGTGCGGACCCCCATGAAGAGCGGGCGGCGGCGCAGGGTGAAGCCCATCGACTCGTAGAGGGCGATGGCTCCCGTGTTGTCCGCCGCCGCGTGCAGGAACGGGCGGTCGCCGCGTTCCACGATCGCCGCCGCCACCGCACGGATCAGCCGGCCCGCGAGCCCCTTGCCCCGGTGGTCCGGGTGCGTGCACACCGCGCTGATCTCCGACCAGCCCGGCGGGCGCATCCGTTCCCCCGCCATCGCGACGAGCCGGCCCTCGTGCCGGATCCCGAGGTACGTGCCCAACTCGACGGTGCGCCGCGCGAACGGCCCCGGCTTCGTGAGCCGGACCAGCTCCAGCATCTCCGGTACGTCGGCCGGCCCCAGCAGGACCGCCTCGGGCGCGGCCTCTGCCCGTACCGCCCCGCCGTCGAGCTGTACGCCCGGTATCGAGTCCTGCGTCGTCCACCCCGCGGGCGGCGTCGGCAGGCCGGTGATCCAGACCGTCTGGCCCGGCCCGGCCAGCGCGGCCAGATCGGCCCAGGCCTCAGGGTCCTCGGGGTCCGCGAGCGCGACGAACGGCGAGGTGTCGGCGACGTACCGGGCCGCGAGCCCCCGGGGCCCGGTCTCGGTGAAGGCGCTGCTCGGGCCGCTCAGGGCGGCCCAGACCGGATTGTCGAGTACGTGGAGCGGGGTGGCCGCGTCGATGTCGGGCGCCATGAGGTGGGAGACTCCTTCTGCTGGTGACGACTTCTGCTGGTGACGACGGTCATGAGGACGGTCAAGAAGGTCAGCATCCGGCGCGGCCGGGTTTATGCCCCTCACGCCCCGGCAATCGCTACGCGCCCGTCGACAGGGAATGAACGGCCCCGCGCAACGAATCTCCGTCCGAGCCGTGAAACACGCAACGAATCGATGCGCGGAGCGCAACAGTCATGGCTTGTCGACGTCGAACGGGTGAACGTACCTTCAATAGGACCCACTCCCCTCCTGCCACAGAGGTACGCCCATGCCCCCGCTGCGCACCGCCCTCCTCCAGAGCTCCGGACGGCTCGGCGACACCGCCGAGAACCTGAAGGCGCTCGACGGGGCCGCGGAACGCGCCGCACAGGCGGGTGCCGGGCTCCTCGTGACCTCGGAGATGTTCCTGACCGGCTACGCGCTGGAGGTCCAGGACGTCGCCGCCCTCGCCGAGGCCGCCGACGGCATGTCGGCCCGCGCCATCGGTGAGATAGCCCGCCGCCACGGCGTCGCCGTCCTGTACGGCTACCCCGAGCGCGAGGGCGACACCGTCTACAACGCGGCCCAGCTCATCGGCCCCGACGGGGTCCGGCTCGCGAACTACCGCAAGACCCACCTCTTCGGCTGCTTCGAGCAGGACGCCTTCACCCCCGGCGACACCCCCGTCGTCCAGGCGGAGCTGAACGGCCTGCGCATCGGCATCATGATCTGCTACGACGTGGAGTTCCCGGAGAACGTCCGGGCCCACGCCCTGGCCGGCACCGACCTCCTCCTGGTGCCGACCGCGCAGATGCACCCGTTCCAGTTCGTCGCCGAACAGCTCGTCCCCGTACGGGCCTTCGAGAACCAGATGTACATCGCGTACGTCAACCGCACCGGTCCGGAAGGCGAGTTCGAGTTCGTCGGACTCAGCTGCCTGGCGAGCCCCGACGGGGTGACCCGCACCCGGGCCGGGCGCGGCGAGGAGCTGGTGATCGGCGAGGCCGATCCCGAGCTGCTGCGCGCGTCGCGCGAGACCAACCCGTACCTGCGCGACCGCCGCCCCGGGCTCTACGCCTCCCTCGTCTGAGCCCCGCCAGCGCCCTCCCCCCTGCCCCACCCCCGCAAGGAGCCGTACCCCATGACGTCCACGGTGCCCACCACCGCCGTCCCGCACAGCGACGGACAGCCGCCGATCACCATGTTCGGCCCGGACTTCCCGTACGCGTACGACGACTTCCTCGCCCACCCCGCGGGCCTGGGCCAGATCCCGGCGACCGAGTTCGGCACCGAGGTCGCCGTCATCGGCGGCGGGCTGTCGGGCATCATCTCCGCGTACGAGCTGATGAAGATGGGCCTCAAGCCCGTCGTCTACGAGGCGGACCAGATCGGCGGCCGGCTGCGCACCGTCGGCTTCGAGGGAGCCGGCACCGAGGGTCTGACGGCGGAGATGGGCGCCATGCGCTTCCCGCCGTCCTCCACCGCGCTCCAGCACTACATCGACCTGGTCGGCCTGGTCACCGAGCCCTTCCCGAACCCGCTCGCCGAGTCCACCCCCTCGACGGTCGTGGACCTCAAGGGCGAGACCCACTACGCCGAGACCATCGCCGACCTGCCGCAGGTCTACCGCGACGTGTCGGCCGCGTGGAACGCCTGCCTCGACGAGGGCGCCGACTTCTCCGACATGAACCAGGCGATGCGCGAGCGGGATGTCCCGCGCATCCGCGAGATCTGGGCCAAGCTCGTCGAGAAGCTCGACGACGAGACCTTCTACGGCTTCCTCTGCAAGTCCGAGGCCTTCCAGTCCTTCCGCAAGCGCGAGATCTTCGGCCAGGTCGGCTTCGGCACGGGCGGCTGGGACACCGACTTCCCGAACTCCATCCTGGAGATCCTGCGCGTCGTCTACACCGAGGCGGACGACCACCACCGCGGCATCGTGGGCGGCTCGCAGCAGCTGCCGGTGCGGCTGTGGGAGCGCGAGCCCGAGAAGATCGTCCACTGGGCACAGGGCACCTCGCTGTCCTCCCTGCACGAGGGCGCCCCGCGCCCGGCGGTGACCCGCCTGCACCGCACGGCCGGCAACCGCATCACGGTCACCGACGCCTCCGGCGACATCCGTACGTACCGTGCCGCGATCTTCACCGCCCAGTCCTGGATGCTCCTGTCCAAGATCGAGTGCGACGACACGCTCTTCCCGATCGACCACTGGACGGCGATCGAGCGCACCCACTACATGGAGTCCAGCAAGCTCTTCATCCCCGTGGACCGGCCGTTCTGGCTGGACAAGGCCGTCGACGACGCGGGGAACCCGACCGGCCGCGACGTCATGTCGATGACCCTGACGGACCGCATGACGCGCGGTACGTACCTCCTGGACAACGGCCCGGACCAGCCGGCCGTCATCTGCCTCTCGTACACGTGGTGCGACGACAGCCTGAAGTGGCTGCCGCTGTCCGCGAACGAGCGGATGGAGGTCATGCTGAAGTCCCTCGGCGAGATCTACCCGAAGGTCGACATCCGCCGCCACATCATCGGCAACCCGGTGACCGTGTCCTGGGAGAACGAGCCCTACTTCATGGGCGCGTTCAAGGCCAACCTGCCGGGCCACTACCGCTACCAGCGGCGCCTGTTCACCCACTTCATGCAGGACCGCCTCCCCGAGGACAAGCGCGGCATCTTCCTCGCGGGCGACGACATCTCCTGGACGGCGGGCTGGGCCGAGGGCGCGGTCCAGACGGCGCTGAACGCGGTCTGGGGCGTCATGCACCACCTCGGCGGCTCCACGGACGCCATCAACCCCGGCCCGGGCGACCTCTACGACGAGATAGCCCCGGTCGAACTCCCGGAGGACTGACCCACCAGGTCCCTCCGGCCCCATGACCACGGGCCGCCCCCGCGCCACGAGCGCGGCGGCGGCCCGTCTTCATGCGCGCGCTCAGGAGGTCGGGGTCAGGAGGCAGCGGCCCACCAGGCCCACGCCGGCGTCCAGGGAGTCCGTGAACTCCTCGGCCAGGTCCGGGGAGCGGCGCAGGGTCCACAGGAGGCGGGCCGCCGACCAGGCGGCGCCGCGGGCGCGGTCCAGGCTCCAGGAGCCGAGCAGATGGGTCAGCGGGTCCGCGATCTCCAGCAGGTCCGGGCCGGGCATCAGGTCCTCCCGGATGTGCTCCTCCAGGGAGACCAGGGTGTCGCCGACCCGGTCGAAGTCCGCCTCCAGGGCCCGGGGTTCGCAGTCCAGGGCCCGGCAGGTGGCCACCACCGCCAGCGCCAGGTCGTGCCCGATGTGCGCGTTGATCCCGGCCAGCGCGTGCTGCAGCGGCCGGACCCCGGGGTGGCGGCGGTACTGGAGCAGCGGGCGCCAGCAGGCCGGGGCCCGGTCCGCCTCCACCGCCGTCAGGTACCGCTCCGCGAACCGTACGCTCAGCGCCTCCGCCCGCCGCGGCGCCGGGAACTCCCCGTGGGAGATGCGCGCGTGCAGCGTCTCCGTCACCGTCAGGTACACCCGGTTGAAGACGGCGACACCGTCCTGCGCGGGGAGCCGCTCGTCCAGGGCGCGCATCCGCGCGAGTACCGCTTCCATGGGTGGCAGCGTCGCAGCCGGCGGTGCGGATCCGGGGAACTTGGCCGTGTGCTTCGCCGGTTCGGGCGAACCCGGACCGTTCGCCGGCTCGCTCAGGGGCGGGTGCCCCGGGCGGCGTCGTCCGCGTCCTCGCCCTCGCCCTCGTCCAGGTCCGCGTCCGCGTCGCCGGTGTCGTACGCCGACGTGCCCGAGTCGAGCAGCGGCCCCTGCTGCTTCAGGTGCGCGGGCGCGAAGTACCGCAGCGCGTGGTAGCCCGTGATCACCACGATCGTGCCGAGGGCGATACCGCCCAGCTCGAAGCTGTCCGTGAACTGCAGCTTCACCCCGCCGATGCCGATGATGATGCCCGCCGCGGCCGGCACCAGGTTCAGCGGATTGCGCAGGTCCACCCCGCCGTTGATCCAGATCTGCGCGCCGAGCAGGCCGATCATCCCGTACAGGATGACGGTGATCCCGCCGAGCACCCCGCCGGGGATCGCGGCGACGACCGCGCCGAACTTCGGGCACAGGCCGAAGAGCAGCGCGAAGCCGGCCGCCGCCCAGTAGGCCGCGGTCGAGTAGACGCGGGTGGCCGCCATCACGCCGATGTTCTCGGAGTACGTGGTGTTCGGCGGGCCGCCCACCGCCGTGGACAGCATCGACGCGGCGCCGTCGGCCGCGATCGCGGTGCCGAGCCGGTCGTCGAGCGGGTCGCCGGTCATCTCGCCGACCGCCTTGATGTGCCCGGTGTTCTCGGCGATCAGGGCGATCACCACCGGCAGCGCGATCAGGATCGCCCACCACTCGAACTGCGGCGCGTGGAAGCTCGGCAGCCCGATCCAGTCCGCCTTGCCGACCCCGGAGAGGTCGAGCCGCCAGTGATCGACGGCCTCCGCCCCGCCCACCGTCGAGTGGATCTTGCCGAAGAGCAGGTCGAAGACCCAGGAGATGGCGTACCCGAAGATCAGCCCGAGGAAGATCGCGATCCGCGACCAGAAACCCCGCAGGCAGACCAGGGCCATCCCCGTGAACAGCATGGTCAGCAGAGCCGTCCACTGGTCCTGCGGCCAGTACGTCGAGGCCGTCACCGGCGCCAGGTTGAAGCCGATCAGCATCACCACCGCGCCCGTCACCACCGGCGGCATCGCCGCGTGGATGATCCGCGCCCCGAAGCGCTGCACGGCGAGCCCCGCCAGGAACAGCGCCACGCCGACCACGAACACCGCGCCCGTGACGACAGCGCTGTCCCCGCCGCCCGCCCGGATCGCCGCCGCGACGCCCACGAAGGCGAGGGAGCAGCCCAGGTACGAGGGCACCCGCCCGCGCGTGGCCAGCAGGAAGATGGCCGTCGCGACACCCGACATCATGATCGCCAGGTTCGGGTCCAGGCCCATCAGGACCGGCGCGACGAAGCTCGCCCCGAACATCGCCACGACGTGCTGGGCACCGAGCCCGGCGGTCCTCGGCCACGACAGCCGCTCGTCCGGCCGCACCACCGCGCCGGGGGCGGGGGTCCGCCCGTCTCCGTGCAGGGTCCAGCGCACGCCGAGGCCCATGTTTCCACCACTTCCGTCGAACCGAACGACACCGATTGATCACGCATGCCGGCCGCCGGGGCATGCCCCGGCGGCCGGCGCCATTTTAAGGTCGGATGCCTGCCGGTTCGTCCCGATCCACGGGCGCGGACCCGGCCGCCACCGGCTTCTGCCGCAGTACGGCAGCCCCCGCGACCAGCGCGAACGCGAGCAGCGTGACCAGCCCGAAGGACACCACGAGCGAGGTCGCGTCCGCCACCGCGCCGATCGCCGACGGCGCGATCAGCCCCGAGGTGTACGTGATCGTCGCGACGCCCGCGATGGCCTGTGCCGGGGCCGGCCCGCTGCGCGCGGCGGCCGCGAAGGCCAGCGGGACCACCACCGCGATGCCGAGACCGATCAGCCCGAAGCCCGCGATCGCCACGGCCGGATCCCCGGCCGTCACCACGAGCACCCCGCCGGCGGTGGCCAGCACCCCGCCGGCCCGGACGGTGCGCACCGCCCCGAACCGGTCCACCACCCGGTCCCCGACGAGCCGGGCGAGCGCCATGGTGAGCGCGAACGCGGTGGTGCAGGCGGCCGCGAGACCGGCGTTCGTGTCGAGCACGTCCCGCAGGTAGACCGCGGACCAGTCCATGCTCGCGCCCTCCGCGAAGACCGCGCAGAACCCGATCGCGCCGATCAGCAGCGCGGACTTCGGGGGCAGCGCGAAGTGCGGCGGGGCCTGTGCCCCCGCGGCACTGTGCAGATCGAGCACCCCTCGTACGGCGACCAGCCCGGCCGCGGTCAGGGCGAGGGCGGCGACCAGGTGGTGCAGCCGGGCGTCGGCCCCGGCGTGCGCGGCGACCGTGCCGGCCGCCGAGCCGATCAGCGCGCCCACGCTCCACATGCCGTGCAGCGAGGACATTATCGAGCGGCCGAGCCGGTTCTCGGTCTCCACGCCCAGCGCGTTCATCGCCACGTCCGCCATCCCGGCGGTCGCTCCGTAGACCAACAGGGCGAAGCACAGGGTGGCCAGGTTCGGGGCGAGGCTCGGCAGGATCAGGGACAGGGTCCACAGCACCAGCAGCGCGCGCAGCGCGGCGCGGGCCCCGAAGCGGTGGTTGATCCGGCCGGCCAGCGGCATCGCGACCGCCGCGCCCAGGGCGGGGAAGGCGAGGGCGAGGCCCAGGGTGCCCGCGCTGAGCTGGGCGTGGTCCTGGATCCAGGGGATACGGGTGGCGAAGGAGCCGGTGACGGCCCCGTGGGTGCAGAAGACGGCGGCGATGGCGAAGCGGGCATGGCGCAGGCGCGCCGGGCTGAGGTCTGTTTCCCCTGTCATGGATTTAAACTATCAGGGACCCTGCCTGATAGTTAGTGTGCCGAAGCTACCTAGGATGGGCGCCGTGACTCCTGCCAAGGCCCTGACCCCCGCCGCCCCGTCGCCCGCGTCGCCGAGCACGGCCCGGGCCATCAACGACCGTCTGGCCCTGGGACTCCTACAGGAAGAAGGGCCGCTGACCGCCACTCAGCTCAAGGCCATGACCGGCCTGTCCCGCCCCTCGGTCGCCGATCTCGTCGAGCGGCTCACCGACGCCGGGCTGATCGAGGTGGTGGGGGAGTCGGGCGAGCAGCGCCGCGGTCCCAACGCCCGGCTGTACGGGATCGTCGCCCGCCGCGCGTACCTGGCGGCCCTGGACGTACGGACGGACAGCGCGACGGCGGTGGTCGCGGACCTGCTCGGCCGCCCGCTGGCCCGGGCCGCGCTCCCGGTGGACGCCGTCGACGAGGCCGTGACCCGGCTGGAGGACCTCGCCCGGGAGGCCGGCGCGGACCGGCTGCACACGGTGGTGGTCGGCGCCCCGGGTCTGGTGGCCCCGGCCGGGGAGCTGCACAGCACCGCCGGACTGCCCGCCTGGCACCGGGACCTGGTGACGGCCCTCCAGCGGCGGCTGCCGGCCACGGTCGCCGTGGAGAACGAGACCAACCTGGCGGCCCTCGCCGAACAGCGGGTCGGCGCGGCCCGGGACCTGGACTCCTTCGTACTGCTGTGGCTCGGCGCGGGCGTCGGCGCGGCGGTCGTGCTGGACGGGCGCCTGCGCCGCGGAGCCTCCGGCGGCGCGGGCGAGATCGGCTTCCTCCCGGTGCCGGGCACGGGCCGGCTGCCCTCCGCCACGGATTGCGGCGGCGGCTTCCACGCGCTGGTCGGCAGGGACGCCGTGGCCGCGCTCGCCGCGGAGCACGGCTACGCAGGGCCGGTCGAGGAGGCGGTGGCGGGCGCCGCGGGCGAGGCCTTCCTGGAGGCCCTGGCCCAGCGGCTCGCCCTGGGCGCGGCCGCCGTCGCGGCCGTCCTGGACCCGGGATGCCTGGTCCTGGCGGGTGAACTCGGCCACGCGGGCGGCGCAGGCCTGGCCGCCGCGGTCGCCCGCCGGCTGGCCGAGCTGACCCCCGTGCCGATGGAGGTTCGCGCCACCGCACTCGGCGACCCGGCGGTCCTCACGGGCGCCCGCCTGGCCGCCCGCGAAGCCGCCCAGGCGGACCTCTTCGCCCCCTGAACCGCACCGGGCCGGACGGCCTAACCGTCGTCGTCGATGCGTTCGTCGTCGCGGAGCCTGCGCCAGATGCGGGTGCGGTGCAGCAGGTAGAGCGCGCCGGCCAGGAAGACCACCTGGAGGCCCACGGCGAGCACCCAGAAGATGGCCCGGCTCTCCAGCTCGTCCGACAGGTAGGTGAAGTTCATGCCGAAGAACCCCGTCACGAAGCTCAGCGGCAGAAAGATCGTGGAAACGATCGCCAGCCGGTTGATCACGCCGTTCTGTTCGCCGGACACCAGCGAGGAGTAGGTGCTGAAGCCCCGCCGGGCGGCCTCCTGGAGTGCCTCGATGTCCGTGAGTACCAGCCCCGACGTGCGCTGGAACTCACGAGCGAGCCGCTTGCGCTCCTCCGGGAAGTCGCGGTTCAGCACCCGGCGCGTGATGGCCTCCTCCGCCGCCTGGCGGTAGGGGAGCAGGGTCTGGTGCAGGAGCGCCGCGGTCCGGCGCAGCCGCGCCAGGCGGTAGAGCTGCTCCGCCTCCCGCTGCCGGAACATTTCGTCCTCCAGGTCCTCCACCTCCAGAAGGGCCCGGACGGCGGACCGCCGATAGGTCTCCAGAGCCTCGCCGAGCAACAGGAACAGCGTGGCCACGGCGTCGGGCGGCCTTTCGTGCTTGAAGCGGGCGACGAGGCTCTCCACCAGCCCGGCCGGTCCCCGGTGCACCGTGACCAGGTACCGCTCGGTGGCCAAGACGTGGAGGTGGGTGATCTCGCCCGCCTCGATCGCGGGGACGACGAACACGGCGGCGTCCCCGAGGAACTCGGCGCGGGCGGCTTCATCCTCCCGGCCGAGCCACGCAAGGTCGTCGGCCTCCAGGCCGAGCAGGTGGGCGACCGGCTCTTCCCCGGGCGGGGCCACCTCGGGCAGCTCCGCGTCCACGAACAGGAAACGGGATTCCGCGAGACGCTCACGGGCCTCCGACACCGAGGTGCGCCGCACGATGCCCTCCGGCATGGACACCACCGAAACGATCACCGCGTGGCCCGGGCCGTCAGGAACTCGGAGAAGGTGATCTTGCCGACCGCGTGGGACGGGGCCAGGTTGCCGCCGCGGCGAAAGGCCGCGTACGCCTTCCCCGCCAGCGGCAGCGCGAACACCTTGCGCCTGCGCCCCGTCGCCGCCAGGTACGCCCGGCCCAGCTCCGCCAGCGTGTGGATCTCCGGGCCGCCCATGTCCGTGACCCGGCCCGCCGGGGCCGGGACGGCCAGTTCCGCCAGCCGGTCCGCGACCTCCTCGACGGCGATCGGCTGCACCCGGACCCCCTTCGGCACCGGCACCGGCACCACCGGCACCTTCGCCAGCGCGTCCACCAGCATCGTCACCAGGTCGTGGAACTGCGTCGTCCGCAGGATCGTGACACCCAGCCCGGACGCCTCCAGCATCCGCTCGACCTCGTACTTGATCGTGTAGTAGCCGAACGGGACCGCGTCCACCCCGACGATCGAGATGTAGACGATGTTCGTGACCGTCCCGGCCCGCCGGGCCGCCTCGATCAGGTGCCCGGCGGCCACGTCGTCGCCGCCGCGCGGGGTGCTCGCGCAGTGCACGACCACCTCCGCGCCGGCCATCGCCGCGTCCAGCCCGCTGCCGTCCCGCAGATCCACCGGGTAGTCCTTCGCGCGGCGGCTCAGGACCCGTACGTCGTGGCCCGCCGCCCGCAGCCGGGTGACGACCGGCCGGCCGAGGTTTCCGGTGCCTCCGGTGACGAGAATCGTGCTCATGGTGTCCGTTCCTTCCCGCAGGGTTCCGTTCACCAGCTGGGACCGGACAGCCCCCGGGAATGTGACAGCTGCCGCTGAAGGAATTCCAGCTTCTCCGGATTCACCACGCTCCGCACCCCGCGGACCAGACCGTCCTCGATCTCCACCTGCACCACCACCGCCGCCGCGCCGACGAGCAGCGCGGGTTCGCCGTTGACCTCCGCGAGGGAGATCGGCAGGCCGGCCCCGTACTTGCGCAGAGCGCCCGCCAGGAACCGCGCCACCTCGTCCCGGCCCAGGATCGGCCGCCGGGCCGTGCTCACGATCCCGCCGCCGTCCGCCACGTACCGCACGTCGGCGGTCAGCATGGACTCCAGCCGGGCCATGTCCCCCTCGCGCGCCGCCGTCAGGAACGTCTCCACCAGGCTCTGCCACTGCGCCCGATCCGGTTCGAAGCGGGGGCGCGGCGCGGCCGCCCGGGCCGCCTCCGCCCGGCCCGCCTCGACCCTGCCCGCGGCCCGCCGGTAGAGCTGACGGCAGTTGGGCTCGGTCAGGTCGAGGAGCCCGGCGATCTCCCGGTGGCCGTACGCGAAGGCCTCGCGCAGCACGTAGACCGCCCGCTCCACCGGCGTCAGCCGCTCCAGCAGCACCAGCAGCGCAATCGAGACGCCGTCCCGCTGCTCGGCCGACTTCAGCGGACCCAGCGCCCCGCCGCCGGTGAGCACCGGCTCCGGGAGCCAGGGGCCGACGTACTCCTCGCGCCGGGCCCGCGCCGAGGTGAGCCGGTTCAGGCACAGGTGCGTGACGGCCCTGGCGAGCCAGGCCCCGGGGTGCTCGACGCCCTCGCGCCCGGCGGAACTCCACCGCAGCCAGGCGTCCTGGACCATGTCCTGCGCCTCCGCGGCGGAGCCGAGCATGCGGTACGCGATCCCGAACATACGGGGCCGGTGCTCCTCGAAGTCCGCGAGCGCCGCAGGGTCCTGTGTGATCACCGCAGCAGCCTACGAGGACACCCGCGGCCGGACGTGCGAGGACCCGGTGGCCGCCGGGCCACCGGGTCCTCACGTCTCTTCACCTGCGCCACCTGCGCGGTGTCAGCAGGCGCCCTGGTCCTTCCAGACGCCCCACTCGCCGGTGGTGCCGGGCTCCTCGTTCTGCGTCCACCACTGGGCCTTCCAGGTGTGGCCCTTGTGCGAGACGAGGTTCCCGCTGTTGTAGACCGTGCCCGCGACGTACGCCGGGCTGGTGCACGTACCGCCCGGAGGCGTGGTCGGAGGCGTCGTCGGGGGAGTGGTCGGGGGAGTGGTCGGCGGGGTCGTGGGCGGGGTGGTCGGGGGCGTGGTGCCGCCCGGCTCCGTCACCGTCGTGCCGCGCGCCAGGTCCCCGGCGAGGGCGTAGGTGGTGCCGGAGATGTTCACCGTCCAGTTGGAGGGCGTGGAGACCGGCAGGTAGTAGTTGAACGCCAGGTCGACCGAGGCGCCGGGAGCCAGCGTCTGCCAGGCCGGGAGCTTCAGCGAGACCCGCTGGAAGTCGCCCTTCAGGCCGCCGACGTTGGTGCCGGTGTGGCCGCTCGCGATCACCTTCGTGCCGAAGCCGGACTGGTCGGAGGCGTTGTTCGGGGCCGAGGTCCCGTAGTCGAACTGGAACTCGGTGCCGCCGGGCAGCGTGGTCCTCGTGTTGTTGGTGATCTTGAGCTTCGGGGTGATCGGATAGTTGGAGTCGCCCAGCTTGAACTCGGTGAACTCCGTCTTGATGTCCACGGCCTGGGCGGGCAGGGCCGCACCCGCCTTCCGCGCGCCGTAGGGCGCGGCCGACTTGAACTTCTCGTACATCAGGGAGGTGAGGGTGTCACCCATCTCGTACTGGCCCTTGGCGGCGTTGTACCCGTAGTCGCCCGCCAGCTCCCAGACCATCGTGCCGCCGATGCCCTTGGCCACCACGTAGTCGGCCTTGGCGGCGACGGACTGCTCGTCCTCCGTCGACAGGAAGACCTTCTTCTGGGCGTTCCACAGCCACGGCGCCACCAGCGTGGAGTCGTACTTGCGGACGTAGGTGCCGGTCAGCGTGGTGTTCGCGGGGAAGCCGTACGTGGTGACGTAGTCGCCGACGACGCCCTTCTCCAGGTTCTTGGCGTGCCACATCGGGTTGGAGCCCGCCGGGGACTCGACCCCGTTGGTGTCCAGGTCGTGCCACAGGTTGTCGATGCCGACCGCGCCGTCACCGCACTTGGTCAGCCCCGCGCCGGCCGGGCAGGTGGTCGCCGGGGCCTTGCCCCACAGGCCGTCGGTGCCGCCCTGCACGTTCTTGAAGCCGCGGGTGTAGTACGGCAGGCCCATGTTGATGCGGCCGGCCGGCATGGAGCCGCGGAAGTAGTGGTAGGCCCAGTCGGAGTTCAGGTAGCCGATGCCGCCGTACTGGGAGGTGGAGTAGACGCCGGCGGCGGCCAGTTCGCCGTCCTTTCCGTCGTCGAAGAGCGAGGCGTTCGGGCCGACGTACTCGTTCCAGGCGCCGTGCAGGTCGTAGGACATGATGTTGACGTAGTCCAGGTACTTCTGCATCTGGAAGGTCTCCATGCCCCGCAGCAGGTAGCCGGAGGAGGGGGCGGCCACGGAGAGCAGGTAGTGCTTGCCGTCGGCGGCGCCCGCGCGGTCGAGCTTCTCGCGCAGCGACTTCATCAGGGCGGCGTAGCCCTGGACGAGGCCGGCCCGGCGGGCGTTGGAGAGCTGCCAGTCCAGCGGGTTGCCCGCGTCCTTCATGGTGGTCGGGTACTCGTAGTCGATGTCGACGCCGTTGAAACCGTACTTCCGGATGAACTCGACGGAGGAGTCCGCGAAGGTGTCGATGCCGGCCTGGTTGACGGAGCCGTCGGCGTTGGTGGCCATCGAGTAGAAGCCGCCCGACGCGACGCGGTTGCCGTCGTCGCCGAAGTAGCCGCCGGTCTCGGCCCAGCCGCCGACCGAGATCAGCGTCTTGACGTTCGGGTACTGCTTCTTGAATTTGTTCAGCAGGTTGAAGTGGCCCTTGTACGGGAGGGCCGGGTCCATCTCGGCGCCCGCCACGCCCGGCCAGGTCATCCCGGTGGCGGCGTTGTTCGCGTTGTCGGTGCCGACCGAGATCTTGTTGTCGGAGCCGACATGGGCGAAGGCGTAGTTCAGGTGGGTGACCTTGGACCACGGGACGTTGTTGGCGAGGTAGGCGGGGGCGCCGTCCTTGCCCGTCCGCCAGCCGGTGAAGTATCCGATGACGCGCCGCTGGTGGTCGGCGCCCATCTTCTCGCGGCCCTCGGAGTCGTAGACGGAGCAGTACGGGACGTCGACGCCGGCCGTCTTGTACAGCCCGTCCGGGCGACAGCTCTCGTTGTCGGCCGCGTGCGAAACGCCCGCCGAGAGCCCGCCCACCAGCAGTCCGGCGATCGCCGCGCCGGATGCCAGGAGCATCGCTCTCGTACGTGTGGGGGACAGCATGGTGCCTCCTGGGGAGGGGAGGATGGCAGGACACGAAGGACACAACAGGCGGAGAAGTGGTGCGTGTTGGCCCGTGACGTGCGCACATCTGACGGGCTGACTCCCGGGGAAGATGAAGGGAACGTTAAGAGGACTAGACCACCCCGTCAATAGGTCTGGACCAATCGCGACCCAACCTGACGGACTCCCGCGCGACGGGCCCCCTGTGACCCAGGCCACAGTCCCTCACTCGCATGGCCGCCGATCACCCGTGGCAAACTGGCAGCAGTACCAGTAAGCAGCGCACTCCGGGGTCGGTGTAATTCCGAACCGGCGGTATAGTCCGCGACCCGTCCGCAGCCAGCGGCCGGTTGATCAGGTGAAATTCCTGGACCGACGGTGAAAGTCCGGATGGGAGGCAGTGCGCGGCGGGCCAGTCACCGGTACGCCGCCGTCGGCGGTTCATCGGCGTATCCCTGCGGATGCGTCCGGGCGGACCGTTTTTTCGGCCTCGGCGTCCCCGCGTGTGCTGTACCGCTTCATCTGTCGTATCCCGACAGGCCCCGGAGTCCGTGCCCGACGAGGCAGGAGGACCCGGTGGCGAACCACGCCGCGCATGCACCGCACGACGCCTTCGGCGAGCCCGTTGTCGACGCCGGCGCCGTCGCCGACGCGCAGGCCATGCGCCGCGCCGTCGAGCTCGCCGCCCGCGGTCTCGGCTCCACCAGCCCCAACCCGGTCGTCGGCTGCGTCATCACGGACGCCGCGGGCACCATCGTCGGCGAGGGCTGGCACGAGCGGGCCGGCGGCCCGCACGCCGAGGTCCACGCCCTGCGTGCCGCGGGCGAAGCGGCCCGCGGCGCCACCGCGTACGTCACCCTCGAACCCTGCAACCACACCGGTCGTACGGGGCCCTGCGCCCAGGCGCTCATCGAGGCCGGCGTCACCCGCGTGGTCTACGCCGTCCCGGACCCGAACCCGCAGGCCAGCGGTGGCGCCAGCACCCTGCGCGCCGCCGGGATCAAGGCCGAGGGCGGTTTCCTGGAGGCCGAGGCCGCGGCCGGCAACGCCGCCTGGCTCACCTCCGTACGACGGGGCCGCCCGCACGTGACCTGGAAGTACGCCGCCACCCTCGACGGCCGCAGCGCCGCCGCGGACGGCAGCAGCCGCTGGATCACCGGCCCGGAGTCCCGCGCCGACGTCCACCGGCTGCGCGCCGAGGCCGACGCCGTCCTCGTGGGCGGCGGCACCCTGCGCGCCGACGACCCGCACCTGGCCGTACGCGGCATCGAAGGCGCCACCCAGCCCCTGCGCATCGCCCTCGACACCCGCGCCGGCGTGCTGCCGACCGCCCGCATCCTCGACGACGCCGCGCCCACGCTGCTCGTCGTCGGCGAGGACGCCGACACCCGGCACCTGCCGGGCGTCGACCTGCTCCGGCTCCCCCTGCATGACGGCCGCATCGCCGTCCACGACCTGCTCGGCCGGCTGTACGCCCGCGGTGTGCGCTCCGTCTTCCTGGAAGGCGGCCCCACCCTCGCGGGCGCCTTCCTCGAAGCCGGAGCCGTCGACCGTGTCGTCGGCTACCTCGCCCCGGCCCTCCTCGGCTCCGGCCCCACCGCCCTCGCCGACGCCGGCATCACCAACATCGCCCGCGCGGTGCGCCTCGACATCACCGAGGCCGTCCGCGTCGGCACCGATCTCCGCATCACCGCCGTACCCGTATCCGAAGCCGTCCCCACCCCCACCGCCCCCAAGGAGCACTGAGTGTTCACCGGAATCGTCGAAGAACTGGGCGAGGTCACCGCCGTCGAGCAGCTCTCGGAGGCCTCCCGCTTCCGCCTGCGCGGACCCGTCGTCACCGACGGCGCCAAGCACGGCGACTCCATCGCCGTCAACGGCGTCTGCCTGACCGTCGTGGAGACCGGCGGCGGCGAGTTCACCGCGGACGTCATGCAGGAGACCCTGAAGCGCTCCAGCCTCGGCGCCCTCCATGCGGGCTCCCGGGTCAACCTGGAGCGCCCGATGGCCCTCGGCGGACGGCTCGGCGGACACCTCGTCCAGGGGCACGTGGACGGCACCGGCGAGATCCTGTCCAGGACGCCCTCCGAGCACTGGGAGATCGTCAAGGTCTCGCTCCCGGAGAACCTGTCCCGGTACGTCGTGGAGAAGGGCTCCATCACGGTGGACGGCGTCAGCCTGACCGTGGTCGAGGCCGCCGCGGACTGGTTCACCATCAGCCTCATCCCCACCACCCTCGCGCTGACCACCCTCGGCCTCAAGCAGCCCGGCGACCCGGTCAACCTGGAGGTCGACGTCCTCGCGAAGTACGTCGAGCGCCTGCTGGCTTCGGGCGTGGACCCGCTGACCGCCAAGGAGGACCAGCAGTGACCGCCCTGACCTGGCTCAACGCGGAGGCCTTCGCGGTCTTCGGCCAGAAGGTCATCTGGTCCGACATGATCGGCAACCTGATGGGCCTGGCGGCCCTCGCCCTCGGCTGGCGGCGCTCCATTTGGACCTGGCCCGCCCAGCTCCTGTCCGGCCTGATCCTCATAGCCGCGTACGCCTCCGCCCACCTCACCGGCGGCGTCGGCAAGCAGCTCCTCGTCATCGGCGTGGCCGCCTGGGGCTGGCGCGCCTGGCAGCGCGGCCGCCGGCAGGCCCAGGACGGCACCCTCGCGGTGCGCACCGCCACCTGGACGGAACGCGGGCTGCTCCTCGCCGGGGCGGCCCTCGGCACCCTGGCCGTCGGCGGCCTGTTCACGCTCTTCCCGAACCTGTCGTGGAGCCCGTGGGCCGACGCCTACATCTTCGTCGGCACGATCGTCGCGATGGTCGCCCAGGCCCGCGGCCTCGTCGAGTTCTGGTTCGCCTGGCTCCTCGTCGACCTGGTCGGCGTCCCGCTCGCCTTCACCAACGGACTGGCCTTCTCCGGCCTCGTCTACGTCGTCTACTTCGCGCTCGTCCTGTGGGGCGCCCACGACTGGTACCAGCGTTCGCGCACCACCCCCGCCCCGGCCCTGGAAGGAGCAACGGCATGACCACCCTCAAGCCCGTGCCCGACATCGACGCCGTCCTCGAGGCCGTCTTCCGGCTCGACCCCGTCGAGCAGGCCATCCGCGACATCGCGGCCGGCCGGCCGGTCGTCGTCGTGGACGACGAGGACCGCGAGAACGAGGGCGACCTCGTCATCGCCGCCGAGAAGGCCACCCCCGAGATCGTCGCGTTCATGATGAGCGAGTGCCGCGGCCTGATCTGCGCCCCCATGGAGGGCTCCGAGCTGGAGCGGCTCGAACTGCCCCAGATGGTCCAGAAGAACACCGAGTCGATGCAGACCGCCTTCACCGTCTCCGTCGACGCCAGTGCCGCCCACGGCGTCACCACCGGCATCTCGGCCGCCGACCGCTCCACCACCCTGCGGATGCTCGCCGACGGGGTCTGCGAGCCCTCCGACTTCGTGCGCCCCGGCCACGTCTTCCCGCTGCGCGCCAAGCCCGGCGGCGTCCTGGTCCGCAACGGCCACACCGAGGCCGCCGTCGACCTCGCCCGCCTCGCGGGCCTGCGCCCCGTCGGCGCGATCGTGGAGATCGCCGGCGAGGACGGCGTCATGCTGCGCCTGCCCGAGCTGATCCCGTTCGCCCGCAAGCACGGTCTGACGATCATCTCCATCGAGGACCTGATCGCCTACCGCCGCTCCGCCGAGCCGACCGTCCGCCGCGAGGCCACGGTGGCCCTGCCGACCGCCCACGGCGACTTCACGGCGTACGGATACCGCTCCATCTCCGACGGCGTGGAGCACGTGGCCCTCGTCCACGGCGAGATCGGCGACGGCCAGGACATCGTGGTCAGAGTCCACTCCGAGTGCCTGACCGGCGACATCTTCCACTCCCTGCGCTGCGACTGCGGCCCCCAGCTGCACGCCTCCATGGCCCGCATCAAGGACGAGGGCCGCGGCGTGGTCGTCTACCTGCGCGGCCACGAGGGCCGCGGCATCGGACTGGTGTCCAAGCTGCGCGCGTACGAGCTCCAGGAGCGCGGCCGCGACACCCTGGACGCCAACCTGGAACTCGGCCTGCCGGCCGACGCCCGCGACTACGGCGCCGGCGCGCAGATCCTCGCCGACCTCGGCGTCAAGAGCGTCCGGCTGCTGACCAACAACCCCGACAAGTCCGCCGCCCTCGTACGGCACGGCATCGCGGTCAACGACCGGGTGGCCATGCCCACGGAGGCGGGCGAGCACAATCTGCGGTACCTGCGCACGAAGCGGGACCGGATGGGCCACGACCTGCCCTGGCTGGACCAGGCCGTGACCACCTCCGCCTGCGGCAACCAGTAAGCACGTACGAACCACCAGCACCAGCACCAGCACACACCACGAACCACGAAGAACCGAGGAGCACAGCTGTGAGCGGCAAGGGCGCACCCGAACTGAGTGTCAGGAACTGCGGAGACCTCCGGGTCGCGGTCATCGCGGCCCAGTGGCACGAGAAGGTCATGGACGGGCTCGTCGACGGTGCCCTGCGCGCCCTGCACGAACTGGGCATCGACGAGCCCACCCTGCTCCGCGTCCCGGGCAGCTTCGAGCTCCCGGTCGTGGCGAAGGTACTGGCCGGTCGCGGTTACGATGCCATCGTCGCCCTCGGAGTCGTCATCCGCGGCGGCACCCCGCACTTCGAATACGTCTGCCAGGGCGTCACCCAAGGCCTGGTGCAGGTGTCGATCGACACCGGAGTCCCCGTCGGCTTCGGCGTACTGACCTGCGACAACGACGAGCAGGCGCTGGACCGCGCCGGGCTCGAGGGGTCGAACGAGGACAAGGGACACGAAGCGGTCATCGCCGCCGTCTCGACTGCTGCGACCCTGCGGTCCGTCAGCGAACCCTGGCGCTGAGTGGCGGCGGGGGACCCCGTATTCTGAGGACCATCATGGCGAACACACCCTCCAAGAGTTTCGAAGAGCTCTTCACCGAGCTCCAGCTCAAGGCCGCCACCGGCGACCCCGGCTCCTCCCGCACCGCCGAGCTCGTCGGCAAGGGCGTCCATGCCATCGGCAAGAAGATCGTCGAGGAGGCCGCCGAGGTCTGGATGGCCGCCGAGCACGAGGGCAAGGAAGCCGCCGCCGAGGAGATCTCCCAGCTGCTGTACCACGTCCAGGTGATGATGGTCGCGCGCGGGATCTCCCTCGACGACGTCTACGCGCACCTCTAGGCCGGAGCCCGTCCCGCGGGTCCCCCGCCCGCCGATCAGCCCACATCTTTCGCAATCCACGCACTGAAGGAAGACCCATGCTGCGCATCGCCGTCCCCAACAAGGGTTCACTCTCCGGAGCGGCGTCGGCGATGCTCCATGAGGCCGGCTACCGCCAGCGCAAGGAGTCCAAGGAGCTCGTGGTCCTCGACCCCGAGAACGGGGTGGAGTTCTTCTACCTCCGCCCCAAGGACATCGCGATCTACGTCGCCTCGGGCAAGCTCGACATCGGCATCACCGGCCGTGACCTGCTGCTCGACTCCGGCGCCAGCGCGGAGGAGATCCTCCCGCTGAACTTCGGCCGCTCCACCTTCCGCTACGCCACCAAGCCCGGCACCGCGAAGGGCCCCGAGGACTTCACGGGGATGACGATCGCGACCTCGTACGAGGGAATCGTCGCCAAGCACCTCGCCGAGCAGGGCATCGACGCCTCCGTCGTACACCTGGACGGCGCGGTCGAGACCGCCATCCAGCTCGGCGTCGCCCAGATCATCGCGGACGTCGTCGAGACCGGCACCAGCCTGCGCAACGCCGGCCTGGAGGTCATCGGCGAGCCGATCCTCACCTCCGAGGCCGTGGTCATCCGCCGCAACGGGGCCGACGCCGAGAACCCGCAGGCCCAGCAGTTCCTGCGGCGCCTCCAGGGCGTCCTGGTGGCCCGCAGCTACGTGATGATGGACTACGACTGCCGCGCCGAGCACCTGGAGCGGGCCGTCGCCCTCACCCCGGGCCTGGAGTCGCCGACCATCTCCCCGCTGCACAACGAGGGCTGGGTCGCCGTCCGCGCGATGGTCCCGGCCAAGGAAGCGCAGCGGATCATGGACGACCTGTACGAGCTCGGTGCGCGCGCGATCCTCACCACCTCGATCCACGCCTGCCGTCTCTGACCCGTACGTCCTTCCGATCCGTACGCCCCCTCCCGAAGGCATCTCCCGCATCATGGCCGAGTCCGCCGCCCAGCCCGCACTGCCCGACCTGCCGGTCACCTTCCGGCCGACCCGTACCCGGGCCGTCCTGCTGGGCGTCGGGCTCGCCATGTTCGCCACCATCACGGCGATCGCCCTCCTGCTGGAGAGCCTCGGCCCGGGGGAGCGGATCAGCTTCATCTTCACCGCCGTCCTGCTGTCGTCCGTACTCGTCCTGCTCAGCCGCCCCAAGGTGGTCGCGGACGAGGCGGGCGTCACCGTCGTGAACCTGACCAACACCCGCCGCCTGGAGTGGGCGCAGATCCTGCGCGTCAACCTCCGCCCGGGCGATCCGTGGGTGTTCCTGGACCTGAGCGACGGTACGAGCCTGCCCGCCCTCGGCATCCAGCCCGGCGTGGCCAAGCAGCAGGCCATCGGCGACGCCCGCGCGCTGCGCGCGCTCGCCGAGGCCCGGGGAACCGGGCCGCACCACCACTGACCCGTCCGCCGCACGGACGTCCCACGGACGTCCCGCGGACGCACGCCCGCACAGCGGAGCTCGAACACTCGGCGAACAGTCGTGGAACGGGCCTCGAACAGGCCTTGAGCGGCTCTCGGACGAAGCACCGGAGCCACAGCCGACGGCGGCGTCCCATTGCGGCGGCGATCTCAGTGACTACCCTGGTGGCGGGGCGCACCCCAACGCCCTCCCACCGGCCCCGGGACCCCGAGGCCCGCGGGCACCTGCGACTTGAGGAGTGACTCCCTCCAGCAATGGACGGATCGTCCGGTAGTACCCGCGCCGCCCTCCCCACGGAGGCGGCGGCATGACCATCCCGCTACTCCTGCTCGTGGCGGCATTCGCCCTGATCCTCGCCAACGGCTTCTTCGTGGCGGCCGAGTTCGGCCTCGTCACCGTGGAACGGCCCGAGGCCGAACGCGCCGCAGCCGACGGCGACCGCCGTGCCCGCACGGTGGTCGAGGCCCTGCGGGAGCTGTCCTTCCAGCTCTCCGGCACCCAGCTCGGCATCACCATCACCTCCCTCGTGGTCGGCATGCTCGCCGAACCGGCCCTCGCCGGGCTGCTGGCCGGGCCGCTCGCGGCCACCGGCCTGCCCGCGGGAGCCGTCTCCGGCGTCGCCGTCTTCATCGGCATGCTGCTCGCCTCCGCCGTCCAGATGGTCGTCGGCGAGCTCGTCCCGAAGAACTGGGCGGTCTCCCGGCCGCTGCAGGTGGCCCGGTTCGTGGCCGGCCCGCAGCAGGTCTTCTCCCGCGCCTTCCGGCCGGTCATCGCCGGCCTCAACGCCGTCGCCAACCGTCTCGTACGGGCGCTCGGCGTGGAGCCGGCCGAGGAGATGGCCTCCGCCCGCACCCCCGGCGAACTGGTCTCCCTGGTCCGCCATTCGGCCCAGGCCGGCGCCCTCGAACAGGACACCGCCGACCTCTTCGTACGGACCCTCTCGCTGGGCGAGCTCACGGCCCAGCACGTCATGACCCCCCGGGTGAAGGTCAGCGCCCTCCAGCACACGGCCACCGCGGCCGACGTGCTGAACCTGACCCGTGCCACCGGGCTGTCCCGGTTCCCGGTCTACCGGGAGCGCATCGACGAGGTCACCGGGGTCGTCCACCTCAAGGACGCCCTCGCCGTGCCCGAGTCCGAGCGCGCCCGCACCACCGTGAGCCGGATCTGTGTCGCCCCGCTGCTGGTGCCCGGCTCCCTGCCGGTGCAGCCGCTGCTGGAACGGTTGCGCAGCGAGCAGCCGATGGCCGTCGTCGTCGACGAGTACGGCGGCACCGCCGGGGTGGTCACCCTGGAGGACATCGTGGAGGAGCTCGTCGGCGAGGTCCGCGACGAGCACGACCTCGCCGAGGACGAGAACCCCGAACTGGCCGCAGTGCCCGCCGAGGACGGCCGCCCCTCCTGGGAGGCCGACGGCAGCTGCCGGGTGCAGACCCTGCGCCGGATAGGCCTGGAGGTGCCCGAAGGCCCGTACGAGACCGTCGCCGGCCTCGTCGCGGACCTGCTGGGCCGGATCCCCGCCCCCGGGGACCGCGCCGAACTGCCCGGCTGGAAGCTGTCCGTCCGCCAGGTCGGCCGCAACCGCGCCGAACGCGTCAGGCTGGTCCGGCTGGGCACCGTCCCCGCCGCCGGGTACGGGACCGGCCCCGAGGCCGCCCGCGCCACCGTCCTGATCGACGCCGGCTCCGTACGCACCGGGCCCGGCCGGCAGGCCTCCCCGGACGCGCGGTCGCCGCAGCCGGCCCAGTCGGCCCAGCTGGAAGGCGCCGGCCGATGAACGCCCTCCAGCTGCTCTTCGCCCTGCTCCTGGTCCTGGCCAACGGTTTCTTCGTCGGCGCCGAGTTCGCGCTCGTCTCCGTACGGCGCAGCCAGATCGAGCCGCTGGCCAAGGAGTCCAAGCGGGCCCGCCAGGTGCTGTACGGGCTGGAGAACCTGCCGCGGATGATGGCGGCGGCCCAGTTCGGCATCACCGTCTGCTCCCTGACCCTCGGCGCGGTCGCCGAGCCGACGATGGCCCGCCTGCTGGAGCCGCTCTTCCACGCGGCGCACGTCCCGCAGGGCGTGATCCACCCGCTGGGCTACGCGGTGGCGCTCGCCGCCGTCGTCTTCCTGCACCTGGTCATCGGCGAGATGGTGCCCAAGAACCTCGCCATGGCCGCGCCGGAGAAGACCGCCCTCTGGTTCAGCCCGGGCCTGGTGGCCTTCGCCCGGCTGTGCGGCCCCGTCACCTCCGCGCTCGGCTCCTGCGCGCACCTGGTCCTGCGCCTCTTCAAGGTGGAGCCCAAGGACGAGGTCGAAGCCGTCTACACCAGCGCCCAGCTCGGCCGGCTCGTCGAGGACTCCCGGCAGGCCGGGCTCCTGGAGCCGGGCGAGCAGGAGCGCCTGGAGGACGCCCTGGAACTGGGCAGCCGCCCGGTCACCGACGTCCTGCTCGCCCGGGACCGGCTCGTCACGGTCGGCCCCTCGGCGACCCCGCGGCAGATCGAGCAGCTGACGGTCCGCACCGGCTACTCCCGCTTCCCGGTCCGCTCCGAGAACGGCGCCTTCATGGGCTACGTCCACGTCAAGGACGTACTGGACCTGGAGGATCGGGAGCGGGCCGTGCCCCAGCGGATCTGGCGGCGGATGACCACCCTGTCCGCCACCCTCCCGCTGGACGACGCGCTCAGCGTCATGCGCCGGGACGCCACCCATCTGGCCCAGGTCGCCGACCCGGCCGGCCGGGTGCTGGGGCTGGTCGCCCTGGAGGACGTCCTGGAGATGCTGGTCGGCGAGGTACGCGACCCCGCGCACCGCGTCCCGGCCCGCCGCCCGGGCCCCCGGCAGACCAGCGCCGCCGGGGTGTGAGAGACCGCGGTGTGAGGCGCCGCTGCCGTGGCGGGGGCCGAGCCGCCCCCGCTACAGCGGCGGCGGCTCCGGCCGGTCGCGGTCCTGCGGGCCGCGCCCCGACAGGACCTCCCCGTACGCCTGCATCAGGTCGGGCAGCCGCAGCGTCGCCAGGTCCTCCCGGGAGGGCTCGCCGGGGAAGCCCGCCAGCCGCAGGTCCCGGTACGCGCAGCTCTTCTCGTACAGGGTGCGCAGGAAGCGGCCGTTGCCCAGCTCGTCGATCCAGCCCTGCTCCACCACGTGCCCGCTGATGCTGCGCAGCTCCTCCAGGGCCTCCTCGTCCCAGCAGTCCCCGTTCGCGTCCGCCAGCACCCCGCCGATCGCGGTCAGTTCCAGCGGCCGGTAGCTGGGGAAGTCCACCCGGGTCGTGAACCGCGAGGAGAGCCCCGGGTTGGCGGCCAGCAGCCGGTCCATCCCGGCCGGATAGCCGGCCAGGATCACCACCAGGTGGTCCCGGTTGTCCTCCGCCCGCTTCAGCAGCACCTGGAGCGCCTCGTCCCCGTACGCGTCGCCCTTGCTGTACCCGGTGTTGGAGAGGCTGTACGCCTCGTCCACGAACAGCACCCCGCCGATCGCGGAATCGATCAGCTCGTTCGCCTTCACGGCGGTCTGTCCGAGGAACTCGCCCACCAGGTCCGCCCGCTGGGCCTCCACCAGATGGTCCCCGCCCAGCAGCCCGAGCGCGTAGAACACCCGGCCCAGGATCCGCGCCACCGTCGTCTTGCCCGTGCCCGAAGGCCCGGAGAAGACGAAATGCCGCTTCGGAGGCTGCACCGGCAGCCCCTGCCCGGCCCGCAGCCGGGCCATGTGCAGCTGCGCGGAGAGCGCCTTCACCTGCCGCTTCACCGGCTCCAGGCCCACCATCCGCTCCAGCTCCGCCAGCGCCTCGGCGAGCAGTGCCGGATCGGCCGGTCCGGCCGGCAGCCCCCCGGGCTCGGCCTGCGGCGGGACCGCCACCTTGCGGCGTACGCCCTCCACCCGGCCCGTGCCCGGGCCGCCCGGAGCCCCGAACCGCGGGTCCGGCTCCGGCGCGATCAGCGGGTCCGGCTCCGCCTGCCCGTCCGCCGCGATGTCCTGGACGGGGCCGCCGCCGAGGGCCACCGCCGCGAAGTCCCCGCCGACCGGCGAGAGATCGTGGCCCGCGTACCCCTCGTAGCCGGACGCGGCGTATCCGGCGTATCCGTCGGCCCCGTCGACGTAGTCGCTGTCCTCGATCGCCGTCAGCCGGGCCGCCGTGTCCATGAACGCCGGGTCCACCCGGTGCACCGCCCGGTACAGCGGCAGCGCCGCCGCGCTGCGCCCGGTCCCCTCGTGCGCCCGCGCCAGCCAGTACCGCAGCTCCTTGCGCTGCGGCTGCTCGCTGCGGCAGCGCATCAGCGCCGCCGACAGCATCGGCTCGGCCTGCCCGTACATCTCCAGGCGGACCCGGGCCATCCCGCCGAACAGGCCCGCCTCGATCCCCAGCAGCGGATCGTCCACCAGCGGCTCGGTGTGCCGCACCAGCTGCTCCCAGTCCTTGACCAGGTAGGACCGGCAGGCGTGCAGGAACCGCACCTGCGTATCGGTGTCCACCGGCGGCAGCGCGGCCAGTGCCTGGTCCAGCTCGGGGACGTGCCGGCCGTCCAGCCAGTGCGAGGCGTGGGCCAGCAGGAGGTCCCGCCGGCTCTCCAGCACCGGCTGCACCCACCAGCCCAGCCAGTACCAGGAGTTGATCGTCCGCCGGTGGCGGGCCCGCTGCTCGCCGAAGCGGTCGCGGTGGGCGTACATGCGCAATAAGGCGTTCGTGGTGTCCACCCGGAGCGCGTGCAGGCCGAGCCATGCGTCGGCCATCGAGGGATCCAGTCGTACGGCCGCCCGGAACTCCTCCTCGGCCTGCGGATAGGCGCCCATGGTGCAGGCGTCCACTCCGCGCAGCCAGGCGAGTTCGGCCGGGGCGTGCGTGCCCGGCGTGCCGAAATCCATCACATCCCCCACAAGCCTGCCCCCGTGGTGCACAGCAACCCCCGCGTCGCGCCCGCGAGTTGTCCACTGCGCCGATGAAATCAGGGATGCATCGTACCTGCGGCCAAGCACCATACGTAGGGTGCGGCGGGCACCGGTCGCAGACGCACCAGGGGCGCACGAGGTGACTCAGGGTGAAGATTTCGGGGAGACCCGGCCCGCGCGGCGCCGGTGGGAAGCCGGCCCGGGGCAGAACGAAGCCCCCGATCACGGGGGAACGATCGGGGGCTTCGCGTCCGCTGCGGCCTGGAAGGACCGCGCATTCAGAACGTAAGGCCGGTGCGGGGCCCAGGTCAAGCAAGTCGGTGCAGGCCCGCTCGAGCGGTTGTCCCGAGCTGCTCAGGCCCGGGGGAATTCGTCACCTTCCGTAATGGAAGAGGCCCTTCCGGCGGTCGCATCCGCCTCGGAAGTCCACTCGTACCCCGTACCGCTCTGGCGTACCAGAGTGTCCGCGAAGGGGCGCGAAGGATCGTCCGCGAAGTGCGCGCGCTCCGCGCGCTCCCATCCGTCCCAGAAGTCGGAAAGTTCACGCCCGTCCCGATTTCGCCCGCGCCCCCAGGACTGCGCGCGCGGGGTCTCCATCCACAGCAGCCGCGCCAGATACGGTCGCAGCGCCCGCCGCCCGGCCCCGACCCCCTCGATCAGCAGAACCGGAACCGGCTCCAGCACCCGCTCGGGGCCGAACCGGCGCTCCACCCAGTCGTACGGGGCCCAGTGGGCCGGCCGGCCGGCCGCGAGCGGCTCCAGCACCTGCGCCCGCAGCCGCTCCGGCCACTCGAACAGCTCCTCGTGGGTGGCCACGTCGTCCAGGTGCAGCACCGGCGCCCCGCCCAGCGCCTCGGCGAGCCGCCCGGCGAAGGTGCTCTTCCCGGACCCGGCGTGCCCGTCGACGGCGATCAGCCGGACCGGGCCCAGCGACGGGGGCAGGGCGACGAGTTCACGCGCGAGTGACTGAAGTGACTGGTGAGGCTCCACCCGGCCAGCGTAGGGCCCCGGCCCGCCCCGGTCCCGCGTTACCCCGCCCCGGTCCCGCGTCACCCCGACACGGGGCCGTGGCTTCGCCGCCCGGCGGGCGGGAACTGGAAGGGTGGGGGAGCCGACCCAGCCGCACCGACCCTTGGGGGCCACGCCGATGACCGCACCCACACCACGCCGTGCCCTGCTGGCCGTCGCGCTCGCCGCGGCCGCGGCGGCCACCGTCGCGGGCGGCCGGGCCTCGGCCGCCGGCCCGACGCCCCCTGCCGGCACGGGCGCCGGCAATGGCCTGGCCGAGGCGGAAGCGGAAGGGGAAGCGGAAGGGGGAGCGGACGGGGCGGCCGCGGCCGTGGCCAAGACCGTGGACAACCGGTTCTGGTACTCGTACGCGCACTGGCTGGCCGGCACCCACCACGGCACCACCGCCCTCGCCGGCGCCCGCCCCGGCCTGGTGATCGACACCCCGGCCGGCCGCACCGGGTACACGGACCCGCACACCGCGAAGAAGGCCACCTGGGAGTACGCGGTCTGGACCTCCCCGGTGCACCGCTCCGGCGTGCCCGGCACCGAGGCCATCGCCTCCTGGAACGCCCACACCCCGGCGGGCACCTGGATCCAGGTGGAACTGCGCGCCACGTACGGCAGCAGCGGCGCCGCCACCCCCTGGTACGTGATGGGCCGCTGGGCCTCCGGCGACGGCGACATCCGCCGCACCTCCGTGGACGGCCAGACCGACGGCAGCACCACCGTGTGGACCGACACCGTGGCCGTCGACGCCCCCGCGCGGGCGAGCGGCGTACGGATCGCGGACTGGCAGCTGCGCCTGACCCTCCACCGCAGGCCCGGCGCCGCCCAGGGCCCGACGGTGTGGCTGGCCGGGGCCATGGTCTCCGACGTCCCGGACCGGTTCACCGTCCCCGCCTCGGCCTCCTCGGGCAAGGCCCACGAGCTGAAGGTCCCCCGCTATTCGCAGGAGGTCCACAAGGGCCACTACCCCCAGTACGACAACGGCGGCGAGGCCTGGTGCAGCCCCACCTCCTCCCAGATGATCATCGAGTACTGGGGCCGCAAGCCCGCCGCCGGGGACCTGGCCTGGGTCGATTCCCGCTACCCCGACCCGCAGGTCTGCCACGCGGCCCGGTCCACGTACGACAGCGCGTACAAGGGCTGCGGCAACTGGCCCTTCAACGCCGCGTACGCCGCCACGTACACCGATCTCGCCGGGGTCGTCACCCGGCTCCGCTCCCTCGCCGAGCTGGAGACCCTGGTCGGGGCGGGCATCCCGGTGATCACCTCGCAGTCCTTCCGTACGGAGGAGCTCACCGGCGCGGGCTACGGCACCGCGGGCCACCTGATGACCGTCGTCGGCTTCACCGCCGCCGGGGACGTGGTCGCCAACGACCCGAACTCGCCCGACAACACGGCCGTCCGCCGGGTGTACGGGCGCCGGGAGTGGGAGAACGTCTGGCTGCGGACGAAGCGCCACAATTCCGCTGGAAAGGTTGCGTCCGGCTCCGGGGGCATCTGCTATCTGTACGCCCCGGCCCGCCCGAGCCTCACCCAGATCGCCGCCCTCCGGGCGGCGGGAGTGCTGTGATCGGGGTGCCGGAAGTTCCCGTTGACCGCGAGCGCGGATAAGCGGAACATAAAGGCGTAAAGGGCACGTAAGGCTTCTACAGGAGGCGGCCCGCCATGACCACCCACAGCATCGAACACCACCCCGACCTCGCCGAGATGCGCTCCCGGTTCGAGCGGGTCACCAGCACCCCCGCCGCGCAGGCCGTGGAGGCACTGGCCCTCATCACGGGCCTGTACCTGGCGGCCTCGCCCTGGATCGCCGGGTTCAGCGGACTCAGCTCGCTGGCGATCAACAACCTGATCGCCGGCGTCGCGTACTGCCTGTGCATGGGCGGACTCGGCTCCGCTTACGAACGCACCCACGCGATGGCCTGGACGGCGGTCGCCATCGGAGCCTGGACGATCGTGGCTCCCTGGGTCATCGCCGGTGACGTCAGCACGACCCGCTCCGTGGTCAGCAACGTCATCACTGGCGGCGTCGCGCTGCTGCTCGCCCTGGCCATGGCGGGCATGGCGGGCCGCAACCGCGCGACCTGACCCGCGTAGGCACCGGGTACGCACCTGGTACGCACCGGGCCCCGACCGCGATCCGGCCGGGGCCCGGTGGCACGCGTTCGGGGCGGCGTGACGGGTGCCACGCGTGACGATCGTCTCTACCGCGAAAGCCGCATACGCTGTCACATTGGACGGCATGACCGCATACAGCGCCTCCCTCACCGCCCGCGCCCGGAACCTCGTCCGGACCGGTGGCCCCAAGGACCACTCCAAGTGGCTGGAGCACGTGCTCGGCTGGACGCTGGTGGTCGTCATCGCCATGTTCGTCACGCAGGTCGGCTGGCTCTGACGTTCGGGGCCTGCGCCTACGAGGCCTACGAGGCCTCCAGCCGCAGTCCGTCCGTGACGATCAGGTCCGAGGTGACCAGAGCCTGCTCCGCGCTGACCCGGGTCATGAAGACGAACGGCGGGATCACCGGGGGAGCGGGCAGTCCGTCCGGGCTGAACGTGACGCACAGCAGCCCTTCGATGCAGCCGCTGAACTTCGTCAGGTACAAGGTCACGTTGCCCCGCAGCTCAAGGGACGCGGCGGCGAGCCCGTACTCCTCGCGGCCGTCGCGGGTGCGCAGCCGGTAGTCGGCCAGCGAGGCCGCGCGCATCTTCAGCACCAGCACCCTCAGCGGCCCGTCGGCCGTCGCGACCTCGGTGACGCCCGCGAAGGCGAGGCCCTGCGGGGCGAAGAGCGAGGTGGTGACCGTCGGGGGCGTCCGGGGGGCCGTCGGCGGCCCGTGGGGCGGGGCCGCCGCCCTGGCCGGCGGGGCCCCCGCCGCCAGCGCGGCCGTCAGCAGCGCCGGCAGTACGGCGGCGAGCGCCCGCGGACCGGGACCGCCCGGCCTGCGCCCGTACGACGCCTCCTCGTCGGCGGCTTCGTCCGCGGTGTCCCCCGGGAGCGGCGTCCACCCGAAGGCCAGCGCGCTCCCGGCGATCCCGAGCAGCATGCCGACCAGGAACCCGCCCAGGTTGGTCGCCAGGAACGACAGCACCGACAGCAGCAGGGCGTGGACGGAGGCGTACGCCCGGGCCCGCGGCAGGAACCACAGGAACAGGCCCGCCACGACGAGTGCGCCGCCGATCCCGATCGCCGCGATCCCGCCGAGGCCCAGGCTCACCAGCACGGTCAGCGGGGAGAGCGGGACCAGCAGCAGCTCGGCCCCGCCCAGGATGACCAGCAGCCCGCCCCAGAACGGCCGGGTCCGGCGCCAGGCGCGCAGCCGCTGCCGCTGCCGTCTCAACGGGGGCGTCAGCCGAAGGCGGCTCAGAAGCACTTCTTGCCGTCCAGGCCGACGCTCACCCGCATGCCCTTGAGACGGAAGTTCCCGCCGGTCGCGGACCAGGCGTGCGATTTCACCCCGACGACCTCGATGTCCCCGGCCTGGAGGCCGAACTTCCCCGGCTCCCCCTTGACCCCCGCCACCTGGTCGAGGGTCGAGGCGTCCCGGCCGATCTGCGCCGTGCCGAAGGTCGCGTCGCCGTCGAGGTCCTCGCCGTCGATGACGAGTTCGCTCGCGGTGACCTCCCCGGCCGGACCGCCCGCGGTCAGCTTGAAGACCACCGTGCCGAGCGGGGTGTCCACCTCGGCGGACTGGCAGATGTCGGTGAGCGTGGCCTCGCCGATGCCGAGCAGCGCGACCGGGTGCCCCTTGCCGTCGACGGATCGGTCCGTCTGCACGTACGAGGCCAGGCCCTTGCTGCTCAGCTTCGAGGAGGAGACCTGGAAGGCGGTTCCCGAGACGGCGAACGACGCGGCGAGCGCGCCCTGGGCCATGACCACGGCCATCGCCCCGACCGCGAGGACCGCGGGCACCGCGACCGCGGCCGACTTCCGCCAGTGGACCCGCCCTTCGCGCCCGCCGATGCCGTCCGGGTCGCGGTCCGCGCCGCTGTTCACGCCTCTGTTCGTGCTCATGGAAGTGCCTCCCGTACGTCGTCCGGTGCGCAGGGGAAGTGCATGAGACAGGTCTGCCATACTGCGGGCATCCTGTGGCAGTTCGAGGCTAGGGCCGAATTTGAATAATAGTCAACAGCGGGGCGCGAGTGAGCGTTCGCAGGTCCGCAGGGCCGAACTCATAGCGACCGGGCGCAAGTTGTTCGCCGATACCTCGTACGACGCACTCTCCATGGACGACATCGCCAAACAGGCGGGTGTCGCCAAGGGGCTGATCTACTACTACTTCAAGAGCAAGCGCGGCTACTACCTCGCCATCGTCGAGGACTCGGTGGCCGAGCTCGTCGCCCGCGCCGCCGGCGAACCGGACCTGCCCAACGCCGAGCGGGTGCGCCGCACCATCGACGGCTACCTCTACTACGCCGAGCACCACCAGGCGGCCTACCGCACCATCGTCACCGGGGGAGTGGGCTCCGACGCCGAGGTGCTCGCGATCCGCGACGCGGTGCGCGAGGAGCTGGTGGCCACCATCGCCGAAGGCGCGTACGGGCGCCGTGCCGTCCCGCCGCTCGCCCGGCTCGCGCTGGTGGGCTGGCTGTCCGGGGTCGAGGGGACCACGTTGGAGTGGATCGGCGCCCTGGCCTCGGACGCCGATGCCGACGCGGAGGCGGACGCCGGGGTGGACGGCGATGCGGAATCCGGCCCACGGCAGCCCGACCGGGACCGGCTCGGGGCCCTCCTCGTCCGCCAGCTGCGCGCGACGCTGACGGTGATCGGGGAGTTCGTCCCGGAGTGTCCGCCGCCGACCCTGCCCGAAGACGCGTTCGAGTCGACCGGTGATCTTGCCCCAGTGACGGGAAGTCCCTGATCGGGCATACTCAAGCCGCCCGCAGCCACTGATCTGCCGCTTCCGTGATCCGGGAGGGCAGTATCGGCTGTGAGAAGCACCGAGACCCGGCGGCCCGTCCCACACCTCACGTGCCGCCGCCGTGCCCGACGAGGGAGGAGAGCGCCGCCATGACAGACCGCGCCCCGCAGCCGGTGGACCGTCAGCTGCCCACCGAGGAGTCCCGGGATCTGCTCGCGCTCGTGCGAGAGATCGCCCAGCGGGAGATCCGCCCCGTGGCCGCCGACGAGGAGGACGCCGGGAAGTTCCCGCGCGCGATCTTCACCCTCCTGTCCGAGGCCGGCCTGCTCGGTCTCCCGTACGCCGGTGAGTACGGCGGCGGCGAGCAGCCGTACGAGGTCTACCTCCAGGTCCTGGAGGAGCTCGCCGCGGCCCGCCTGACGGTCGGGCTCGGCGTCAGCGTGCACTCCCTGTCCTGCCACGGCCTGGCCGGATACGGCACCGAGGAGCAGCAGAAGGCCCATCTGCCCGCCATGCTCGGCGGCGGCCTGCTCGGCGCGTACTGCCTCTCCGAGCCCGCGTCCGGATCCGACGCCGCCTCGCTGACCACCAAGGCCGTACGCGACGGCGACGGCTGGGTCATCACCGGCACCAAGGCCTGGATCACACACGGCGGGGTCGCCGACTTCTACACCGTCCTCGCCCGCACAGGCGGCGAGGGCCCCAAGGGCATCACCGCCTTCCTGGTGCCCGGCGACGCGGAGGGCCTGACGGCCGCCGTCCCCGAGAAGAAGATGGGCATGAAGGGCTCGCCCACCGCCCAGCTGCACTTCGACGGGGTCCGCGTTCCCGACACCCGCCGCATCGGCGAGGAGGGCCAGGGCTTCACCATCGCGCTGGCGGCCCTGGACGCGGGCCGCCTGGGCATCGCCGCCTGCGCCATCGGCGTCGCGCAGGCCGCCCTGGACGAGGCCCTCACGTACGCCCTGGACCGCAAGCAGTTCGGGCACCCCATCGCGGACTTCCAGGGCCTGCGCTTCATGCTCGCCGACATGGCGACCAAGATCGAGGCCGGCCGGGCGCTGTACCTGGCGGCGGCGCGGCTGCGCGACGCGGGCAAGCCGTTCTCCCGCCAGGCGGCGATGGCGAAGCTGTTCTGCACGGACGCCGCCATGGCCGTCACGACGGATGCGGTCCAGGTCCTCGGCGGCTACGGCTACACCGCGGACTTCCCGGTGGAGCGCCTGATGCGCGAGGCGAAGGTCCTCCAGATCGTCGAGGGCACCAACCAGATCCAGCGCATGGTCATCGCCCGCCACCTGGCGGGCCCCGAGTCCCGCTGATGGCCGACCTGCCCCTCGGGGCACGCCCGGCCCCGGCCCGGCCGGGCCACCGGTCGGGCCGGTGGTCGGGCCGGTGGTCGGACTAGTCCAGGTCGTCCCCGACGGGCAGTGGCTTCGCGTCGTGGTTGACGAAGAGGTCCTGGCGTGCGGCGGGGTGGTCGGCCGGCGGGGCGTTGGACACCGCGTTGTAGCTGATCAGGGCGAGGGTACGGGCGCGCGTGGAGCGGTTCGGGCCCGAGCTGTGCACCAGGTTGCCGTGGAAGAGGACCACCGTGCCGGCCGGGCCGGTGGCCTCGTGCACACCCCGGGTGCGGGCGAGCTCCTCGGTCGAGGGGTCCGCGAGCGCGTAGGCGTTCCGGCTCGACGTGATCCAGGCCCAGTCGACCTCTCCGCCTTGCGCGGGCCCGGTGTTCCCGGCCGGCGCGGCCGCCCCCGGCCGGTCGGTGTGCGTGCCCGGTATCAGGCGCAGCGGCCCGTTCTCCCCGGTGACCTCGTCGAGGAACACGGCGGCGGTCAGCGCAACCGGGCGCCGCATCCCGTCGGCGGCCTGCCAGAAGTCGAAGTCCCGGTGCCACTGCCAGCGGTCGCCGCGCCGGGCCGCCTTCGGATTGACCTTCCACTGGTACACGTACATGTCCTCGCCGAGGAGCAGCCGGGCCAGCGCGGTCAGCGGCGACGCCTCGGCCAGTGCCTGCCAGGGACCGCCCCTGCGGTGGAGCCCGTAGACGGCGCGCACGGTCGTGCCGTCCTCCTCGAAGAACCGCTGCGGTCCCTCCTCGGCGAGTACGGCGGGCAGTTCCTCGGTCAGGGGCCCCCAGATCTCGTGCGGGGTCATCGGGGGTACGACGACAAAGCCGTCGCGCCGGTATTCGGCCAGGAGCCGCTTCGGGTCCGTCATGGGCCCAGGGTGCAGCCCGGCCCCCGCCCGGGCGAGGCAGCACGGGGAGCGCACAGGGAGTGCGCCGGGTCACCCCCGGCCGCTCCCCGCCGGCCGCCGCCGCAGGCCGTGCCCTTCGGATCAGGCCGGGCCGGACGGCCAGATCGGGGAAGTGGCGACCCGGGACCACTCCGGATCGCGGCGGCCCGGCAGGGTGCGTCCGTCGGCGGCCCAGCGGGCCAGCAGCGCATCGTAGATCGGCGGGTCCGGCTGCCGTTGCTGAACCGATTCTTCATGGCGCGGAACCGATTCTTCGTAGCCGGGCGGCGCCGGACGCCGCCGCCGTCCCGTTCTTGCCTCAGGGGCTTCGAGCGTGGTCATGCCCGGCCAACGCGCCACCCGGCGCGCGGGTAACCGCCCCCGCCCTCCGGGTATCCGTTCGAGATGTTCCCGTCCCCGTCCCCGTCCCGCCCCCACCCCCCGCCCCGCGTTCCGAGGTGCCCCGGCCCCCTTCCGAGTGGCCAGACGTGCCGGGCTGTCAGGGAGTGACAGAACTCTGGCCCCGAACCCCGTATCTGACGTACCGTCATATCCGCCTGAGCCCGCTGCCCCAGGAGGCTTGCCATGCCCGCGGACCGACCCGTACCGCTCGACGAATACCCCGTCCACCAGGCCCCGTTGTCGATGAAGCACCTCGTCACCGGCGACCGGAACGCCTACGACCGCTGCATCTTCCACGTCTTCGACCACGCCGGCCGCGCCGTCCTCATCCTCGGCCTCGGCGTCTACCCCAACGCCGGGGTCATCGACGCCTACGCCACCCTCCGCACCGGCGGCGAACTCCTCGCCGTACGCGCCTCCGACGCCCTCTCCGACGACCGCATGAACCTCTCCGTCGGCCCGCTGCGGATCACCGTCGACGAACCCCTGAAGCGGATCACCCTCCGGTGCGAGGCCGACCCCGCCGACCCCGACGGGCTCTCGTACGACATCACCTGGACCGCCGAGTTCCCCGCCGTCTGGGAGCCCCACCACGTCCAGCGGCGCGGCGACCGCCTCATGCTCGAAGGCCGCCGCTTCGTCCAGGCCGGCCAGGTAACCGGCACCATCCGGGCCAAGGGCGAGGAGTACGCCCTCACGCCCGGCGAGTGGACCGGCACCCGCGACCGCAGCTGGGGCGTGCGCCCCATCCCCGGCGAGGACGGCGGACGCGCCGCCGAGGAGCACCGGCCCGAGGGCTTCCACTGGCTCTGGATCCCCGTCCGCTTCGAGGACCGCTTCCTCATGGTCATCGCCCAGGAGGACGCCGACGGCCACCGCACCCTCAACGAGGCCGTCCAGGTCTTCCCCGAGGACAGCGGCCGCCACGACGTGCAACTCGGCTGGCCCCAGACCGAGATCCGCTACCGCCCCGGCACCCGCCACCCCGAGAGCGCCGTCGTCCACCTCGCCGACCCGGCCCGCAAACCCCTCGAACTCGGCGTCGAGATCCTGAACTCCTCCCCGCTCGCCGTGGGCGCCGGCTACCCGCCCGCCGCCGACTGGCAGCACGGCACCTGGCAGGGCCGCGGCTGGACCGACCGCCGCGTCTACGACCTCTCCGACCCCACCGCCCACCCCATGGCCGCCTTCGGCGTCACCGACCACTCCGCCCGCTTCACCCTCGACGGGCGCACCGGCTTCGGCATCTTCGAGCACGGCAGCTTCGGCCGCCACGACCCGAGCGGCTTCGCCGACTACTCCTCCGTCGCCCAGTAGGGAAGGGGCTCACATGGCCACCGCACCACGTCCGCGCACCTCCACCCGCGAGCCCGGGGAACTCGGCCGGCGCCTCGCAGCCTGGCTGGACGGCAGGCTCCCCGGCGCGGAGGTCACCAACGTCGCGGTACCCGCGTCCAACGGCATGTCCAGCGAGACCCTGCTCTTCGACATAGAGCACCCCGGCACCCCGGTCCGCGCCTGTGCCCTGCGGCTCGCCGCCGACCCGGCCGCCTACACGGTGTTCCCCACGTACGACATGCCCCGCCAGCACCGCGTGATGAGCCTGGTCGCCGCCCACACCGACCTGCCCGTCCCGCGCGTGCTGTGGCTGGAACAGGACCCGGCGCCGCTCGGCGCGCCCTTCTTCGTCATGGCCCGCGCCGAGGGCCGGGTCCCGCCCGACGTCATGCCCTACACGTACGAGGGAAACTGGCTGCACGCCGCCGACGACCGCGAACGCGCCGCACTCCAGGAGGCGAGCATCTCGCTGCTGGCCAGGCTGCACGACCAGTTCCCCGCCAAGGAGGCCGAGTTCCTCCTCCCCGAGGGCGCCGGCAGCCCGCTGCGCCGACACGTCGACGCCCAACGCGCCTACTACGCCTGGGTGGTCGACGCACTCGCGCCGTCCCCGCTGCTGGAGCGGGCCTTCGAACGCCTGGAGGAGCTGTGGCCCGCGGACGAGGGCCCCGCGGTCCTCAACTGGGGCGACGCCCGCATCGGCAACGTCGTCTACCGGGCCGACGGGTTCGAGCCCGTGGCCGTCCTGGACTGGGAGATGGCCGCGTACGCCCCGCGCGAGGTCGACCTCGGCTGGACCGTGTACCTCCACCGCTTCTTCCAGGACCTGACCGTCGGCTTCGGCCAGAGGGGCCTGCCGGACTTCCTGCGCCGCGAGGACATCGAGCGCCGGTACGCCGAACTCACCGGGCACAATCCGCGGGACATGGAGTTCCACACCCTGTACGCGGCCCTGCGGCACGGGATCGTCATGCTGCGCATCGCCTACCGGCAGGCGCACTTCGGCGAGGTCGAGATCCCCGCGGATCCGGACGGCCTGATCCTGCACCACGCCAGCCTCCGGGCCATGGTGCAGGGCACGTACTGGTAGCTCCGGCCGGGTCCGGCTCGAACGGCTCGAACGGCTCGAACGGCTCGATCCGGC
Organism: Streptomyces sp. NPDC090741; assembly: GCF_044769045.1. Lineage (NCBI taxonomy): Bacteria > Bacillati > Actinomycetota > Actinomycetes > Kitasatosporales > Streptomycetaceae > Streptomyces > Streptomyces sp. NPDC090741. The sequence goes on along the minus strand of NZ_JBIVXF010000020.1, from coordinate 40,475 downwards.
GCACGCGGCCCGGAAGGCCGTCAGGCGGCCTGCGCGTGCTGCCGCATCTGCGGCAGCGGCGTCGGCGCCGGCACCCGCACGGGACGCGAACCGGGACCGCCGACGTGCGAGAACGGCTGCGTCCGCCAGTCCAGACCCTGCGGCAGGTCCAGCAGCACGACCTCCAGCTCCTGGGGCTCGCCCTGGCCCATGCCCACCGTCGGCAGCGCGTCGGAGGCCGGGCGCCCCGTGCCCGCGCACACCGTGAGCCCGAACGGGTTCCACGGGCTCGGGCAGAGCGCATGCTCCGGCAGGTACTCCTCGTCCGCGACGAGGGCGATCGACTGGCCGCAGTCCGGGCAGATCGCGTGGTGGATCTCGAAGCCGTCGAACCCGTCGGCGTCTTCGAGGTACTCACCGTCCTCGGCGTCGACGAATTCCAGGGGCTCCGGTTCGGTGCGACCGGCGCGCTTGGTGTTCAGCATGGATGTACTCCCCCTTGGGTGGGCCGGGCGGGCAGGATCTACGGCCTCGGCCACAGCAAGCACTTCCCGCCGCGCGGCACGAGTAACCACAACATCCCGGCGTACGCCTGCATACCCTTGTGGCCTTGGTCACATGCCCGCCGCAGGTGCCACTTGTGGCCGGACAGCACTGTGCCTGGAGCGCCCTTGGGCCTTAGGTTGAGCGGCTATGAGCGCAATGGAGGAGCTGGACCGCCAGATCGTTGATCTGCTCGTGCGGGACGGGCGGATGAGCTACACGGATCTGGGCAAGGCCACGGGACTGTCCACGTCGGCGGTCCACCAGCGAGTACGCCGTCTGGAACAGCGCGGAGTGATCCGCGGATACGCGGCCGTCGTCGACCCCGAAGCCGTGGGCCTGCCCCTGACGGCCTTCATCTCGGTGAAGCCCTTCGACCCGAGCGCCCCGGACGACATCGCCGACCGGCTGGCCGGAGTACCGGAGATCGAGGCCTGCCACAGCGTCGCCGGCGACGAGAACTACATCCTCAAGGTCCGGGTCGCGACCCCGCTGGAGCTGGAGGACCTCCTGGGCCGCCTGCGCGCCCTGGCCCATGTCTCGACCCGCACCACGGTGGTCCTCTCCACCCCGTACGAGGCCCGCCCGCCCCGGGTGTGACGCCTTTTCCGCCGCGCCCCCGGGGGCGCGGTCGAGGCGGGGCCGCGGACCCGCGAAACTAAGGTCATGACCGACCGCACCGCCAGTTCCGCCGACGCCGCCGGAGCCCCCGCATCCGAACGGACCGTCCTCCTCCGCGGGGGCGAGGTACACAGCCCCGCCGACCCCTTCGCCACCGCGATGGTCGTCGAGCGGGGACACATCGCCTGGGTGGGCTCCGAAGGCGCCGCCGACGCCTTCGCGCAAGGCGTCGACGAGGTCGTCGACCTCGGCGGGGCGCTCGTCACACCCGCCTTCACCGACGCGCACGTCCACACCACCTCCGCCGGCCTCGCCCTCACCGGACTGGACCTCACCGGCGCCGCCTCCCTCGCCGACGCCCTGCGCCTCGTCCGCGCGTACGCCGAGCGCCGCCCCGCCGACCGGGTGCTCCTCGGCCACGGCTGGGACGCCTCCCGGTGGCCCGAGCGCCGCGCGCCCCACCGCGCGGAGCTCGACGAGGCCGCCGGCGGACGCCCGCTCTACCTCAGCCGCATCGACGTGCACTCCGCCGTCGTCACCACCGCCCTGCTGGATCTCGTACCGGCCGTCTCCGGCCGCGGTGACGAGCCGCTGACCCGCGACGACCACCACGCCGTCCGCCGGGCCGCGCTCGCCGCCGTCACCCCCGCCCAGCGCGCCGAGGCCCAGCGGGCCGCCCTCGACCGGGCCGCCTCCCTCGGCATCGGCTCCGTCCACGAGTGCGGCGGCCCCGACATCTCCTCCGCCGAGGACTTCGCGGACCTCCTCAACCTCGCCCGCGAACGGCCCGGACCCCGCGTCTTCGGCTACTGGGCGGACCGGGACCTCGAACAGGCCAAGGCGCTCGGCGCCATCGGCGCCGCGGGCGACCTCTTCGTGGACGGCGCCCTCGGCTCCCACACCGCCTGCCTGCACGCCCCGTACGCCGACGCGGGCCACACCGGCACCGGCTACCTCGACGCCGCCGAAGTCGCCGAGCACGTCGCCGCGTGCACCGAGGCGGGGCTCCAGGCCGGCTTCCACGCCATCGGCGACGCCGCCCTCACCGCGGTCGTCGAGGGTATGCGCGCCGCCGCAGAGAAGGTCGGCCTCGCCCGTGTCCGCGCCGCGCGGCACCGCGTCGAGCACGCCGAGATGATGACCCCCGAGACCATCGCCGCCTTCGCGGACCTCGGCCTCACCGCCTCCGTACAGCCCGCCTTCGACGCGGCCTGGGGCGGTGAGGACGGCATGTACGCCGACCGGCTGGGCGCGGAGCGCGCCCGTACGCTCAACCCCTTCGCCGCCCTGCTCAAGGCCGGTGTGCCGCTCGCCTTCGGCTCCGACGCGCCCGTGACCCCGTTCGACCCCTGGGGCACCGTCCGGGCGGCCGCCTTCCACCGGACCCCCGAGCACCGGATCTCCGTACGGGCCGCCTTCACCGCCCACACCCGGGGCGGCTGGCGGGCCCTCGGCCGCGACGGAGCCGGTGTGCTCGTGCCCGGCGCCCCCGCCGACTACGCGCTGTGGGAGACCGCCGAACTGGTGGTCCAAGCCCCCGACGACCGGGTCGCGCGCTGGTCCACGGACCCCCGTTCGGGGACCCCCGGGCTGCCCGACCTCACCCCCGGCGGCGCTCTGCCGGTGTGCCTCGCCACCGTCGTCGGCGGGCGGGAGGTATTCGTACGGCCACAGGGGTGATCCGGTCGGCCTCGGTTCGGTACGGGCGCTCGGACCCGGATAGGTTCGGCCGGGTCCACCACCGGACGTCCGTACCGGGCGGATCCGTCTGCTCAGCGCGCCCGCGCCTCGGGGGCGAGGGAAGGTTTCGCCGGGAAGGGGGTCCCCCCTGCTCCCCAAGAGCTCGGGGGAAGGTGGCCCCGGTCGGGGCCCGCGGTCCAGTAGACAACGGTCACGGCGACCCGCAGCCAGCGGGAGCCGGACCGGCCCGAAGGACCGCGGGCCCCGACCACTGTTCTAAAGTCATCCTCTGTGACAGGACGGACAAGAACACGAAGGCGGACTCAGTGAGCGACGGCGGACAGCGAGGGCACGGACCGCTCGGCACGGCCTTGGTGATCATTCCGACCTTCAACGAGGCGGAGAACATCGGGCCGATCGTCGGCCGTGTGCGCGCAGCGGTGCCCGAGGCGCACATCCTGGTCGCGGACGACAACAGCCCCGACGGCACCGGCAAGCTCGCCGACGAGCTGGCGGCCGCCGACGACCACGTGCACGTCCTGCACCGCAAGGGCAAGGAAGGCCTCGGCGCCGCCTACCTGGCGGGCTTCGCCTGGGGCCTGGAGCGCGACTACGGCGTGCTCGTCGAGATGGACGCCGACGGCTCCCACCAGCCGGAGGAGCTGCCCAGGCTGCTCACCGCGCTGGCCGGGGCCGACCTGGTCCTGGGTTCGCGCTGGGTGCCGGGCGGCCGGGTGGTCAACTGGCCCAAGAGCCGCGAGATCCTCTCGCGCGGCGGCTCGGTGTACTCCCGGCTGATGCTGGACGTCCCGATCCGCGACGTGACGGGCGGCTACCGCGCGTTCCGCCGCGAGACCCTGGAGGGGCTGGGCCTGGAGGAGGTGGCCTCCGCGGGCTACTGCTTCCAGGTCGACCTGGCCCGCCGCGCCGTCCACCAGGGATTCCGTGTCGTCGAAGTGCCCATCACCTTCGTCGAGCGTGAGTTCGGCGACAGCAAGATGAGCAAGGACATCGTGGTGGAGGCCCTGTGGCGGGTCACCCAGTGGGGGCTCAAGGGCCACGCGGCGAAGCTGACCGGCCAGGACAAGCCCAAAGGCCTGACCAAGGGCCCGACCAAGGGCCCGGACGCCCCTTAGGGGATGTCCGGTACCTCCGGCTGAGGCCGCTTTTACGCCGGCCCAGGCACACTGGGTGGCATGACGACCGGCGTTCCCCTCTCGACGGCCCCCCGGCGGCGCTCGCGTGCCCGCACCTTCCTTCCGCTTGCGGTCGCCGCCTGGCTGATCCTGGAGATCTGGCTGCTGAGCCTGGTCGCCGGCGCGGCCGGCGGGCTGACCGTCGCCGCGCTGCTCGCGGGCGGGATCGTTCTCGGTGTCGTGGTCATCAAGCGGGCCGGGCGGCGGGCCTTCAAGAACCTGGCTAACACCTTCCAGCAGGCCCAGCAGGGGCAGCAGCCCCCGCCCCAGGCGACGAAACAGCAGCCGGGCAGGGGCAGCGGCAACGGCCTCACGATGCTGGCCGGCCTGCTCCTGATCCTGCCGGGCCTGCTGTCCGACGTGGCCGGCCTGCTGCTCCTGGTCCCGCCCGTCCGGGCCTGGATCGGCCGTCGCGTGGCCGGCTCCCTGGAGCGCCAGATGGCCGCGGCCCCGGCGGGCAGCTTCGGTGACGCCTTCCAGCAGGCCCGCATCCACTACCCCGACGGCAAGGTCGTCCAGGGCGAGGTCATCCGCGAGGACGGGCAGCAGCAGCCGCAGCGGCCGGGGCCCGACGCCGGGTACCGGCCGCCGCTGGCGCCCTGAGCGAGCGGGGACGCAACGAAGCCGAGGGCCCCCGCCACAGTTCGTGGCGGGGGCCCTCGGCTTCGTTCTGCTACACGTCCGGCTGTCAGGCGGACTTGCGGCTGTCCCGCGGATGCACGGCAATGTTCATGGCGCCGGAACGCAGGACCGCCAGCCTCTCGGCCAGCACTTCCTCCAGTTCCTCGCGGGTGCGCCGCTCCATGAGCATGTCCCAGTGCGTTCGCGCAGGCTTGCCCTTCTTCTCTTCGGGCCCGTCCCCGTCAACCAGGAGTGCCATGGCGCCGCACGCCTTGCACTCCCACTCCGGCGGAATCTCTGCCTCAACCGAGAACGGCATCTCAAATCGATGTCCGTTCTGGCATGCGTACTCCACCGCCTGGCGCGGGGCCAGATCGATGCCGCGGTCCGTCTCGTAGCTGGTAACCACGAGCCGCGTACCGCGGAGAGCTCGCTCACTCATGAATCGTGCCTCCCGGGCTTGTCGCCCACAGGACAGGTGTCGCTGTCGTCGTCATCCGGTCAACGTCCGGTCGGCGGTATAGATTCCCGCTCCGGGTGATGCGTCGCCCGTCGTGCCGCCCCTTGTTGTACCCACCAGTGCCCGTTTTGTCACATCTGGCAGCAGATGTCACCCAACGTCTTCAGTTCTTTAGCGCGCAGTAACGGTCCGGCTGGCAGGGCAAAGGCGTACACTACCGGCCCTTCGCTTCAACGTCGAAATCCGTTCGGAATTCGTATGAAGATCCGGGTCGTGTCCACTCAGATCCGCTCGGGAACAGGATTCCCCGCCGCCTCCACCGCGCGCCGCACCGGCACTCGCGCCAGCAGCACGAAACCCAGTGCGAAGAAGACCACCAACGAGATGATCGCGTCCCGGTAGCTGCCGGTGACCTGGTACGTCAGGCCGAACACCAGCGGCCCGATCCAGCTCACCCCGCGGTCGCTCATCTCGTACGCCGAGAAGTATTCGGCCTCCTTGCCCGCCGGCACCAGGTGCGAGAAGAGCGAGCGCGACAGTGCCTGGCTGCCGCCCAGCACCAGTCCGATCATCGACGCCAGTGCGAAGAACCACACCGGCGCACCCGCCGGCAGGAAGTAACCGGCGGCCAGGGTCACGGTCCAGGCCACCAGTGACCCGAGGATGGTCCTCTTCGCGCCGTACGACACGGCCAGCCGGCCCATCGCCATCGCGCCGGCCACCGCGAGGATCTGCACCAGCAGCACGGCCGTGATCAGCGTCGAGTCCTCCAGCCTCAGCTCCTGCTTGCCGTAGACGGACGCCTGCGAGATCACGGTCTGGATCCCGTCGTTGTAGACCAGGTACGCCAGCAGGAACGACAGCGTCAGCGGGTGCCGCCGCATGTCCTTCAGCGTGGCGACGAGCTGCTTCCACCCCGACCCGGCGGCCGCGTGGCCGGCGGGCCGGACCACCGCCCGGTCTCGCAGCCGGCGCAGCGGGATGATCGCGAACGCGCCCCACCACAGGCCCGCCGAGGCCAGGCAGATGCGTACCGCCGCGTCCTTGGAGATCCCGAAGGACTCGTGCGACTGGAACAGGACCAGGTTCAGGATGAGGACGAACGCACCCGCCGTGTAGCCGAACGCCCAGCCGCGCGAGGAGACGGTGTCCCGCTCCGCCGGCTCCGCGATCTGCGGCAGGTAGGAGTTGTAGAGCACCATCGACACCGACATCGCGGCGTTCGCCACGATCAGCAGGACACCGCCCAGCAGGTAGCGGTCGCCGCCCAGCAGGAACATCGCGGTGGTCGCCGCCGCGCCGGTGTACGCCGCTGCCGCGAGCAGCGGCTTCTTGCGGCCCGTACGGTCCGCGGCCGCGCCCACCAGCGGCATGGCCAGCACTGCGACGATCACCGACATCGAGACGGCGTACGCGAAGAACGAGCCCGACCGGACCGGGATCCCCAGGGGGTGGACGTATCCCTGCGCGTCCTGGGCGGCCTCGGCCATCGTCGTGAGGTACGGGCCTATGAACACCGTCAGCACGGTCGACGAGTAGACCGAGCAGGCGAAGTCGTAGAAGTACCAGCCGTGCTGCTCGCGCTTGCGGGCCGCCGCAGTGGCGACGGCGGCTCTGCCGTCCTCCGCGCCCGGTTCCGCTTCCTCTGTGGCCTGCGCACTCATGAGTGCCCCCTCGCTGGTCCCCGTACCGCTGCGGCCGCCCCACCGGGCACGGTGGCCGTACGGGCGCTCAGGCCCAGGCCCCGCGCCGGTCCAGCACCGTGCGCAAGATGTCGATCTGGTCGGTCATGATGCCATCGACTCCCAGGTCGAGCAGCGCCTCCATGCGTTCCGGTTCGTTCACGGTCCACACGTGCACCTGGAGTCCCCGCTCGTGCGCGGTGCGTACGAACCGTCGGTCGACCACGCGGATGCCCGCCTGGACCTCCGGAACCTGTGCCGCCACCGCCCCGACCCGCAGCGCCGCCGGGATCGCGTACGAGCGCAGCCGCAGGCCGATCACCCCGCGCACCCCGTACGAGGTCGCCAGCCGAGGGCCGGCGATCTTCTGGGCGCGGGCCACCCGGCTCTCCGAGAACGAGCCCACGCACACCCGGTCCCAGACGCCCGCCCGTGCGATCAGGTTGACCAGCGGGTGCAGGGCCGACTCGGACTTGATGTCGACGTTCCAGCGGGCCTCGGGGAACTCTTCGAGGAGCTCCTCGAACAGCGGCAGCGGCTCGGTGCCCGCCACCCGCGCCTGGCGGACCTTGCTCCAGGTCAGCTCCGCGATCCGGCCCTGCCCGTCGGTGACCCGGTCGAGGGTGGAGTCGTGGAAGGCGACGAGCTTCCCGTCGGCGGTGGCGTGCACATCGGTCTCGAAGTACCGGTATCCCGCGTCGGCGGCCCGCCGGAAGGCGGCGGCGGTGTTCTCCAGCCCGTCCGCGGCACCTCCCCGGTGCGCGAAGGGGATCGGAGCCGGGTGGTCCAGATACGGATGGCGAAGGCGTACGTGCGTCACCCGTCGCAGTATGCACCGTGTGCCCCGTCGGGAGTGAGCGGCCGGATGGCCGCACGGTGGCCACAGGGTGAACGCCGCGGCGCCCTGGTCCCGGTGGACCCAGGCATGACAGGCTGTGGGGGCGGAAGCAATCCAATACCGGCCGCGCCCGGGGCCCGGGTGGGGCCAATTCAACGAAGGTGGACCGGACAGCATGGCAGAGTGGACTTCGGCGGTGGGTGCCGCACAGCTCGCCCGTCTCATCACCTCCCAGCAGGCGCGCCCCGGTGTCCCCGGCGCGCGCAAGCTCCCCGCGTACCGGACCCTGGCCGACGGCATCCGGCTGCTCGTCCTCGAAGGCCGCGTCCCGGTCGCCGCCCGGCTGCCCGCCGAGCGCGAGCTGGCCGTCTCCCTCTCCCTCTCCCGCACCACCGTCGCCGCCGCCTACGAGGCCCTGCGCGGGGAGGGCTTCCTGGAGTCCCGCCGCGGCGCCGGCAGCTGGACCTCCGTACCGGCCGGGAACCCGCTGCCCGCCCGCGGCCTGGAGCCGCTGCCGCCCGAATCCCTCGGCTCGATGATCGACCTCGGCTGCGCCGCGCTCCCGGCCCCCGAGCCCTGGCTCACCAAGGCCGTACAGGGCGCGCTGGAGGAGCTCCCGCCGTACGCGCACACCCACGGGGACTACCCCGCCGGGCTGCCCGCGCTGCGGCGGATGCTCGCCGACCGCTACACCGAGCGCGGCATCCCCACCATGCCCGAGCAGATCATGGTCACCACGGGGGCGATGGGAGCCATCGACGCCATCTGCAGCCTCTTCGCCGGGCGCGGGGAGCGGATCGCCGTCGAATCCCCCTCCTACGCCAACATCCTCCAGCTCATGCGCGCTGCCGGGGTGCGGCTCGTACCCGTCGCGATGGCCGACGGGCTGGCCGGCTGGGACATGACGGTGTGGCGGCAGGTGCTGCGCGACGCCGCGCCGCGCCTCGCGTACGTCGTCGCCGACTTCCACAATCCGACCGGGGCGCTGGCCTCGGACGAGCAGCGGCGCGCCATGGTGGAGGCGGCCCGCTCGGCCGGCACCGTACTCGTCGTCGACGAGACCATGGCCGAGCTCCAGCTCGACCCGGCGCTGGAGATGCCGCGTCCGGTCTGCTCCTTCGACCCGGCCGGCTCCTCCGTGATCACCGTCGGCTCGGCCAGCAAGGCCTTCTGGGCCGGCATGCGGATCGGCTGGGTCCGCGCGGCGCCCGATGTGATCCGCAGCCTCGTCGCGGCCCGCGCGTACGCCGACCTCGGAACGCCCGTGCTGGAGCAGCTCGCGGTGAACTGGCTGATGCGGACCGGCGGCTGGGCGCAGGCCGTGCAGATCCGCCGCGACCAGGCCCGGGACAACCGGGACGCGCTGGTCGCCGCGGTGCGCCGGGAGCTGCCGGACTGGGAGTTCGAGGTGCCGCGGGGCGGGCTGACCCTGTGGGCCCGCGCGGGCGGGCTGTCCGGCTCCCGGCTGGCCGAGGTGGGGGAGCGGGTCGGCGTACGGGTCCCCTCGGGGCCGCGGTTCGGCGTCGACGGGGCCTTCGAGGGCTACGTCCGGCTGCCGTTCACCGTCGGCGGGCCGGTGGCCGAGGAGGCCGCGGTCCGCCTCGCGGCGGCCGCCCGCCTGGTCGGCACGGGCGCGGCGGGCAGCAGCGCGGAACCCCCGCGCACGTTCGTCGCGTAAGAGGGGCGGTCGGGTAGGAGGGGCGGTCGGGTAGGAGGGTCGGTCGGAACGAGGGTCGGTCGCCCAAGAGGGTCAGGGGCCCACCGGCCAGGGGCCGCGGGCCGGCGGGGCCTCGGCCGGGACCTCCCCGGCCTCCGCCGCGTCGATCGACGGGCCCTGCGCCCGGGCCGGCGGCTGGACGATGTGCAGCGGCTTCGCCAGTGTCACCCGACCCGGCCCGCCCGGGCCCGGCAGCTGGCGCCCCGGCAGCAGCTCCAGCACCGCCTGGCGGTGTCCCGGGTGCGTGGCGTCGTCGTACGGGTCCGGCGTGGCGGGCACCTGCAACCGGTGCACGGGACCCGAGCCGAGCCGCGCGTACCCGCGCCCCGGCGGCACCTGCGCCGTCGGCGTGGTGTGCGGCGGCAGCCCCAGTACGTCGGTGATCTGCTGGGTCGCGGCCGGGCCGAGCACGATCCGGGCCCGGGTGTGCTGCCAGACGGCGTCGTTCAGCAGCTCCAGGTGGTCGAACTGCTCGGCCACCACGACCGTGACGTGTGCGGCGCGCCCGTGCCGCAGCGGTACCTGGAGCCGGGAGAGCGGGTCGGGGCTCCCCTCGGCGGTCGCGAGGTGCGCGAGCACGCTGGGCCGGTCCAGCAGGATCCACAGCGGCCGCCGGGTGTCCTCGGGCGCAGGCCGGCCGGCCTCGCGGGCCCGGTGCGTGGCGATGAGCCGCCGCTCGGTCTCGCGCGCGGCCCATTCCAGCGTGGCCAGCGCCCCGGCCGGACCGCATTCCACGGCCAGGACGCCCGTACGGCCGGACAGGCAGGAGAATTCCCCGCTGCCGCCGCCCTCCACGATCAGCACGTCGCCCCCGTGGTGGAGGGCCTGGAGGGCGATCGAGCGCAGCAGGGAGGAGGTGCCGCTGCCCGGCCGGCCGACGGCCAGCAGGTGCGGCTCGGTGGAGCGGGGGCCGGTGCGCCAGATCACCGGCGGCACGTCGCGCGGCTCGTCGTCCTCCAGGACCGGAAGGGTGCGCTGCACGGCGGTGGCGTCGGTGAAGCCGAGGACGGTCTCGCCGGGCGAGGTGACGAACGGCTGCGCGGCGATGCCCGTCGGCAGCGGCGCGAGCACGGTCAGGTCGACCTGATTGCCCTCCTCGTCCCAGTCGAAGAGGTACTCCCGGCCGCGCCCGGACTTGGCGTGCAGCAGGGTCTCGATCCGGGCCCGCGAGGCGGCCTCGCCGTCGGTGAAGTAGGCGGGGTAGCGGATCCGGAGCCGGGTGACGCGGCCCGCCCCGTCGAAGGCGTAGCCGCTGAAGGCCTTGTCCCACTCCCCGCCGTGGGCGAAGAGCGGGTTCGGGTCCTCGGGAATGGAGAAGTACGGCACGAGCGCCTCGTAGAGGGAGCCGAGCCGTTCGGTCTCGGCCTCGCTGGGACCGGTCTTCACCGGGGTCCGGCCGCGCCCCTGCCAGGCCGCGGCCGCCATCAGGGTGATCAGGCCGAGCGGCGGGCCGTACGGGACGAGCGCGACCACGAGGACGCAGGCGGCGCCCAGGAACAGCGCGGGACCACGCTTGTCCTTGGGGGTCTGGGCCCACTTGCGCCGCCCGGCCGCGGCCAGGGCGCGCAGGCCGCGCCCGATGACGAGGAGCGGATGGAGGACGTCCGTGACGCAGTCGGCGGCCGTGCGAGCAAGGTCGCGGCCCCGTGCCAGCGACGTGGTGCCGTTGCTGAGGATGCGGGGGAGTGGGCGCCGGGCCACGGTCGTCTCCTGGAGTCGGGTGCGGTGCGGGACGGTGCGGTGGGGGGCCATGGGGTGTCCGGCGGATCATGGCCTGGCCCGGCCCTGATCCGCCGGACACCCCCTAGAGCTTGATCCCGCCGAGGAGGCTCGCGAGGCTCGCCGTGCTCGCCGTGATGCTCGGGGCGATGGCGGAACCGGCGAGGAAGAAGCCGAACAGCGCGCAGACGAACGCGTGCGACAGCTTCATCCCGTCCTTCTTGAAGAAGAGGAAGGCGATGATGCCGAGCAGGACGACGCCTGAGATGGACAGGATCATGAGAGGTTCTCCTGGTGGGAGGGGACGGTCACCATCAGCTGTTCCAGGCTCACAGGAAGTATCAATGCGATAAAAGGTGCATACGGGTGAATCCCGTCTTTTTTCACTTGCCCGGCGCAGTCCGGCTGGCGCGTCCGCCGCGAGGGGGATCCTTGCCTCGGCCGGGGCCCCGTATGTGCAGGTCCGGGCGCTACTCTGGCGATTCACCCGTACGGTCGCAGTGCCGTACGGCCCCCTGCCCGTCCGGCGCGGGGAATCTCACGTCAACAGCGAGTGGAAGGCGGTACGACAGATGAGCGAGCACGAGCCCACCCAGGGCGGCTCCCAGGGCGCTCCCGACGAGGACGTCATCGAGCTGGCCACCAAGATCTTCGACCTCGCCCGGCAGGGCGAGACCGAGACGCTCACCGCGTACCTGGACGCCGGAGTCCCGGCCAACCTCACCAATGACCGCGGCGACACCCTCGTCATGCTGGCCGCCTACCACGGCCACGCCGCCGCCGTCACGGCCCTGCTCGCCCGCGGCGCCGAGGCCGACCGCGCCAACGACCGCGGCCAGACCCCGCTCGCCGGCGCCGTCTTCAAGGGTGAGGAGACCGTCATCCGCGCGCTGCTCGCCGGAGGCGCCGACCCGACGGCCGGAACTCCCTCCGCCGTGGACACCGCCCGCATGTTCGCCAAGGCCGACCTGCTGGAACTCTTCGGAGCCGAGTAGTCCGTTTTTGCCCGTGACCTGGCAGGGTCTGACCGGTCCGCCACCTCACGGAATGGTCACGGCGGCCGTAAATGTGGTCGCGGCGCACAAACCGGCTGGGTCATCATGGCGACGGATTCGATTCGCGAACGCGGCGGACGGGCAGGAGCGGGCAGGACACGAAGGGTGTCCGGGCCCATCCCCTGCGCAAACCCGGCCGACGTGGTCGCGGAGCACCGACGAGAGTGAGAAGGCAATGGTCTACATCGAGCGGAACATGACGGCGGACGTCCTCACATGCTGTTACGCGGCCCTGTGAATCCCGATTCCCGGTTGCGTCCCCAGCTTGATTTGAGGCCATTCCCATGTTCGAACCAGTCATAGCGCCAAGCGGCACGCTGCTCGGGCTCCTCCAGCGGGGCCGCGGCGACGGTACGCTGCACGCCCTCGCGGCGCCCCGGGCGGAGGCCCTCGCGGCCCTCAACCAGTGCGTGGTCAGCGACCCGCGCCAGGACTGGCAGGTCGAGAACCGCTCGCTGTACTACGCGCGCCTGTACCTGGATCTCGACGGCCCCCTCGGCGCGATCGAGAGCCACCTCTTCAGCGCCGACGACCTCGTCGACGACGCGGACCACCGGACGGGCCTCGCCCTGTCCGTCCTGGGCCACCTGGCCTCGTACGGCCGCGACGACGCGCTCATGCTGCTGCGCCGCTACGCCGCCTCGGGCGCCAACTGGGCCTGGGCCCTCGACGAGCTCGCCCTGCGCGACGACGACGAGGGGCTGCGCGGCCTCGCCGCGCCCGTGCTCGCCAGATTCCCGGCCGACGCCGAGGGCGAGGCGCGGCTGGCCGCCGCCGTCCGCGACGCCTACGAGCCCCGGCCCTGGTGTCTGTGGGAAGAGTCACCCGAGTACGGCGACCGCCTGCGCGCGGCCCGGCAGCAGGGCTCCTTCGACCGCTGGCAGCGCCAGCTCACCCCGAACGGGCCCCGGCCCGGCTGGGGCGTCCAGGCCGTCTTCGACTGGGCCGCCGACGGCTTGCGCCGCGGCACCCCGCTGCACGTACCCGCCGCCCGCTGCCTCGCCGCCGTCGCGGCGCCCGAGGACCGCTCCGCGATCCTCGCGGCCGCCGCCGGCGCGGGCGGCGAGGCCGCCCGGGCCACCGCCCTGCACCACCTGGTCCTGGCCGAGCCGGAGAACCCGGCCGTACTGGACCTCATCGAAGCCGCCGGGGACGAGCCCGCCGTGGCCGCCTACGAGCGCATGTGCGGCCCCGCCGCCGTCGACCGGGCCCGGCAGTGGATCCACCGCCCCGACGCACTGGGCGCGGCCGCGGCCGCGCTGCTGGCGGCCCGGGGCGGAGTGGAGGACACCGGACTCGTACTGGGCGCCCTGCGCTCGACGGTCCGCGGCTCCGGACCGGACGCCGAGCGACTGTTCGCCCTGGTCGACGGGGCAGGCCGGCTGTCCATCGGCTGCGCGGCACCGGTGCTGCGCCACATCTACCGCGAGACGGCCTCGTCCCACCTGCGCGGGCGCGCGGCGCGCGCCCTGGCCAGCACGGACCCGTCCTTCGCGGCCGGCTTCGCCGTGGAATGCCTCTGGGACTGCGAGGAGACCACCCGCGAGGTGGCGGCCCGCCACGCGGAGACGGCGGACGCCCGGGTCGCGCCCCGCCTGCGCCGCCTGGCGGCCGACCCCGCCGAGGAAGAGGACGTCCAGTCGGCGGTGCGCAGCCGGATCACTCCGGAGTCGGCCGTGTAGCCCCGGCCCGCCCCCACTTGGACAGACCCCGGCCCGGCCCCCTGACGAGGGGGCCGTGACGCCTCGGCCCGGCCCCCTCGTCAGGGGGCCGGGCCGCCGTCGCCGCGCAGCACGGGCCCCGCGGGGGCGTGCGATGACGGGGGTGTGACCCTCGGGGACGGTCCCGCCCGGTCCTTGGCCGGAGCCCCTCGACCGATTCACCGGGCCCTCACGAACCGCACCGGCACCCCCGGCCGGGCCTGGGCCGCCGCGTCCAGGGCCGGGCCCGCGGGGACCACGCCCACCACCGGGTAGCCGCCCGTCACAGGGTGGTCGGCCAGGAAGACCACCGGCAGGCCGTCCGGGGGCACCTGGACCGCGCCCAGGACCATGCCCTCGCTCGGGAGTTCACCGCCGCGGCCCCGGATCAGCCGGGCCCCGGCCTCGGTGCGCAGGCCGATGCGGTTGGACGCCGGCGAGACACGGAACCGCGCACGCCACAGGGCCGCGACCGAAGCCGGCTCGAACCAGTCCGCCCGCGGTCCCGGCCGCAACGGCAGCACCAGTTCGGCCGGCATCCCCGGCGCCGCCGGCGCATCCGCCCCGCGGACCGGATCCGGACCGGCCGGTCCCACCGGCAGCAGCGTCCCGGCCGACAGGACGGGCGGCCCCAGCCCCGACAGCAGGTCCGTCGAGCGACTGCCCAGGACCGGCGGTACGGCGAACCCTCCCCGCACCGCGACGTAGCTGCGGACCCCCGACTCCGCCCGGCCCACCTCCAGCTCCGCCCCGGCCCGGAGCCATACCGGTGCTCCCCAGGCCACCGCGCGACCTGACACCCGTACGGCACACGGCGCCCCCGTGACCGCCACCGTCACGGGGGCCAGCGCCCGCAGGCCGACCCCGTCCAGGGTGGTCTCCAGGGCGGCCGCGTCCGGCGGGTTGCCCAGCAGCCGGTTGGCCAGACCGTGCGCCCCCGCGTCCAGCGCGCCCGACCTCGGCACCCCCAGGTGCGCGTGGCCGGGCCGTCCCAGGTCCTGGACCGTGGTCAGCGCCCCCGCCCGGAGCACCTCCAGCGCAGCCCCCCTCACCCCGCCACCTCCTCGAACCGCACCCGTACCCCCGGCGCGAACAGCGCAGCGGGCTCGCGCTGCGGATCCCACAGCACCGCGTCCGTCGTCCCGATCAGCTGCCAGCCGCCGGGGGAGGAGCGCGGGTACACCCCCGCGTATTCGCCGGCGAGGGCCAGCGAGCCCGCCGGGACGGCCGTACGGGGCGTGTCCCGCCGGGGCAGGTGGAAGCGCTCAGGCAGCCCGGTCAGGTAGCCGAAGCCGGGCGCGAATCCGCAGAAGGCCACCCGGAAGACGGTTTCGCCGACGACCCCGGCCACCTCCCCGTCCGCGACCCCCCACAGCCGGGCCACCTCCGCCAGGTCCGGCCCGTCGTACCGCACCGGGACGGTGACCAGCGGCCCCTCGGTCTCCGCGAGCGGCGGCACCTTCCAGCGCGCGATCCGCTCCGCCAGCGCGCCCGGCTCGCGGACACCGTCCAGCAGCACGGTCCGCGCGGCCGGTACGAGGTCCCGTACGCCGCCCAGCTCGCCCGCGTCCCGCCGCCGGAGCAGCTCCGCGTGGAGCGCCGCCACCTCCGCCGCCGAGTCCAGCTCGATCAGCAGCGCCTCGCCGCCCACCACCAGGGGCCTCACGCGAAGGCCTCGACCCGTACGCCCGCGGCGGCCAGCGCCTCGCGGACCCGCAGCGCGAGCCCGGCCGCCCCCGGGGTGTCCCCGTGCAGGCACAGCGAGCGCGCCTCCAGCGCCACCCGGGAGCCGTCGGAGGCCGTCACCGCGCCCTCGGTCGCCATCGCGACCGACCGGGCGACCACGGCGTCCGGGTCGTGCAGCACCGCCCCCGGCTCGCCGCGCGGCACCAGCGTCCCGGCCGGCGTGTAGGCCCGGTCGGCGAAGGCCTCCGGTACGGCCGTGAGCCCCGCCGTCTCGGCGGCGGCCAGCAGCAGCGAACCCGGCAGGCCCAGTACGGGCAGGTCACCCGCCCCGGCCGCGGTCCGGACCCCGGCGACGACCGCGCCCGCCTGGTCGGCGTCGTGGACCGTGCGGTTGTAGAGCGCACCGTGAGGTTTCACGTACGACACCTTGGAGCCGGCCGCCCGCGCGAAGACCTCCAGCGCCCCGATCTGGTACGCCACCTCGTCGGCCAGCTCGCCCGCCGGCACGTCCATCGAGCGCCGCCCGAAGCCCGCCAGGTCCCGGTACGAGACCTGCGCGCCGATCCGTACGCCCCGCTCCGCGGCCAGCTCGCAGACGCGGCGCATGATGGACGGGTCCCCGGCGTGGAAGCCGCACGCCACGTTGGCGCTGGTGACCACGGACAGCAGGGCCTCGTCGTCGGTCAGCGTCCAGCGCCCGAAGCCCTCGCCGAGATCGGCGTTGAGGTCGATCAGAGGTGTGATCATGGAAGCCATGCGGTGAGCGTAGAACAGCGCCCGCACGGCGGCGCGCTCCTCGGCACGTGGGACCGATCCGGCCGAACCATGCCGTTTGGGATGTTGTCCGTGTCAGCGCCTAGTCTTTGTCCGTGACTCTCCCTGCCCCGGCGAAGACCCTTCCGTCCCCGGCGCCGGGCCCGGCTGCCGACGAGGGCCTGGCCCGGCGGCTGCGCGCGCTCGCCTGCACCGCCCCGCTGCACGACCTCGACGTACGCAAGGCCAATCTCGCCGGCGAATACGGGATCTACGCGATGGCCGAGGTCGCGCTCTCCGCGATCGACCTGGTCACGCTCAACATGGACTTCGACACCGGCGCGGACCACGAGCAGATAGTGGCTCGGCTGCTGCCGCGCGTCGCCGCGCAGGCACCGCACCGCCCGGCTGCCGAGCACGAGCGGGTCGCCCGCTGGGTGCTGGAGAACCTGATCAACGTCGGCAGCGTCGACCGGGGCTTCCGCGCGATCTACGGCACGTTCGGCCCGGACGGGGTGTACGTCCGCCGGGACTACGACTTCAAGCTGATCGAAGAGGTCCCCGGCTACGGCGGGGCGGTCTACCTCCGTACGACGGACGAGGCCGTCAACGTGCTGGTCGGCGCCCTCGACACGGACGTCACGAGCGCGCAGATCGCCGCCGAGGTGAAGCTGGAGGTCCTGATCAGCCGGGGCCGGCTGGCCGACGCCCAGCTCGCCGCCGAGCAGGCCCGGTACCGCACGGTGCAGTACGCGGAGACCCTGCGCCGCACGCTGGACGCGACCCGGCGCAACGTGCGGGCGGTGGACTGGCTGCAGTCGGTGCCGGACATGATCGAGGAGGCACTCGACCACGTCGCCGACCGCTACCGGCACGAGAACGCGATCCTGACGAACATCCGCCGGGCGCGCGACGAGGCCGAGGCTGTGTTTGATTCAAAGACGGCCGAGAACAAGCGGCGCGCCGCCGAGCTCGTCGACATCGTCAAGGACTGCATCCGCCGCCACACCCAGCTCCAGTCGAGGCTCCTGGACGCGGGCCCGCTGTTCCGCGCCGAGCAGGACCGGCAGGCCTTCGCGGCCCCGGCGCCGCGCTCCGGGATCGACCTGTACGGGCAGCTCGTGGCGCCCGTGCTGCCGCTGCCGCTGGCGCAGGCCTCCCGGGTCACCGACGCCTTCTTCGCGTCGGCGGTCGGGCTGCGGACCCCGGTCTCGGTGCGCGTCGCCGACCTGGTCGAGATACTGCTGACGCCGCCGGTGGAGCGCGAACACCTCGGCGTGGAGATGCCGGAGCCGGACCTCATCGCGACGCCGGACGACAGCCGGTTCAGCGAGGAGCAGCTCGCCGCCGCGATGGAGCTCCTGGACCTGCCGCACGACGCCCCGCGCCGGCTGTCGGGGCTGCTGGCGCAGGCCCGGCGCAGCGACCCGGACCTGCCGTACCTGGTGGCCCTGCTGGCCGTCCACGCGGCGAGCCCGGCCGTCGGCACGGCGTACCGCCAGGGCGAGGAGCGACTGGTCTTCGCCGTGGACGACGGCACGCAGCTCGACGACCCGGAGTTCGGCGGCGCGGACCTGATCGTCGGCACGGCCCTCCTGGACGCGGCCGCGATGGCCGCGGACCGCACGGAGGCGGCATGACCCCCGCCCGACGGGTCCGCCCGCGCCCGCGGACCGGCGCCGGGGCGCGGGGGCCCGCCCCCGCCACGCACAGCATGATCCAGCACAGCGGGAAGGCGGCGGGCTGGGAAGAGAACCGGCCCGCCGCCGTAACCACCGCACACCACGAGAGGCAGTACCCGTGAGCGACCACCACGCCGAGAACCCCGCGTGGAGCGAGGCCGACGCGCCGTCGGCCCCCGTCGCGCCCGCCCTCGGAGGGCCCGCCGCGCCGGCGGCCGTCACCCCGGCCGACGCCGCGGACGCGGCCCGGCTCGTCGCCTTCGGGCTCCAGCCCAAGCTGCTCCCGGCCCGCGACGCCGAGTACGCCGAACTGCTGCGCCGCTACCGCGAGGACCCGGCCTTCGGCCGCCTCGCCGACGCCGTCGCCACCGGCCTCGGCCTCGTCGTCCTGGAGGTGTCCCCGCGCGCCGGCATGGCCGTCGCCGCCGGCGAGGACTCCGTCTTCGCCGTCCGGATGGGCGACTACGCCCGCCGTGCCACCGCCGACTCCGCCGACCGGTTCCTGCACGGCCTCGCCCACCTCGCCGTCGCGGCCCTGGCCTTCCCCCGCCCCGAGGACCTCGCCGACGACGGCTACATCGGCCGCGTCACCGTCAACGGGGTCGACGCCTTCGTCCGGCAGACCTGCCGCCGCCTGGAGGAGCGCGCCGAGGAGCTCGGCGAGAACACCGACCCGGCCACCGACGCCCCCGGCCTCGAAGCCGCCTGGCGCGTCTACGCCCGCCGCAGTGCGACCGGCGCCACCAAGGACGCCCGCCGCCTGGCCGGCTCCACCACCGGCATCGTCGGCAAGGCCGCCGCGTTCCTCACCGACTCCGGGTTCCTGCAGCGCACCGGGGACGACGCCGGCGGTACGTACCGCACCACCCCCCGCTACCAGCTCCAGGTCCGCGACATGGCGGGCAGCGCGGCCATGGCCGAGCTCCTGGAACTCGGCGTGGTCCCCGTCAGCGACGGCTCCGCCAGCCTCCTGCCGCCGCCCGAGGGCGACGACCTGGAGCTCGCCGCCGACGCCGGCCTGCCCTTCCACGCCTGAGTCCCGCCGCCGAGCACCGCCGCCCGACCTGCCCTCCGTACCGAGAATTCACGAGAGTCCGCCGCCATGTACGAGCTGTCCCGGATCCGCCTCTACTCCATCGGGCCCGCCGGTGCGCGCTACGCCGACACCGTGCTCGACCTGCGGGGAGTCGGTGAGCCGGTGCCCCATCCGGCGCCCGCACAGGCGGAGTTCTTCGCGGACGAGCCCACCGGCCCGCCGCGCCGCCCGGCGCCCGCCGGCGTGCTCTTCCTGGAGAACGGCGGCGGCAAGTCCGTCCTGCTCAAGCTGATCTTCTCGGTGATGCTCCCCGGCCACCGCAACACCCTCGGCGGCGCCAGCTCCGGCGTCCTGCGCAAGTTCCTGCTCGCCGACGACTGCGGCCACGTGGCCCTGGAGTGGCAGCACACCCAGACCGGCGAGTGCGTGGTCGTCGGCAAGGTCAGCGAATGGCGCGGCCGCCAGGTCTCCAACGACCCGCGCAAGTTCGCCGAGGCCTGGTACTCCTTCCGCCCCGGCCCGGGCCTGAGCCTGGACAACCTCCCCGTCGCCGAGGCCACCGCCGTCCGCCCGCCCGTCGAAGGCGCCTCCGGCGCCCGGGGCCGGCGCCGCACGATGAAGGGCTTCCGCGACGCCCTCACCGAGGCCGGCAAGGCGTACCCGCACCTGGAGGTGTACTTCGAGGAGATCCACGACCGCTGGAACGAGCACCTCACCGAGCTCGGCCTCGACCCCGAACTCTTCCGCTACCAGCGCGAGATGAACGCCGACGAGGGCGAGGCCGCCGGCCTCTTCGCGGTCAAGAAGGACTCCGACTTCACCGACCTGCTGCTGCGCGCCGTCACCGACACCCGCGACACCGAGGGCCTCGCCGACCTGGTCCACGGCTTCGGCAACAAGCTCGGCCGCCGCGCCGAGCTGATGGCCGAACGGGAGTTCACGGCCGGCTCGGTGGACCTCCTGACCAAGATCGTCGAGGGAGCCGAGACCCGCTCCCGGCTCCGCGACGTCCACGCGGGCGCCGAGCGCCGTACGCGCACCCTCGCCCGGCGGCTGTCGGCCCGCGCCGCCGAGGAGCGCGGCCGCGCCGCCGACCTCGCACAGCGGGTCACCGCAGCGGCCCACGGGGTCACCTCCGCCGAGTCCGCGCGCTCCCGCAGCGCCGCCGTCTCCGCCGAACTCGCCTACCGGCACGCCTCGCTGGCGCTGACCGTCGCCGACAAGGCCGCCGCCGCCCAGCGCCGCGAGCTCCTCGAAGCCCGCACCCTGCACTCCGCGTGGCAGGCCGCCGAGATCGTGCTGCGCCACCGCGCCGCCGCCGACCGCTCCACCCGGGTCGCCGCCGTGATCCTGGAGGCCGAGCGGGACGCCGCCCCGGCGCTCGCCGCCCGCGCCACGGCCGCCGCCGCGCTCGTACGGGCCCTGCACACGGCCGCCGAGGACGGGGAGCGGGTCGCCAACGAGGAGGAGGAGCGGTCCGCCGGCCTCCAGGAGGCGGGCGAGGCGGCCCACCGCGATGCCACCGCCGCCGCCACGGCGGCCCAGCGGGCCCGCAGCGAGGCCGAACACCTGCGGGCCCGGCTCGCCGAGGTCCAGCAGGAGACGGCCGAGGCCGTACGGGCCGGCTGGCTCGACGACTCGGCGCCCGACGCGGACCCGGCGCGGGCGGCCCTGGCCGCCTCCGACGCGGAGAAGACCGCCGTCGCCGCCTGGGACGAGTCCCGCGAGGCCGCCCGCACCACCGCCGACGCCGCCCGTGAGGCCGCCGCCGCGGAGTCCCGCGCCGAACTCACCGCCGCCCGTGCGGCGGACGCCGCCGACGCGGCCGAGGCCGCGCACGACGCCGAGCACCGGGCGGCCGCCTCCCTGGCCGCCTCCCCCCGCCTCGCGGAGCTCCTGGGCCTCCCGCCGATCCCCGAAACCTTCCTCCCGCACCCGCGCACGGGCACCCCCGCCGCATCCGGCACGCCGACCGGCCCGACGGGAACCGCCGGCTCCGGCGCCCCGGCCGGCCACCCCGCACCCGGCCCGGCCACCGGATCCGGCATCCCCGGCTCCGCCGCGGCGGCCGACGCGGGCGGTGGGCTCACGGCCGCGGACCTCGACCGGAACGCCGACGAGCTGCGCGAGATGCTCATCCGCGGAGTCGGGACGGCCGAGCGGCAGCTGTTCGAGCTGCGCACCGCCGCCGCCGACGACGCCCGCATCCTCGGCGCGCTCGGCGACGGCGGACTGCTGCCGCCCGGCCCCGACGTCCTCGCCACCGTCGAGTACCTCGGCGAACACGGCATCCCGGCCCTGCCCGGCTGGCGCTACCTCGCCCAGTCCGTGGACCCGGCCGACCACGCCGCCGTCCTCGCGGCCCGCCCCGAGCTCGTCGACGGCGTCGTCATCACCGACCCCGACACCCACGCCCGGGCCCGCGAGGTCCTCTCCGGCGCGGCCCTGCTGCCCCGCTCCACCGTCGCCGTCGGTACGGCCGCAGCCCTGCTGGCCCCCGTGCCGCCGGTCGCCGGCGGCGAGGACACGGCCGCCGGTGTGTTCCTCGTACCGCCGAACCCGGCCATGCACGACGAGCACGCCGCCGACGAGGAGCGCCAGGCCCTGCGCACCCGGGCCACCGCCCGCGACAGCGAGATCCGCGACCTGGCCGCCCGCCTCGCCGGGGACCGCGAACTCGCCGCCCGCCTCGCCTCCTGGCGCACCGGCTGCCCGCCCGGCCGTCTCGCCGAGCTCGCGCAGCAGGCCGAGGCCGCCCGGGCGTTCGCCGAGGAGGCCGACGCCGAGCTCGCAGAGGCCCGTACCGTACGCGCCGAGGCCGACGAGGCCGCCGCCGACGCCGCCCGCGTCCGCGACGAGCGCCAGGACGCCGCCCAGCGGGCCCGCCGCGCCGCCGACGCGCTGGCCGGGCTCGCCTTCCGGCTGCGCGAACGCGCCGGCTGGCAGGCCAAGGTCCGTGAACTCGCCGACGACGCCGCCGAATCCGAGGCCCGCGCCGAGGTCTGCCTGGACCGGGCCCGAGCCGCGGACGAGGACCGCCGAGCCGCCCAGCGCGCCGCCGACGACGCCCGCCGCACCGCCCGCGCGCTGCGCGCCGAGCGCACCGAGATCGCCGGCGCCCCCGAGGCCCTGCCCGAGGACGACGGGACCGCCAAGGCGCCCCTGCCCGACCTGCGCGAGGCCTACCGGGCCGCCTCCCGGCTGTACGAGAAGGTCGGCGTCGGCGCCGACCTGCGCGCCGAACAGGCCCGCGCCGAGAGCGACGAGAGCGCCGCCCTCGCCGAACTCGACCGGCTCACCAACAAGGTCCGCACCCGTGCCGCCCAGCTCCTCGAAGGCACCGACGGCGCCGACGGGCCCTCCCGACAGGCCGCCGCCGCCCGCGCCGAGTCCCTCGTACAGATGCTGGAGACCCGCGCGCAGGTCGCCAGCGAGCAGCTCGGCCGGCTCCGCGGCGAGGCCGAACGGCACGCCCCCACCGAGGGCGAGGCCCACACCGACCTGCCCGAGGACCTGATCCCCGGCGACGTCGAGCAGGCCCAGGCCCTCCTGCGCACCGCCACCGCCCAGCTCGCCGCGCACACCGCGGCCGTCGAGACCGCCCGGGCCGCCCACGCCGACCTGCTGCGGGCCCACCGCACCGCCGAGGACGGCGCCGGGGGCTTCGACGAGACCGCGGCGATGCTGCGGGACCTGCTGCGCGACCACACCCACCAGGAGGACGAGCAGGAGCCGGCCGCCCACCCGGGCACGCTGGAGGAGGCCCGGCAGTCCGCCGCCGAGGCCCGCCGCTCCCTGCGCGGCTGCGCGGCCGACCTCTCGGCCGCCGACTCGGCGGTGCGCGAGGCGAGCGACATCCTGGTCCGCCACGCCAACGCCAACCGCTACGAGCAGGTACGCACCCCCGCGCGCCAGCAGATCCGCGAACTGCCCGCCTCCGCCCTGCCCGAGCACGCCGCTGCCTGGGCGGCGGCCTTCGCGCCCCGGCTGCGCGTCCTCACCGACGAGCTGGCCCAGCTGGAACGCAACCGCGACAGCATCGTCGACCGGCTGCGCGGACTGGTGGAGTCCGCCCTGGCCACCCTGCGCTCCGCCCAGCGGCTCTCCCAGCTCCCCGAGGGCCTGGGGGAGTGGTCGGGCCAGGAGTTCCTGCGCATCCGCTTCGAGGAGCCGGACCAGGCCACCCTCACGGAGCGCCTCGGCGAGGTCATCGACGAGGCGACCCGCACTGCCGTGAAGAAGAACAGCAGCGCATCCTTCGGCGAGGGCCGCCGCGACGGCATGTCCCTGCTGCTCCGCGGAGTGCAGGCGGCCCTGGAGCCCAAGGGCATCTCGGTCGAGATCCTGAAGCCGGACGCGGTGCTGCGCGCCGAGCGCGTGCCGGTGGGCCAGATGGGCGATGTGTTCTCCGGCGGCCAGCTGCTGACCGCCGCGATCGCGCTGTACTGCACGATGGCGGCGCTGCGCAGCAACGACCGCGGCCGCGACAAGCACCGCCACGCGGGCACGCTCTTCCTCGACAACCCGATCGGGCGCGCGAACGCCACGTACCTGCTGGAACTCCAGCGGGCCGTCTCGGACGCGCTCGGCGTCCAACTCCTTTACACGACCGGCCTGTTCGACACCACCGCCCTCGCCGAGTTCCCGCTGGTCATCCGGCTGCGCAACGACGCGGACCTGCGGGCGGGCCTGAAGTACATCAGCGTCGAGGAGCACCTGCGCCCGGGCCTGCCCCAGCAGTCCCCGGGGGAGGAGACCATCCACGGAGAGATCACGGCGACCCGCATGTTCCGCCGCTCCGCGACCGTTTCCTGACCACAGCTCCGGCGCTCCCGGCGGGCCCGCACGGGCGTCGGTCCCGGCCTCAGCTCGCCCGGTAGCGCCGGTCCGCACCCGGCGGCGGCCACGCGGCCGGCCGGGGGCCCGGGGCCTCGCCGCCGCCCCGCGGTATTCGGCCCGTCCCGGCGCCCCGCTCCGGGCGGGCCTCCCGGCGGGCCTCCGGGCGGGCCTCCCGGCGGGCCCGGCGCCGCTCGCGCCGACGGTCCCGGGCCGTGCTGCTCGGCTCGGACACCACCCCGTACCGCTGGTTCCACATCTGCCGGGTGATCAGCACGTCCAGTACGCCCCAGGTGGCCACGACCGTCCCTGCTATGGCGCAGAGCGCCATCGGGAGGGCCAGCCAGGAGCCGGTCACCATCAGGAAGAAGGCGACCGTCGCCCCGGTCAGCGTGACGGCCACGATCAGCACCGCCCGCACCGCCGAATCCCGCACCGGATCCGGCATCCGGCGCCGCCGGGCCGGCTCCTCCTCCCACAGCGACCGCCCCCGCGCGCCCGCCATGGCTCCGTCGTCCTCGTACATCCCCATCGCACGCTCCCCCCGCCCCGTCCCCTCAACCAGCTAGACGTTCGACACCGCCGAGAGATTCCCGTATCCACCGGACTTCTCCCCAGCACCTGCCCATCCCGGAACGAAGAATTCCAGCCATCCATTCGGTTGCGGGAACTGACACCCCACCAAGTGTCATCTGCCACATAACGGGCCGCTCTTGACCGGATGTGTCGGACAACTGGTGATCTACGCCTTGAGGCCCGGCCGAAAACGTCCGGACACGCCTTCGAAGCCGCTCCCCGGCAGTAGTAGGCTCACGCCGTTTAAATGACGGAACACCGACCCCCGACAACGGGGTTGAGCTGGGGGAGGCTGGGGAGGCCATGCGCTTTCGCGGGAAGTCCATCCGCCGGAAGATCGTGGCGTTGCTCCTTGTGCCGCTCGTCTCCCTCACCGCCCTCTGGGGCTTCGCGACCGTGCTCACCGGCCGCCAGGCCCTCGAACTCCTCGACGTGGCCTACGTCATCGACAAGGTCGGATACCCCGTCGAGGACGTCGTCCGCGTCATCCAGAAGGAACGCCGCCAGACCCTCGTCGTCCTCGGCGACCCCCGCGCCTCCACCGCCACCGCCGAACTCGCCAAGCGCCGCGCCGCCACCGACGAACTCGTCGACCGCATCAGCAAGAACGCCAAGGACCCCGAAGTCTCCGACGAGCTCGCCCCGGAGGCCACCCAGCGCCTCGACTCCATCCTCGACGCCTTCCACGGCATCGGCGCACTGCGCCGCTCCGTCGACCAGAACACCCTGGACCCGAACCAGGCGCTGGAGCTCTACAGCCGCCTCGTCGATCCCTGCTACGACTTCCTCCTCAACCTCCACGCCCTCGAGAACGTGGAGATGGACAAGCAGGGCCGCGCCCTGGTCGGCGTCACCCGCGCCCGCGAGACGCTCTCCCGCGAGGACGCCGTCGTCGCGGCCGCCCTCGCCGCCCGCAACGTCACCCCCGCGGACGTCCGGCACGTCTCCGACTTCGCCGCCAACCGCGCCCTGCTCTACGAGTTCAACCTCGCGATCCTCCCGGCCGACGACCGCGAGCAGTTCGAGCAGTACTGGGGCGGCCCCGAGAGCAAAGCGCTGCGCGACGCCGAGGAGCGGTTCATCACCGGCGGCGCCGGCAAGAACCCGCGCATCACCGCCGCCCAGTGGGACGAGGCCGCGAACAAGGTCCTCGACGACCTCGCCGTCATGGGCACCGCCGCCGGCGACCGCTACCAGAAGCGCGTCGAACCCGTCGCCATGGACGTCCTCGTCCAGGCGGCCATCGCCGGCGTCCTCGGCTTCATCGCCCTCGTCTTCTCCGTCGTCCTCTCCGTGCGCATCGGCCGCGACCTGGTCCGCGACCTGTCCCGGCTCCGCAAGGAGGCCCACGAGGTCTCCGGCGTCCGGCTGCCCGCCGTCATGCGCCGCCTCGCCGCCGGCGAACACGTGGACATCGAGACCGAGGCCCCGCGCCTGGAGTACGAGAAGGACGAGGTCGGCCAGGTCGGCCAAGCCCTCAACACCCTCCAGCGCGCCGCCGTCGAGGCCGCCGTCAAGCAGGCCGAGCTCCGCCGGGGCGTCTCCGAGGTGTTCGTCAACCTCGCCCGCCGCAACCAGGTCCTGCTCCACCGCCAGCTGACCCTGCTCGACACCATGGAGCGGCGCACCGAGGACACCGAGGAGCTCGCCGACCTCTTCCGCCTCGACCACATGACCACGCGCATGCGCCGCCACGCCGAGGGCCTCGTGATCCTCTCCGGCGCGGCCCCCTCCCGCCAGTGGCGCAAGCCCGTCCAGCTCATGGACGTCGTACGGGCCGCCGTCGCCGAGGTCGAGGACTACGAGCGCATCGAGGTACGGAGGCTGCCGCGGCTCGGCATAGCCGGCCCCGCGGTCGCCGACGTCACCCACCTCGTCGCCGAACTCCTGGAGAACGCCACCGTGTTCTCCCCGCCGCACACCGCCGTACAGGTACACGGCGAACGCGTGGCCAACGGCTTCACCCTCGAAATCCACGACCGCGGCCTCGGCATGAACCCGGAAGCGCTGCTCGACGCGAACCTCCGCCTCGCCGAGACCCCCGAGTTCGAGCTCTCCGACACCGACCGCCTCGGCCTGTTCGTCGTCAGCCGCCTCGCCCAGCGCCACGGCGTCAAGGTCGTCCTCCAGCCCAGCCCGTACGGCGGCACCACCGCCGTGGTGTTCCTCCCGGCGGCCCTGCTCACCGAGGCCCCCGAGACCAACGGCACCGGCCTGCGCCTCGGAGACGGCAAGGGCGGCCGGGCCGGCCTCGGCGCCAAGAACGGCCAGGGCTCCGCCCGGCCCGTCCCGGCCGCCATGGAACGCGCCCCGGCCGGCCGCTCCCTCGCCGCCCCAGAACTGCGCGGCCCGGTCGAACTGGAGGCCCCGCTCGGCGTGCTCGGACTGGACGGCCTCGACGACCCGGCCGCCCTGGACGAGATCACCACCGGGATCTCCGGGCTCACCGGCGTCGGCGGCCGCCCCGCCATGGCCACCCTCGACGACGAGACCCCGCCGAACGGCACCCCGCGCAGCGCCCTGCTGGGGCTCCGCCCGGCGGACCGGGCGCACACCGACCGCAAGGGCGGCCAGGAGCGCGAGCGGGAGCCGCTGGCCCCCACCGGCCCGGTCCGGCTGGACAGCCACCGCGCCGATCCGGTCCGCGGCGCCCGCCCCGACGGGACCCGGTCCCCCGGCGCCGTGCCGCTGCCGCGCCGCAGGCCCACGCCGACGCTGGTCGCCGAGCACGGCCGCCGAGTGGAGCCCCGCCCGGTCACCGCGGTCCCGAAGACCTCGGCGCAGCCGGAGCCGGCCGCTCCGGGCCCCGGCGGGCTGCCCAAGCGCGTCCGCCAGGCCAACCTGGCGCCCCAGCTGAGGAACGCCCAGGCCTCCGCACCCGCCGAAGCCGCCGCGGACCAGGTGGTCCACCGCGACGCGGAA
The DNA here is from genome assembly GCF_044769045.1 of Streptomyces sp. NPDC090741. Taxonomy (NCBI): domain Bacteria; kingdom Bacillati; phylum Actinomycetota; class Actinomycetes; order Kitasatosporales; family Streptomycetaceae; genus Streptomyces; species Streptomyces sp. NPDC090741. The sequence continues at coordinate 13,173 of NZ_JBIVXF010000020.1, read as the reverse complement.
GAGGTACGCACGCGCATGTCCGCACTCCAGCGCGGCTGGACGGCGGGCCGCACCCAGCAGGCACAGCAGCAGTCCGGAACCGGGGCAGGCACTTCCGCCGCCACAGGTCCCGGAAACGAGAACGAGGGGGACGGTCGATGACCGCACCGCAGACCGGCAACGACACCCGGGGCCGCGGCTCCGGTCCGCTCAACTGGCTCCTCGACGAGCTCGTCGACCGGGTCGCCAGCATCCGCAAGGCCGTGGTCCTCTCCGGCGACGGCCTGCCCACGGGCAGCTCGAAGGACCTGACCCGCGAGGACAGCGAGCACCTGGCCGCCGTGGCCTCCGGCTTCCACAGCCTGGCCAAGGGCGTCGGCCGCCACTTCGAGTCCGGCAGCGTCCGCCAGACCGTGGTCGAGCTGGACGAGGCCTTCCTCTTCGTCATGGCCGCCGGCGACGGCAGCTGCCTGGCCGTGCTCTCCGACGCCGACTCCGACGTCGGGCAGGTCGCGTACGAGATGACCCTCATGGTCAAGCGGGTAGGCGACCACCTGGCGACCGCTCCCCGCTCCGGGCTGCCAGCCGGAGGGTGAGGCGGACGGCATGAGCGATCCAGGCCAGAACCATCCGGCCGAGAACGATCCAGGCCGGCCGCACGACCCCGCCCACCCGCACTGGTTCGACGACGAGGCCGGCCCCGTCGTGCGCCCGTACGCCATGACCCGCGGCCGGACCAGCCACGCCGGCCAGCACCGGCTCGATCTGATCGCGCTCGTCGTCGCCGAACCGGCGGCCGACGATCCGGTCTGGGACCAGACCCTGTCCCCGGAGCACTCCCACATCCTCGGACTGTGCCGGGAGCGGCCGCAGTCGGTCGCCGAACTCGCGGCCGAACTCGACCTCGCGGTCGGGGTCGTACGCGTCCTGATCGGCGACCTGGCCGATGAGGAACTGGTCCATGTGAACCGGCCGGTACCCCCGGCCGAACTGCCCGATGAATCCATTCTGCGTGAGGTGATCGATGGCCTTCGGGCGCTCTAGCCGCACCGGTGCCATGCATGCCGTGTCACCGGTCGAGCCGCTGACCCTGAAGATCCTGGTCGCGGGCGGCTTCGGGGTGGGCAAGACCACCCTGGTCAGTGCGGTGAGCGAGATCAGACCGCTGCGGACCGAGGAACTGCTGTCCGAGCCGGGCGTCGGCATCGACGACACCGGGGGAGTGGAGGGCAAGAACACCACCACCGTGGCGATGGACTTCGGTCGCATCACGCTGCGCGAGGACCTGGTGCTGTACCTGTTCGGCACGCCCGGACAGGACCGGTTCTGGTTCCTGTGGGACGAGCTGGCCCAGGGCGCGCTCGGCGCCGTGGTCCTCGCCGACACCCGCCGCCTCGCCGACTGCTTCGCCGCCGTCGACTACTTCGAGCGGCGGGGGATCCCGTTCACCGTCGCCGTCAACTGCTTCGACGGGGCCGAACGCCACCCGGTGGTGACCGTACGGGAGGCGCTCGACCTCGATCCCGAGGTGCCGGTCCTGCTGTGCGACGCCCGGGACCGGGAGTCCGTCAAGGACGTGCTGGTGGGGGTGGTGGAACACGCGATGTCGCTGGCGCGGGCCCGCCGCCGGAGCCTGACCGCGGGGAGCTAGGGGGCGAGACGCCCTCTGAGGCCCCGGCGCACAGGAGGCGGCCCGTACCCCCGCCGACTGGGGTACGGGCCGCGGCTCTCATGGGGGGACGGGGGCCTCGGCCGCGGCGTCGTACGCGGCGGGAGGCTGTGGAGCGAGTGTGAACCTGCCTCCGGGGGCCGTCAAGCGTTCGGACAACAGCCCCTGTTCAGGGTCCGCACCCGGCCGGCCGCCGTCACCCCGGCGTAGCCGCCGGCGTCACGCAGCCGCCTCCGTCGCCGCCCCGGTCACGGGCCCTCACCGCACCGCGACGACGGCCGATCCGTGCCCGAACAGCCCCTGGTTCGCGGTGATCCCCGCCCGGGCCCCCGGCACCTGCCGCTCCCCGGCCGTGCCGCGCAGCTGCCAGGTCAGCTCGCACACCTGGGCGATGGCCTGGGCCGGCACCGCCTCCCCGAAGGAGGCCAGTCCGCCGCTGGTGTTCACCGGCACCCGCCCGCCGAGCGCCGTCGCGCCCTCCCGTACGAGCTTGGCCCCCTCGCCCTCGGCGCACAGGCCGATGTCCTCGTACCACTCCAGCTCCAGGGCGGTGGAGAGGTCGTACACCTCGGCGAGCGAGAGGTCCCCCGGCCCGAGCCCGGCCTCCTCGTACGCGGCCCGCGCGATCGACGCCCGGAACGAGCCCGGCGCCGGCCGTACGGCGGTCACCGAGTCCGTGGCGATGTCCGGGAGGTCGAGGACCGTACGGGGGTACGTCGGCGTCACCGTCGACACCGCCCGGATCCGCACCGGATCGGCGACCCCGCGCGAGCGCGCGAAGTCCATGCTGCTCAGGACCAGGGCCGCGCCCCCGTCCGAGGTGGCGCAGATGTCGAGCAGCCGCAGCGGATCGGCGACGACCGCCGAGTCCGCGACCTCGTCGGCCGTGACGGGCCCCCGGTACCGGGCGAGCGGGTTCAGGGCGCCGGCCGCGGCGTTCTTCACCTTCACCTGCGCGAAATCGTCGAGCGTGTCCCCGTACACGGCCATCCGGCGGCGCGCGTAGAGGGCGAAGTACGCCGGGTTCGTGGCGCCCAGGACGCGGAACCGCAGCCAGTCCGGATCGTCCGGCCGGTCCCCGCCGGCCGGGGCGAAGAACCCCTTGGGCGCCGCGTCCGCGCCGACGACCAGGACGACGTCGGCCAGCCCGGCCAGGATCTGCGCCCGTGCCGCCCCGATGGCCTGGGCCCCGGAGGCGCAGGCCGCGTACACGCTGGTCACCCGCGCGCCCTGCCAGCCGAGGGCCTGGGCGAAGGTCGCGCCGGCCACGTAGCCGGGGTACCCGGAGCGCACGGTGTCGGCGCCGACGATCGACTGGACGTCGGCCCACTCCAGCCCGGCGTCGGCGAGCGCGGTCCGGGCCGCGGCCCGTCCGTACTCGACGAAGCTGCGGCCCCACTTGCCCCAGGGGTGCATACCGGCCCCGAGGACGGCGATGTCGGCGCTCACGCGGCGCCTCCCGCCGGCCTGAACCGCCAGGTGGTCCAGACGGTCCCGGTGTCCGCGTCCTCGTTCAGCACGCCGCCGACCACCTCGACCTCCATCCCGACCGCCAGATCGGCGACGGTGACCCCGGGGACCGTCTGCCCGAGCACGACCATCCCCTCGGCCTCCAGCTCCACCGCGACCAGGGTGTACGGCTCCCAGGGCGCGTCCGGGTCGGACGCGTACGGCGCGGGCGGCCGGTACCGCCCGTCGGTGTAGGACCACACCCGGCCCCGCCGGGACAGCGGCACCTCGGCGAGCAGGCCGTCGCCGGGGCAGTGCGGATTGCGGCAGTACGCGTCCTCGCGCGGGAAGAACACCGCGGCGCAGGCGGAACACCGGGTGCCGAGCAGCCGGAAGCCGCCGCCCTCCTCCGGTCCGTCCTCGGTGAACCACCCGCTCACGACGGGTGTACGTGTACGTCCCAAGGGAACCCCTCCCCAGCCGGTCACAGCAATCTGACGGATCGTCAGAAGTCTGTCACGGGCGGGCAGTCCTGGCACGGGTTCTCGGCAAGCCACTTCTGCGCGATCACCGCCAGCTCCGCGTCGCGGCCGGCCAGCATCATCCGGATCATCTGCGCGTCCCCGCGCAACGACCACGCCGGATGTCCGAAGGTGGCCGGGTTGTTCCCCTCGATCAGGAAATGGGCCGGCCAGGCCGTCCCGTACCCGATCAGGGGCAGCGCGGCGAGAAACCGCTTCCGGCCCCGCGCCAGGCCGTACGCGGTGAGGGCGAGCCCGGTCAGCGTGCCGGTGAGGTGGATCCAGCGGGTGGCGGCGCGGGAGTGCTGGGCGACGTAGTAGGGCCAGAACTCCTCGTACGAAGCGAAAGTCATGCGGGCACGGTACTCACGGCCGGATCGGGGCGACAGGGACCGGGAAGCCGAACTCGCACAACCGCGGGCGCCCCCATACCCCTTGGCATACGATCGCCGCATGCCGGCACAGCAGAGGGACTCGCACTGCTCCACCTGCGGATCGCCGTTCGACACGACCGCCTGGCCCCGTACGTGCCCCTCGTGCGGTGCCGTCACGTACCGCAACCCGCTCCCGGTGGCCGTCACGCTGCTCCCGGTCGAGGACGAGACGGGCACCGGGCTGGTCGTGATCACCCGCACCATCGAGCCGGCCCTCGGGGGCATCGCCCTGCCCGGCGGTTTCATGGACTTCGGCGAGGACTGGCGCGACGCGGTCGTCCGCGAGCTGCGCGAGGAGACGGGAATCCACGCCCCGGCCTCGGAGGTCGTCCTGGCCGACGCGATGAGCTCCCCGGCGGGCCACCTGCTGCTCTTCGGGCTGCTGCCGACGCGCCCGACGGCAGCCCTCCCGCCGTCGGCCCCGACGGACGAGACCTCGGGCTGGCACGTCCTGCGCACCCCGACGGAGCTGGCCTTCCCCCTCCACACCCGCGCCACGGCAGCCTGGTTCGCGGGCCGCTACACCGGCTGACGCCGGGCGGGCCGGCTCGCACCCGCACTCACGCCCATGCGGCTCGCGCGACCGCGGCTCACGCCCCCGATGGCAGGACGAAGTCCGCCACGGCCACCACCGCCACTGGAACGACCCTAGAGCCGCCCCGGAACGCCCTGCGCGGCGCCGAGCCCGAGACCGAGCCCCCGTACCTCCACCCCCTCCACCGGCTCGCCGGCCTCGTTCTCCACCACCACCGCGTCCCCCACCCACCGCACCGCGTACCGCTCGACCCCGCCCGCCTCGAACCCCGGCCCCGGGTCCCGGATCACCACCCCGCCGCCCGTGCGCCCCCGGGCCGGAGCCCACGCCTCCAACGCCACCCCGCCGTCACCGGCCCGGCGGACCGGCAGCACCGCGCCCGCGCGAACCAGCACAGGGATCCGCCCCTGCGGGGCGTCCAGCAGGACCTGCCCGGGGCCCTCGTACGCCGTCCCCGTCGCGGTGTCGTACCAGCGCCCCCGCGGCAGCCGGACCGCCCGCCGGTCCGCCCCGCACTCCAGCACCGGCGCCACCAGCAGCGCGTCGCCGAGCAGGAACGCGTCCTCGCAGTCCCGCAGCGCCCGGTCCTCCGGCGCCCCCCACCACAGCGGCCGCACGTACGGGGCCCCCGTCCGGCGCGCCAGCTGGGCCAGCGTCAGGAAGTACGGCCGCAGCCGCTCCCGCTCCGCCAGCACGGCCCGCGCCGCCTCCTCCACCTCCGGCCCGAACTCCCAGGGCTCCCGCCGCCCGGCCCAGATCGCCGAGTGGGTCCGGAACAGCGGCAGGTACGACCCCAGCTGGAGCCACCGCAGATACAGCTCAGGCGAGGGCGAGCCCCCGAAACCGCCCACGTCCGGGCCCGAGTACGGCACCCCGCACAGGCCGAGCCCCAGCACCAGCGCCAGCGAGGCCCGCAGCCCCTCCCAGCCGGTCTCCACGTCCCCGGACCAGGTGCCCCCGTACCTCTGCATCCCCGCCCACCCCGACCGGGAGAACAGGAACGGCCGCTCCGCGGGCCGCAGCCGGACCAGCCCCTCCCAGCCCGCCCGCGCCATCCCCAGCGCGTACACGTTGTGCGCGGCCCGGTGGTCCCCGCCCGCGCCGTCCATCGCGTGCCGCGCCGAACGGGGCAGCGTCATGTCCCCGAAGGGGGCGAAGGACACCGGCTCGTTCATGTCGTGCCACACCCCGGCGAACCCCTGCTGCAGCCGCTCCGCGTACAGCCCGCCCCACCAGGTGCGCACCGCCGGATCCGTGAAGTCCGGGTACGCGCACTCGCCGGGCCAGACCTCGCCCCGCACCTCCTGCCCCCGGGCGTCCCGTACGAAGGCCCCGCCCGCCCCCACCGCACGGCCCGCCTCGTGGACGGCGTCGCCCGCCTTCACCGCCGGGTCGACGATCGACACGAGCCGTACGCCCTGCTCCGCCAGCTCCCGCGCCAGCCCCGGCAGATCGGGGAACCGCTCCGTGTCCACCGTGAAGACACGGTGCTCGTCGTAGTGGTCGATGTCCAGGTGCACGGCCGACAGCGGGAGCCCGCGCGCGGTGTAGCCCGACACCACCCGCCGCACCTCCTGCGCGCTCCCGAACCCCCACCGTGCGTGCTGGTACCCGAGCGCCCATTCGGGCGGTACGGCGGCCCCGCCGGTCAGCCCCGACCAGCCCTGCAGCACCCGCGCCGGCGTCCCCACCAGCACCCAGCAGCGCAGCGGCCCGCCCTCCATGCGCAGCTCGCTCGCCCCCGGCCGGTCCGCCCCCGAGCCGGCGCCCTCCTCGCCCTCGCGCAGCGCCACCCGGCCGTCCCAGGAGTTGTCGTGGAACATCAGGTGGGTACCCGCGTCCGCGACCACCATCTGCACCGGCATCGTGATGTACAGCGGATCGTCACCGGGCCCGAAGCCGCCCTTGGGGTCCGTGTTCCACAGCCGGTACACCCCGTCGCGCAGCCGCGGACCGCCGGCCCGCCCGCCCAGCCCGAAGAACCGCGCGTCCGCCGGCACCTCCGCCCGCTGGAGCCACCGCGACTCGACCGGCTCCCCGGCGACCGGCTGCGCCGGCTCCCACCAGCGCGGCGGCAGCTCCCGGCGCAGCACCGTCCCGCCGGGCGTGCGGACCTCGATCGCCCCGTGCCGGGACACCGCCACCGTCACCCGCTCCGACACCACCCGCCAGCCGCCGCCGGTGTCCGGCTCCAGCACGGCCCGCGGATCGGGCTCCGGTCCGCTGCCGACCAGCGCGTACGAGGGCGTCGGCCCGGCCCCGTCCCAGCCCCAGAACACCGCACCGCCGGCCGTGACCCGTACCAGCAGCTCCGAGCGCGTGAACTTGAGCACCCCGCCGCCCGGCCGTGGTTCCGTACCGGTCAGCAGACCGGGCACGCGGGCCCGCTCCGCGCCCCGGCGCGGGAGCCCCACCGCGTCCGCGCGCCGGTTGCGCAAGGCCGAGCGCCACGCGCGCCGCCCGCGCGCCGTACCGATTTCCTTCACCGCACGCACCAGATCACGACCGTTCATGCTGCTCACCCTGCCACCGGCCGCCCGGCGAGCGGGCAGTGTTCAACTTCCGTTCACTCGTCCAAGAGGCCCCTGGTGCGGAGGTGGATCACATGGCATGGTCCCTGTGAGCCGCCGCGCACACCCACCGCGCGGGGGCGCCGTACGCACGCCACGCACACATCACGCACACGACGCGCGAGCCGCAGACTTGACCGGGAGTCGACCCATGACCTCAGCCACCCCGCCGGAACCCCTCTGGTCCCCGGGCCCCGACCGGATCGCCGCGGCCCGCATCACCGCCTTCCAGGCCTGGGCCGCAGAGCGGTTCGGAGCCCCCGCGGACGGCGGCTACCCCGCACTGCACAGCTGGTCCGTCGACGAGCTCGACACCTTCTGGCAGGCCGTCGCCGAATGGTTCGACGTCCGGTTCACCACCCCGTACGAGTCCGTCCTCGCGGACCGCTCCATGCCGGGCGCGCACTGGTTCCCGGGCGCCACCCTCAACTACGCCGAGCACGCCCTGCGCGCCGCCGAGGACCCGGCGCGCGCGGACGACGCCGCGCTGCTGTACGTGGACGAGACCCACGAGGCCACCCCCGTCACCTGGGCCGAGCTCCGCCGCCAGGTCGGCGCACTCGCCGCCGAGCTGCGCGCCCTCGGCGTACGCCCCGGCGACCGGGTGAGCGGCTACCTCCCCAACATCCCCGAGGCCGTCACCGCGCTCCTCGCCACGGCCGCCGTCGGCGCCGTGTGGACCTCCTGTGCCCCCGACTTCGGCGCCCGCAGCGTCCTCGACCGCTTCCAGCAGGTCGAGCCGGTCGTCCTGTTCACCGTCGACGGCTACCGCTACGGAGGCAAGGAGCACGACCGCCGCGACACCGTCGCCGAACTGCGCGCCGAGCTCCCCTCGCTGCGTGCCGTCGTCCACATCCCGCTGCTGGGCACCCAGGCCCCCGAAGGCGCCGTCGACTGGTCGGACCTGATCTCCGGCGCCGCCGGGCCCGTCTTCGAGCCGGTCCCGTTCGACCACCCGCTCTGGGTGCTCTACTCCTCCGGGACGACGGGCCTGCCGAAGGCGATCGTGCAGTCCCAGGGCGGCATCCTCCTGGAGCACCTGAAGCAGCTCGGCCTGCACTGCGACCTCGGCCCCGAGGACCGCTTCTTCTGGTACACCTCCACCGGCTGGATGATGTGGAACTTCCTCGTCTCCGGCCTGCTCACCGGGACGACGGTCGTCCTGTACGACGGGAGCCCGGGCTATCCCGACACCGGGGCCCAGTGGCGGATCGCCGAGCGGACCGGGGCCACCCTGTACGGGACCTCCGCCGCGTACGTCATGGCCTGCCGCAAGGCGGAGGTCCACCCCGGCCGGGACTTCGACCTCTCCGCCGTGAAGTGCGTGGCGACCACGGGCTCCCCGCTGCCGCCCGACGGCTTCCGCTGGCTGCACGACGAGGTGGCGGAAGACCTCTGGATCGCCTCCGTCAGCGGCGGCACCGACGTCTGCAGCTGCTTCGCCGGCGCCGTCCCCACCCTCCCCGTCCACATCGGCGAGCTCCAGGCCGCCTGCCTCGGCACCGACCTCCAGTCCTGGGACCCGTCCGGCAAGCCGCTGATCGGGGAGGTCGGCGAGCTGGTCGTCACCAACCCGATGCCCTCCATGCCGATCCGCTTCTGGAACGACCCGGACGGCAGCCGCTACCGCGACAGCTACTTCGAGATGTTCCCCGGCGTCTGGCGCCACGGGGACTGGATCACGATCACCGACCACGGCTCCGTCGTCATCCACGGCCGCTCCGACTCCACCCTCAACCGGCAGGGCGTCCGGATGGGCTCCGCGGACATCTACGAGGCCGTCGAACGCCTCCCCGAGATCAAGGAGTCCCTGGTCATCGGTCTGGAGGAGCCCAATGGGGGCTACTGGATGCCGCTGTTCGTCCACCTCGCACCCGGAGCGACCCTCGACGACGACCTCCGCGGCCGGATCAAGGCGACGATCCGCGAGGAGCTCTCCCCGCGCCACGTCCCCGACGAGGTCATCGAGGTGCCGGCCATCCCGCACACCCTGACGGGCAAGCGCATCGAGGTCCCGGTCAAGCGCCTCCTCCAGGGCACGCCGATGGCGAAGGCGGTCAACCCGGGCTCGGTCGACAACCTCGAACTCCTGCACTTCTACGAGGAGCTCGCCCGTACCCGCACGCGCGACTGAGGTCACTGTCAGTGGTCACGGTTACCGTGAGTGAGCAATCGAATGCGCCACTCAGGGGGAGCCATGCCACGGACACGCCACGACACCGGCCAGACCACCGGGAGGGCCGCAAAGGCCCCGCAGACCGGTGGCCGCACCACCCGGCGCCGCATGCTGCGCCGCGAAGTCCCCAGCACCGTCGGCCTCCTGGCCGACGCCGGGGACTTCGCGGCCATGCGCGACTACCGCAGCTTCACCTTCGACCACCACGACGATTACAGCGACTACCTCCGCCACGTCGACGGCCTGCTCCGGTCCCTCGCGGCCCAAGGCATCCACACCACCGTCGCCCTCTTCGACCCCGACGAGTACGCCGAGTTCTGCAGGGAACACGGCATCGACCCGGACACCGCCGGGGCCCGTACGCGCTTCACGGCCGAACTGGCCGGCACCGGGGCCCTACTGCCCTACACCGGCCAGCCCATCGACGAGCTCGTCCCGCTCCTCGTCGACGAGGCCGTCCGCCAGGCCACCTGGGAGTACGCCACCACCCTGCTCGCCGGCGTCGGCAGCTGCGCCGACTGCGGCGAGGACATCGGCCACGCCTCCTTCACCCGGGCGAGCGGGGCGCTCACCCGTCTCGTCGACGGCGCCGGGCCCGGACACCACCACCTCGTCTGCAGCGTCCCGACCCAGGACGAACAGCTCGTCGCCGTCCTGCACGCCGAGGTCGCCCCGGACCGGGACGGCCCACCGCGCATCGAGGGCCGCGAAGGACTCGACTTCGTGACCGTCCTCGCCGCCGGCCTCGCCCTCGGCGGCCCCGGGGGCCTGGTGCTGCGCAGCACCACCGAGGGCTTCGGGGACCGGGTCCACGGCTGGCGCCTGGACCGCGGCCGCCTGGTCCCGCTCTCCGCGGCGGCCGTGTTCAACGCCTACTGCACGGACGCCGACACCGGGGACCCCGTGGCCCCCGAGCCCGGCGTCGAATACTGCCCCGGCTACGAGGTGGACGACCCCACCCCGAACCACTGACCCGAGGGGGACACGACCGGACGCGACCGGACACGACCGAGGGGCCCCCGCCACCGGCGAAGGCCCCTCGATCGACACCACCCTGCTCGGCTACTCGCCGGACAGCACCGCCTGGGCGGCCACGCGGGCCTCCTCGGCGCTGTCCGCCGCACGCGCCGCGGCCGCGGCACGCTCGCACTGGGCCAGCGTGTACTTGGCGAGCGTCGCCCGCACGTAGGGAATCGAAGCGGCACCCATCGAGAGAGAGGTGACACCCAGACCCGTCAGCACACAGGCCAGCAGCGGGTCGGAAGCGGCCTCACCACAGACACCGCAGCTCTTGCCCTCCGCCCTGGCGGCCTCCGCCGACATGGCGATCAGGTCCAGCAGCGCCGGCTGCCACGGGTCCTGGAGCCGCGACACCGCACCGACCTGACGGTCTGCGGCGAACGCGTACTGCGCCAGGTCGTTGGTGCCCAGCGACAGGAACTCGACCTCCTGGAGGATCGAGCGCGCCCGGAGCGCGGCGGAGGGGATCTCCACCATCGCGCCGAACTTCGCCTGCAGCCCGGCCTCGCGGCACGCGTCCGCGAACGCCTTCGCGTCGATCCGGTCGGCCACCATCGGAGCCATGACCTCGAGGTGGACCGGCAGACCCTCGGCCGCCTTGGCCAGCGCGGTCAGCTGCGTACGCAGCACGTCCGGGTGGTCCAGCAGCGCCCGCAGACCGCGCACGCCCAGCGCCGGGTTCGGCTCGTCGGCCGGAGTCAGGAAGTCCAGCGGCTTGTCGGCGCCGGCATCCAGGACACGTACGACGACGCGGCCCTCGGGGAAGGCCTCGAGCACCTTGCGGTACGACTCGATCTGCTTCTCCTCGGACGGCGCCTTCCTGCTGTCGTCCAGGAACAGGAACTCGGTGCGGAACAGGCCCACACCCTCGGCCCCGGCCTCCACGGCCGCAGGCACGTCCGCCGGACCGCCGACGTTGGCCAGCAGCGGCACCTTGTGACCGTCGGAGGTCGCACCCGGACCGGACGAGGACGCGAGAGCGGCCTTGCGCGCGGCGGCCGCGGCCTCCAGCTCGGCCCGCTTCTCGGCGGTGGGCTCGACGAACAGGTCACCGGTGCTGCCGTCGACGGCGATGACCGTACCCTCGGCGATCTCACCGGCACCCGGCAGCGCCACGATCGCCGGCACGCCCAGCGCCCGCGCGAGGATCGCGCTGTGGCTGGTCGGGCCGCCCTCCTCGGTGACGAAGCCGAGGACGAGCGCCGGGTCGAGCAGTGCGGTGTCGGCGGGGGCCAGGTCCCGCGCGATCAGCACGTACGGCTCGTCGCTGTCCGGCACACCCGGCATCGGCACGCCCAGCAGCCGCGCCACGATGCGGTTCCGTACGTCGTCCAGGTCGGCCACTCGGCCGGCCATGTACTCCCCGGCCCCCGCGAGCAGGTCGCGGTACGAGGCGAACGCGTCGTACACGCCGCGCTCGGCCGTGCTGCCGACGGCGATGCGCCGGTCGACGTCCGCCATCAGCTCGGGGTCCGTGGCGATCATCGCCTGGGCCTCCAGCACGTGCTGAGCCTCGCCGCCGGCCAGCTGGCCGCGCGCGATCAGGTCGGCGGACACAGCCTCCACGGCCTTGCGGGCGCGCCCCTGTTCGCGCTCCGCCTCGTCCGCGGTGATCTGCTTGGCCGGCGGCTCCAGAACCGCCGTGCCCATGTGCCGCACCTCGCCGATCGCCACACCGTGGCTCACGCCGACGCCTCGCAGCGTTGTCTCCATTTCACCCGTCTCCGATTGAGCGGCGGGCCCAGCCGCCGCGATGGATGTCCGACTCGCCTGCACAGGCGGACGAGGTCACTGCCAGCTGAACAGGGCGTCGTCGGCCTTCACGTCTCCGGACTCGACGACCGCGGACAGGGAGTCCGGGGTCGCCTCCAGCGCCACGACGGGGCAGATCGGCGACTTGCCGGCGTCCTCGACGGCCTGCGGGTTCCAACGGATCACGGCCTGACCACGGGTCACGGTGTCGCCCTTGTTGACGAGCAGCTCGAAGCCCTCGCCGTTGAGCTGAACGGTGTCGATCCCGAGGTGGGTGAGTACGCCGTGCCCTTCGCCGTCGACGACGACGTACGCGTGCGGGTGCAGGGAGACGACCACACCTTCGACGGGGGCCACCGCCTCCGACGGCTCGCGCACGGGGTCAATAGCGGTGCCCGGACCCACCATTGCGCCGGAGAACACCGGATCGGGCACTGCCGCGAGTCCGATGGCGCGCCCGGCAAGTGGGGACGTCACGCTGGTCATGGGGGGCCTCCCAGGGGTGGGGCTTCTACGTGTCGTCGTCACAACCTGTGCTGCGACGGCGTACTTTCAGAAGGGTATGTCATGACACGTCCCGGTTTGCCCGATGTGCACCCCCTGCTGGGAGGCACGACGCGCGACCGCGACGACGTAGTGGACTAGACCATACGCCTGAATCGATTTGCTTGGGCACCACGGGCCCTGTACTGTCGTGACTCCCGCCAGGACGTGCCGCGTGAACTTCTCGCGAACAACCGATGGACGGGACTCCTCCTCTTCAGTGCTGGTCTTGATCCGTGCTGCTCTTCGTATTGCCTTCCGGGTAAATCGAGTGAGTGGTCAGGGAGCCGGAAAAGCCCTGATAGAGTCGGAATCGCCGGAAAGGGAAAACGCGGAAGCGAAGACCCCGGAAAGCAAGCGGAACCGACTCTGATAGAGTCGGAAACGCAAGAACGAAGAACAAAAGCCCGGAGGAAAGCCCCAGTAAGTATTACTGCGGGTGAGTACAAAGGAAGCGTCCGTTCCTTGAGAACTCAACAGCGTGCCAAAAATCAACGCCAAAAGTTGATACCCCGTCCACTTCGG